>DIUT01000043.1 GCA_002423105.1 Geobacter sp. UBA6151 | reverse complement strand
CCTCACATATTCTGCGGAAGAGGCCACATTTTTTAGTGCGGATTTTAAATTATCCATTTATTTCAATCTCCTTTTTTTGATTCAACGGCTTGGCAGTTGACCCGCAAGCCCAGTCTTTTCGGGCTGGCGGTGTCCAACTGTCTTGTTGGCATCTCATCTTTGCCTCTGGGGCGTATACTCAGGTTGTCCTGTTGATATTTAAGTCGGCTTTAACTCGCTCCAGCATCTGCATCTCTTCAGAATTTATGAGTTCCGCACCAATAGCCCTAAGGCCTACAGAGAATGGTTCTAAATTACCTGTGATTTTACATATTGCCTGTATCTGCATGATGTCAGCTTGGTAATCCGGATTGGATGACACCATCTTATCCAGCATGGCTTTTGACAATTTCTTACCTGTCATTTTGGTGACTTGATCCGCAATCTCTTTTCTGTTGAATCCTCGTAGCGTTCTGGACAATGCCTGCTTCAACTCCAGAGACAGGCCAGCAAGTGAACCTTCCTTCAAGTTGATACTACAATCCATCATAACACCTCTTTGTCGTTAGTTTTCTTGAGCCTTTTTCGCATTTTACAGCTCTTCCTTACTGCTCCACCAGTTTACTTCTCCGGCACAAACGCGGCATACAGTTGATAAATGGTCGGTTCCGTCGGCCACTTTCCAGCTACTTTCCGAATGACTGAGATTCGTCAAGTGACAACATACGGTCGGTTTTTTATCACCTGTGAAATTTCAGGCCCTTTATAATGCGGCTTTATCCAAACGAGCCTACGCAGAGAATTCTCGGGGCCACAGACCTGGTTTCTCCAGTGCCCACGAACGATAAATCTGATGTTCAATTCCCTTCTTTTTTGCTGGAAATCATGCTCGTTTCCGGGTAGTAGTTTGGGTGTGTCGTGACCGACAACAATGTAGTTGGTATGAGAAATTTTCTTCATTTCTCCTTTTATATACTTCCGTTTATCACGCGATTTTGTCCTTGTAAGCCGCTCTTCCATCGCCGGATGAGGGGAAAGTTGTTCAACCAGGTCAGCATCATTTGATCCGAGATAGAGGATTGTGTTGATGATGCTTCGGAAAAAGTTGAGACCTGATGTGTAAAACTTTTCGTCTTCGATTGAAAAAGCACCTGTACTCACTTTCTCATTGTTGATTTTAAGCCAGTCAGTCCGCAATGCCTGTTCAAGTGTCCAACCTTCACGTAGGAGCAACTGTCGCTTTATGCCACAATACACATTGTTCATATCTGCGTGGACGATGTAGAGCAGCAAATTACGCTCTCCCTCCGACACTATTTCGGAAATAAAAACACTGACTGCCCCGCTGTAGGAAGTTGCTGCATCTCCATCGATTTGATACAGGAGGTCAATGGCTTGCGAAGAGTCATAAACGAAAAGACAGCTTAAAAAAGGCAGCCTTGCAAGGCTGCAATCCATATCAATCGAAGTCTGCGCCAAGTGTTCATAAAGATTTGGCATTATGTAAAAAGTTTTCTTATCGAAAAACTCAAAATTGACTGCGGAGACATAATTGAGTTCTAACGCATAAGCGGCATGTTCAATGTCTCTTTTTACCTTAGGTTCCCGTCCTAGGAATTCTGGCAACATCTCCATCACCTTCTGCTCTCCAAAACGCTCAATAGGTATGGCAAGCCGATGTTTGATATACGCCAAAGTCTCCTCTCGGAAATAATCAGTGGAATAAATAGCAAATTCTGCCAGGTCAGAGAAAGGCCCAATAGCATTTTCTTCTTTGAGTGCAGCTACTTCCTTCTCGACATATGGGAAGATTCCGCCACATCTTCTTTTCAAATAATCATAAAAATTAAGTGGTACTGTGACGTTCAAAATGCCCCCCCAATACTGGTTACTTTCCTCGGTTTTCGGTTCGTCGGCCAACTCATAATTGACCAGCCCCCCCCGCGCGTGAACCGCTCAACCGCATCAAACAGAGTGTTGGCCAGAATGCAGAAGTTATGCCCGTATTAGAGACTATTCTTCAAATATCGCAGCACATCATCATTTCCTGATTAGCGACCATCTTCCGCTATTTGTCATTCCGGCAGGCTTCAAGCCTGAATCCAAATTTTAGCTGCAATGGAAGTGACATTTTATTTAACTCCCTAAAATCTTCTTCTGCGTTCGTAGCGGCGTTGCGTGAGTAACTGCCGTTAAGGATATAATGGATAATTTATTCCCGCAATCCCAACTGATTCATCATGAACGAGTAGTACTCCGCTGCCTCCAGATACTGCTGAAAACGGCCTGAACTCCCTCCGTGACCTGCCTCCATCTGGGTGCGCATCACCAGCAGGTTGTTGTCGGTACGCCGCTCACGCAGGCGGGCAACATATTTGGCCGGTTCCCAGTACTGCACCTGCGAGTCCCACAGGCCGGTACCGATATACATCGCCGGATAGGAGGTTGCTCGTAATTGGTCGTAAGGGGAATAACTCAGCATGTAGTTGTAGTAGACCGGATCTTGCGGGTTGCCCCACTCCCCAAATTCGTTGGTGGTTAGCGGAATGGATTCATCCAGCATTGTGGTGACGATATCGACGAAGGGCACCTGTGACACAATCACGCGGTAGCTTGATGGTGCCATATTGGCGATGGCCCCCATCAGCAGACCACCGGCGCTGCCCCCCATGGCGGCTACCCGATCCTGAGCAGCATACCCCTGACCCACCAGATACTTGGTAACATCGATAAAATCAGTAAAGGTGTTTTTCTTTTTGAGCAGTTTGCCATCCTCATACCACTGCCTGCCCATCTCCTGGCCACCACGGATATGGGCAATGGCAAAGACCATGCCGCGATCAAGCAGGCTGATGACGTTGCGGTTAAACCACGGTTCCATGCTGGATCCGTAGGAACCATAGCCGTACTGCAACAGCGCGGCGGTGCCATTTTTTACAAACCCCTTGCGGTACACCAGCGACACCGGCACAAGTGTGCCGTCACCGGCAGTGGCCCACTGACGCTCAGTTACGTAGTTGCGCTTGTCAAAACCGCCCAGCACCGGTGTTTCCTTGAGCATGCGGCGCTCTTTACTGATGCTGTTCAGTTCATAGATGGTCGCAGGAGTAGTCAGTGAGGTATAGCTATAGCGCACCCAATCCGTATTCGGCTGGCGGTTCACATCCAGCTCCATCAGATATGCCGGTTCGTCTGCGGCGACAATGGTTTCAACGCCTGCGTTGGAACGGAGCCGGATGCGGGTCAGGCCATTAAAACGTTCGTTAATGGCGATAAAGTTATTGAACAGCTCGAAGCTTGAGATCAGCACCGCCTGATCGTGCGCAACAAGATCGGTCCATTGCTCACGCCCGTTCCAGATGCCATCGCTAAAGGTCATCAGCTTGAAATTTGAGGCATTCCAATTGGTGCGTACCACCCAGCGCCCGTCCAGATGGTTAGCCTGGTACTTGAAGTCAGGTTTGCGCTCGGCAATCAGCTTGAACAGGCCTGGGTTGTTCACATCAGCGCAGCGTTGTTCATCAGACAGGGTGCTCTCCAGATAGATGCAGATATACTCTTCCGAACGGCTCAGGCTAACGTCCATGTAGTAGCTATCGTCAGGCTCGTTGTAGACAACCGGATCCAGGGAAGCATCGGTGTTGATTGTGTGAGATTTGACCTTTTTGCTGAGCAGGGTCTCCGGATCGTTCCAGACATAGACGATGGTTGCGTTGTCTGCTGCCCAGGCGATCCCGTAGGATATGCCTGAAACGCCCGTGTCGGTTATCACACCGGTCTCAAGGTTCTTGATCCGCAGCTTGTACTGGCGACGGCCGACACTGTCTTCAACAAAGGCACACAGTTTCTGGTTCGGGCTGATCTTGAAGTTGTCGATGCTGTAATAGCTGTAACCTTTGGCAAGCTCATTAATGTCGAGCACGATCTCTTCAGGGGCATCCATGCTCCCCTTGCGGCGGGCATGAATCTGGTACTCCTTCCCCTCTTCATAACGGCTGTAGTACCAGTAATCCTTGTAGAGATAGGGCACCGTGGCATCATCCTGCTTCAGCCGGGCAACCATTTCCTTGTAGAGTTGATCCTTGAAACCGGTCAGATGTGCCATGACCGCATCGGTATAGGCGTTCTCGGCGTTCAGATAGGCGAGCATCTGGGGATCCTGGCGACTATCATCCCTCAGCCAGTAATACTCGTCCATGCGTGTACCGCCTGGCGCAACCACAGAAAACGCCCGCTTTTCGGCAACCGGCGGCGTCTGTCCCACCGCCTCGGCGGTCAGTGGAGTTATTCCAGCAGGTTGCGGATCATTGGACGAACAGGCAGTAAACATGATGAAAGAAAGCATAATCGTCAGAAACCTCATGAAAAATTTTGTGACATGGTGGGTCATATTTTACTCCGTTCTGAAAGAAGAATCGTTAGCGGTCATTGCCGGTTTTCACCTTCATTACTATTCCATACTGATCGCCCCAGACGGACAGACCTGGCTGCACAACGAACAAGCGGTGCAGACTGCCTGATCGATCTCCGGCAGACTGTGGTTCCAACGGATGGCCTGATAGCCGCCGTCGCGGCAGGCGGTGTAACAAGCGCCACAGCCGGTGCAGCGCTCCGCCAGCAACCGGGGACGACAGTCATAATCGCCGGACAATTTTTCAAAGCTGATGGCGCTTTTTCTGCAACGACCAATGAAATCAGCCGGAGTGTTAAAGCCATGCCAGCCCATGAACTCCCGCAACTCCTGCTGCATCCTGTCCACCAGGCCGAATCCCCGCAGCATCACTTCAGTGCCCACCTGCACCACCGGCGCTCCCAGCAGCATGAATTCTGCTGCGTCAAAACCGCTGGCAATGCCGCCACTGGCCATCACTGGCAGACCGGGTGACTGGCAGATTTCACTGACCGCCCGCAGGGCGATCGGTTTGATGCCCGGTCCGGAGTAGCCACCATAACTGGTCATGCCGCCAATATCAGGCTTGGGCCGTAGCGTATGCAGGTCAAAACCGAAGAACGAAGGGATGGTGTTGATGGCGCAGAAACCGTGAGCCCCGGCCTGGGCCAGCTCTTCGGCAATGTGCCGGATATCGGCCACCGCAGCGGTCAGCTTGGGAATGATCGGGATGGTTATTTCTTTACAGTTCGTCAGCCAGCCGGTTATACGGGCCGCAATGTCCGGGTTCTGACCGATGGCCGCCCCGCGCCCCCGTTCCGGGTAACCGTGGGGGCAGGAAAAATTAAGCTCCAGCAGATCCGCCCCGGCATCCTGACAGCCCCGCGCCAGGGAGAGCCATTGCTCGGGCGAGTCGGCACTGCCCATAATGCTGCCGATGATCGGGCAGTGGGGAAAATCAGCCTTGATGGTGGCAATGTCCTGGTACCACTGGTCAGGCGACTGTTCGCTCAATAGTTCCAGGTTTTCAAAACCGGTGATCCTGCCGCCGTTTCTGATAACGGCAAAACGGTTGGGCAGGTTATGCACCGGTTCGTGGATGAGAGTCTTAACCACCGCCCCACCCCAACCAGCTTCAAAGGCCCGCCGCACCATGTCACCAGTGGCGGTGGGCGGGGCCGAGGCCAGGATAAAGGGGTTTTGGATCGGGACGCCAAGGTAGGTGGTACAGAGAGCCGTGTTCATCTGATTACTCCCATGATCTTTAGCCTCAACAGACACTCCTTCTCAATCCGGTAATCCTTCTCAATCCGCGATTCAGACCAAATAGCCAAAGAATCAAATAGCCTACTGTCCGCCACGAACGGGCCAAACGTAGTAGTAGCTGTCGTCCTTATAGTTGCTGTTCACGTAGCCGCTGTACATGCTCACGTCCCAGGCGCTTGCCTTGTAACCTGCGTCGGTACTGGACGACCAGTAGTAGTCTGCCTGGACGTTGTTGAATCCTTGCTTGTTCTTTGATCTTCTTACCAGCTGATCTTTAGTGGGGAGACGCCATTGACCGACTTTGGAGCCATCCGTCAGACCGCACATGCCGGATTTAAGGCTTGCGGCAGCACTCATGGCATCATTCCAGTTCCTTTTGCCAAAACAGTTGGCGTTCTTCAGCCAGACCAGATTGCCGTCAGTGACCGTGCCGTTGGGGACGCCGGGTATATCAAGTGACCAGGCCATAGACGTCATCATCATGAAACAAACCACCATCCCGATTACTGCCGTGCTTTTTTTCTTCATCTGCTTTTCCTCCTCTGCTTTATTTACTTGCCCATACAATTTGCAGCATACATGCCAAGGACTGTTTGTATAAATATCAGCAGGTTAAAGAAGCAGGCACTGCCAACTTATGCCTACAGCTGCCTACTCTGTTGGCTGTTTTCCGGCAGCATTTTTAAAGACCGGAATCAAGACGGTCGCAGTGGTAAGCAGTACCGACTGAAATATTCTTGTCATCTGTTAGCTAACAGGTTACGCTTTAGGCATGATAAAGAGCTTCAGACATAAAGGTATTCAGAACTTTTTTGAAACAGGCTCAAAAGCTGGAATTCAGCCAAACCATTCCACAAGGCTCCGTATTCAGTTGACACGTCTTGACGATGCTGCATCCCCGCAAGATATGAATGCTCCTGGTTGGCGGCTACACAAGCTGAGCGGAACGCTGGAAGAACACTGGGCAATAACTGTTAACGGCAACTGGCGAATAACCTTCAGATTTGAAGAAGAAAACGCCGTGCTGGTAGATTACCAGGATTACCATTAAAGGAGAAACAATCATGGCAATTATGCATAATCCAGCCCATCCGGGCGAAGTCTTGCGTGAGTTTTTACCCGCAGAGATGACTGTAGGTGAAGTAGCAGCCCGACTGGGTGTTTCGCGCCCTCATCTTTCACGCTTATTGAACGGCCATACAGCAATGACTGCCGACATGGCGATACGAGTTGCGCTGCTTACCAACACAACACCGGAATCATGGATGTCAAATCAGGTAAAATGGGATCTCTGGCAGACCAGAAACAAACCAAGACCCGTTATTGAACCACTGCCGCTTGCATTGGCTGCCTGAAATTAAGGACACAAGCAAAAGGTAAACCTATGTCCGCTTTTTCCGTTCATTTCTGCATCCCATACTGATCGCCCCAGACGGACAGACCTGGCTGCACAACGAACAAGCGGTGCAGGTTGCCTGATCGATCTCCGGCAGACGGTGGTTCCAGCGAATGGCCTGATAGCCGCCGTCGCGGCAGGCGATGTGACAAACGCCACAGCCCATGATGCTGCCGATGATCGGGCAGTGGGGAAAATCAGCCTTGATGGTGGCAATATCCTGGTACCATTGGTCAGGCGACTGTTCGCTCAATAGTTCCAGGTTTTCAAAACCGGTGATCCGGTTGCCATTTCTGATGACGGCAAAGCGGTTGGGCAGGTTATGCACCGGTTCGTTGATGAGAGTCTTGACCACCGCCCCGCCCCAGCCCGCTTCAAAGGCCCGCCGCACCATATCACCGGTGGCGGTTGGTGGTGCCGAGGCAAGGATAAAGGGGTTTGGGAACTTGATGCCAAGGTAGGCGGTACTCAGATTAGAATACATGTAGTTACTCCCATGACTTTCAAGATCATCTATATGGCGCTCTCTTTGTGTACCCAAAACTCCTGCATGTCCTGATAATCCGAGGGGGTATCCATATCCAGCGCCACCCCATGGTCGCAAACTTCGATCAGCCGTACCCGCCGAGAATTTTTTCCGACAACGTCGCGTAATGTCATATCCTCAGAAAACGGATGCAAAAGTCCGTAAGGAAAGATGGTCGGATGTCCTTTTTTCCCTTCAAATACCGGGATGAGTATCTCCTCCGGAGTGACGGCGTGCTGTCTCAATAATTGCCGACAGGTGCATGCAGTGATAAGTGGCTGGTCAGCCAGGCAGATCATCACGCCGCTGCTTTCACTACTGACAGCGGTCAACCCGATCCTGACCGATCCTGCCATATCCCCATCAATGGCCGGGTTGCGAACAAGCTTCACGGCGAGATGTTCGACCGCAGCCGCAACGGCGTCACCGTTGGCTCCGGTTACAACGATCACTTCATTGACTCCCGACGCCATGATCGTTTCCAGGCAATGAAGGATTACCGGCTTGTCACCGAGTTGCAGCAGTTGCTTGCAGGTTCCCATTCGGCGTGATGCACCCGCCGCAAGCATTAGTGCCGATACCCTGGGCTCCATTTCCTCTCCTCTGTGAGATCAACTGGGCGATAATACTGATCGCGATTTCCTGAGGCGTTTCTGCCTTGATGGCAAGTCCGGCCGGGATTGTCACTCGCGCTATTTCGTCCCCCCCAAAGCCTTCCCGTGCCAGAGTATCGGCCAGAACTTTTTTCTTTCGATTGCTGCCGATCAGCCCGATGTAGGCGGCGGGGGTCTTTAGAGCGGCTCGCACGGCATCAAAATCCTGCTCGAAACCGGGGGTCGCAATGACTATTTGCGTGGCGTGATTTACGTCAATCCGGCTTAACGCTTCAGATGAAGGGACAGCGATGATCTCGTTCGCCTCGGGCAACCGCTCCGTACAGGCGTATTCCTTCCGCTCGTCTATGACCGTGACATGAAAACCGGCGAACCTGGCCAGGGCAGTAAGAGATGTTCCGACATGACCTGCGCCGATGATCACCAGCCTGTGCTCAATACTGTTCGGTTCAAGGTATACACGCATGGAACCTCCGCATACATAGCCGTACTGTTCAACAAGTTCGAATTCCATGATCTGCGGCTTGTCATCCCGTATCATAATCAGAGCCGCCGCAATTACCTCCTGTTCCGCCCGCCCGCCGCCTACACTACCCATGATGGAGCCGTCACCCCTGACAAGCATCCTGGCGCCGGTTTTGCGGGGCGAGGAACCGGCGCTCTCGATCACCGTAGCCAAAGCCGAGGCGCTGCCGATCCGGCTCAGGCGAATGATTTCCTCGTACAGTGCGTTATCGTTTACTGCGTATCGTTCCGTAATCATTTTAATTTTATCTTTCGGCAGCCAGCGGTTTAATGCCGGGCAACAGCAACCCGGCCACCAGCGTTATTGCGGCAACGGAGACAAAGAGAGCGGTATACCCGGAGCGGGAAATCAACTGCCCCCCGATGAACGGCCCGATAAAGAAGCCCACCTGCATCATGACTAAGAGCAAATTCTGGTTCATGGCCCGGACGGAAGGGGGTGAAATATCGAACATGACAGCGGCCTGGAGCGGCATCAATACCCCCCAACCAAGACCGATAAATCCGGCCAGAACAAAAAACATCCGGCTGGAAGCGCAAAAAGGGAGCAGCGCATAGCAAACCGCAGCCAGAAGCAGCCCAAACGCGCAGAGCAGCGCTTTGTTGCAGCGGTCGAAAAGCCACCCGCCACAGAGCCGGACAGCGATCATAACCAGGGTTGCCACAGTAAAGAAGAGGCTGGTATTGGCTATTCCCAGATCCAGACCAAACTGCTTCAGGAAAAAGAAAATGGCGGAATAGCCGCAGAAAAAAAGCAGCGCAGAAAGCAGCAGCAACACAACCGCAGGGGAGCGCAGGCTTGCGGACAGGCCGGTAAGGCCGGGCGGACGGGAATTGTCATCCCCTCCAGCCGGGCGCGAAAAGGGGAACAGCAACACCACTACCGGGACAAGCGCCGTCAGAGCGGCCACAATGAGAAGACCGCCGAATGCAGACGGGGTGATTGCAAAAAGATCAAACAGGAGCGGGATCATCGCGTAGGGAATCATGCGCACCATGGAGAGCCAGCCAAAGGCGCGGCCGCTCATGCCGGGCGGGATGAAGCGGATCATCATGGTGGTCAGCGAGGAGAGCACACAGATAAACCCGGCTCCCTGCGCCAGGCGCGCCGTCACCAGCAGTGGGACAGAGGCAACATGAGCCAGCATGAAAAGCGCCGCCGACAAAAGCAGCGAACCGCCTAAAAGCCAGCGGCGCGCCGTACCTACATGAATCAGAGGGGAAATCAGCGGCTGGATGATCAACGCAGCCAGCGCATCGGCGCTGATGATGAAGCCGGTCGTTGCCGGAGTAATCCCCAACTGCTGCAAATAACCGGAAAACGCAAAGAAGAGCGCCGCAATGGCCGCTAGCATGGCAAACTGGAGATTGATCGACAGAAAACCAGCGGTAAACAGCCCGGAAAAATTAGCCACGCAGACCCTCCAGAAACCGGGCAAGCAGGTTGCCCGCTATGCTGCGGCGGTAATCAGCCGTTGCGCGGATATCGCTGATGGGAGTTACGCTCTCGCGGACGATCTGCGCGGCATGCCGGATCGTACCGTCATCAAGGCGTGAACCGGCCAGTTCTTTCTCCAGCGCCGGAATGCGCAGCACAGTCGGAGCAACGCTACCCCAGGCAAACCGGGCCTCTTCAATCACCCCTTCGCCGGAAAGCCTGGCCATTCCGGCAAAGCTCGTCACGGCGATAGCCATTGATCTGCGGCGTCCGGTTTTTTCGAAACAGTGGCAGGGAAAACATCCGCCCGGCTGCAACAGGATGCGGGTTATGATCTCGCCACCACACAGCGCGGTCTGTCCGGGTCCGATGATGAATTCTCCAATGGGCAGAAGACGTTTTCCCCGTTGCGAAGCAATCTCGATCATTGCTTCCAGCAGATAGAGCGGCGTCAGGGAATCTCCCGCCGGAGAGGCGGTGCGAATATTGCCGCCGATGGTGGCCATGTTTCTGATCGCCGGACCGCCAATGGTTCGCGCGGCCTTGGCCAGCAGCGGCGCATGTTCCGCAATCAGCGGATCGGCGATGATGCGTGAGAAGCTTGTTACCGCGCCGATGGCGAGGGTTGTCCCATCCTTACTGATGCCGTGCAATTCCTTCACGTCGGCAAGCGGGATCAGGGGGCGGTCATCCTGCCCCGCCTGACTACGCAACCTGACCAGCAGGTCGGTTCCCCCTGCAACCGGCATGGCATCGGGATGCCGCTCCAGCAGATCAAAAACCTCATCAAGGCTTCCGGGTGTCAGTACCGCTCTCATTGTTCCTCCCGGCAGCAGCGGATATCACGGGCCGCGCGTTCGACCGCGTCAACGATCTTGACATAGCCGGTGCAGCGGCAGAGATTGCCGGAAAGTCCTTCCCGGATTGCATCGCGTGAAGGATTGTCATTGTCTCTCAGCAGAGCTGTGGCCGCCATCTCCATGCCGGGGATGCAGAAACCGCACTGAACAGCTCCCTCCTCGACAAAAGCCTGCTGGAGCAACGGCCCGTCCGGGGTTTGCGCCAAACCTTCCACCGTCTCTACCCGAGTTCCATCCAACTGGACTGCAAGCATCAGGCAGGCCAGCTTTGCTTCCCCATTCACCAGGATCGTGCATGCGCCGCATTCTCCGGTGCCGCACCCCTCCTTGCTACCGGTCAGCCCGAGGTCTTCGCGCAGCAGGTCGATTACTCGCCGGTCTGCCCGTGTTTCAATGTTCAATGCACTGCCGTTAAGGGTAAAATGCACGGATTTTTTCCTGATGGCAGGCTGTGTCATGTCATTCATTACTAATCCTTTGACAGCCCTTCTCCTCCGATCCGATCAGTCAGGGCAGAGGAGAAGGGCATGCTACTTGTCAAGCAGCGCAGTATTTATCCACACAGGTAATTATATCGGCAAAGGTTTTTGCGTTCTGTGCGTCCGCCAGGCTGATCGAAATCTTGAACGTATCTTCTGTAAGCACCAAAAGCTCGGCCATGTTAAGGGAATCCAGCCCGAGGTCTTCACGCAGCCTGGCTTCAGGCTTTAGAGCGTCTTGCGATACTTTCCCTTTTTTCAACTTGATAATCAGTTCAGATACCTTCTCGCTTGTTGTCATTGCCCGTCTCCTTTTTCATGAGTTTAGTCACTCTGGATAGAGTGCCGGTGAATCAACCTGAAATTCCCCGGTCTTGCCGGATGAACTCCAATAGTGTTTTTGCTGCAGCACTGTAGAGCTTTACTCCTTCGTAATCGGGCTCCTTGCCCAGCATCTGCTGCATCATAATGCCGTCAGCGCCGAACCAGCGCGGGAATATCCCTCCCAGGAAAAAACCGCGTTGTCGCATCAATTCTACGGCATCGCCGGTATATGGCAAAGATGCCGATAAAATCACCTGAAGGGTCTTTACCTGACGCCTGCGGGCCTCATGCAGCAGGTCATCCAGAAATCCCCCCCAGTTACTGCCGCTGGAGCTGACCGAAACCCGCCATGTACCTGCCGACTCGTAATAATCATCTTTTCGCTCGGTCTCTCCGGTATCCGGTAATGGGGCTGTTGATTGCCGGAAATTACGTTTACGCAGGGGAGCCAGCAGGTTGGTCAGAATAGCAGCATAGCGTTCCGGTAGGTATACCGGTTCATGCGGTTCCGAATACTCCATAAATTGGAACAGACAGGCCACGCGATCAGAATCGGGCCGATGCTCCCTGAAACTCGATGAATCCATCTGATCCAGAGCCAGGGCGCAGTCCGTAAAACCGGACTTGGCACAGGTCAGTTGCGTGAAATAATGGTGGCACACCGCTTCGCCGAAAACGCCATCACTGAACCGGTCGGGCAGATTTTGCGGTTGCAGGTAATACTGCATCAACATCGATGCCAGATCACTGCTGCCATGTTCAGGAACGACCAGCAGATTGCCCCCCTCCCATAGTCCGGGGTTTGGAGCGCATTTGTACATCGATATGTAGCCGACCGGCGTCCCTGCTTCATCAAAAGCAAGCGCAGCGGCAAGACGCCGTTCGTTGATTTCCCGCATGACCTGGTCTGCGTGATAGACGTACTTCATAGGAAAGTCATCGCCGTAGATTGCACGGAACACGGTCGCCACCTTTGCCGCATCTGCCGGGGAAACCGGTGTTAGGGTGTACTGCTGTTCCGACATGTTGAACTCCATTTTGTTTGTGAATTATGCTGCGCGATACGCATCAATGCCGGCAACCATTTCAGCCAGCGTATTCACTTGCTGCGCTTTTTCAATATCGACTGTAATATTGAAGGCCTCTTCAGCAAGCACCAGAATTTCGGACATGTCCAAAGAGTCCAGGCCCAGGTCGTTACGCAGACCAACTTCCGGCTTGAGCTGGTCCAGCGTCACTTTTCCCTTCTTAACCTTGATGATGATTTCGCATACTTTCTCGTTTGTTGTCATTGCCCTTCTCCTTTTCTATGAATTTGGTCACTCCCTGAGGAGTGCCAGCGAAGCAAAGCTGATCCCCAACTGACGCCGCCGCCGAATCCTGTCAGTACCAGGCGGTCTCCATGATGTATCCGTCCCGCGGCTAATGCGTCATGCAGGGCAATCGGGATGGTGGCGGCCGAGGTATTTCCGTACTGTTCAAGCTCGATTACGATCCTCTCCATCGGCAAGTCCAGACGGCGGCCGGCGGCCTCAATGATCCGGCGATTGGCCTGATGCGGTATGAACAGGTCTATATCGGGCAATGACAGGCCGCCATTTTCTATCACCCGTAAAAACGAATCTCCCAGTGCCTTCATGGCAAACATAAAGACCCGGTTACCATCTATGCGAATGTAGTGCAGCTGTTCTGCAACGGTTGCGGCAGAGACAGACAGGCGGCTTCCGCCAGCAGGGAGCATAACGGCAGCATGGTCGGCTCCGTTTGTGCCTGCATCAGTGGCAAGCAGGCCGTATCCATCCGGAACGGAACCGATCACCACCGCACCGGCGCCGTCTCCGAACAGAATTGCACTATCACGATCCAATGGGTTGATAACGTGAGAAAGCGCCTCAGCACCGATCAGCAGCACTTTGCCGGTAAATCCGGATGTAACAGCATTGCAGCCAAGCATCAGTCCATAGACAAATCCGGAACAGGCGGCTGAAAGATCGAAGCAGGCCGCCGCAGGAATGCCGAGAGCATGCTGGACAATGGCTGCCGTGGCGGGGGTCAGGTGGTCTGCGGTGGATGTGGCAACAATCACCATACCGATCTCTTCCGGTGCAGCACCTGCATCTGTCATGGCACGCCTGGCCGCCTCAATGGCAAGATCGGAACAGGCCTGTTCGGGCGCGACAATCCGGCGATTTATGATGCCGGTCCGGTCATAGATCCAATCGGTGGTCACATCAAAACGCTCAGCCAACTCCGCATTGCCCAGCAGCTTTTCCGGCAGATATGCGCCGGTTCCGATGATACCGGCTGCACGGAGCGATTCACCCGCAGCCATGGAACCGGACGGCAAGAGCGGTTTGATAGTGATATCGGCGACGCCAGCAGCAGCGATGTTCTGCTGGTTTTCATCCTTTTTGCGGATCTCCGGACAAGCAACTGAAGATGCGGCAGAGTTTCTTTCCGATGCGAATCGGAGAAAGGGGGTGCCTGTACGGGCAACGTTGCCATCCTTGACAAACAGTTCAACAACACGTCCGGAGCGGGGAGCATTGAAATCATAGATCGCTTTTTGCCCCTCCAGTTCTGCCAAAGTCTGCCCCTCAACCACGTAATCCCCGGCAGCCACAAACAGTTTGCCAACCAGAATCTCCTCGTCAGCCGGATTATGACCCGGAACAAAAACAGTATCATCCTGATTATCGAAGCCATCCGGCCAATGGATATCCAAATCGAGGAGATCCGCCGCAGCCTGTAGTATGGAGCGAACAGACGGGAGCAGAGCCAGTTGATTTGCATTGTTTGCCGGCAGCAGCACATCCGGCCGGGCTACTCTGCGAGCCGTGACACCGGGGGCATGGGTTGCAACCCAGGCAATAACTTCCGCGCCAAACCCACCGGTAAGCGTGTCTTCGTGTACGACAACGATTTTCCCGGTTCTCCGCGCCGAATCAAGCACAGCTGTTCGATCCCAGGGAGTTATCGTTCTCAGATCCAGCAGGTCGCAGCGAACCCCCGCAGCTTCCAGTTGAAGAGCCGCCTCTTCACATAACGGAACGGTATTGCCCCAGGCGACAATGGTCAGATCATCGCCTTGACGCACCTTTCTCGCCTGTCCCGGTCGCACAAAAAGCTCTGAAACAGCTAAAGGCGCACAATGCGCTGGCTTATGAAGCAGGTTATTCGGATAGAGCAGCACCGTCGGAGTTCTGCTGTTAAAAGCTGCATTCAGTAAACCTGCCGCGTCCGGGGCGTTGGATGGCATACATACGTTTAACCCGGGTATATGGGCAAGCGATCCTTCCGGCGAATGGGAGTGAAACGGACCCAATCCGTGCCGGTATCCGCCACAGGGAGCCAGTACAATCAGCGGGCAGGCGGTGTCGCCGCCGCTGCGCCACCAGTACGAAGCGGCATCACATACCAACTGGCTCCAGGCGTGCGGCAGAAAGTCGGAAAACTGAATGCATACGACCGGTTTCTCACCGGCCAGGGCGCGTCCGATGGCACCTCCGACAATCGTTGCCTCGGCAAGGGGCGCGTTTTTCACCCGGCCCGGAAACCTTGTCGATAACCCTTTGGAAAGACCCAGCACATCTCCCTTGGGGTCTTCTATATCCTGACCGTGGAGCGAGACGGACAGATCACTTTGAAGATGGCTGGCCAGCACGGCATTCAGCGCCTGGGCCATGGTAAGTCCCTGGTCGGCGAAAGGGGCGTGCTCCTGCTTATTCCAGCCCGGGTTTGTCTCCGGGGAGGATTCAAGGCAGGGTTCAGGGCAGGACATACTTTTGGCAATTGCCAGTGCCTGCTCAATTTCAGTTTTTATCGCTTCCTCAAGCTGTTGCAGATCATCCTCGGCACGACCTGAATCCAGTAAAAAGGCGCGCATATTCTGCACGGGATCTTTTGTCGTTCTTTCATGATCAAGTTCGTTCTGATCTCGATACGTTTCCTGCCGATCTGCGCTGGAATGTTCACCAATGCGGGCTGATGCCAGAATAACAATCCTTGGTTTTTGGGACGCTCTTACCGCCGTAGCGGCTTCTTCCAGCATTCTGCCGCATGTAGCCGGGTCCGAGCCATTGATGTACGCAATTGGAATGCCCCAGTATTCGTCCAACAGCCTTCCATCCGGCAGACTCCAGAATGTTTTGCCTTTTGTGGCGTATGAAATTGCCCATTGGTTGTCATGTATCAGGAAGAGTACCGGAGCAGCTTCCCTGGCTGCCTCGGCAATGGCCTCCAGAACTTGTCCTTCTTGTGTGGTGCCGTCACCCATCGAAGCAAGCACGATTGAATTGTCACTTTTGGATTTCAGAGCCTGGGCTGCGCCGACAGCCTGTAACGGTGCCTGTCCCAGTGGCCCGGAAATGTTGAAAGTTCTTCTTGCAGCAGAAACAAGCAATGGATGCAGGTTTCTGCCTCCAGCGGGAGAAAACGCCAGCCCCATGGCAGATGCCAGCAGTTCTTCAGGTTTCCACCCCTGCATAAGCATCAGCGCCCTGTCTCGGTAATGAAGGAAAAGCAGATCATTTTCCTGGAACTCCGGGAAAGCGGCGACCGCTTCGCACCCTGCCGCAGAGACGCAAAAATCGATCAAGCCCTGTTTGTGCAGCTCGCCTTCCTGAAGGTCAATGAAACGAGAACGAAGCATCAAACGATATATTTCATAAGCGTTTGTCATTTTGTCACGCTCTCCCGATCATGCTGAATAAACGTCAGCAGAGATTTTGCAACCGTTCCGTAAAGCTTGATCCCGCCATAATCCGGTTCCTTGCCCAACACCTGCTGCATCATGATGCCGTCGGCGCCAAACCAGCGCGGAAAGATCCCGCCCATAAAAAATCCCCGTTGCTGCATCTGCTCCACGGCCGCGCTTGTATACGGCAAGCCGACGGAAAGAACTACCTGCAGACTTACCACCTGCCTTAACCGCGCCTGAACCAGCAACTCATCCAGGAAAGCCCCCCAGCCGCTACCGATGGAACTGACGGACACCCGCCACATACCGGCAGCGGCAAACGACTTATCGTAATGTTTTGTTTCGCCTTCGACAGGTAGTGACGCTGAACCCGGCAGCAAGGTTCGGGGGCGTAAACCGGCAAACAACCCCTGGAGAAACTCGAAATACTGTTCCGGAAGGTAACATGCTTCGCGCCCATCGGACCGCTCGTAAAACTGCAGCAGACATGCCACCCGTCCGGTTTCCGGGGCATGTTCCCTGAAACTGGCTCCGTCCATATGGTCCAGTGCCAGTGCGCAGTCGACAAAACCCAGCTTTGAACAACCTAATTGGGTGAAATAGTGATGGCAGACCGCTTCCTCGAAAATACCGTCACAATCCGTATCAGACCTGTTTTCAGGGTGCAGGTAGTGCTGCAGAAGCGCCCATGCCAGATCACCGGAACCGCAACCCGGCACGACCAAAAGGTTGCAGGCTTCCCATAGCCCCGGACTGGGGGCGCTCATGTACATGGCAATGTAACCGATCGGCATGCCGCTGGCATCCAGTGCAAGGGATGATTTCAGGCACCCTGCCCTGATTTTCGACATTATCTGATCGCTATGATAGACATACTCCACGGGAAAATTATCACCGTAAATTGACCGGAATACCTGTGGGACCATATTGGCCCTTGAGGCATCAACCGGTTTGATGACATACGATGACTCTGTGATGCCCTGGAATTCCACCGCTTCTCTATCCTCGTTTATTGGTTAACGCCGACAGCACCCGTTCCGGTGTTAACGGCCCGTGACACAGGCGGATACCGCAGGCGTCGTCAATTGCATTGGCTATTGATGGCAAAGGCCCGTTAAGCGCCACCTCTCCAACCCCCTTCATGCCGAAGGGGCCGGTTGCCTCATGCCCCTGATACGCACATGAGACGGTGTCCGGCAGATCCATTGCTCCGGGGATCAGATAGGTTGCAAAATCGTTACTCCGCACAACCCCTTCATGGGTGACCAGATCCTCCATCAGGGCATAGCCGAGTCCCTGGGCGACCCCTCCCTGCACTTGCTGGTCGAACATGGAGGGATTGATGACAGCGCCGCCGTCAGTCGCCGCAAGATAGTCGCAAACGCGTACCTGTCCGGTCAACAGATCCACTTCAATGCGGGCAAGATGCGCCCCGTAGGCGAAGATTACATGGGGAAAACCGACAAAAAAGCCCTTGGAGGTATCCGGTATCTCTTCGCAAACCGGCGCCACGAACTGGCTGATGCAAACCCGGTCCTCGTAGGGCATGTAAGATGCCAGCAACTGGAAAGATAACTCACGGTTGCTGGGAGGATGGATCACCTTGCCGGGAACCAGTTGCAGATCACGGTCGTTGTCAATGAACAGTATCAGCCCGGCACGGTTGATGAGACGCGCCTTCAACTCTTCGCAGGCCTTTATAAGAGCGTTTCCGAAGGTGTAGGTGGTGCGGCCCGCCGACGAGGAGCCTGAAGGATAGGCGGTTGCGGTGTCAGGCTGACGCAGCTTGAGTTGCGACGCATCCTGACCGAGAATATGCCCGGCTATCTGCAGAAAAGCGCTGGAATTGCCCTGCCCCATATCTGTTACGGCGTTATGAACTAGTATCTCCCCTTCCGTGGTCAGTTCCACCTTGGCTATGGCTGCGTCACGCACCTTGCCGCCGTAACCGGCCGCATTAAACACCGATGCCAGCCCGACGCCGCGCATGGTGCCAGGAGGCGCTTGCCGCTTCCACTCCTCCCGTTCCAGCCATAACGAGTGATCCCGCAGCATCTCCAGGCAACCGTGGACTCCGGTAGAGGTAATCAGGCGCATCCCGGCGCAGTTGGTGTCACCGTCAACCAATGCGTTTCGCAGACGCAGTTCCAGCGGATCCATACCCAGTTTTTGCGCCAGCAGATCCATCATCGATTCAAAGGCAAAGGTCGCCTGACAGACGCCGAAGGCCCGCATGGCGCCGCCCACCGGGTTGTTGGTGAATACACAGTTCCCCTCGATCAGCACATGGGGAATGCGATAGGGGCCGCCGGCGTGCTCCATCCCCAGTTCCATCACTTCTCCACCCAGATGCGCATAGGCACCGGTGTCATAGACCAGTTTGCATTTCAGGGCGTGCAATGTCCCGTCCGCCTTGGCTCCCAGCTGATAGTGGAGTTTACAGGCGTGGCGTTTGTAACCTGCCGCCATATTTTCCTCCCGGTCCCACTGCATCTTGACCGTTCGGCCATCAGCATGCAGCGCCGCAACCACCAGCAGACACTGCACCGTAGCGCCGTCCTTGCCGCCGAAACCGCCACCCAGGCTGGGGGAGGCAATACGAATGCTGAGGAATGGTATTCCAAGGGCCTGGCCGATCTCCAGGCGGTCGCGGAACGGAGACTGGGTAGATACGGTCATGGAGATGCTGCCGTCCTCCTCCACCCTTGCCGTTCCGTTTTCAGTTTCCAGAAAGCCGTGGGCCTGCACCGGGGTGGAAAACTCCTCTTCCACAACCACGTCACATCCGGCCAGTGAGCCCAGCGCATCTCCCTTGCGGATCTCGGCCGCCATCAGAATATTGTTCGGAAATGATGCATGAAGCTGCGGAGCGTCCGGCGCCATGGCAGCTTCAGGATCGAAGACCCCCGGCAAATTTTCAATTTCAACACGCACCAGAGAAAGTGCCTGCTTCAGCGCCTCGTGGGTTTCCGCCAGCACCAACGCTACTGCATCACCGGCATGGCAAATCCGGTCATCGACCAGCACCGGCGTATCCTTGTGAATGATGCCATGACGGTTCGGCCCCGGCACATCAGATGCCGTCAACACCTTGACTACGCCGGGCACGTCCAGCGCTGCTCCGGCATCCACCGATACGAGCCGTCCACTTGCGACACCGGCCCGCACGGCCCCTGCCCAGACCAGGTTGTCCGGATAATAGTCGGCAGCAAAGCGTTCCGTGCCGGACGCCTTGGCAGCAGCATCGCCGCGGATTTCCGGTTTGCCGATTTCGAGAGGGATTGGTTCTGTTGTCATTTTGAACACCTTGATTACAATTATTTGCGTATCGACCTTATCTCATCTTCCAACGCCCCGGCAAAACTCTCCATAACAGCCATCTCCCGCAGCGATACCCGAATCCACCCCGGAAAGCGGAAACCGGTCATGGTGCGCACCATCATCCCGCGCTTCATCAGACGCCGGTACATGAGCATATCGTTGATGGGGGTTTTGATCATCAGGAAGTTACCTTCGCCGCCAACCGTTTCCAGACCGAGATTGTTGCAAACCCCGCGCAGAAACATCTTGCCTTCCTTTACCAGCGCCCGGGTTGCGGCGATATGCCCCGCGTCGTCGGAAAGCGCCGCCAGCGCGGCCTGCTGGGCCTGCACGTTGACCGAATAGGCCACGCTGGTGCGCCGCACCATATCCACCACCTCAGCAGTTCCGGCCAGATACCCACAGCGCAGTCCGGCCAGGGCGTACATCTTGGAGAACGTCCTGAAAACCACCAGGTTAGGGAATCTGTCCATCAGTGCGATGGTATCGGGAAATCCGGGGTCTTCAACATACTCCCGGTACGCTTCGTCCACCACCACGATCCTCTCCTCCCCAGCCTTTTCGAGGAAATCGATCAGCACCTGGTTTGTCCAGCAACTGCCGGTCGGATTATTGGGGTTGCAGACAAAAAGTATCTTTGTCTTGCGGTCGATCCGGTCCAGCATCCCCTGCGGATCAAAGGCGTAATCAAGCAGCGGAACCAGACGCGCCTCGATACCGGAAAACCCGGCCACCCATTCGTAGACGGCAAAGGTCTTGTCAGCGGTGATGATATTGTCACCCGGCTGACAGAAGGCCTTGATGACCGACGAGATCACCTCGCAGGAGCCGTTGCCCACCAGAAAACGGTCGGGAGATATGCCAAAACGCTCTCCCAGAGCAGCACACAGGTCATAGGAATCACCGCTGGGATAGATGGCGGCCCGTGCCGGCGAAAAGGCGGCGATGACGCTAGCCGCTGCCGGAGGGGGACCGAGCGGATTTTCGTTGTTGTTCAACCGATGGAGCAGTGGTGTGCCGTACTCCTGCATCAGCAGATGATCGGGCCTGCTGGGGGTGTAGACCTGAAAACTGCGCACGTAATCGGGGATAAGAATGTCCAGATTCATGACGGCAAGGTTCCGTCTGAATGATCGTAGATGACCAGATCGCCACGTCCGGCATCCGGTATCAGCAGGCGCGGGACAAAACCGGTTTCCTCCAGCGCGGCGGCGAAGGCGGTATCCTCAAAGCAGCCGGTGTTGATCTCGACAAGAAAGTTGTCGATTCCCTCGCCCCGCAGCAGGTTGAGATGGGCGGTCAGATTGGCGGCCATGTCTTTTCCGGCACACAGCGGGCGGATGATTGCCAGGGAACGCGCATATTCCAGCTCAACCGCCAGCACCGAGGCGTCGCGCAGCCGGGAGTGGTCAACAACCGTCTCCCGCACCTGCCGGGGGAGGCAGAGCCGGTCGTACTGATTACCAAGGAAGGTTGACAGCGCACCGCCGCAATAGACCACGCCGCCGCTCTCCTCCTTGAGTTGCCGGTAATAATAGGTGTTGTTGGCAGTCGCGCCGCTGATCCCGGACAGTTCAAGATCTCCCAGGAAATCGAAGAAACGCTCATGCCCTGCCAGCGGACCCTGACGCCGCAGAAATCCCCGGCAGTTGCTGTGGGAGATGCGCCCGGTCGCCTCATCCAGCAGCAGGGTCAACATCCGGTCGTCAGGATCGTCGCTGAACAGGTAAGGGCCGTACAATTCCAGGCAGGTATCGGTCAAAGGCCGCCAAAGCAGGCCGCCCACGATCCAGTCGCCGCTGGTGACCAGAATGGCGTTCAGGTGACCGGCATCAAGCATGTCAGCCGCCATGCCGGGACGGAGCAGAAACGGCGGGATAAAGGGAGCGCCTGATGCCACTGCCATGGCGGCGAAGTGCCGCAGGTCGTCGGCGGAGGGTTCGCTTAACCGGAGCGTTCCGGAAGCGCCGGACGGCGGCAGCGCCACGGCTCCTGCCGGTGGATAGTCGCGGTCACGGGTCATGTGCAGCGCCACCTGCTCATCGGAACCGAAATCAAGCCGCAGGCTGGAGACGCTGCGGGCTGCGATCATCGGCCCGAGCATATCCAGCGATTCCTCACTGTCCGGGTTGACGTTCCAGGTCAGGTTAAAGGCGCGCATGTCGGGATTGGCCGTGCGGAAGCAGATGGTGAGCGCCAGGCGATACCCCTGATCCTCCAGTTCGATTTCCAATGCCGAGCCAAGGGCTGCCTGCCGTACGTAAAAGGAAAACAGCTCCTCCATAGCCAGCACCAGGCCACCGGTTTCCCGGTCGTTATAACCGAAACCGCGTGCTCCCTTGTCAATGAATTCCATCGCCAGCGGGAGGAACGGCATATCGAACGGTATGCGTGTCGTGGCGCTCTTCTGCCTGGTTGTCTGTTGTTTCATGGGTTGCACCTTTCAGTCAGCAGGCCGATCAGGATTGATGCTTGACCGCCACCATGATCATCCGCCGGGAGGTTTCTTCAAAAGGCGTCAAACCATCGCCGTAGACCTGTTCGAGCCGCAATCCGGCCAGTTGCATGAGTAATCGGTACTGGGGCAGGGAATACATACGTACCCCGGATTTGACCTCGCGTTCTCCATCAGGTCCGGTAACCGTCAGACGCGTTATCAGCCGCTCCGTCATCTCATCCCAGAGCACACTGCTCTGCTTGCCGACTTCAACTTCCTGCCTGCGTACAAGATTTTCCATAATGCCCTTGCGGTTGGGCGCTTCAATCAACAGCCGGCCGCCGGGACGCAGGGCATCCGCGAAACGCAAAAGCACCTGAAAATCATCTTTAATGCCGAAGTAGCCGAAGCTGTTGAACCAGTTTACTATGGCGTCAAAGCTGTTTTTTTCGTCAAGTTCGCGCATGTCACCGACGCGAAGCTCAGCGGAAATTCCGGCCTCCGCGAACCGCTCACCGGCACGGGCGA
Source organism: Geobacter sp. UBA6151 (assembly GCA_002423105.1). GTDB lineage: Bacteria > Desulfobacterota > Desulfuromonadia > Geobacterales > Pseudopelobacteraceae > Trichlorobacter. The sequence continues at coordinate 126,159 of DIUT01000043.1, read as the reverse complement.
TGAACCTGGGATTCAGGTCCAGGCCGGTTACGATGGCGCCTTGTCTGGCCAGACAGACCCCGATACGGGAGTCGCCGCAGGGGGAGTCCAGCAGATGCTCCCCGGATGAAAGCCCAAGCGCGCGCCAGATGATATCCGCATCCCGTTGCGACTCGGTCTCTGGCTTAAGCCAGCATTCGTCAGGCACATAGGCGAACCAGTCATCCTGGCTTTCAAGAGATGCATCGGCGGGGCTCATCTCGAACAGTTCGTTTTGCGCTTCGATCTCCAGTTCCCGCAAGGTGGACCAGTCTGCATCAACCACAGCCTGGTTCTGGTGATAGAGAAAAAGATGGGCAGGACTGGTGAGAAGATCCACGGTACGTGCCACATGGCCTTTGGAAAGCACACCGGTGAAATTTCCATAGCGCATCGAAGGAAGGCGCGAGGTCAGGTCAATCGCGGGAACAGAGCGGATGGCCCCTTCCCGGGTGGATATGAGCGATTTGACGCACATGGCGTGGGTTGGACGATAGGCGCTTCCGGCGTTGGCAGCGAAAGCCCCGGCATCGACATAGCTGTCTACCGCCCACTGAATCTGCGTATGCCCCAAGGTCTCGCGGATCAGATCCTGAGGGAACGCTCCGCCCATGGGGCGTGCGCCGCTTTCGATAAGAATCGGTCCTTGCTCGGTGAGCATTATCTCGGTGTGAGCCGGACCAATCCGGACGCCGAGAGCATCCAGCACCTGAAACGTGTAGTCGATAATTGCACGCTGATCCTGATCTTGTGTGAGTACAAGCTGAGTCCTGTCATAAAGGGGAGCGCCGCCGGGCGTAGGGATTTTATCGTAGACCCACAGGTCGGACAGGACATGCCTGCCCTCCCGGGACACGGTGTTGACCGCATATTCGCGCCCCGTGGCGCATTGCTGGACAAGCACCAGAGCATTGCGCTCTCCGAACTGGGTAAAAGTGCCCAGAAGCGCCGCGAACGCGTCCCGGAGTTCATCAGTTGTGTAGCAAAAGCGTACACCTTCGGTGGCGGCGCTGCGAAGCGGTTTGACTACCACCGGCCATGAATCCAGATTCGTAGCAAAAGCGAGAGCCTCATCAAAGTTGTCCGTGGCCAGTGAAGCCAGAGATGGCAGACCGGCTTTAGCCAAGGTGTCGTGCATGGCCAGCTTGTCACGCCGGATATGGCTTGTGGCTGCATCATTACCGGGCAGCCCCAGGCGTTGGGCCAGCAGGTCAGCCATTTCAACGCCCATTTCGCAGCCGGGCATGACGCAGCAGGGAGCCAGGGCAGCCAGGCTGGCAACGAGCTCATCGATATCGTCCCAGCCATGAAAAAACTCCTCGTAATCATCACGCATGTGATCAAGCGCCTCGGTCACGTAGGACTCCAGGCCAGGGGAGTTCTTTTCCGTCCCGGAGGATACATGGACAGGCCGCAGTCCCTTTTCCCTTATGGCTTCGGGGTAGAACTGGCCGGTAGAATAGCCATCAACGACAAGAACAACAGGTGAGGGTGCGATGTTTTGTTGCTCATTTATCGCCTTTTCATACTCTGGCGCCGTAACGGCGTCCAGCCTGCCGGTGATTGTTACCACGGTTACGTTTGCTTCCTTCTTTGTCTGCATTTCCATGGTTATCTCCATTGGCAAATTCCAACTCCCTTAAGCTCAACAGCACCAAATCTAATGGCGGCGCCGCTCACCCATGTTACCCCGACCCTTCAGGATAATCGGCCGACCATCCCTAAATACCGGCTTGAACACAAAACAACAGATTTTTCATGACAAGCGCTCCTCCTCAATCCGGTAATCCGTGGCAATCCGTGATTCAGACAAAATAACCAAATAACCTACTGTCCGGCGCGCACGGGCCAAACATAGAAGTAGGTACCCTTATTGGTGTAGTACTCTAAGCCACGGTCCATGTACACGTACCAGGCGAAAATCGTACCGCCTGCATAGGTACTGGACGACCAGTAGACTGTCTTGACGTTATAAAAAGCAGGCATCAGGTTCCGCTGCCTGCTCTGCAGCTCCTCTTTTGTGGGGAGACGCCATTGACCGGCAGTGGAACCATCCCTCAGGCCGCACATACCGGATTTCAGACTGGCAGCGCTTCTCATGGCCTGATTCCAGCTCTGCGGGCCAAAACAATTGGCGTTCTCCAGCCAGACCAGATTGCCGTCAGTGACCGTGCCGTTGGGTACGCCGGGTAAATTTACTGACCAGGCCATAGATGCCATCATCATGAAACAAACCACCATCCCGATTACCGCCGTGCTTTTTCTTTTCATCTGCTTTTCCTCATCTGGTTTATTTACTTGCTCATACGGTTTGCAGCATACATGCCAAGAACTGTTTGAATAATATAGGAATGTTACACAAGAACACACTGCCAACTTCTGCCTCCAGCAGCCAACTCTGTTGGCGGTTTTTCCGGCAGCTTTTTAAGACCGGTAAAGCTGAAAAACAACAGGCACAGATTTTTCATGATAAACACCTCATTAATCCGGTATCCGTGATTCAGCCCTGACGACCAAAAACCAAAAACCTACTTTACGGCACGCACGGGCCACACAAAGAGTTTGTGCGAGCCCTTGGAGCCCTTCACTAAGTCGAATCTCATAACCACAGCATAGGCCCAGTTTGGATTGCCTCCGTAGATAGTGGATGACCAGTAGTAGTTCGACTGAACATTATAAAAACCTTGCTGGTTCTTCTGCCTGCTCTTTAGTTCCTCTATTGTGGGGAGACGCCAATCACCAGAGTTGGAACCATCGGTCAGGCCGCATGCTCCGGATTTCAAACTTGCGGCACGGCTCTTGGCATCGTTCAAGTTCAGTTCCCCAAAACAGTCAGCGTTCTGCAGCCAGACCAGATTACCGTCAGTGACCGTGCCATCGGGTACGCCGGGTACCGCCCAGGCCAAATTCGCCATCATCAGGCAACAAACCAGCATCCCGGTTACTGCCGTGCATTTTATCTTCATCTGCTCTCCATCCTCTGGCTTATTTACTTGCTCATACAAATATGCCAAACCGCAGGCGTAGCCCTGCTACGGCTGCGGTTTGGGCTCACGTGAAAGCGGATATTTATTTGTGGCAAGAGTGCCTTAATAGGTTTTCAGCTTGATTGTGTAAATCATGCCCAGATACCGGCCATCCCTGAATACCGGCTTGAACACGAAATAACCGGTTCTTCCCTCAAACAATGGCGCTTCTAAAACATCCGGTTGCTGTTTATGTAAGATCCGAAGGAACTGCCTGTCACTGGTACCCTTTCCCGAATTGCAGTCATACTCTGAGAGACTGTTTTCCACCGGGAAACCAAAACGGTTTATCCCTTTGGCGTCAATCCACTGCACCGAGTAGATGCCAGGCGTTGCTTTGTAAAACTGCCCGAACAGTTTCATGATTGTATCCTTGTTGCCGTCGGTCAGCGCCGCTTTCAATGAGGTATCCGCAGCAAACGTATCAAGCGCTTGTTCGGCAGTAACAGCCGCAGCAGGACTCCACGATATCCGCTCTTTTGCATTCTGCTCCAGATGAATGCCCACCAGCCGCCAGGAGACTCCATATAGCGACACGCTGGTCCAGTACGCCTTTTTGTCTACATCAGGGCCGGTCAGACCCTTCTTAAAACGGTAGACGCCATCACCCTGCGGAGTAGCGGCAATTTTTTGTGCCAATAGAACAAGCTGCTGGTAGGGCTGGTACGCAGATGAAGTGAAGACGTTAAGGCCCACCTGTGCCTGATCACTGTCGTAGAGGATACGTCCCCCCTGCTCCATCGCCCAGATATCCAGCGGCACCCCCTTCACCAGAGGCTGTATGATCTCCCCCAGAAACCGTTCCGGTTTGAACATAACACTGACGGAGCCGATAAAACGGCCTTCAGGATTGAATACCGGATACTCTACATCAACCGCATCATACCCCTCCACCGAACGGAAAACCTGGCTTAGCAGCGGTTTATGCAGTTTCAGCATCTGCTTGACCTGCTCCTGCGCAGAAATATCTGTGCCTTCAAAACGACGGTATTGGGCAGGCTCAATAGTCGTCAGCCGCCCTTTTGTATCAACGGTGGCGCAATCAACGGCATAGCTGAACTCTTTGCAGGCTTCCGTCAGAACCTGCCGGGCTCCTTCACCGGTCAGCCCTGTTGTACCCAGTTTTCCGGCAGCTTTTTTAAGACCGGTGTCAAGGCGTTCAAAGACAGCCGTTACCTGCTGTTGTGCAGTGGTAAGCATTACCGGCTGATTTGCCCCTTCTGCGGCGGAAACAATGAACAGAAAGCTGAAAAACAACAGGCACAGATTTTTCATAATAAGCACTCCTCCTCAATCCATAGGGGTCACAGGGCATAAAACACCTTCCCACTGCGTGATCTATTATGGTTTTCTTTGATCTGCCAACTCTGCCGCAGCTGCCCGCCCCGCCACACGACCTGTCATAATGGACGCGCCCAGGAATGTTCCTTCAAGGGAAGCTTTACCGTTGACACCGGCGAGGCCGGTCAGTTCCCCAGCGGCATACAGGCCGGGAATAGGCTGTCCCGAGACATCAAGTACCCGACAGGACTGATCAATAGAAACGCCCCCCATACTCTTGCGCGCCAACGGGTAGAACGGTACGGCATAGAAAGGCGCCCGTTCGATTCTGGTCGGATTGGACCAGGGCGTCCGGCAGCAGCCGATGCGGCCAAAATCGATGTCCTTACCAGAGGTTACCATGTCATTCCAGCGCCCCACGGTCTCAGTAAGTGTCTGCGGAGGAAGTCCCGCAGCCACAGCAAGCTCTGATATAGTCGGTGCAGATTTTACGAACTGGTTGCTTTGTTGATTATTAAAGAGTCCCTCTTCAATTGATTCCCGACTCCAGCCGGAAATAAAAAAACTGTCGCGGGCCGCACTGTCAAACAGCGCCCAGTATGTGCCGCCGGGCTGTTTGATCAGTTCAAGAAATGTCACCTTCGTGTCTTGAGATTCGTTTACGAAACGTCGTCCTTTTTTGTTGACCCAGATTGATTGCTGGCTGAAAGCGTTCAAACCTCGCGAGCCGGTGATATCGGTTGGACTTTGCAGGCCGGTGGAATAATTCCACTGATAGTGCATATTGACTAATCTGGCACCTATGGCCTGGGCTATTTCATGACCTGAGCCAGTGGCGTTTATTCCGGCTCCTGTCAGTATCCGTTCTGGAAGCGGCTGTTTTTCAGGCCAATAACTTTGCACCATCTTCATATTGCCCTGAAAACCCCCTGTCGCCAGTATCACGACCGGCGCGAGATAATCGACAGATACGTTATCTTTAAGCCGTTCTGCCCGGATGCCGGTAATCCGGCCGCTTTTGTCCCTGATCAACGAAAGCGCCTTATGTCTGTAGAAAAACTTCACCGTACTGCTTTGCTTGCAGGCCCGGTAGATCGGCTCGACAAGTCCTCTGCCCTTGCCGATTACTTTATGCCAGCGCGGCACGCTATTTCCTGGCATAAGGACTGCATTCTTCTCAAAATGTATGCCCAGCCCAATAAGCCAATCATAAATTTCATGGCGAGACTCGTTTGCGTAATAGTGTACCCATTCGACATCAGGACCGGAACCGCTCTGGTCACTGCCATAGGTCATGAAGTCTTTAAAGGCGATCTGCGGTGAATCAATGATGCCGACATTCGCCTGCTCCGGTGTGCCTACGATGCAGAGAGCCCCCTCGCTCATCGTCGCGGTCCCGCCATAGAGCGGCTGCATTTCGATGACGGCAACATCAAATCCTTTCTGCGCCAACTCCCAGGTGGCAGAAAGTCCCGCTATGCCAGCACCAACCACTACGACATCATGCCGTTGTTCTTTTTCTGCTGCCAGCAGTGTGGTCGGCGCAACCGTGACCAGAATAATGGCAAACAACAGTACGTTTCTGATTGTAGTATGTGCCAATTTTTGAAGTATTTTTGTATCAACCATGTGTGAACTACCCTTTGGCCGGTAGAGATATTTGTTGAAAATCAAGGGATTTTGAAACCAAAAGAGTGGCACTGTACGCAATAATTCTCTGATCTGGTGTGCTGATGGTGACAAAAATTGCAATCGAGTTCCGTCCCATAGTGCGGGGAGATATGAGGATTTCTCGGTTTGCCCCCTTTTGTCTTTTCCGCAAGCTTTGTCGTGCTGCCATGGCAGGCAACACATTGTTCCATGGTCGGAACTTCCCGTTCATTGGCCTTTCCATGACATTGTTCACACGTGATGTTTGCCAGCAGATGATAGTGGCTTCCCGGCAGCTTTTCCCGTATATCCCTGTTTTCTTTGGTATGGCATTTTTTACAGGATTGAAGATTCATGGCTTTGGTAGCTGGATGAGCAAGCGGTAATTTTTTGTCCTGCCCATGACACCCGGCGCACTCGCCACCTCTATATTTTGCCTGTTCACTTTGGGCTGCCATGCAGGGCTGACTGAATACAACCGCCGTCATGATACAGGACAAAACAGTTGCTATCATTATGCAGCTCCTTTTGTGGCGGAAAAAAGTGGGGCCGCCTCGCCTGCTTTGCCCTTGTTGAGATGGAGATCAAAGGCGGGCGAAGCAGATAAAACGTGCTTGGCCCCTACACAAAACCCAAATAACCAAATAACCTACTTTCCGCTACGAACGGGCCATACGTAGAAATAGTTGACCTTATAGTCGAGGTCCGCGATGCCGACGTTCATGACCACGAACCAGGCAATGGCTGTGTTAGCAGCGTCGGTACTGGAGGACCAGTAGTAGCCAGCCTGGACATTATTAAAACCTTGCTGTTTTTTCGACCTTCTCACCAGTTCATCTTTTGTGGGAAGACGCCACTGACCGGCCGTGGAGCCATCCGTCAGGCCGCATGAGCCGGATTTCAGGCTGGCTGCTCTGTCCATGGCCTGATTCCAGGTCAGCCCGCCAAAACAGTTGGCATTTTGCAGCCAGACCAGATTGCCGTCGGTGACCGTACCGTTGGGTACGCCTAGAGCCCAGGTAAAAGTCGCCATCATCATAAAACAGACCAGCACCATCATCCCGATTACCGCCGTGCTTTTTTTCTTCATTTGATTTCCTCCTCTGCTCTATTTGCTCATCCATACAGTTTGCAGCATACATGCCAAGCTGTGTTTGCATAACTATCAACAACTTACAGAAGCAGGCACCGCCAACTTATGCCTACAGCAGCCAACTCTGTTGGCGGTTCATCCCCTATCCAGCAGCCACCGGCAGAGCGATAAAACTTCCGCTTTCCCAGAGGCAACAATCCCGGTTGAAGCAGACAGCTGTTCCAGGCAATTGCCTGATAGCCCCCGTCGCGGCAGGCGGTATGACAGGCTCTACAGTGTATGCATCGTTCCTCCAGCAGTTGGGGGCGACAGTCGTGAGCAGCGGACTAAAGCTTCAGAGAGTCGGTATATGCCTTGACCCGGTCAACGGCATTCTGCTCAAGATTACGATAGAAGAAGGGATAGTCGTAACCGTGATACCAGCCTGGCCGGGTGTTGTACGGGGGCATAAGGTTTGACCAGGTAGCCGGCGCAGGGAGATTGTCCGGGTTGATCACCAGCGCGCCGTTGTTGCTTTGAGCGCCAATGAAGCTATTCATCTCGAAGGTATAGTTGCCTGTCTGGTCGAGCTTGAAGATACTTTGGTCCGGAGCGCCCGGCAGCATCCCCTTATAGAAGAATGCGCCAAGGTTTGCAGATGCCGGGGCGGCAGGGCCCACTTCGCCGGGAGCTGTGGCAATCCAGGTCAAAGGGTTTACGCTCCATGCGTTTTTCCGTGTGACCTCCATCTTTCCGCGGGAACTTCCTGAAACCTGCGACCAGTCTCCGGGTGTCTCCTGGGTGTTGTACGTGACAATGCAGCCGGTCTGCGTGCTGTTGGTGCAAATACCGACTGCCTGCAGCGACTCCGGATAACTGGTCATATCGTCGGAGGTTACCGACCATCCAATGACATAGGCCGCAACCAGCAGTTTCCTGAGCGCCGGGTTGCTGAATTTTCGTTCCAGCAGGTAGAGCATCAGGTTTGAGCCCTGGCTGTGGCCGGCCAGGATGAAGGGACGCGGTTTGCCCTGCGCGTCTTTGTTGTAATGCTCAAGGTAGTAGTCAAATGCGTCGGATGCATCCTTGTAAGCCACCTCCATTGCCTGGTTCGCAACCTCTGTGTTGCCGGGCGTGTTTTGCCAAAGCAGCGCGTTCAGCACATCAAGTCCTGAGCACTGTTGGTAATATGGCGCATAGACGTTGACACCCGCCTTTGTGAATACACTCACCTTTGAGGCTGTCTGGAGGAGGATGAGCTGATCTGAGAGCGCCTGCTCAAGCGTCTGGTTCCATCCCCGGGACCAGGTTGAGGTCAGGGGCTGCGCTGAATTGTAGGTTGTCGGATACAGGAAGAAGAGATCAACCGGTTGCGCCGCCTCTTTTGGCAACATGACCCAGCTTTGGGAGTGCGAATAGTCTATTGGCGCCGTGAGCTGGGTAGTGGTACTATTGCCGCAACCGGCAAGTTGTATCAACGCAAAAACAGACACCAAAAAAAACCTCAACAACCCATAACCACTCGTCTTGTCAACATTTTTGCTTAACATGGATAACTCCTTTCAAATGTCTGCAACTGACTGGAAATCCGCCTCATAGCCGGCCTCTGATTCAATGTACGTATGAGTGTGCCTTTTCGTGGCGCATCGGGCTCGGTATCACGGTACGGAGATCAAGGCCCCGGGTAAAACCACTCTGTACTGGTGAGTTCAGTTGGTCTATCCCATCCTCCGGTAATAAGCACCGCTCCATTGTCCATCAGGGTCGCAGTATGCAAGAAACGCTTGTAGGTTAAAGAGCCGGTCTCGGTCCATTTGTCGGCAGCGGGATCGTAGATTTCTACGGTGGCGAGACCAGTTAAGCTATCATCTTCATTTCCTCCTGCAACAAGCACCCTCCCGTCTTGCAGCAACGTTGCCGTATGAGAATAACGTTTGTGGTTCAAAGAACCGCTTTGGGTCCATTGGCCGGTAGCAGGATCGTAGATTTCTACGGTGGTGTGACCAGTTATGCTACCATCCTCTCCTCCTGCAACAAGCACCCTCCCGTCTTGCAGTAATGTTGCCGTATGGCTATCGCGGGGGTAAGTCAAAGAACCGGTTTGGGTCCATTTGCCGGTAGCAGGATCGTAGAGTTCTGCGCTGGCACGATCGACTTTAGAGGACATTCCTCCTGCAACGAGCACCTTCCCGTCTTGCAGTAAGGCCGCCGTATGAAAATAACGTGCGTAGTTTAAAGAACCGGTTTGGGTCCATTTGCCGGTTTTAGGATCGTAGATCTCGGCGCTGGCATTCGAGCTTATCTGATCCGCTCCTCCTGCAACGAGCACCCTCCCGTCTGGCAGTAATGTTGCAGTATGATTGCGGCGATCGTACTTCAAAGAGCCGGTTTGGGTCCATGTGCCGGTGGCAGGATCGTAGAGCTCTGCGCTGGCGCGGGTTGATGGGAAGATCCAGTCATATTCCTGTCCTCCTGCAACAAGCACCCTCCCATCTTGCAGTAACGTTGCCGTGTGTTTAGTGCGCTTGTAATTTAAAGAACCGGTTTGGGTCCATTTGCCGGTAGCAGGATCGTAGATCTCTGCGCTGCCGCGTGCTTTTGACCCGTTTTCATAGTTATACTCTCCTCCTGTAACGAGCGCCTTCCCATCTTTCAGCAATGTTGCCGTGTGACTTTCGCGTATGTAAATCAAAGAACCGGTCTGGATCCATTTGTTTAATGACGGCCCGGCCTTCGGTGCCACCGAGGCAAAATCAACGGCTCTGACATCGGCGCTGCCGACCGCAAAACTGTTGTCCAGAGGAGCAAAGGTGGTGTTCACTTTCGAGGGGGTTACCCGGTATTCCCCGGCCGGAACCGTGAAACGGTAGGTGCCGTCGGCATCGGTTGTGGCGGTCAGGGTCTGGTCGCCATCCAGGGCAACGGTGACACCGGCCAAGCCGATATCTGATTGGGAGATCTTGCCGGCAATGGTGTAGAGAACCGTGAGCGAGGCGGTGGAGGTGACCGGATTGTTGGGATCAGCGGGGTTTACTTCAACCACGCTGGTATGGATAGCCTTGGTATCATCACTGACAAGCGCCGTGTAGGTGAGGGTATGATTGCCGCCGGAGGTGGTGATACAGACCAGCTTGCCATCTGTGATACTCCATGTCCCGCTGAAAGTGGACGTACCAATCGTTGTGCTCCAGGTGCCGTCGGCATTGAATGCCAGTGTTCCCGTGGTGCCGGCACTGGAATAGGCAAAGGTCTTGCCGGATACCTGCTCCGTTGTAAAGGTTGCGGTGAAGGCAGCAGTGCCGGTCACCGGGTTATCGGGGTCAGCGGGGTTTACTTCCACAAAACTGGTAGTCATACTGTCTGCCGTAGTTGAGAGCAGTGTGTAGGTAATGGTATGATTCCCGCCGGCAGTGGTGACACAGACAAGCTTTCCGCTCGTGATGCTCCAGGTCCCGCTGAAGGTGGACGTACCGATAGTTGTACTCCAGGTGCCGTCGCCATTGAAGGCGAGTGTCCCCGTGGAACCGGCGCTTGAATACACGAACGTTTTGCCGGAGACCTGGTTGGCAGAAAATGGTGCTGTCGCTGTCGGCGTGTTGCTGCTTTCTCCACTGCAACCCGTCAACAACAGTACGGAAAAACTCAAGATAACAAGGACCAAGCGACTGAACTGCAATATGCTTTTCATGGTAGTTCTCCTTTAGGGGTTGAGAAACCTGGCAACGCGGTTGGCAGCGTTGGCGGCAAGGTTGCTGTAATAGAATGCGTAGTCATAGGTGTGGTAAAAGCCGGGCCCGACAGGGCTCGGTCGTTTGATCGTTGCCGGGTCCACAGAGGAACACAGGAGCACATTTGTTGCGGAATTGGGGTCAAGTGCGCTGGTGAGCGGATTGATTGCGGCGATTTGCGCATCTGCATAACCGGCTACTGTCTGCACGGGGATCATGACATCGCCCTGGAAAAACGGGGCCGTTGCCGTTGCATCGAACAGGCGCAGCGAGCCGACATTGGCTGAGGCTGGTGCCGGGGTGGTCGTTCTGGTCCAGGAGATGGGGTTGATCGCCATGGCACCGGGGAAGACCACGGGGTTTCTGCCGGTAAAGGAGGGGCTTTGGGTGTTGTATGAGATAACAACACCGGTGTCATCCGGACCCTGGGCGAATTTCAGATGGGGGTTGCGGTCGAAGTAGTCCTGGGTGAAGGACCAGCCGATGGCGTAGGCGGCAATCATCCTCTGATAGACGCTTGGATTGGCTTTCATGTAGTTTTGCAGCAGAAGCGCGACTACGGTTGAACCCTGGGAATGACCCACAAGGATGAACGGCCGGTTGTTGTTGTAATTTTTGATGTAATAATCGAACGCTGCGGTGACATCCGTGGCTGTTGTCCCGCCGATAAAGTCATAAACTGCGTCTGCAGTCGGCAAAGCCAGCGTGTAGAAGGCATCTGCCTGCCGATAGTAGGGGGCGTAGATATTGCCGACCGTGGCAAAGGCGGTGGCCTGTCTCTGAAACCATGATTTTGCACCGGCCACCATGTTGGCGTTGTCTATCTGGCCGATAACCGGATCTCCAGTGCCGGCAAAGTACGTGGTCGGATAGACGTAGAATACATCGACATTTTTAAAGGGATCAAGCTGTGAGGGCACGGACAGCCAGTTGGCGGTCTTTGCATAATCAATGGCCGTGGACGTGGACGTGTTGCTGCTGCTTCCGCACCCGGCAACAAGCAGACAGCAGGCAAGCAGTGTGAGCATAAAGCCGATACCTGTGGTTTTCATGAACATCTCCTTTTGATTGAAATCGTTAAGAGTTATTTGGGTCAGGCCTTGAAGATTTGAACTTCGTGCAAATCCCGCTTCAGTTTCTCGACCTTTTCGGCCAAATCCGAATCCCTTTCTAGCCTGTTCTCCAGCCGTGTTACTGCACAAGTCAGAGTGGACGCATTTCGTTTAAGCGTCGAAGCCAGTTCAGCAAGCGTTCCACTGCTTAGCTCCCGTGTCGCCCATGCGGCAAGGCCACGTGCCTCTGACGCCGTTCGCTCCTGTCCCGGAGCTGCCAGTTGCGCGGTGCTCAGACGGTACAGTCTTGTCACCGCATCCAAGACTGTTGCTACGTTCGGCTTGTGCTCCGAAGGCGATTGTGCCTGAATGAGAATCTCCTCAATGAATTGATCAGTTCCGAAGAGACGATTATCCAGGGTCTTCTCGCCGTGAAATTCTCCCCTGCGTCCCTCGGTAGTCCTCTCAGCGACGAACGTAGCAAACATTGAGCAAGACTTGCCGGTTTTTGCGGAAAATTGAGATAGAACAGGTGCCGGCTCCAGCCATTCGATCTTCTCTTTCCCCAGATATGGCCTGTGACTGCTCCAGCGATGCTGCTCAGGTTGCTCGACAATTCCCGCACGAACGGGATTCAAATGTATGTATGCTGTCAACTCCAGAAGGTACGAATCTGCATCGACCATAACTGCCTTGTATCTTCCTTGGAAGACGTGCCCGCATTTCTTGTGTCGCCAGTTGAACCACTGGGTATATCGCAGCGATATGTTCTGCATGACCCGTGACAGTGGGATGTCGCCAACCTGGACTGCGAGGTGGACGTGGTTGCTCATCAAGCAGAAGGCAAGAATGCGATGTCGGAATCGCTCACACGATTTCTGAAGGATGTCGTAGAAACGAATGCGGTCCCGATCATCAGTAAAGATCACCTGCCGGGCGTTACCACGGAGGATTACGTGGTAGACCGCTCCTGGTTCATGAATACGTGGTTTTCGTGGCATGACAAAATGTTACCGCCAATCTTCAAATCTTCAAGGCCTGACCCGCCCCGACCCACAATCTATTAAGGAAAAATCGGATCTATCATCCTACAGCCATCTAAAAGGCCATCTAAAGGTGTCGTGTGGTGCAATCTAACAATTTCATCCCTACAGACGGTTACATGATTTTCGTCAAAAAACCCTTTGCCCAAAGTTTTGTTGGTGCCCGACCCCATAACCTTTACGGATCTAGGGCAGATACCACCAGGCATAGTACAGGTTTTGACCTTCCCCGCAGGAACTGTTAGCGTGCAATCAACCTGCTTCCAGAAAAGGTGGTCACCCGTCACTTCTACCACTACGTCTTGCCTGCAAGAACTGTTATCAATCTCAACTTTCCAGGAAGCATACGAGAACGACACCATTGTCATCAGAGAAATTGCCATTGTCATAACCAGTACAAGCTTTATCATTTGAGCACCCCCATGTATTAACTTACCCATACAATTTGCAGCATATATGCCAAGCATTATTTCAATAAATTCAGCAGATTATATAACCACATACTACCAACTTATACCCGCTACCGCCAACTCCGTTGGCAGTTTATCCTGTACACTGCTGCTCATTGGGCCAGTGACGGTTTTATGGCCAGCGCCGCGGCTTCCGCATTGCAATCGCGTATGGGTTTAAGGTCCCTTTTACGGACGGCGGCAAGCTCGGCCGTGGCGGACCTGAGATCAGCCAGAAACGCAGGATCAGCGTGCAGCCGGGCTACAGCACCGGCAGCTATGACGCGGCCCTGAACAACGTCGCTGTGCCAATGGGCGTTACAGACATTGCGACTCTCTCCAAAAGCCAGACCGCGCGCCAGGATGGCCTTGGTCTCGGCAGGAGAAATCTCGGAAAGGATGAGCGCCCAACCCCAGCCGATTGCCGTATGTCCGGACGGATAAGAACCGTCCTTAACCAGAAACGCTCTGTCATGTGGCGTGCAGATAGGTTCATTATTCCACAAAAATGGGCGCGTGCGCTGGTAGTGGTTCTTTGCGGCGTAGGTGGAATGCCCGACATCTGTCAGGGTTCGCCGCAGCAGCATATACAAATGCGGCGTATCCGCTTCGGTGATGGGGGCGTTCAATGCGCAGGAAAATGTGCCGGCCGCATGGGGGAATGACAGATCGGCGTCAGCCGTTGCGAGTAACCAGCGTTGTGTATCGCGCAGTACAAAACTTCTCTTGCTGATCTCTTCATCTTGAGCCCTGGCCGCTGAACCCATGGCAGGCGGTGGTGGAAGCAAGGCAAGGCTGTTCGGGTGCGATTCAAGGGGCAGATAGCCCTGGAGTAAGCCCGGCACAAACTCAGGCACCAAAGCAGGTTTGCTCGGCTGATCGAGGCCAGCACAACCTGCTATGATTGCCATGATTATCAGGATCGGAAAGATTCTGCCCAATCCACTTCTGTTCGTAGCGTTCACCCTCATATCATCTCCCTTAATTTTGCCTGGCCCAGTTACAACCCTTCTCGGTGAACACCTCAACATCTTCTTCAAACTTCAGCACCTTGCCGTCTTTCCTCCCTCTGTATTTAAAATCGTACAACCGTGCTCCCTGGCTGACCATGACATAACGACCGCCAGGGCCTTCCGGGGTGACCTCCTCCCAGGTCATTTCAAACTCGCTTGGCCTGCCGCCAGGCACCCGTCGCAGCTCCTTTTCGCTGATTTTCTTTACCTGAATGCGACCGCTGCCCCGCTGGTAGGTGACGTACCCCAGGTCATCCTTATCAGCCCGGAAGGTAAACTGAAGTCGTACCGGATTCTTGAGGCCAATGGATTTGAGGCACCTGAAATCGTTTTCATCGGCAAACGCAGCATTGCAAAGGAACAGTCCGGTTACCACAACCAATAGCGTCAGTTTCAAGGAGTTAATCACAGCATTCATATCTATTCTCCTTTACAGCACCGGGAACAGCCCCTGCATCTTCGCTTTCATTTCAGGGCTCAACTGCACAAACAGCTCGGCATTATACGAACCGGTCGGCATCGGGCGAATACTCGGGTCTGTGCCATTTGCCAATTGATTCGCTGGATTAATAAGTGGCGCATCAACCTGGTATATATTGGGAGAATTGACTATCTGCATCGCCGCAACGGCATACTTGCGCGCTTTTGCCGCAGGTGTTCCCTCTTTGACTGCCGGATCAACGTTGGTGGTTACGATTGAAACGGAATAGTCACTGTTCAGCTTGATATCAAAGGTGCGCAACTGCTGCGGGAAATCACGGAACGATGAGGTTTCAACCTGCCAGAAACCCCGTTCCGGTTTGGTGGCATCATCGCTTGCAAACGCCTTGACAACATTGACATGGCGATGACCGGCTATCCACATCAGCAGATTGGGATGACTGTGCAGTTCGGCAAGCAACCCCGACAGGTCCACCGCATTTTGAATGCTGGATGGGTTGTCGGAATTATCAAACCACTCCATGAACGTATCCTTTGGCTGGACGCCTATCGGTATATGGCAGGCTATGATCATCAGTTGACCGGCGGCATCACCGGCTGCAAGTTCGGCTTTCAGCCATTTCCAGCGGGGCTGGTCAAGAAAACCGTGACCATGGATTTTGGTGGAGTCATCATCTTCACGCTGGGTGTTGTCCAGCACAATGACTTTAAAATAAGGCTTGGGAGTAAAGCTGTAGCAGGCAAACCCTTTTTCACGGCCAGGGGGAACAAGATTGAAACCATGGCCGGTCGGGCTGGTGGATGTCTTGAAAAACTCACCCACCCATTCAGACCTGGTCAACGAGCGGCGGTCATGGTCAGGTACAACCGTGGGCGGCGAGGTAAAGCCGGGATCTCCTACTTTGCCAGCTTTTACAATAGCGCCAGTAGAGGTGGAGCCATCAATAACCCCCATATAGTAGAGCGGAGGAGTTGTGTCGTAAATTTTATCAGAGTTATAGAGCGTGTTTCCCAGGGCAATTACTTCACTGCTGGTATAACTGCCGCGCAGATCGCCAAGGTCACCGGTATCCAGCGGGATAGAGCCAAGCCAGAAGTGATCGTGGTTGCCAATAGTCTGATACCAGAGGATCTCGGGATTGAGCCCTGCCGCTTTAAATGGTTTTTGATAATCGATGCTGTCGGCTCCCACATGGGCACCGGAGCTGGGGGTAATAACCTTGCCGTCAATGACATCGATATACCACCTGAGTTCGTTGTACTGGGTGCTGTTGCAGGTATCCCCCAGCGATATGCCGAAATCGATCCGGTCCTGCTTGTGCAGTCCGTTTACGGTCTGGATGGCGGCATCCAGCACCTGAGTTGAATACAGCATTGTCGGAGAATAGGTCGACGTCTCCCAACCCAGGAGTGGCTCCATATAAATCGCCTGGGAAGGGGATTCCTTATCAGTGATATGTATGTCCGTGATGGCGAAAAATCTCAGCAGTTGTTTTGACTTGGTGGATGACGGATACGCATATCCGACACCCATAAGATCGTTGCGTTTCTCGTTATCGAGGCCAGGCCCCTTGGTCCAGACGCCATAGCCGTACTTGTCGTAATCTGAAACATTCTGTAAATCCGTAGCAACAATTTTTGCCGGAGTTATGTTGTTGAATCTGACCGTACTCTCGGCAGTTGTCTTGATATCCGCAGCAATCGGATAACCTGCAACCTGAGGTGTGCTGCTGTTGCTGCCACAGCCATAGCTGAAACTTCCCAGTGATATGCAGGCTGCTGTTCCGGCAGTATATTTGATAAAATCCCGCCGTGATACTTCGCCAACTATTTTTGAATCGTTGTCAGTCATATCATCTCCTTTTCTATACTTAAAATAGCGGTGCCGTTGTCGGCAGACTCGCAGAATCAATCCTCGTAGTCTGCAGATGGCCAGCCGCCAGTTGGGGGACCTGTCGTATCCAGAAGAGGCAGGTTGCTGCCATAGCTTTTGATCAGGGCATTGATGAACGGCCTGATATGCCCGGATTCCCACGCCACCAGCACGGTTTGGTTGGAAAATCTGCCGCCGGTAAAGAAAAAGTTGCTGGTGTTTTGAGCTACGGTTTGATCGCTTTGTCAGAGAGCGGTAAATGTCGTACCCGCCGGGGCCTGCTTCATAAGCAAAACGAAGAACAGCGCCAGTGCTTTGCAACTTACGGACAACCTTATGTAGTGAATCAAGGTCGCCGCCGATCAGCCATCAATTTCCCGGATAAAACAACTCTGCGCTGGCACGCACGGGCCCGGCATCAGTAACAACTAGCGTCCCCCCCGCGGCAAGCACCGTCCCATCGTTGAGCAAGGTCGCAGTATGGCGAGTACGTTTGTATTTCAAATCGCCAACGGTGCTCCATGTTCCAGTGACTGGGTCGTAGAGCTCCGAACTGGCTCGAAGGGCATAACCCACTCCGCCAGTAACAAGTAGCTTGTGGTTGCCAAGCAGGGTCGCGCTATGGTCTGAGCGCGCGTAGGTTAAAGGGTTTGTCGTCGTCCAGAGTCCGGTGCCGGGGTCATAAATCTCTGCGCTGCCAGTCACTTCAAGAAAATTCGCATCCCAGCCGCCCACAACGAGTACCCTGCCATCGGCCAGCAAGGTCGCCGTATGCGATTGGCGCTCGTCGGTCATCGCGCCTGTGGCGCTCCATTGCCCAGTGGTCGGGTCGTAAATCTCAGCGCTGGCAAGTGTATTGGAGGTATCATTTCCGCCCGCAACCAAAATCCTGCCGTCGGCCAACAGGGTGGCCGTGTGATACCGCCGCTTGTAGTTCAGAGAACCGGTGACCGTCCATTTGCCGGTAGCCGGGTCATAGAGCTCTGCGCTGGCGAGTGCGAGAAACGTAGCAGTCCAGCCATTCTCCCCGCCCGTCACGAGTACCTTGCCGTCAGCCAGCAGGGTTGACGTATGGAAACTGCGCGCAAAGTTCAAAGGGACTGTCAGCGTCCATTTGCCGGTCGCGGGATCATAGAGTTCTGCGCTGGCGCGAACAACACTATTTTCAGACAATCCGCCCGACACGAGCACCATTCCGCCGTTCAGCCGGGTTGCGGTGTGATCCTGACGCTTGTAGCTCATATAACCCGTCGTCGTCCATTTCCCTTTAGCCGGATCATAGAGTTCGGTGCTGGCACGCGTGCCACCATTGTTGCCGAGCCCTCCCACAACAAGCACCCGGCCATCGGCGAGCAGGGTTGCCGCTTGCATTCCTCGCTTGTAGGTCATGGAGCCGGTCTCCCGCCAAGTGTTGGCCACCTGCGGCGATGTCACGGGTGCCACCACCAGAAAATCGATGCCGCTCACTGGCGCATCTTTGACCTCCAGCACGTTGTCCAGTGGTTCGAAGGCGGTACTGCCCAGCGTTGGCGTTACCCGGTACTCGCCATTGGGGACGCTAAAGCTGTAGTTGCCATTGGCATCCGTGCTGGCAGTCCGGGTCTGGTCGCCAGCCAGTTCCATGGTCACGCCGACCAAGACGCCGGTATCTGGATTACTAACCTTGCCGGTGATGGTGTACAGAGCCGGATCGCTGCTGCCGCCACAAGATAACAGCATCAGAGAGACACTGACCAAAATCGAAATCAAGAATATTTTCTTCATCGCTCACTCCTTTTATGCGTATCTGGGTGGTCAGGTAGTCCCGTTGCCATCAACCTTTACCGAGCTTGAATCACATATCCTCCACAGAAAGTACTACCCTGCGATTCCACCCACATTTGGTTGTGTTTGCAGGAGGCCGACCGGGAACAGCCCCTGCATCTTCGCTTTCATTTCAGAACTCAACTACACAAGCGCTCGGCATTGTAAGAACCGGTGGGCATCGGGCGAATTAAAAGAACGGCGCCATAACCGGCAAACTCGCAGAATCAATCCCTTCGCACAGCGCATTATGTACGGTCAGATTGCCTTGAGCATCCAATTTCACCGTCCAGATGGTGTCGTAGTCTGCAGGTGGCCAGCCACCGTTGGGTAGGCTTGTGGTATCCAGCAGTGGCAGGTTGCTGCCATAGCTTTTGATCAGGGCGTTGATAAACGGTCTGATATGCCCGGATTCCCATGCCACCAGCACGGTTTGGTTGGAAAATCTGCCGCCGGTAAAGAAAAAATTACTGGTGTTCTGCGCTACGGTTTGATCGAGCGGGTCACCCGAAGTGCCAAAATTTAACCCTGCCGCCAGGTAATAAGGCAGATTATTGGCGATGGCGTATGGCAGTACGGTTAGTGAGGGCCTGATATACGAAACATTGAGATCACGATTGGGGTACCACATGCCGGCAGGATCAACCGAATAAACCATAGTGGGACTGATTTTTCCCTTCAGCGTATGCACAAGGGAGAGCGCCCGCCATTGACCGGCAGCCACGTAGTTGCCGTCATCAAATCCAAACCCGAGATCCGGATGCGCCTCTGCATGCCGGACAATATAGAACGTTGCATTGGTCGTTATGCCGGTCGGGACGACAACACCATGCACGCCGCCAGTCAACACCGTGCTGAAATACGGCTGGTACTGATTGGTGCATGCAGCGCTTGGCACTGTGGAGGGAAACACCGGATAAGTATTCGGCGGATTCAGGTTGCTGTTGTAGGACAGCAGACTGGCGCTCCCGGTGGTCGGGATCGGGATCGACAAGGCATAGATGTAATTGCTGCCCTGGAATGCCGTTGGCAGGCTCAGGTTGTAGCCGTAGCTGGTGTTGATTTGAGCCAGCATGGCGCTGACCGTCTTCCAAGGTGCGGAGAAAACATAAAAACCCGGTGTTTTCTTGTCGATGATCCCTGACACCAGCGTGTCGTTAATGCCTGCGGTGTTGTTGAAATCCAACCCGCTACAATCTGGACAATAGGCGGATGAGGGTATAACGCCAGTTGGCACCCCCTCGGCCTTGGCATAGGATACATTGATCGGGTAGTTATGTGCGGTATAGCTGGTCCCGTTTCCATCAACCTGCAACGTAATTTGATTGAGCAGGGCAAACTGCTGGATAAACCCGATCGCTGTCATGTCCGGGTAGTTGTTGGCGGTCTGCAGGTGGCTCATCGGTGAGATGGTGTAGATACTGGTTACATTCTTACCCCCCAGCACCTGCTGTTGCAGGTAGGTTGCCAGTTGAAGCGAGCGGTTAAGCCCCTGGCTGGTAAGATTTGCCGTGTCCGGCTGGATATCACCGGGGGTGCTATAGGCCAGATCCGGGCTCACCACAAAAACCAGGTTGATGTTGCTGGGGCTGAGCGGTGCCGGTGGACTTGAGCCTGAATCGTTTGCACAGCCTGCCAGCAGCGTCAGGGCAAGGAGCAAAAACAGCGACCAGACAGTGGTAATTTTTTTCATCTGTACAATCCTCCCTGGATGATCAGGAGCAGGGTGAAGGCAAAGTCGTGTTTGATGGCGGTGAACAGCTTCATTTTGGTGGCCTCTCGTTCATGAAAAAGGCTCAACAAGCGTTGCTTGCCTGTTGAGCCTTTGCCTCAGTCCCGTCCCGGTATCCGAAAATTATTCAGTGATTATCAGCTTAGTAGTGAGTTCATATCCATAGAAGTGATGGTCGGATACAAGGTCTGCAAATGGGCCTTCATCGCCGGGCTCAGCTGCTTGAACAGCTGGGCGTTGTAGGAGGCATTGTACGGAACCCCTTGTGCGGTAAGATCTACAAACTGGATTGACGGGTCAGTTGGGGCTACTGGCACCACGTCTGTTGAATCACCAGCCCGTGGACGAGTGGGGTCTACAGGACCGAAATCAACTCCAAACATGGTCTGATAGTTTGGCGGATTCCCTTTGAGCTCATTATGAAGGATCTGCTGCGTTGCAATGGCATACTTCCTTGATGTTGCCGCAGGCGTCCCCTCTTTCACTGCTATATCGACGTTCACCGCCTCAATGGAAATGCTGTAATCGCTGTTGATAAAGATTTCAAAGGTGCGGAACTGTTGCGGGAAGTCGCGCAATGATGAGCTTTCAACCTGCCAGAATCCTTTTTCAGGGGCACCCGCCGGATCAGGCGAAACAAAAGCCTTGACGTGATTTACGTGACGATGCCCGGAAATCCACATCAGCAGGTTCGTAGTGTTCTGAAGAGTCGTGACCAGCTCTGTTATCGTACAGGCATTCGTGATTGTGGCGTTCGAATCGCCAAGCCACCATTCCAATTCAGTGCCAACATTGGCAACGCAGATCGGAATATGGCAGGCAATGATCATCAACTGTTTGGCTGCCTGACCATCTGCAAGCTCAGCCTGAAGCCAGGCCCAGCGTGACGCATCAAGAAAGCCGTGACCATGGATATCAAGAGAACCGTCGTCTTCCCGCTGGGTATCATCCAGCACAATCACCTTCAGCGGTACATTTGCCTTGGGCACAAAGCTGTAACAGGCAAAACCGGCTCTATCAGCAGCCGCAACCAAACCAAAATTTTTGTTGGATGAAACCAGGTTAAACCCATGGCCCTTCGGACTGGTGGTGCTGTTAAAAAACTCCTGAATCCATTCTGCTCTATGCAAAGAACGGCGGTTGGGATCAGCCACCACCTTGGGGGCCGTTGCGTGTGTTCCTGCATGTTTAATAGTTCCTAACCGGGTTGTGCCATCAATGACGCCCTGATAATATCTGTCATTTGCATTATTTCGTCTGGTATTGTCGATATTGGCAGGGAATTTGGCTGGTTCCTTGAGAGTGACAGGGGTAAGCAGATCATTCGACACTGACCAAACCGTATCACTGATGTATGAATCAGCAAGGCCAGCAGTCTGATAGACAGGAAATGAACCGATCATGAAGTGGTCATGGTTACCAAGCGTCTGATAAAACGGGATGGTATTGTCCAGACCAGCTGCCTTAAATGGCTTCTGGTAATCAATGGTGTCAGCGCCACGATGATCGCCGGAACTGGGGGTAATCACCTTGCCATCAATGATATCAAGATACCACCTGAGTTCGTTGTACATACTGGTGTTGCAGACATCCCCCAGCGAGATAAAAAAATCAAAGGGATCTTTCTTATGCAGGGCGTTTGCGGTCTGAATGGCAGCATCAAAGACCTGGGGAGTGTACAGCATAACACCGGAGTAGATCGAGCTGTTTTGTCCAGCAAATCCAGGAAGGCTTTGCTGGAGATAGATCAACTGGTTTGGCGCTTCCTTGTCAGTCAGATGGATATCGGTCATGGCAAAGAAGTTCAGCAACCGTGTCTTTTTGGTGACTGACGCAGCACTAAACGTGGACGGCATAATGTCGGTCCGCTGCACCACCGGGAGCGGCCAGTCGACGTATGTCCATTTGCCATAACCCAGGCTGTCATAGTCCTGAATCTGGCTCAGCTTATCCCACGTAAGCGCAGTGCCACCTTTGGGGCTTAGTTTCGGGTCAGCCGGGTTCGGCATCTGTCCGGGTGTGACTGGGTTGGAAGCCGGAGTATAGGGGAACGAGATCATCCGCTCGCTCGTCTTCACCACCATGGAGTCAATGGGGTAGCCTGAGACCTGTGGGGAGCTGTCACTGCCACAGCCATAGCTGAAACTTCCCAGTGAAATGCAGGCTGCTGTTCCGGCAGTGTATTTGATAAAATCCCGCCGCGTTACTTCACCACTTATTTTCTGTTCCTTATCGTGGTTACTCATCTGCCCCTCCTTTGGTTGTTATTCACTACCCGCTCGGCACAGGCCAGAATCAAGACTCTCTGCAATATTTGCTATGCGTTGCAATTCAAGGCTGCTGGAGAGCAACAACAGCTCTGCCGTAGTAAGCCGATATCCTCCCTGCATGCAGGCTGCTTCCAGGGATTCTTTTGCAGCACGACGAAACCGCTCGTCAGTGATCAGCCGTCCCAATAACCGCTCAACCATTTCCTGTGACATGACACCTCCCACGCGGCAACTTAACCTTTTGTTTTGGCGGATGTCTCAATGTTCGACATCCGGTCTTCCAGCTTGGCTACCATCTCGGTGGGAACCTGGTAAACAACGTTATTATTGCTATCCATGAACTTGGTCCGTGCCTTGCCCTGTTGGTCATACTCCGCAAGCACGTGATTCATCGACCGGCTGGATTGTCGATCTTCGGCTCCGGCATCCAGGGACTGTTTCTTTATGGATGCAACCTTGTTGCTGGAGGTTGTATCGGCAACGCCTGCTTGCACTGCTTGGTTTGCCGACTCATCGATTGCCGAAGACGCTTTCTTTACCAGCTGTTCTGCCGGGGCAACCGGCTGTAAAGGCTTTTGCGTCTCTGTGGTTATGGGAGTAATTGACATGGCCTGCTCCTTTTTGGTGACTGGATACACGCACCTGTCCAAAACGGGACAACTCTGTCTTGGCAAGTGCCTGCTGCAAGCATTGGTGGCGAAATCCATGCCAAATATGAAGTACGTAAATTTTCGGATAGTTATATGGATGTAACAAAGGAGCATTGTCCCTGTCGGGACAAAATGTCCAAATAGAGACAATACATGGAGGTGGGGGGGCAAGATTAGTAAAACAGTTTGCGGGAGGCCTTCAGGAGCCGTGCGGCAGAGGATTTGTTGTTATGACACTTCTCCAATGCCCATGTCATCAACCGTTGATTGACGGCATCAAGTGAAAACTCTGCACAGGAAAAGTTAAAAGACAGGGTAATCCGGTCATTGTCCAGCTCTTCATGGCACGACTCAACCTGCTGTTGCAGGCGCAGGTGCTCCGGTCGGATCAGGTCGCCGCTGGTGACGATGGTGGCGTATTCAAGCAGGTTGCGCAGCTCCCGGACGTTGCCCGGCCAGTCATGTGACATCAGCAGATCAAGGGCCGACCTGGAAAGACCGGGCAACGGCTTGCCCTGATGCTGCCTGAAATCATCCAGAAAAAGCTCCGCCAGCCGCGGAATATCTTCCCGCCGTTCGCGCAAAGGAGGGATAAAAATGGGGAAGATGTTCAGACGATGGTAGAGGTCGCGCCGGAAACTCCCCTGTTTGCAGCATTCATCAAGATTGCGATGGGTGGCGACGATGATTCGGCAATCCAGAGGAATTGGCCGGTCTGAGCCGACCTTCTCATAACTGTGCTCCTCAAGCAGGCGCAGCAGTTTTGGTTGCAGCGACAGCGGCATGTCGCCGATCTCATCCAGAAACAGGGTGCCGCCCTGGGCCCGGCTGCATTTGCCTTCACGTTCGTGGTCGGCTCCGGTAAAAGCTCCTTTGACATGGCCGAACAACTCACTCTCCAACAGGGTTTCCGGTATGGCGGCGCAGTTCACCGCCACAAAGCTGGTCATGCTCTGCCCCGAGGCTATATGGATGGCTCGGGCCAGCACCTCCTTCCCCACCCCGCTTTCGCCATAGAGGGAAACGGTAGTACGGGATGAGGCGGCCACCTGCTGTGCTATAGCTAAGGTCTTGCCCATGACGGACGAAACAGAGGTTATGTTCTGAAAACTGTACTGTTCCCGCTCGGAATCCAGCATCCGGTCGTAACTGACCCGCAGCCGGGCATGTTCCAGCAGACGTTCCACCACCACCAGCAGCTCTTCCCAGTTCAGCGGTTTCAACAGATAATCATCCGCCCCCTCTTTCATGGCCGCCACAGCGCTGTCAACACTGCCGTGGGCAGTAATCAGCACAAAGGGCAGCAGCGGATAGCGACTGCGGATCTGATGCAGCAAGGCAAGCCCGTCCATCTCCGGCATCACCATGTCAGACAACACCAGATCAAAGGGGGTCTGTTCCAATTCCGCCAAGGCCTCTGGTCCTCCGGCAGCGCAGGTTGTCTGGTACCCGGCATCATCCAGATAGCCCTTGATCATAAAGCGGAAGCTCTGCGTATCGTCAACCACCAGTATTCGTGCAACAACGTTCATCCGGTATTCTCCTGGCCCACCTACCATCTATTTTTGATTTGTCCGCAGTTGTTCCACCACCCGCCGAACCTCTTCAAGCGGTGCAGATGACGCATTGTGCTGAATCCAGCCAGCCAGTTCCACCGGCTGCCGGTCTGTCAGATACCCGTACAGCCCTTTCAAGGTATGGGCAGCCCGGCCCAGCTCTTTTCGATCACCCTGCTCAAGTGAGATATGCAGACAGCGCAGTTCATTGTTAATGTCCGTCAGCAACATTTCCTGAAAACTGTGGATACGTTCATGATTGTTGTTCAATCCCTCCAGAGCCTGCACATTCAGCAATGGTTGCTGTTCCGGAGAGACATCCATCATCCCTTCGCACTGATGGGCAATGGCTCGTGCCAGCTGCTCCGGCATGATCGGTTTTGGCAGCACCGCATTGATTCCGGCGGCATGGCAGGCTTCACGGGTGGCTGCATCGGCGTCGGCGGTGATGGCGATGATCGGCACCGCTGTTTCTGAACGCTCCTGTTCCCGCTGCCTTACCCTACGGGCAACCTCGATGCCGTCAATACCGGGCATACGAATATCCAGCAGAATCAGATCGAACTGCTGCTGTTCCGTTAACGGCAAGGCCTGATGACCATCTTCAGCCAGCGTCACTCGATGTCCCCATGAAGTAAGGATATCCCCCAGCAGTTGCCGGTTGAAGGTATTATCCTCAACCACCAGGATTGCACATGAGGCAAGTTTTACCGGTGTTGCAAGAAGCTCCTCCGTGAGCGGTTCTGTCTCGGATAACGGCAGGTCGACGACAAAGCAACTGCCGACTCCTTCCCTGCTGTCAACAACAATAGCCCCCTTCATCATCTCCACCAGACTGTGAACAATGGCCAGACCAAGACCGGTGCCGCCGAATTTACGGGAGATAGTAGGATCAAGCTGACGGAAGGGCTGAAAAAGCACCGGCAGAAAAGAGTCCGGAATGCCGATGCCGCTGTCCCGCACCTCGAAACGGACAATCTGCTCTCCTTCCTTCTGCAAGCAGCTGATCGAACAGGTGACTTCTCCGCTTTCGGTAAACTTGATGGCATTGGAAAGCAAATTGGCCAGGATCTGGCGCAGGCGAACCGGATCGCCAAGAACCCAGGTTGGCAGATTATCGGCCACAGAAACCCGGAATCCCAACATTTGCTGGTTTGCCAGATGACGATACTGCTCTTCCAGGCTGGTGACAAACTGCCGCAGATTGACCGGTACCGCCTCAAACTCCAGCCGCCCCGCCTCAATCTTGCTCATGTCCAGGATGTTATTGACCAGATCCATCAGAGAACGGGACGACTGTTCCAGAATGGACAGGTACTGATTGATTTTATCGGGATCAGTGGCTTTGCGGGCCAAGGTGCTGAATCCCACCAGCGCGTTCAGCGGCGTGCGGATCTCATGACTCATGGTGGCCAGGAACTGACTCTTGGCTTTACTGGCCTCTTCGGCAGCAGCCTTGGCACGGCGTGATGCATCCTCTGCCAGCTTGCGCTCGGTTATTTCCCGGGTTATGCCGTAGAACCCGGTAGTGTTTCCATCTGCATCACGCTCTGCCGAGTAGCGTATTTCTGCCCACAACCATCTGCCATCCTTGCAGCGATGTTCTGCCTCAAACGTTATGGTGCTCGTCAGCGTTCCGCGTTGTTCAGCCTCCTGCCGCAGTTGAGCCATTTTTTTGATTGTTGCAATCCCTTCCTCGTTAAATATTTCAAAAACATGGTGGCCTATCACTTCGTCAGCCCTGTAGCCGCGCAGCCGTTCATCCGCCGGACTGACATAGGTAAAGCGATATTCGCTGTCCAGCCTCCAGACCACATCAGAAGCATTCTCAGTTAACAGACGGTATTTGCTCTCACTCTCCCGCAGCGCTTCCCCGGTCTGCTTCTGTTCGGCAATTTTTCTTTCCAGATCTTCATTGGTACGTTGCAGCTTGCTGTTTGCTTCGAAAAGCTGAGCCGTCTTTTCTGCAATCTGCTCTTCCAGTTGCTTGTTACGCTTCTCCAGCGTTTTCAAGGGGTAGACTTCACCTTCACTGGCCATGTAGTATGGCAGGGAAATACTGCTGTGGGATATTTTCCACCCTGCCGGTTCTTTATGGAAAATCAGCACCAGACGGGCCGTTTCCCGCGACAGAACATGATCTTCAATGGGCAGGTGAATCTTGAAAAACCCGGTGGTCACCGCAACGTTTTCGGCAAGTGACTGGATGGCAAGATCTTTTAGTTCGATACGGATCGGATCTTTGACCTGACTGAAATCCAGGCGGGTAATGGCAACCCATGCTGCACGGTCCTTTACCAGAAAGTCACCGCTTCCGGTAAAACCTGAAAAGTCGTCACTGAACCAGGTGGTAAGCTGGTCATCCCGCGAGGCGTACATCTGGAGGTAGTTGTCAAACAGCCACCTGATTTCTTTATATTCGGCTGCATCCATTGGTGTGGACCTCGAAAATCCGGATTTTTTTGATGCACAACATACCTCAAAGAAAGCAAGACTACATCCACAAATCTTGCAAACCAGGAGGCGCGCCAATGAGCCTGAAACAGACCCGCACCACCATCCTGAACAGTGGCGACCCGGAAGCCAAACGCCGGGAACTGCTGGACTACTTCCATGCCACCTTCAGCATCGATGAAAAACTTTACGAAACGCTGCGCCACGATGCAACCTTCTATCTGCGGGCCGACCGGCTGCGGCATCCGCTGATCTTCTATTACGGACATACCGCCACTTTCTTCATCAACAAGCTGATCATCGCCAAGGTCATTGACCAGCGGATCAACCCGGCCTACGAGTCCATGTTTGCCGTGGGGGTGGATGAGATGTCCTGGGATGACCTGAACGAGGCCCACTACGACTGGCCAACGCCGCAAGCGGTCAAAGCCTACCGGGACACGGTGCGCGATCTGCTGGACCGGCTGATCCGCACCCTGCCCTTGACCCTGCCGATCAGTTGGGATTCCCCCTGGTGGGTGATCATGATGGGCATCGAGCATGAGCGGATTCATCTGGAAACGTCATCGGTGCTGATCCGCCAGCTGCCCATTGATCAGGTGCAGCAGCTCCCCTTCTGGGATATCTGCCCTGAAGCCGGGGAAGCGCCGGTCAATCAGTTGCTGGAAGTGACGGGTGGCAGGGTGCGGCTGGGCAAGACCAAAGAGCACCCGCTCTATGGCTGGGACAACGAGTATGGCGCTCATGAAGCCGAGGTGGCCCCCTTCAAGGCGGCCCGCCACCTGGTGTCCAATGGCGAGTTTCTGGCCTTTGTGGAGGCCGGTTGCTATTGCGACCGCCAGTGGTGGAGCGAGGAGGGCTGGAACTGGCGTGAGTTCAGGCAGGTGGAGCATCCCCTGTTCTGGATAAAGAGCACGGACGGCTGGCGGTTGCGCACCATGGCCAGCGAGATCGCCCTGCCCTGGAACTGGCCAGTGGAGGTCAATTACCTGGAAGCCAAAGCTTTTTGCACCTGGCAAGCGGCTCAAAGTGGCAGTCCGCTGCGGCTGCCCACCGAGGACGAATGGCACCGGCTGCACGACAGTTGCAACCTGCCGGACCAGCCTTACTGGCAGCAGGCTCCGGGCAACATCAACCTGGAATACTGGGCCTCATCCTGCCCGGTTGACCGTTTCAAAACCGGCGATTTCTTTGACGTGACCGGCAACGTCTGGCAGTGGACCGAGACCCCCATCTATCCGTTCCACGGCTTTGAGGTGCATCCCTGCTACGATGACTTTTCAACTCCCACCTTTGACACCCACCACAACCTGATCAAGGGCGGCTCCTGGATCTCCACCGGCAACGAAGCCACGCGCGATGCGCGCTACGCCTTCCGGCGGCACTTCTTCCAGCATGCCGGGTTCCGCTACGTGGAAAGCACTGCCCCAGTGGTAATTCACGACGATCCCTATGAAAGTGACGCCCTGGCCGCCCAGTACTGCAACGCCCACTACGGGCCGGAGCAGTTCGGCGTGGCCAACTTCCAGAAGGCCTGCGCCGACATCTGTCTGGAGGCCATGGCCGGACGCAGCATGGGCCACGCCCTTGACCTGGGCTGCGCCGTGGGGCGTTCCAGCTTTGAACTGGCCAAGGGCGGATTCATGCAAGTCACCGGCCTGGACTTCTCCACCCGCTTCTTCCGTCTGGCAGCCCGCATGCAGGAAGAAGGGCATCTGCGCTACGCCTTCCCCGAAGAAGGGGATATTACTTCTTTCCACGAAGTAAGGCTGGCCGATTTCGGTCTGAATGAGATCAAGGAGCGGGTGCAGTTCTATCAGGCCGATGCCTGCAACCTGCCGGAAAAGTTCAGCGGTTACGATCTGGTGCTGGCCGCCAACCTGATTGATCGTCTCTACTCGCCGCGCCGCTTCTTAAGCACCATCCACCAGCGACTCAAGCCCGGCGGACTGCTGATTATCACTTCACCCTACACCTGGCAGGAAGAATACACGAAAAAGGAAGAATGGCTGGGGGGCTACCGCGAAGCAGGTGAGCCGGTCTGGGGGCTGGACGGCCTCAAAGCCGTATTGTCAGAACGTTTCAGGCTGGTGGGAGAACCCCGAGATCTGCCATTTGTGATTCAAGAAACCCGGCACAAGTTCCAGCATACCATTGCTGAACTGACGGTATGGGAGTTACGTTAAGACGTGCCGAAAGGTTCTTGACATGATACTGATCATTTCGTTCACAGGTGTCGACGTGAAAGAGAAGCATAACTTCAAAGCCCTCGCCCACTGACCTGAGCGGGCAAAGCGAGGTACCAAGAGGCTGCCCATGACAGGCATTGTTCCTTACGACATATTGACGCGTTTTGCCACGCTGTCACCCCGGCAGCAGACCGTTTTCATGCTGATTGCCGAAGGCTTGACCAATGGGGAGATCGCCGCGCGCCTGGGTTTGAGCATAGACACGGTCAAAACCCATCGTATAGCTGCCTTGCGCAAGATGGAGGTTGCCTCCCGGAGCGGCATCCTGGCGCTGGCAAGAAGCATCCGTGACGCACGTCAGACCAGGGAAGGCTTACGCACAGGGGGTCGGTTGGGGGGCCTGCCCGATGCCGGATTGCGCACGGACGAAATATTCGGGGTACTCGACGCGCGGAACCAGCTTGAGTTATACAATGCTACCGACCGGCTCGTACGAAGCATGGGGTTTGACAGGTTCGTGATGGCGATCATACCTGATCCGGAGCGCACACCATACCAGCCACCTCTCATGGTGGGCAGCTATCCGACGGGCTGGAAAGAGCATTATGAAAACGAACATTTCGAACTAATCGATCCTGCTACTCAACATTGTTCCCTCCACGTTCATCCGCTGGCCTGGAGCAATTCGCTTTTCAACGCCACTGCCGCATCTGCCGCGTTTTATGAGGAGGCACGTTCCTACGGCATCAGCGCAGGCGGCAGCTGCCCCTTGCCCCGTGAAGGTGCCCTCTTGGCAGGGTTTGGTTTCTCCCGTAACCAAGATGCTGATGCCGCCTATCGTGACGTATTACACGTGCTGCCCAGCATGTATATGCTTAGCAGCTTTGTCTACGAGACGTTGTGTCGACTTGTCGCATCATCGCCGACAGCCTCACAAGACGGCGTGTCTCGTCTGACGCCGCGTGAGCGCGAATGCTTGCTGCTCGCAAGCAAGGGGCTGAGCGATCAGAAGATCGCGGACCGCTTGCGGACAACGCGACGCACCGTGCATTACCACATTGCCAACGCCAAAGAAAAATTGGGCGCCACCAGTCGTGCCCAAGCAATCGCCCGGGCGATCCTGCTCAATTTAATCACCGTTTAAGTAAACTCCAACCAAAACTCCCGCCATAATTCACCCAAACAGGATGAACAACCTGCTGCCCATGACAGTTATATCGGGTGATACTTATATGATAGCTCTAGGTATCGCGTAGGCAAAGCCAGGTGCGTGTCGCGGCTGACCGTCCCCCGGCAATGATTTTGGTGCTTTCTTGAGCCGAGAGTTGCAGAAAACCTTGCGCTTTCCGGCGGCGCAATATCTCAAACACTGGAGTGAGACTTATGGCAAAGACCCTTCCCCTGCTTGACCTCAACGTCGCCGCTGCCGGTACCGGTAACCCATTCACTCTTTCCAATGCCGCCGTGATCTTGCGCATGGCCGAACCAGCCCAGAACAATGGCAAGAAAGAAGTCGTCTTCATCATGGACAATGTGGCTGACTGGCAGACCATTGCCGCAGATATCAAACCGGGCATTGAAGTGGTGCTACTGGACAACAGCCAGGATGGCTTGACACAAATGGCAGTATGGGCGCAAGACCACAGAGGTTACGATGCCATTCATATCATCAGCCATGGCAGCAGTGGCAGCCTGTTGCTGGGTAGCACCACCTTGACAAGCACCAACCTGAATTCTTATGCCAGCCAACTGGCTGGTATCGGCAACAGCCTTGCCGAAAACGGCGATATTCTGTTGTATGGCTGCAGCATAGCAAGTGGTTTATCGGGAGTTGATTTTATCGGCCGTCTGGCCCAGGCAACCGGAGCCGACATAGCTGCGTCAAACAATACAACGGGTGCCAGCAGTCTCGGAGGAGATTGGATCTTAGAAAACAGTACTGGCTTGATTGATGCTGGATCTATGACTATTTCAAATTACAGCAATTTATTGGCAGGATACAGTGGCACATTTAATTTTGATACTGGCTATACCGCCATTAACCAAGGTGATACTTCATGGGAAGGAAGCATCAATTCTGCTTCCATAACACAAGGCGGATTTACTTTAATGGGCACAGCCACTTCTGGCGGCGTCAACATAGAAGAGGCTGATTTTCCTTCTGACGGAAGCTCAGAGCTGAATTTCGGCACTGTCGGAAACGGCACCAGCGGGGTGAAAGTAGTATTCTCAAACAATGAAACATTTGATATTTCAAGCTTGCAAATTTTTAACTGGAGCGGAGATTACACGGCATTTAAGATAACGGGATACAAAGGAGCTACGGAGATTGGATCAGTGACGACCAACTCACTTCCCGATCCCAATAATACTGGTGGCAACTCAAGCAACACAAACAAGCAAACGGTTACTCTTAACTTTACAGATATTGATACTATTTTGGTAACACTTGCCTCAGGTGGACAGAACGGAAGTTATGCCTTTTCGCTTGATAATATTGTCGTTGCCAACGTTCAAGCAGTTCCGAGTGGCCCCACGGTGTCCAGTGTCACCTCGTCAGCGGAAAACGGCAGCTATAGCGTAGGCGATGTCATTATCGTAACTGTACAGTTTAGCGAGACAGTCACCGTTACCGGCACACCGCAGCTCACATTGGAAACCGGCAGCACCGACCGCATTGCCAACTACAGCAGCGGCAGCGGTGGCAGCACCTTGAGCTTTACCTACACGGTCCAGGCCGGCGACACCGCGGCAGACCTCGACTACACCGGCACCGGAGCGCTGGCGCTGAACGGCGGCACCATCAACGCCACCACCGGTGGCGCGGCGGCCATACTGACACTGGCCGCCCCCGGCACGGTCAACTCGCTGGGGGCCAACAAGGCCATCGTGATAGACACCACGGCGCCCGGCGCGCCGAGCACGCCGGACATGACCGTCGGCACCGACAGCGGCAGTTCCAGCACCGACAACATCACCAACGACACCACGCCCACCTTTACCGGTACTGCAGAAGTAGGCAGCACGGTGACGCTGTACGACACCGACGGCACCACCTCACTCGGCAGCGCCACGACGGATGGTTCCGGCAACTGGTCGATCACCAGTTCCGCACTTGGCGCGGGCGCACATACGCTGACCGCCAAGGCCACCGACGCGGCGGGGAACGTCTCGGCGGCATCCAGCGGGTTGTCCATCACCATTGACACGACAGCGCCAACCACCACCGTCTCGACCGTGTCTTTCTCCGCCGACACCGGCACCAGCAGCACCGACTTCGTCACCAGCACTGCGGCACAGACCATCAGCGGCACGTTGAGCGCGGTGACTGTGACGGGCGAAATCGTCGAAGTCTCGCTGGACAACGGCAGCACCTGGGCGACTGCGACCAACACCATCGGCCAGAACACCTGGTCGCTGGCGGGACAGACGCTGTCCGGCAACAACACCTTGCAGGTGCGCGTGACCGACGCGGCGGGCAATAGCGGTACGGCGCTGAGCCAGGCCTACGTGCTCGACCAGATTGCACCCGCGATCACCTTCAGCGCCTTGAGCTTCTCCGCCGACACCGGCACGAGTTCAACGGACTTCATTACCAACACCGTTGCGCAAACCATTGGCGCCACCCTGAGCGCGGGTCTCGGCGACGGCGACATCGTCTACGGCTCGCTGGACAACGGCAGCACCTGGAGCGACATCACCGCCAAGGTCAGCGGCACCACCCTGATCTGGGACGGCGTCACACTTGCCGCCAGCAACACCCTCAAGCTCAAGGTCACCGACAGCGCAGGCAACGACGGCACAGTGAAGAGTCAGTCCTACGTGCTCGACCAGGTCGCTCCGAGCATCACCACTATATCTATCCCCAACACCACCATGAAAGTCGGCGACACGGTGACGGCAACCATCACTGTTGCCGACGACGGCGGCACAACCTATACGCTGGGCAGCAGCACGATAGACGGCTTTAGCTTAAGCAATCTTGTCCGCACCAACAGCACCACCTACACCGCCCAATTCACCGTCACCGAAGGCGGCGCCGACGTGGCGGCCGACAACGACATCCCAATCAGCATCGTACTCACTGATCCGGCGGGTAACAGCAACGCCGCCTATACCACGGCGATTGCCCAAGCAGGCGACGTCATCAACGCCCACAGCCCCACCGACATCGCGCTGGGCAACAGCAGTGTTTCCGTCATAGCCGGCGTTAACGCCGTGGTTGGCGCGCTCTCCAGCACCGACGGCAGCAGCGGCGACACCTTCACCTACAGCCTGGTCGCGGGCGCAGGCGACACCAACAATGCAAGTTTCAACATCAGCGGCGGCAACCTGCGCGTCACCGATGCTGGCACACTCACCGCCGGCAACAGCTACAGCGTGCGCGTCCAGACCACCGACGCCGCCGGCAACAGTTATCAGGAAGCCTTGACCGTCAATGCGGTCGCCAACAACTCGCCCACCATCGATCTCAACGGCGGCGGCGCAGGCACCGGCAACAGCGTGACGCTGGCCAATGCCGCAGCCGGTCTGGCTGCCGCCACTGCAACCGTCGGTGACAGCGAGAACGACAGCGCCAACTGGGACACCGGCAGCCTGACCGTACAGCGCGTTACCGGCGGCGTGTCTGACGGCAGCGTCAACGACGTGTTCAGCTTCACCGGCGGCGGTTCGTTCAGCGCCACCGGAACCATTGCCAAGGGCGCGGATTCCAGCGGTACGCTGGTCGCCACTGCCGGAAGCACCCAGTTTGCCACCTGGAACTACACCAGCGCCACCGGCAAGTTGGACATCGCTTTCGACGCCGACACCACGAGCGCTCTGGTGCAGGATGTGGTACGCCATGTGGGCTACAGTAACGACACTCCTTACGGTGATGCCACCATCCGCATGGCGCTCAACGACGGTTCAAGCACAACGAATGCCGACATTACCGTGACCAGCAATGTCATCCACGTTACCCAGACGGATTATGATACCGACGGCGACACAGCGGATGGTTTAAACCTCTATGAAGCTCTTGCCATCGCCAAAGACGGCGACACCATCCTGCTTCATGATGGAGTATACAGGGGCCAGTTCGATATAAGTAAGGCGGTTACAATCAATGCACTAAACGGTGCAAACGGCAACGTAACCATCGAATCGCCCGATTCTGCCGACCTTGTCGGCGTTGCACCGGAGATGCTTACCAACAACGGACGCTGGCGTATGCCCGTCATCAATGTTCACACACCGGACCCTGACCAGGGTACGGTTACCATCAAAAACATTACGATAAACGGGCGGGATCAGGGACTTGCAGACGGATTCGCAAACAATAAGGATCTGCTTGGCATAGGCATCGTTAATTCCAATGCCGTTATTGACAATGTAACCCTAACCAACTTCCGCAGTACGGATAGCGGTGAATGGGGCTGGGGCGAAAACTTCCCCATACTGGCAGAGGCAGATTCTTCCCTCACGAACAAAGTATCTGTCACCATCCAGAACTCTGATATATCCAACTTCCAGAAAACCGCTATCGTAGGCTGGGGGCCGATGCTTGACATTACGGTGGACACTACCACCATCACCGGTTCAGGAGTGGACGGAATAAGTGGTCAGAACGGTATGCAGATCGGTTCAGGTGGTCTGCGCACAGGTACTACCGCCACCCTCACCAACAACACCATACAAAATTTCGGTTTTGTAAACGACGCATACGGAGCAAGCGGCATACTCCTTGTTTATGCAGATGATACAACCATCACCGGCAACACCTTCACCGGAGCATTGGCCGGAGCAGGAACGTTTACAGGGATTAACATAATGTATCCGCTTGACAGCGGAACAGAAATCAATATCTCCGGCAACAGCTTCGCCGATGCTGATCAGGGCATATTCAACGAGTCAGACGTTGCCTACGTCCTTACTGTCGGAAACAACAATTTCAGCGGAACAGGGGTTGCGGTTCAGGACAGTTATCACATAACAGACCCTGCCACAGAAACGCCTTCAGACAATGATATAACGATTACACTTGCAAGTACCGTAGCCCCCGCAAGCGGCAGTCTGAAATACTATCTGTACAATGGCGACGACTCGTTCACCGACACAGGCTCTGTTGATTCGGCAGTATATGGCGGCGAAGGCAACGACACCATAACCACAGGCAGCGGAGACGATATCCTTGCTGGAGGTCTCGGCGTTGACACGCTTACAGGTGGAGACGGCGAGGATGTTTTCCTGTACAAAGCACAAGAGACAAATTCTGAAGGTGACCTCGTAATATACGATATCACCGATTTTGGCACAGATACCATAACCGACTTCGGCACAGGCGACCTGATTCGGGTAACAGGCCGTGCCTCCACCGGCGGCACGGTTACCGTGGGCGATGGCACAGCCGTTGCGGCAAATTCGGTACAGATTTCCGTATCAGGCGGCACAACCACGCTTTATATCGACAGCGACGCCACCAATGATGTAGCGGAAATCGAACTCCATCTCACAGGAACCTATACAACTGCCAACTTCCAGCTGGACGGCACCGACATTCGTTACGTCTCCCCCCCTCCTCCGGTTGACCCTCCTGTCGATCCTCCAGTAACACCGCCGGTCGATCCACCGGTCGATCCACCGGCTGACGATGATAACGACGGCATTCCTGCTGACACGGAAAACCAGGTACCGTCGCTGCCACCATCGGACGGCGGTACAGCAGTTGTCGGTGACGGCAACGGCGACGGTGTTCCGGACAACCAGCAGACAAATGTCACCTCCGTACCGTTTTTGAACACCAATACGGCTGTCAGCAATCCCGGCGGTGCGGCTCCGATCTACATCACCCTGGTTGCCGACGCCACAGCAGGGGTTCCGAACAGCGGCGACGACGGACCGACGCAACTCACCTCGGTACAGCAGTTGGATGCACCGGGTAATCTGCCGGACACCATGGAGATGCCGTTGGGATTGATCGCCTTTACGGCCAATACCCCCACTATCGGTATGACCGAAACATTCAGCCTGTTCGTGGACGGCAGTGTGACGTTCAACGGATACTGGAAACAGAATGCGGCGGGGGTCTGGACAAACCTGGCCACCGCTATTGAAACGGTGGGCACCAAGACGCGGATAGACTTTGCCATTACCGATGGTGGCGAATTCGACGCCGACGGCCTGGCCAACGGCATCATCGTCGATCCGGGCGCCATTGGCAGCATGCCGCTGTCCCTTGTAGGAATCCTGCCCGTTGTCTCAGAAACCGGATTCTGGTTCTGACAAGCAACAGTATAATTCTCCGAAACCACGCAAAGGAACTGACAATGAAACAAAGCAGATGGATACAAACAGGATTGATACTGTGTATGGTAGTTACCATGGCACTGACAGGGTGCGGCGGAGGAGGAGGCGGAGGCAGCAGTGCGCCGGTCCCCGCCCCAACGCCAACACCGGCCAAATCACTATCGTTCAGTACACAGGTCTTTACGGAGTCAGCCGCTAACGACGGTTCGATCAGCAACGACAGCATCATCATTCTGGTCAACGAAACCTTCACCGGCAACAACGGCGACAACTGGTCGGCACTGGTAACCAACGTACCGGCCGGACTGACCGCCTCACTAATCAAAACCAGTGCCAACACCGCCACCTTAAGCTTCAGCGGCAAGGCGGCTGCCCATACCAGCGCCAACGATATCACGAACCTGAGCGTCATCTTCAGCGATGCACAGTTCACCGGTGGTTCTGCTGCCCAGGTAGCCGGTGCAGCCACCGGTACTCTGTCCATCCATTTCAGCGATCCCGCTCCTCCGCCACCGGTACCGGTCTCGATACTGAAAGGATTCTGGGCAGGCACGCAGAACGGCACGACGACATCAGCCATTGTACTGAGCAGCGGCGAAGCATGGATCGTTCAGCAAGATGCAGGCGGCGCCAACCGCTTCTCCCGGAGCCAGCTCACGCCGACCAGCAGTGCTTTCAGCGGGAGTGGCACACAGTACAACCTGCTGGACGGCACAAACGGCCCGATGAGCATCATCGGCACCTACGTTGAAAAATCGCTCCTGTCCGGTACAGTCACAGTCGGCGGTGTCGGCGCCGGTATACAGCTCAGCTACAATAACCGGTATGAAACAGTGGCCCAGCTGGCTGATGCTGCCGGTACCTGGCAGGGGACTTACAGCGGCGGCAGCAAGATAGTAACCATTACCATCGCACAGGACGGTGCCGTGACCGGCAGCAGCAGCAGCGGTTGCAGTTACGACGGGGTGCTTCAGCCGCGCACGTCAGATCCGGCAGTATTTGATCTTGCATTCACTGAGCGGTGCCTGTCGGCTGTTACCGCCCTGTCCGGTATAGCAACGGTGAACGAGGCGAAGACGTCTCTCTCCTGGGCCTTCACAACAATAGACAGAACAGCGGGAGGATTGTTTGTGGGACAGAAGTAATATGAGGACAGTACACAACCCTTTATGACCGTTCAAAAGCCTTCGAGTATTCGAAGGCTTTTGACGTTTAATCAGCGACCCGAGCAAATAAAGTTCGCCTACCATGAAAAACGATCTACCGTAGAATGAAAAATGCGGTGCATGCCTTTTCTTATCACAATCTGCTGCTATACTTTGGATGAATCTGAAAGCGCAACAGATACAAACGGTAGAGAAAACCTGTTTATCAGACCAAACAAGGAGGAACAATCATGAACAGAATGATATCCACCGCCATACTGCTGGCTGCCCTGATGCTGCCCGGCATCTGCCAGGCGTTCAACGTATCCGGCACGTACAACAGCACTGAAGGTGCCTTAACCCTCAACCAGTCCGGCGACCGGGTAAGCGGACGCTACAGCAATGACAACGGCGAACTGATCGGGCTGATGTTCAACCAGGTCCTGGAGGGCTTCTGGATTGGAGATAAAGCAGGTCAGCGCTGTGACACCCCCAAGCATGGACGCTATTACTGGGGGCGAGTCGTCTTTAATTTCAGCAGCAACGGTTTTAGCGGAAGCTGGGGTTATTGTAACGAAGTGCCGTCACGCTCCTGGAATGGCTCACGCGGCTCCGGCAGACAAGGCTTCACACCCCCTCCCGCAAGCACAAATGACCCCTTTGCCATCAACACGGACAGCATCAACATTGAGGGAGCATGGAACTCGTCAGAGGGAGAGATCAGGTTCCGGCAGCAGGGCAACCGCATAGCCGGACGCTACAGCACCGATAACGGCGAAATTGTCGGCTCCTTGCAGAACGATACTCTAAGTGGCTACTGGATTGAGGACCAATCAGCCGAGCGTTGCGCAACACCCAAAAACGGACGTTACTACTGGGGCAGAGTGGAACTGCGCTTTTCCGGCAGCACTTTCAGCGGCACATATGGCCACTGCGATGGCCCGTTAAAAAGTCCCTGGGGTGGAGATCGCAAAAAGTAAGCAGAACAAATTGTTTTGAAAGCATGAAATCTACTATCCATCCCGCTGTACCGAGGAACCGCCATGCATGACGTGATGCTGCATGCCTTTGACTGGAAATTTGCCGATGTTGTCGCAAAAGCCCCACGGATCGCGGAGTTGGGCTATGGCGCGGTGCTGCTCTCCCCGCCCCTGTACAGCGACGAGAACGGACCGCAGTGGTGGCAGCGCTACCAGCCCAGAGACTACCGGGTGATCCGCTCGTATCTGGGGCGCAAGGCCGATCTGATTGCAGCCATCGAAGCGCTGCATGCCCACGGAGTGCGGGTCTTTGCCGATATCGTCTTCAACCACATGGCCAACGAGCGTCGC
Source organism: Geobacter sp. UBA6151 (assembly GCA_002423105.1). Classification (GTDB taxonomy): domain Bacteria; phylum Desulfobacterota; class Desulfuromonadia; order Geobacterales; family Pseudopelobacteraceae; genus Trichlorobacter. The sequence continues at coordinate 87,096 of DIUT01000043.1, read as the reverse complement.
CCCGATCCGCTGGATTTCCCCGGCGCTGCCGAGCTGGAACGCTACCGCCGCGAACGCAAGGAGTTTGAGGCTGACCGTCTCTACGGCGATCTTTCCACTCCCCTCTTCACCCCCAACGACTTCAACACCAACGGCAACATCCAGGACTGGCTCTGTCGGCACCAGTCCACCGAGTTTTCCCTCTCCGGCTTGCCCGACCTGGACCTGAACGACCATGTGGTAAACCAGCAGCGGGAGTGCCTGCGCGCCCTGAACAGCCTGGGCTTTGACGGCTACCGGGTGGATGCGGTCAAACATCTGCCGGGGGAGCATATCCACCGGGTGTTTGAGAGCGGCGACTTGCAAGGACGCTTTCTGTTCGGCGAGTCGTTGACCGCCAATGATCGGGAGGAACAGCTCTTTCTCTGGCCGTTGCTGGATGAAACCGCCATGTCCTTCTATGACTTCCCGCTACACGAGACCATACGCCGGGCATTCGCCCCCGGCGGCAGCCTGCGCGAACTGGTTGATCCGGCGGCCTACGCACAGGCGTTACCCTGGACACGTGCGGTAACCATCAGCGTAACCCACGATATCCCCAACAACGACGTTTTCCGCTGGCAACTGCTGGACAAACAGGACGAATTCCTGGCCACGGTCTACATCATGGCCCGGGACGGTGGTCTGCCACTGCTCTATTCAGACCACAACGAAAGCGCCGACCGCTTTCCCCAGGATCATGACCGCTGGGCCAACGCCTGGGAGCGGGCCGATACCGTTGCCATGCTGGCCTTTCACAACGCGGTGCATGGCCAGCCGCAATGGCCGCTGTACGAAGATGACGGCTTTCTGGTGCTGGCCAGGGGAAATAGCGGCTTTGTGGCCATCAACAAGACCGGCGACTGGCACAGCGCCACTATCCGGACCGGCGGATTGAACAAGGGGGCCTACCGCTGCCTGCTGCACAGACACCTGATGCGGGTGGAGAGCGATCCCCTGCGTTTTGCCATTCCACCCCGTCAGGCCCAGCTCTGGCTGTATGAAGGGGCCTGACTCCGCTCCGTTATCGGTTGACGTACGGGCTGAAATTAGGTAATGCTCCGCCCGGCGGGACGATGGGTAAGGATCAAGGAGAGGAAAATGGCTGAAGCGCTGTTTACCGTGCGGGAAGCGGAGGTGTTTATCAAAACGGCGCCGCTGGTGACACCGTTCAGGATCGCCACCGGACAGCACGATATGCTGGAAAACGTATTTCTGCGTCTGCGCACCGATGGCAGCATCTGCGGCTACGGTGAAGCGGCGGTGGCCAGCCACATCACCGGCGAAACCGTGTCCGGCAGCCGCGATGCCTTGCAGGCTGCCGTCAATCAACTTGCCGACCGCCGGATCAGCAATCTTCCGGCGCTGATCGAGGAGTTTCGCCCCGGATTCAGCGGCAATCACGCTGCCCTGGCCGCCTTTGAGACCGCCCTGCTGGATGCCTGGGCACGCACACGGGGCGTTCCCCTGTATCAGCTCTTCTCCCCGCCCCTCGGTTGCACGCCCCGCCTTTCTTTCAGCACGGACATCACCATTGTCATCGGCAGCCTTGAAGAGGCGGAAAACACGGCTCGGCGCTACGCGGCCCTGGGATTTCATGCCTTCAAGATCAAGATCGGCCGGGACCGGGAGCTGGACCTGTTGCGGGTGCGGGCGGTACGCCGCATCGCGCCGGAATGCACCCTGATTCTCGATGCCAACATGGGCTTTGACGCCGACAGCATGCTGGATTTTCTGCGCCGTCTTGACGCCACGGGCATCCGTCTGGACCTGCTGGAGCAACCGGTACCCAAGGGGGATTGGGAGGGACTGGCCACGGTAACCCGGGAAGCGGCTCGGGCCGGTATCCTGGTCTGCGCCGACGAGAGCGTCGGCTCCCTGGCTGACGCGGAGCGGGCCATCGCCTCGCACACCGTCAGCGCCATCAATATCAAATTCATGAAAAGCGGCATTGCCGAATCGGCGCAGATAGCCAGCTTTGCCAGCAGACACGGCATCAAGCTGATGCTGGGCGCCATGATGGAAAGCGGGCTGGCCATTACGGCGGCGGCCCATTTTGCCGCCGGTATGGGCTGCTTTGACTTCATCGATCTGGACACCACCTTTTTCATCAACGGCCCCTTCGCCCATTCCCCCTGCCTCAACGACAACGGCAGATTTAACCTCTCCGGCGCTGGACCCGGCATCGGGGTTGAACCACCTCTACCATGATCCGTCATCCGCTGCTGATCATTGCCCTGCTGCTGGGCCTGGAACTGCTGGTGCTGGGCCTGGCCCGCCATAAACGGACAATGGGCTGGTTTTCCTTCCTGCCGCCGGTGTTCTGGATCTATTTCCTGCCGATGCTGGTTGCCACCTTCGGCCTGATTGATCCCCAAAGTCCGGTCTACGCCACCATCACCCGCTGGCTGTTGCCAGCAAGTCTGGTGCTGGTGTTGCTGCCGGTGGATATGAAGGCGATCCTGCGCCTGGGACCGGTTGCACTGGCCATGTTTTTTAGCGGCGCTGCCGGTATCATGGTCGGCACCGTACTCTCCTTCGCCCTGTTCAAGCCGCTGGTCGGCGCCGAATTCTGGTCCGGGTTCGGCGCCCTCTCCGCCTCCTGGAGCGGCGGCAGCGCCAACATGATCGCCGCCAGGGAGGCGCTGTCCGTACCGGACCATATCTTTGCCCCCATGGTCATCGTCGATACCGTGGTTCCCTACCTCTGGATGGGGATACTGATGGCAGGGGTGACCCTGCAAGCAACCTTTGACCGCTGGAGCCGCACCGACCGCGCCATCATTGACGACCTGGGTAGGCGCATTGAAGAAGGCCGTGACAACGGACCGGAACAGCGCAGTCCGGGCGGTCTGGCGGCCATCCTGCTTCTGGCTGCCGCGGGCAGCGGACTTTCCCAACTTCTGGCCCGGCAACTGCCCCAGATCAAGGACCTGCTCTCCACGGCCACCTGGACCATTGTTATCGTCACCCTGCTGGGCATCATGCTGTCCCTGACGCCGTTACGGCGGCTGGAACGGGTCGGCGCCTCAAAAACCGGCTATTTTTTGCTCTATTTCGTACTGACCACCATCGGCGCGCGGGCCTCGGTGGCCAGCATCGGTTCGGCCCTAAGCCTGATCCTGGCCGGTTTCGTGATTGTTGCCGTCCATACCCTTTTCCTGCTGGTTGCGGCGCGGCTGCTGCGCGCTCCGCTGTTTCTGGTGGCAACCGCCAGCCAGGCCAACATCGGCGGGGTGGCCTCAGCGCCGATGGTGGCCGAGGTCTATCAGCCGGGGCTGGCTCCGGTGGGGCTGTTACTGGCTATCCTGGGCAACTTGACGGGCACCGGCCTGGGGCTGCTGACCGCCCATGCCTGTCGTTTGCTGTAGCAGGTTGCTGAAAACTCCATATCGACCATCAAGGAGGTCATCATGTCACCACGTACCGTTTTCATAACCGGCGCATCATCGGGGTTTGGCGCTGCCTGCGCCCAGCAGTTTGCCGAGGCGGGAGACCGACTGGTGCTGGCGGCCCGCAGGCTTGAACCGCTACTGAAGCTGCAGGGGGAACTGCAAGGACAGGCCGCCGGAATCCACGTCATCCAGCTTGATGTGCGTGACCGCCAGGCAGTGCAGGATGCCGTGGAGAATCTGCCGCAGGAGTTCCGGGAAATCGACCTGCTGGTGAACAACGCCGGGCTGGCCCTGGGGCTGGAACCGGCTCACCAGGCCTCGCTGGACGACTGGGAAACCATGGTGGACACCAATATCAAGGGGGTCATGTACTGCACCCGCTGCATCCTGCCCGGCATGGTGGCCCGCAACCGGGGGCATGTGATCAACATCGGCTCCACGGCTGGGGCCTGGCCCTACCCCGGCGGCAATGTCTACGGCGGCACCAAGGCCTTTGTGGAGCAGTTCACCCGCAACCTGCGTGCCGACCTGCTGGGCACCATGGTCAGGGCCACCTGCATCGCCCCCGGCATGGCGGAAACTGAATTTTCAAACGTGCGCTTCAAAGGAGACGAAGGCAAAGCGTCAAAGGTCTACGAAGGCAGCACGCCTTTGACCGCCCTCGATATCGCCAACATCGTGCGCTGGGCCGCTGATCAGCCGCCGCACGTCAACATCAACACACTGGAGGTGATGTCCATCCACCAGACCTGGGCTCCCTTTGCCGTGCACCGTGAAGCAAACATCAAATAGCCCCAATTTCAAATTTCACCCCACCCGCCTTGACTTCCCCGTGCTCCATGCTTACCTCAATAGAGACAGGAGCACGGGGCATGGCACACCATACATCCCCGGACAATAAAGCTCCCTGACGGAGGAACGGTATGGATATCAATCGGCTCACCCAAAAATCACAAGAAGCGCTGGCAGCGGCCCAGGCCAAGGCAACCGGCTTCGGCCATGTGGAAGTGGATGGCGAACATCTGCTCTGGGCCTTGCTGACCCAGGACAACGGCCTGGTACCACGCATCCTGGCCAAGATGGATGTGGACCTGCAAAGCCTGCGCACGGCAGCCGAAGCCGAACTGGACCGGCGTGCGCGGGTTTCCGGCCCCGGAGCCGAGCCGGGCAAGATTTACGTTTCGCAGCGTTTTTCCAGGCTGCTGGTGGCTGGGGAGGCAGAGGCCACACGCCTGAAGGATGACTACGTTTCGGTGGAGCACCTGTTGATGGCCCTGATCGCCGAAGGGGACGGCAGCAGCGCCGGAAAACTGCTGAAACAGTACAACGTCACCCAGGAGAAACTGCTGGCAGCCCTGACCGCAGTGCGCGGCAACCAACGGGTCACCTCGGCCAATCCGGAGGAGACCTACGAGGCACTGGAGAAATACGGCCGCGATCTGGTGAAGATGGCCCGCACCGACAAGCTGGACCCGGTGATCGGCCGCGACGAGGAGATCCGGCGGGTGATCCGCATCCTCTCGCGCAAGACCAAGAACAACCCGGTACTGATCGGTGAGCCGGGGGTGGGCAAGACCGCCGTGGTAGAAGGGCTGGCCCAGCGTATCGTCAAAGGGGATGTGCCGGAGGGGTTGAAGAACAAGACCGTCTTTGCCCTGGATATGGGATCGCTGATTGCCGGGGCCAAATACCGCGGCGAGTTCGAGGAGCGGTTGAAGGCGGTGCTGAACGAGATCAAACAGGCCGAAGGGAGGATCATTCTCTTCATCGACGAGCTGCACACCATTGTCGGAGCAGGCAAGGCCGAAGGGGCCATGGATGCCGGCAACATGCTGAAACCGATGCTGGCCCGGGGTGAACTGCACTGCATCGGTGCCACCACTCTGGACGAGTACCGCCAGAATATCGAGAAAGACGCAGCGCTGGAGCGTCGCTTCCAGCCGGTGCTGGTGGAACAGCCCACTGTGGAGGATACGGTTTCCATCCTGCGGGGCTTAAAAGAGCGCTTTGAGGTACACCACGGAGTAAAAATCCAGGACAACGCTCTGGTAGCCGCTTCCACCCTCTCCCACCGCTACATCACCGAACGTTTTCTGCCGGACAAAGCCATCGACCTGGTGGACGAAGCCTGCGCCATGCTGCGCACCGAGATTGATTCGCTGCCATCGGAACTGGACACCATCTCCCGGCGGGTGATGCAGCTGGAGATTGAAGAACAGGCTCTGAAAAGAGAGAAAGATCAGGCCAGCCTGGACCGACTGGAGGCGCTACGCCGGGAACTATCAGACGAGCGGGAAAAAGCGGCCACCATGCGCGCCCAGTACGATTCGGAGAAAGTGGCCATCCAGCGGGTGCAGGGGTTACGGGAACAGCTTGAAAAGACCCGCCGCGAAATAGAACAGGCGGAACGCTCCTACAATCTGGAGCAGGCCTCCAAACTGAAATACTCGGAACTGCCCGGCCTGGAGACAGCTCTGAAGAATGAGGAAGCGGCCCTGAACAGCAACCAGGGGGGCCAGAAGCTGTTGCGGGAAGAGGTAACCGAGGACGAGATCGCCGAAATCGTGGCCCGCTGGACCGGCATCCCGGTGACACGGCTGGTGGAGACGGAGCGGGACAAGCTGCTGAAGCTGGACGAGATTCTGCACCAGCGGGTGATTGGTCAGGACGAGGCGGTGCAACTGGTGGCCGACGCCGTGCTGCGCGCCCGGGCCGGTATCAAGGACCCCAAGCGGCCCATCGGCTCCTTCATCTTCCTCGGTCCCACCGGCGTGGGCAAGACCGAACTGGCCCGCACCCTGGCCGAATCGCTCTTCGATTCGGAAGAGAACATGGTGCGCATCGACATGTCCGAGTATATGGAAAAGTTTGCGGTGTCGCGGCTGATCGGTGCTCCTCCCGGCTATGTGGGCTATGAGGAAGGGGGGCAACTGACCGAGGCGGTGCGGCGCAAACCATACTGCGTGCTGCTCTTTGACGAGATCGAAAAAGCTCACCCCGATGTGTTCAACATCCTCTTGCAGATACTGGATGATGGTCGGGTCACCGACAGCCATGGCCGCACCGTCAGCTTCAAGAATACGGTGATCATCATGACCAGCAACATCGGCGCCCATCACCTGCTGGAAGGGATCACCCCGGATGGTGATATCCGGGAAAGCGCCCGCATCGCGGTGATGAACGAACTGAAAGGAGCCTTCCGTCCTGAATTTTTGAACCGGGTGGATGACATTGTGCTCTTCAAACCGCTGCACCTGGACGAAGTGGCCCGCATCGCCGGACTGCTGGCACAGCAACTGATTGAACGGTTGAAGGAACACCGAATTACGCTGGAGATAGCGGACGAGGCGCTGAAGCAGATCGCACGGGCCGGTTATGACCCGCTGTACGGCGCACGCCCCCTGAAACGTTACATCCAGCGGGAACTGGAAACACGGGTGGCCCGCGCCATCATCTCCGGCCAGGTGGGAGACGGCGGCACCCTGCGGGTAGTGATGGAGGATGGAAAACTGGCGGTACACTGATGCAGACCATTGACAAGCAGCGCCACAGGTCATATTACTAAAACCGTTGACAAACCAAGGTTGCTCAAAAATAGTCAGATCGTCGCACCCGCAGACAAGCCCTGCGGAGGCGTAGCAGCGCTACGCCGCACAATTTCGCTTGCGAAATTGGACCGCGAAGGCGCCCGAAGGGTGAGGCCGCAGGCCGAAGTCACAAGGGGCTTTCGAGGACGGCGGCGAGATGGCTGTTTTTAGCTGCGCTGAAACTTCGTTTTCAGCAACCTGCCAGAACATCGCCGCCAAGGGGCCGTCATGGAGCCGTTATCCCGCCGTCAGCAGGAAGTTCTGACCACGATCAATAATCACCTGAGCCAACAGGGGCGTTCCCCCTCAGTCAGGGAGATTGCCGACCTGCTGGGCCTTACCGGCACCCTGCCGGTGGTGCAGCACTTGAATGCCCTGGAGCGCAAGGGCTACATCCGGCGTGAAGGTACGCGCTCCCCGGCAATTGCCGTGCTTGCCGAAGGAACTGTCTGGAAGCAGGAGTGCCTGCCGGGAGTGGACTGGAATCACTGCTATTTCCAGCTGCCCGTGGTTGAGCAGACCGAGCCCGGCATGCAGGAGCCGGACCCGGAAGACACCGTAGAGCAGGTTTCCCTTGATCACTTCGGCAGGATGAGCGGCGCACGCTTCATGCTGAAGGTGCTGGGAGATGCCATGCGCGGTGCCGGAATCAACGAAGGGGACCTGGCGCTGGTCAGGCCTTCGTCACGGGACACCACAAACGGCGATATCGTCGTGGTCTGGTTGAACGGTGAAACCATGGTGCGCCGCTGCCTTCACGAGCAGGGCTTCATCCGTCTGCAACCGGAAAACCCCTGTTTTGACCCGGTCTTTGTCCGCCATGGCGCACCGGGTTTCCACATTATCGGCATTGTTACCGCTATTTTCAGGAGACAGCAGAGCACCACCCCCTGCTGACCACCAGCGCAATCCGCTAAATACCCCGCTTGCCCTCTCCATCCCGTCATCCATCGCTTTTTCCTAAATTTTCCGCAGAGTATCAGTCCAGCCTACTTGCAATCATCCGGTTCAGTGCTACAAGAACCATAATGAGTTTCCATCCGGAAATTGCGGATGAGAAACCATGGATCTGAAAGGAGGAGATCATGAAAACGGGTTTACGGATTATTGTCTGTCTGCTGTTTACTCTTGTTTCTCTAGCCAGTTTCGCCCTGGCTGAGCAATGGAAGATCAATTTCAACAGTTATCGCGGGGTCATGGAGCTGAGCGGAACGCCGGACAACTACGCAGGCCGCTTCAAGCTCCACGGCTCCTGGGAGCAGATGCTGGACCTGCGGGTCTACCGCAACGCCATTTTCTTCCGCCGGGCTGCTGCAGATCAGAAATATCTGGGGGTTATTGAAGGAGGACGCATGCAGGGCATCTTCAGCCAGGGGGGAGCAGGCAGTTACCCCTGGACTGCGGAGCTGTTGGACAGCCCGACCCCCGATCCCTTTGTCAGCGCTTCCGGCTATCAGCCCGCACCTACCCCGCACGACCCTGTCCGCAATCTGTCACTGAAAAAACAGGCGAGTCAATCAAGCACAGGCTATGGCGGCCCAGCAGAGCGGGCGGTTGACGGCAACCGGGAGGGTAACTACTGGGCCAACAGTGTCACCCATACCAACAATTCCCCCAATGAATGGTGGGAAGTTGACCTTGGCTCCCGGAAACAACTCACAGAAATCAAACTTTGGAACCGCACCGACTGCTGCAGTGAGCGGCTTTCCAATCTGTATGTCATGGTTTCAGATCACCCATTTCCCGGCAACAGCCTCCAGCAGGCGCTGAACGATCCAGCCATCTGGAAGCATCATCTGGCCGGTGCGGCAGGCCGGGAAATCTCCATACCGGTTCCTGCACAAGGACGGTATGTACGGGTGCAACTGGCCGGTCAGAACTGGCTGTCACTGGCTGAGGTGGAAGTGTTTGGCAGAGAAACGGCAGGTGCCATGCCACCATCCGCCGGATACGCTTCTGATGGTGAAGGACTGCCCGTCACGGTTTTCTGGCATATGGCCGATGATGCTGATGTGTACTTGAACGGGCAACCGCTCAGAAACTACACCCCCTCCTTCAAAACCAGACCGGATGAAGCACCGAAACCTGCCTTCTCGGCCCGGGCTTTCCTGAAAGACGGGGATGTATTCACGGTGGGGGGACGGCGGGGAGGCAGTTACGGACTGATGCTGATCGCCGTTGACGACAGTGGCAGGGTGGTTTTCAAGACCGACCGTGAATCATGGGCGGTCTATGCGCCCGGAGAACGGAGCGACTGGTACGAGCCTTCGGTGGTGGCCATTTCCGGTAAGCGGCCGGTGACGGTGCAGCTAAACCCCTGGCCTCCCCAGAAAGATTTGAATGCAAAGTTCAACCACAGTGCGCTTTCCATCTGGAGCGAACCGGACAACCGTTTTGCCTATCTTTACGGGATTGTCAGGCTGCCGTAGCGGAGCAGGACAGCCGGTCAGGAACCTTCGCCGGACAGCAGCGGCAACTCTTCCTGTACCTCAAAGGCCGGGGCCTCATCCAGGGCGCTGATTTCACGCAGGGTGGGCAAACCTTTCAGATCCTTCAGATTGAACACTTCCAAAAACTCCCTGGTGGTGCCGTAAATGATCGGCCTGCCAGGGATGTCTTTTTTACCCAGTATCTTGACCAGCCGTTTCTCAAGCAGCGTCTTCAGCACCGCCCCGGTATCCACGCCGCGCAGGTATTCGATCTCCTGGCGGGTAATGGGCTGGCGATAGGCCACGATGGCCAGAGTCTCCAGGGCCGACTGGGAGAAGCGGGCCGGCTTGCCCTTCACCAGCCGCGACAGGTAGGGGGTCAGGTCAGAAGAAGTCCGTAATTGCCAGCCACCGGCCACCTCGATCAACTGAATCCCCGATCCCCGCTGCTGGTAATCATCCCGCAACTCCTGCAGGGAAATCCGCACGGCAGCCCGGTCATATTCGGGCAACAACTCGGTCAGCCGGTCAAGGGTGACCGGCACATCCGATACAAAAATCAGCCCTTCCACAATGGCGTTAAGGGTCAGGTTCGTCATCACCAGCTCCATCCGGGTCAGTGGGCGATACCGCCGGAAAAATATGGATCGGGCCATAACGGTTGTTTTGTATGACCTTCACCAGCTTGACACGACACAGTTCCAGCAGCGCAAGAAAGGAGACGATCATCCGTTCGCGGCTCAGATCATCCCGGAACAGCTCCTCAAAATCAAGGGATTGCCCCTCCTGCAACAGGGTCAGAATCTCGTTGATGGCATCAACGATGCTTAAGGTTTCCTGGGCAGCCACCTCATGGGCCCTGGCCACCGGCAAGCGCGCCAGCAAGCGACGGAAGGCCTCGGTCAGCTCAAACAGATCAAGCTCCAGCGGCCCTTCATCCGGCCCGAGACCGGCCAGCTCGGCATCGTCAACCGGGCGGACAAACACCTCCCGGCCCAGCAGTTCCCGTGTTCCCAGTTCAAGACCGGCATCCCGGTAGCGCTGATACTCGATCAGACGGCGCACCAGCTCGGCACGGGGATCTTCCTGCTCCTCCCCCTCCCCTTCTTCGCCCTCATCAACGGGCAGCAGCATCCGCGACTTGATCTGCAGCAGGGTTGAAGCCATGACCAGGAAGTCCCCCACCAGGTCCAGGTTCAGTTCTTTCAGAAGTTTGAGATAATCCAGGTACTGGCGGGTGATCAGGGCGATGGGAATGTCGTAGATATCCAGTTCGTTCTTGCGGATAAGGTGCAGCAAAAGATCAAGGGGGCCTTCAAAGACATCCAGCTTGACACTGTAGCTTTGATCGTCCCCCTCAAACAGCCCCGTGCTTGCTTCGGGCTCCGACGTCACTAGACCCTCAGCGCCGACCGGACATCGTTCATGGTCAGCGCTGCAACGGCAGACGCCTTGCGGCTTCCTTCAACCAGCAGGTCATCCACGAAGGAGACATCGCCGGACAGCTCCTCACGCCGCGCCCGGAATGGCGCCAGACGCTCATTAAGGTGCTGGCTCAGTATTTTTTTGCAATCCACACAGCCGATTGACGCATTTTTGCAGGCCGGGATGATCTCATCCAACTTATCCTGCGGCACATAAATACGATGCAGGTTAAAGGCCACGCACTGGTCAGGGTCGCCGGGATCGGCACGGCGCACTCGCTGGGTGTCGGTGACCATCCCCTTAATCTTGGCGGCAGTTTCTTCGGCTGTTTCGGACAGGTAGATGGAATTGCCGTAGGACTTGCTCATCTTGCGACCATCCAGCCCCAGTAGCTTGGGGGTTTCCGTCAGCAGCGCCTCCGGCTCCGGGAACACCTGGCAGTTATAGAGGTGGTTGAAACGGCGGGCGATCTCACGGGTGATCTCCAGATGCGGCAACTGGTCATGCCCCACCGGCACCCTTGTGGCCTTGTAGACGATGATGTCGGCAGCCATCAGCACCGGATAGCCCAGGAAACCGAAGGTGGTCAGGTCGCGCTGCTCAATGTTGTCCAGCATCTCCTTGTAGGTCGGGTTGCGTTCCAGCCAGGATACCGGGGTAATCATGCCCAGGATCAGGTTCAGTTCCGCGTGCTGGGCCACCTGACTCTGCTCGAAGATCAGGCACTTTTCAGGATCGAGTCCGAAGGCGACCCAGTCCAGCACCATCTCGCGGGTCGAATCCTTGATGCCGGAAGTATCGGCATATTCGGTAGTCAGGGAATGCCAGTCGGCCACAAAAAAGTAACAGTCAAACTGCTCCTGAATCTTGACCCAGTTTTCCAGGACACCGTGATAATGGCCGATATGGAGACGCCCGGTGGGGCGCATGCCGCTGACGACGCGCTGTTTTTGCATTGTTTTCACCTTACCAAGAGATTATTCCAATTCCAGATCAAGCAGGCGTACTTAATAGTACGTCAAAGAGCCGAATTACATAACTCTGAAACTTGCTGCCTTGTACACCAGCGCACTATACGGACCGGCCAGCAGCTTGATGCCGACGGAAAGCAGCGGCATCAGAATGTGTGAAAATACCGGCGTAAAAAAGACCAGTGCAATGATAATGATCATGCCATAGGGTTCAATACGGGCCAGTGTCATGGCTTGGCGATGGGGCAAGACGCCCATCAGGACTCTCCCGCCATCCAGCGGCGGAATCGGCACCATATTGAAGAATGCCAAGAGCAAGTTGATATAGACCGAAAAGCTGACCATGTACATCAGAGGCATAAGTACAAAATTAGATTCTTCACCACCTGACGGCAGCATGTTCAGAAAGCGCAATAGCAGTGCCGACAGGATGGCCAGTACGATATTGGTGACCGGTCCGGCAGCAGAAACCCAGATCATATCCCGTTTGGGGTTGCGCAGGTTTTCCATCACCACCGGCACCGGTTTGGCCCAGCCGATTCCCACCACTACCAACATCAACGTACCGAATATGTCAATATGCTTGAGGGGATTTAGCGTCAGACGCCCCAACATCCGGGCGGTGGGATCACCATAGCGCCAAGCGACGAAACCGTGGGCAACTTCATGACAGGTAATGGCCAGCAAACCGGGAACCAGCATTATGGACAACTTGAACAGTATATTTTCGATCATTATCAGTTTTTCCTGTCTTCGTTAGAGGCATTGGTTCTAGCAGAAGCCCGCCATGAAGTCAATTAGCCCCAAAACGAAAGCACGAAGGGCGGGAGTATCCCCCGCCCTTCGCACTGCGTTCATTACAACAGATTAAAATCAGATGTCGTAGTACAGTGCAAATTCCAGCGGCACCGGACGCATACGAACCGGATTAACTTCAGCTTCCATCTTGTACTCGATCCACTTCTCGATAACGTCTGTGGTAAAGACATCACCTTTCAACAGGAACTCATGATCAGCCTCAAGGCACTTCAGCGCCTCATCCAGGCTGCCGGGAGCGGACGGGATGTCCTTCAGTTCTTCAGGGGACAGACCGTAAATATCCTTGTCCAGCGGTTGGCCCGGATCGATCTTGTTCTCGATACCGTCAAGGCCTGCCATCAGCATGGCGGCAAAGGCCAGGTAACCGTTGGCTGACGGATCGGGAGTACGATATTCAATCCGCTTTGCTTTGGGATTGGTGGAGAACATCGGAATACGCAAAGAAGCGGAACGGTTACGGCTTGAATAAGCCATATTCACCGGAGCTTCAAAACCCGGCACCAAGCGCTTGTAGGAGTTGGTGGTGGGGTTGGTAAAGGCGCAAAGAGCCTTGGCATGCTTGATGATACCGCCGATGTACCAGAGGGCAATCTGGGAAAGTCCGCCGTATTTGTCACCGGCAAACAGGTTCTGGCCGTCTTTCCAGATGGACTGGTGGCAGTGCATACCGGAACCGTTGTCACCGTAAAGCGGCTTGGGCATAAAGGTAACGGTCTTGCCGTTACGATTGGCTACGTTCTTGATAATATATTTGAACCATTGCAGATCATCAGCCATGGCGACCAATGAGTTAAAACGCATGTCAATTTCAGCCTGACCACCGGTGGCAACTTCATGATGCTGGCACTCTACGCGAATACCAACCTTCTGCAGCTCCATAACCATTTCATTCCGCAGATCATTCTGGGAATCAGTGGGAGAAACCGGGAAGTATCCTTCTTTGTGACGCGGCTTGTAGCCCAGGTTAGGGAACTCTTCACGACCAGTGTTCCAAGTGCCTTCAACAGAGTCAACCATGTAGAATGACTGGTTGGAACTGGAGTCATAGCGAACCTCGTCAAAGATAAAGAATTCAGCTTCAGGGCCAAAATAGGCAGTATCGCCGATACCGGTCGACTTCAGGTAGGCCTCGGCCTTACGGGCGATGTTACGGGGGTCACGGCTATAATCTTCCTTGGTAATCGGATCAAAGATGTTGCAGATCAGAGAAAGGGTTGGAATAGCAGTAAAAGGATCCATTTTGGCAGTGTCCGGATCCGGCAGAATGATCATATCGGAGGCATGAATCGGCTGCCAGCCACGAATGGAAGAACCATCAAAGCCCTGGCCTTCTTCAAAGGTATCTTCACCAAATTCACTCATGGGAACGGTAAAGTGCTGCCAGATACCCACAAAATCCATAAACTTGAAATCAACCATCAATGCGCCGTTTTCCTTGGCAAACTCCACTACTTGTTTCGGGTTCATCAAACTTCTCCTTTCAGTGTAATGTATGTACAGAGTATACCGTTACGCCAGTTACAGAGCATCTTCACCGGTTTCACCAGTTCGTATCCGGATAACAGCCTCAACCGGGGTGATAAATATTTTTCCATCACCAATTCTGCCGGTTTTTGCTGCCGTCTCAATAGCCTCGACTACCTTGGGAAGGACTGCGTCGCTCACGATGATTTCGAGCTTGATCTTGGGAATAAAATCAACCACATACTCGGCGCCACGGTACAGCTCGGTGTGGCCCTTCTGACGACCGAATCCCTTCACCTCACTGATGGTGATCCCCTGGATGCCGATCTCGTTCAAAGCTTCCTTAACCTCATCAAGTTTGAACGGTTTAATGATTGCCTCAACTTTTTTCACGCTGTACCTCCTTCCTTGGTCGGACCTGTATCAGAATCTAATGACGTGCATGTTTTGAGAGATTTTTTTCATCTGATTCCATGCAAGCATGCTGCCAATTACAGTGATGACCATAACCCCTTGATCTGGAATACTATTGCTTTCATTCCTGCCAATTCGCACACAATGCCTGTGCCTAATTTTTGATCACGCAAACAATAATTGCACAACAAAAAAGCAAATCCAGCCAACCAATAATCAGGCTGCCAACTCTTTAAGCTCTTTAATGATCTCAACCTGACGCTGGTTGATATAGTAGGCGAGGGCCTGCTGTGAATGACGATCTGAATGAAACTCGGCAATACAGGTATAGGGGGGATTGCCTCCCGTCACCCGCACGATGGTGCAAAGTGCACCAATCTCTGAAATTTCTGCGGTATCAGGGGATTCAAGTTTGAGGATCAGGTTGACATTCTGACCGGATTCCAGCCCGGTTTTATCGGAGAGCAGCAGAGCTATACCGCCAAGCGATATATCGGTTATTGAAGCCGGAAGAACTGCTGCGCCATCCCCCAGGTGAATATCCACATCAGCATGCCGCCCCTCAAGACAGACCCTGACGAACCGGCGCAGCTCAGAGCGGATTTTTGCATAGTGAAAGCGTGTCAGAATGGCTCGTTTTCGGGCAACGCTGACGTAAAAAACCTCTCCAACCAGGTCTTCATCCACGGGAATACTGGGGTGGGAGTGAATCAGGACTTTCTTTTCAAGCGCCATGACCTTTGCCTGGTAGTCATGAATTTCAAACTCGGCCATATCATGTTCCACCGAAAGCAGGCGGGCATCGTACGACACCGGGATTTCCTTGTAATAATTAAGGAATGAAAAAGTTTCCCCAACCATCTCTTTCAGAAACTGCACAATAAGATGGAAGTCCTCTTTTTCAGTGCCTCGAATAACCTTATCATAATATGCAAGCGGCATATAATGTCATATCCTCGTGATTATTGCTGGAATTCCGTTGACCAGTGCAGCCGGATACAGTAGGTTATTCCAGTAGTAATCAAGTAGCAATGAGTTCGCAGCCATAAGGGTGCATGATGCAGAATATACGTATTGCAATAGTTGTCATATTCACCGCACTGGTACCTGTTCACAGTCTGGCAGATATTTACCGCTTTGTCACCATTGATGGTGTTGAAACCTTCACCGACGCCCCCAATCAGAAAGATGCCCAGGTGGTTATCAAAAGCAGCAACCGTAAACAGCCTTCCCACAAAACCGCCCGTCAGATGTCTTCGGAAACCTCACGTAAATCTCCCCCCTCTCTCCGGGAAATTATTGACAAAACAGTCCAGAACCAATTGCATCAGGACAGTGCCAAAGGCGGCGTCATTGAGACCGCATTACCGGTTTCAGGGCCGATCACGTCTGGAGTCGGCATGCGGATCGACCCCATAGACGGCGTCTGGCGGCGTCACAATGGTATTGATATCGCAGTGCCCGAAGGAACACCGGTCAAGGCTGTGGCGGATGGCAGTGTCATCTATGCCGGACTGCGCTCGGGATACGGCTGGACGGTGCTCCTGGAGCATGCCAATGGCATGATTACGCTGCACGGCCACAACAGCAGAAATGTCGTGGAACAGGGCCAGACCGTCAAAAAGGGCGAGACCATCGCTCTGGCCGGAAGCACGGGACGTTCCACCGGCCCCCATGTGCACTTTGAAGCATGGCAGTCCGGCAGCAACATAACAGCCGCATTCATGCCGGGCAACAGCGTAAAAATGGCATCAGCAGCACCGCACACCCAATCGCGCGCCAGATTCCGCAAGGAAGTTCTGGCAGACGGTTCCTTGCTTATTTCAAATATTCCCTGACAGAAAGTTATACGCACTATGCTGCTCATGATCGATAATTACGACTCCTTTACCTACAACATCGTCCAGTACCTTGCACAACTGGGGGAAGAGGTGAAGGTGGTGCGCAACGACGAAATCACGATATCCGACATTACCAGCATACGACCGGAACGGATCGTGGTCTCCCCCGGCCCCTGTTCGCCGGAAGAGGCCGGTATCTCGGTGGCAGCGATCCGCGAGTATGCCGGAAAGATCCCACTTTTGGGGGTCTGTCTGGGCCATCAGTCAATAGGCAGCGCCTTTGGCGGCAGGGTGGTGCGCAGTGTGTCGTTGATGCACGGCAAGACCTCGCCGATCCTGCACAACGACAAAGAACTATTTGCCGGGCTGCCCAACCCCTTCAACGCCACCCGCTACCACTCGCTGGTGGTGGAGCGTTCCTCACTACCGGACTGTCTGGAGGTGACCGCCTGGGTAGAGAACGGCGAGATCATGGGAATGCGCCATCGCAATCTGCCGGTCTGGGGGGTGCAGTTCCATCCGGAATCAATCCTGACCGAGGGGGGAATGGAACTGCTGGGTAACTTCCTTACACTCTCCCGCCAACATCCGGTACGGCTGTGAACAGCACCCGGCGTGCCGACTACCTGATCATCGGGGCCGGTATCATCGGCCTGGCCCTGGCCCGCGAACTGAAAACCCGTTTTCCCGGGGCCTCCATCCTGGTTATCGAAAAGGAACCGGATACCGGTTTCCACGGCAGCGGTCGCAACAGTGGTGTGCTGCACGCCGGGTTCTATTATTCTGCGGACTCCCTGAAGGCCCGCTTCACCCGCGACGGCAACCGGCTGATGAAGGAGTATGTCAAAAGCCGCGGACTGGCCATCAACGAGTGCCACAAGGTGGTGGTGGCCTCGGATGAGAGCGAGATTGACGGCGTGCGGGAATTGCAGCGCCGGGGTGAAAAAAACGGCGTTGATGTGCGGATCATTGATGAACAGGAACTGGCGGGGATCGATCCCAACGCCCGGACCACGCAGATTGCCCTCTACTCCCCCACCACTGCCACGGTTGATCCGGCCCAGGTTTGCCACGTCCTCAAGGAAGACCTGGAGGCTGCCGGGGTGCGTTTCCTGTTCAGCCAGGGGTACCTGCAGCGGCAGGGAGACAGCGCTATCGTCACCAGCGGCGGCACGATAATTGAGGCAGGCATGACCATCAACGCCGCCGGTCTGTACGCCGACCGGATTGCCCGCGACTACGGTTTTTCCAAAAACTACACCATCATCCCCTTCAAAGGGATCTACCTCAAGTACACCGGACCGGACAAGCCGGTGCGCACCAACATCTACCCGGTGCCCAACCTGAAGAACCCCTTCCTGGGGGTCCACTACACCGTCACCGTGGATGGCACCATCAAGATCGGCCCCACCGCCATTCCGGCCTTCTGGCGGCAGAATTACGCGGGGCTGGAGAACTTCAGCCTGCATGAGTTGTTGGAGATTCTCGGCTGGGAGTCCCGGCTGTTCCTGGCGGACAGCTTCGGCTTCCGCGCCCTTGCCTTCGGAGAGTTAAAAAAATATGACCGGGGCTATTTTACCGGTCTGGCCACCAGAATGGTCAAACAGATTGACACCAGCGGCTTCAACCAGTGGAGCAGACCCGGTATCAGAGCCCAACTGCTGAATACTGCTACGCGGGAACTGGTGATGGACTTTACCGTGGAGGGGAACAGCCGTAGTGTACATATCCTGAATGCCGTATCACCGGCCTTTACCTGCAGTTTCCCCTTTGCCGCCTGGGTGGTGGATCACCACATCCTGAAGCAGTAAGGATCCCGGTCATGGAACGGGTCAAGGCCGCTGCTGGCAGCCGATGCCGGACAGCCGCGGCATACGGACTGCAATGAACAGCCGGAACAGGATGACGAACCGTTGCGGTACTGCTCCGCCAAGGATGAATGGTAAATTTCCTCAAGCCCCTGATCATGAATATTGCCGATGGGCGATGGAAACTTGCGGCAGGCATGCACCTCGCCATCAGAAAGTATGGCCACGAAGTTGAAGGCCGCGCCGCAGCCGTGGCCGGTGCAACCGCCGAACAGGGGCCTGTTGTTCTGTTCAAGAACGATGTTGATCAGACTGTCCTTGAAGGTGAGCACCGGACTGGTTTCCGCCGCCACAAGGTACTGTTCGAGAAACCGGCGGTATTCATCCTTTGTGGGCAGTTCCAGCCCTGCTCCTTCTCCGAAACGGGCCAGGCGGTTAAAGGTCAGCCCATCGGTTATTCCTTCCAGGCGCCGCGCCAGCGGCAGCACCTGATCCATATTCCCGCGCGTTAATGTCAGCATCACCATGTTCGGCACACCCAACTCAGTAAGCATCTTCAGGAATGTCACCGTCCGCTGAAAATTGCCCGTACCCCTGATTGCGTCATTGTGCTGTTCAAGTCCTTCCAGGCTTACCTGGTAAAAGGCAGGCTGCTGAATCTGCACCAGCCGTTCAATGGTCGAGCGTTCAGCGGCATTTCCCAGAATGGCGGTCATGACTCCCTGTTCTGCGGCGGCCTGATAGATATCGAAAAAGTGCGGATGCAGCAGCGGATTGCCGCCACTCAAGGAAACCTGGGGACGCACAAAGCGCCGGTCGCAGAAGCGGCAAAGCTCCTGCAGCAGGCTATGTGCCCGTTCAAGCGGAAACACGGCGCGCTGGCTGCGGTCATAACAGTGTTTACAGGAAAGGTCGCATGACTGGGTCAGGTGCCATTGCAGGGTAAAAACTTCAACTTCCGGTCGGTTACGCGCAGACTGGCCATTATCCTCCGGATAGCGACGCCTGATGGCTGACGGCGGAGAGAGCAGCAAACCTTCCGCTGTTGCATCATACAGGGCAGCGCGGAACAGCGCCTGTGGCGTGTCATGCAAGGCAGCGGCACTTTCAGGGGTTATGCCCTCTGCCACCATTTTCAGGGCCAGCAGTTGTCCGGGCTGTGCAGGTTGTGTCAGGATCTCTGCTTCACTTCCAGTGTGCCATACCAGAATGATCTCTTCTCCCGGATGAAGCGCTGCACCGCTTTCAGAGCCGGTGGCAAGCAACTCAGGCAAGCCATGCCAGCTGACCGGCACCATCCTGAGCGCCGGGTTTATGGTCAGACTGTCCAGTGTCCCCGGTTGCGGGATACTGGCAGTTCCAGCCTGATGTATGGCACATTCGAGCCGGGCAAGATCCGACAGCCAGGGAAACTGTGCAGTGACCGCCGCTTGCTCAAGCAGGACCGGGATCATGTCAGGATCGCGGACTCCGGCAAGGGCACAACGCAGAAACTGCCGGTCACGTTCTTCCAGCAGCTGCATTGAGGTGGCAAAGATAATGTCGGATTCTATATGCATGGCTCGGGTTGCCTGGGCCGGGCGTCAGGCAAAACGGGCATGACGCCCGGCCTTGATAAATTGTTTCCTTGATCCTGCGGCGCTCACGGCGCCGTCAATGTCCTAGCCTCAGCCACTGTTACCCGGTTTCTTTTCCGGTTTCTGATCAGGCTTGACCTCTTTCTTTTTTCCCTTTTCCTTTGCATCCTTTGCCGCTTTTGCCTTTTCCGCTTCTTTTTCCTTGTCGGTACTCACGGTACCGCTCGTTCCGCCTCAGCCACTACTGGACGGTTTTTGCTGGGTGCTCCCGGCACCCGATTTTCCGCCTCAGCCGCTGGCTGCCTGAACCGCCGGAACAGAAAGCGCCGTGCCTGCAATCAGACCGGCCATTCCCATGCCTGCCAGAATAGACTTGATCCTGTCCTGTTCCATGTTTCTCACCTCCTTTCGATTTCAAATAACGGACTGCGTCTATTATGTATTTTACCAATCAACCGATGGTAGTCAAATCGTAAATATGAATTCATGCGATCAGTCCTGATTTTGTACGACCGGCTTTCGATGGATGCAGCCCCCTTGACCCTGTAGCAGCAACGGTATATAAAAATAAATTTTGATAATCAGAACTGGAAGCAGGGGGTAGGCAGATGTCAATCAGGGAACTTGCCAAGGGGTATGAACCCCATGATGTGGAACAACGCTGGTACCAGGAATGGCTGGACAAGGGCTGTTTCAGCGCCGCCGGTCAATCGGAGAAACCGGCCTACAGTATCGTCATCCCCCCCCCCAATGTCACCGGCGCCCTGCATATGGGCCATGCCCTCAACAATACCCTGCAGGACATCCTCTGCCGCTGGAAGCGGATGCAGGGACACAACGTGCTCTGGATGCCCGGCACCGACCATGCCGGTATCGCCACCCAGAACGTGGTGGAGCGCCAGCTTGCCGCCGAAGGGGCGGACCGTCACGACCTGGGCCGTGAGGCGTTCATCGAGCGGGTCTGGAAATGGAAAACCGAATCCGGCGGCCAGATCATCGGCCAGCTGAAGCGCCTGGGCGCCTCCTGCGACTGGGGACGTGAGCGGTTCACCATGGATGAAGGGCTGTCAAAGGCGGTGCGCACCGTCTTTGTAAAGCTGTATGAAGACGGCCTGATCTACCGTGACAACCGCCTGATCAACTGGTGTCCCCGCTGCCACACCGCCCTGTCGGACATTGAGGTGGAGCACGAAGAGAAGAAAGGGCATCTCTGGCATATCCGCTACCCGGTGGTGGGGCAGCCGGGACGCTTTGTCACCGTGGCCACCACCCGCCCGGAAACCATGCTGGGGGATACGGCGGTTGCCGTGCATCCTGAGGATGAGCGCTACGCCGACCTGCATGGCGCAAAGGTGCTGCTGCCGCTGGTGAACCGCGAGATTCCGGTGGTGGCCGATGAGTATGTGGACCGCGAGTTCGGCACCGGTGTGGTCAAGATCACCCCGGCCCATGACTTCAACGACTTTGAGGTGGGGGTGCGTCACGGTCTGGACAAGATCAACGTATTGGACGAGTCCGGCGTGATCAACGCTGCCGGTCACCAGTACGAGGGAATGGAGCGTTTTGCCGCCCGCAGGAAAATAGTTGAAGACCTGGAGGCTGCCGGGCTGCTGGACAAGATCGACGACCACGGCCTGTCCGTCGGCGGCTGCTACCGCTGCAAGACCGTGGTGGAACCGTACCTGTCGCTGCAATGGTATGTCAAGGTGGGGCCGCTGGCCGAGCGGGCCCTGGCAGCGGTGAAGGATGGCCATACCCGCATTCTGCCCAAACAGTGGGAAAACACCTACTACGACTGGATGGAAAACATCCGCGACTGGTGCATCTCGCGCCAGATCTGGTGGGGCCACCGCATTCCGGCCTGGTTCTGTGATCACTGCGGCAAGGTTACCGTGTCCATGGAAGACCCGACCCGCTGCAGCCATTGCGACAGCGACGAAATCCGCCAGGAGACCGACGTGCTGGACACCTGGTTCTCCTCGGCCCTCTGGCCCTTCTCCACCATGGGCTGGCCGAAGAAAACCCCGGAACTGGCCACCTTCTATCCCACCTCCTGCCTGGTAACCGGTTTCGACATCCTCTTCTTCTGGGTGGCCCGCATGATGATGATGGGACTGCATTTCATGGATGAAGTCCCGTTCAGGGATGTTTACATCCACGCTCTGGTGCGGGATGCCCAGGGACAGAAGATGTCCAAATCCAAGGGCAATGTCATCGACCCCCTGACCGTGATCGACCAGTACGGTACCGATGCCTTCCGCTTTACCCTGGCTGCCTTTGCCGCCCAGGGACGGGATATCAAGCTTGCCGAGGAGCGTATCTCCGGCTACCGCAACTTCTGCAACAAGGTCTGGAACGCGGCCCGTTTTACGCTTATGAACCTGGAAGGGTATGACCCGGATGCCTTCAAGCCGGGTAGCCTGAAGCTCTCGGCGGCTGACAAATGGATTCTGCATCGCCTGAACGAGACTGCCCGCGAGACCGGCCGCGCCCTTGAGGAGTACCGTTTCAACGAGGCGGCCATGACCCTCTACCAGTTCACCTGGAGCGAGTTCTGCGACTGGTACCTGGAGCTTTCCAAACAGGACCTGCACAGCGAAGATCAGGAGCGACGGGCCGTCACCCAGCATGTTCTCTGGACCGTGCTGGAGCACCTTTTGCGGCTCCTGCACCCGATCATGCCGTTTATCACCGAAGAGATCTGGCAGGCGTTGCCCAAGGGCACTCACTGCTCTTTGCGCGGCTCCGCAGGTGTCTGGTCCACTACCATCATGCTGGCTCCCTACCCCCTTTTCCGTGGCGACTGGCAGTTTGAGGACGATGCGGCACGGATGGAGCAGGTCATGGAGGTGGTATCCGCCATCCGCACCATCCGGGGCGAGATGGAGGTGCCGCCGTCGCGGGAGATTGCCGTTACCCTTTCCGCGTCGGTGCGTGTCGCGGAAGAGCTGGCAACTGAATTTGCCGACAAGATCCGGGTTCTGGCCAGGGTGGGGGAGCTGACCATCGGTCGCAACCTGCCGCAACCGGAAGATGCCGCCATCCAGCCTGCCGGAAAATTCCAGGTTTACGTGCCGCTGAAAGGGCTGGTGGATGTGGCCGAGGAGGAAAAACGGCTCTCGAAGGAAATCGCCAAATTAGACAAGGAAATCGAACTGTTCTCGAAAAAGCTGGAGAACCCGAGCTTCGTGGACCGCGCCCCGGCTGATATCGTGGCCAAGGAAAAGGCCAAGCTGGCCGAGGTAACGGACAAGAAGAAGGTGCTGGAGGAGAGCCTGGTGAAGATCAAGAAGCTTATCTGAATCTGGAGCCCCTGATGAGTGAGCTTGACCTGACATTACAGGAAGGGGCGGCGTTGCACGATGCCGGACGTCTTGAGCAGGCGCTGGCGTTGTATGATGCCGCCCTTGTCCGTTGGCCGGAACAGGCGCTGCTCTGGAACAACCGGGGCAACACCCTGCTGGAGATGGCGCAGTTTGAGGATGCTGCCCAAAGCTACCGGCAGGCCCTGCAACTCATGCCCGGCCTGTACGATGCGCAGGTTGCCCTGGCTACCTGTTTGCAAGCCCTGGGACAGATCGATGAAGCCCTGGCAACAACCGGAATGGTTCTCGAACAGTATCCCGATCATGCCGAGTCCCACTGGAACCGGGCCCTGTTGCTGCTTTTACGGGGAAACTATCCGGAAGGCTGGCAGGAGTATGAATGGCGTTGGAAAAAACGGGGGTTTACCTCGCCGCTGCACCGCTTCAGCCAGCCCCAATGGCTGGGAGAAGCGGCATCGGACAGGACCATCCTGATCCATGCCGAACAGGGCTTCGGTGACACCATCCAGTTCTGCCGCTATCTGCCGCTTTTGTGCGAACGGGGGTTCAACGTCCTGTTTGCCTGCCATCCTCCCCTGGTCCGGCTCATGAAAACCCTGGACCGCCGTATAACCGTCATACCCCTGGGGCAGCCGCTGCCCCTCTTTGATTGCCACCTGCCCTTACTCTCGTTGCCCCTGCTGTTCGCCACGACCCTGGAAACCATCCCTGCCGCACTTCCCTACCTTGGGCCACCGGCAGACCGGCTGCCCTTCTGGAAAAGCGTACTGCCGGCCGGCAACCGGTTGCGAGCCGGTATCTGCTGGGCAGGCAAGACCTATCCTGATCCGGGACGCACGGTACCAGCCAGCCTGCTGGGCACACTTGCCGATGTAACGGGAATTGAGTTTGTGTCGCTCCAGATGGGGGAGCAGTATGAAAAACTGTTGCTGCCACTGACCGACCTGACCATGCTGATCAGGGACTTTGGCGACACCGCAGCGTTAATCGCCCAACTTGATCTGGTCATCACCATCGACACCTCGGTGGCCCATCTGGCAGGGGCGCTGGGGAAGGAAACCTGGATACTGCTGCCGTTTGCACCGGATTGGCGTTGGGGGCTGCTACGGGAGGACTGTCCCTGGTATCCGGGGATGCGGCTGTACCGGCAGGAACAGCGTGGAACATGGGGGGAAGTGCTTGAACGGGTGGTCAGAGCTCTTGAAGAACGGTTGCAAACTCCTGGGGGGTATTGAGATTGAGGAAACTCTGCCGCGCGCCGGGCAGGCCAGACAGCTCATCCCAGGACAGGCGGCAGGTTTCCACCTGATTCAGCAGATCCCGTATCCGCTTCTCTCCCCGGCCGAGCATCTGCTCCATGACCGGCAGGCAACTGCGGCGGTATATGGCATGCAGCGGTTCGATTCCGTCCGGACTCCCCGGCACCACGGCGTCGCGACCATCCGTCAATCCGCACAGATGCCGGACAACGGCAGGGCTTATGTATGGCATATCGCAGGCCACGACAAACACCAGATCAGTGGGAGCATGGCTGAGGGCGGCATGGATACCGGCCAGGGAACCTTCACCGGGATAGAGATCCCCTGCCATTGGAATGCCCAGAAAGCGATAGCAGTCCGGTGTGTTGGTAATCAGAATCAGGTGGGGAAAGAGTACGGACATGATGTCGCGGACCCGCTGAATCAGAGGGATACCCCCGATTTGCAGCAGTGCCTTGTCAGTGCCCATACGGCTTGAGCGGCCACCGGCCAGGATGGCGCCGGTGATGCCGGTACAACGTGAAACGGGGATGCCGGTGTAGTCGGCATCCCCGTTCTGTACGGTGCTGATCAAGGGAATTACCCTGCCAGACCGAACTCTTCGTGCAGCACGCGCACGGCCAGTTCGGTGTATTTTTCGTCAATGACCACCGATATCTTGATTTCCGAGGTGGAGATCATGCCGATATTGATGCTGTTCTTGGAAAGCGCGGCAAACATCCGGGTGGCAACACCGGCATGGCTGCGCATACCCAGGCCCACGATGGATATTTTGCTGATATTCTCGTCGGATTGCACTTCCTTGGCCTGAACTTCCTTGGCCGCCTCATTGGTGATCAAGAGCGCCTTCTTCAGGTCAGCCTTGGTTACCGTGAAGGTGAAGTCGGTCAGACCGTCGTGACTGACATTCTGGACAATCATGTCAACCGAAATGGCCGCATCGGACAGCGGAGTAAGTATGCGTGCGGCAATGCCCGGCTTGTCAGGCACTCCCAGAACTGCGATCTTCGCCTCATTCTTGTCGTAGGCGACTCCTGAAACCAGAATTCCTTCCATATCCGTATCCTCCCTGGTAACCATGGTACCGGTGTTTTCGTTCAGGCTTGAGCGGACATGCACGTCCACATTGTATTTCTTGGCAAACTCCACCGAGCGGATTTGCAACACCTTTGCCCCCAGACTGGCCAGCTCCAGCATTTCGTCGTAGGAGATTTTCTCAACCTTGCAGGCATCCTTGCAGACATTGGGATCGGTGGTATAAACGCCGTCAACGTCGGTGTAGATTTCGCAAACATCCGCGCTAAGGGCTGCCGCCAACGCAACCGCCGAGGTATCGGAACCGCCACGGCCCAGGGTCGTAACATTGCCGTCCTTGTCCATGCCCTGGAATCCGGCCACGATAACGATGCTGCCATCCTTCAGGTCGGCGCGCATCTTTGTGTCGTCTATACTTTCGATCCGGGCCTTGGAATGGGTGCTGTCGGTGATAATCGGAACCTGCCACCCCTGGTAGGACTTGGCCTTGTATCCCAAGGATTTGAGGTGCATGGCCAGAAGGCCGATGGTGACCTGCTCGCCGGTTGCCACCACCACATCGTATTCACGATTGTCGGGAATGTCGCACATCTCGTTGGCCAGAGCCACCAGCTTGTTGGTTTCGCCGGACATGGCGGAAACCACCACAACCACTTCATTGCCTGCTTCGTAGGTCTTGATGATCCGTTTGGCAACATTTTTGATACGGTCCGTCGTACCTACCGATGTGCCGCCGTATTTCTGGACTACCAGTGCCATGCTGCGCTCCTTCATTCAATAGTTCTTTACACCAAAAAGATTTTATTAAATACCAGAAATCATTGTCAGGATACAAGGCTTTTTTTGTTGTCATTCCGAAGGATTGACAGTATCTGCCCCGAACGTTCGCCACGGGCCCGGAGGGTAATCCGCCGCTTCTCCTCATCCAGCCATTGAAAACCGATTGCCAGATGATCATCGGGAATAACGCCGGGAATCCGTTCCGGCCATTCCAGCAGGCAGATGCAGGAACCACCCAGATGATCCAGCAGTCCCAGCTCCTGGGCATCGTCGGCTCCCCGCAAACGATAGCAGTCATAATGCAGAACCGGCACAGTTCCGGGATATTCGTTCAGAATGGCAAAGGTGGGAGAAGCAACCATTGCCGCCGCTGCCGGGGAAGCCCCGGCAACCACGCCCCGCACGAAGCAGG
Organism: Geobacter sp. UBA6151; assembly: GCA_002423105.1. Classification (GTDB taxonomy): domain Bacteria; phylum Desulfobacterota; class Desulfuromonadia; order Geobacterales; family Pseudopelobacteraceae; genus Trichlorobacter. The sequence goes on along the minus strand of DIUT01000043.1, from coordinate 60,536 downwards.
TCTTGCCCCCGCCCAGCTCTCCGGAAAGGGCAACGATATCTCCGGCTACCAGAAGTCTCCCCAGTGCAGCGCCCACTGTTTCGGTCTCTTCAGGCGAACCGCTTTCAAAAACAATACTGGCAACCGGACCTTGACCCTGCATTATCAACCTATCCCAGCAGAGTACGGATAATGTCGATGCGCGAAATGATCCCCACCAGCTTGCCGTTTTCCAGCACCGGCAGCGCGTTCACATGATGGCTGCTCATCAGGTCCGCCGCTGTGCTGATATCGTCGGCGGGCGAGATGGAATGCACCTCGTTCTGACAGATATCGGCAACGGTCTTGCCCCCCATTTTTTTCAGCTCCCGCTCCAGGGATTTTTCCGACTCCAGATAAATCACCCAGTCAAACAGGGAGATAACGGTGGGCAGATGCAGGTTCTTGCCCAACTCCACCAGATCGGATTCAGTCACCATACCGGTCAGTGCGCCATCGGCGTCCAGAACCGGCACCGAGCCGATCCGCTTGTTGACGAAAAGTTCAGCCAGTTCCCGTATGGAGGTATCCGGACGAACGGTGATGACCTCGCGGGTCATGATAGTGGCTACCGTAGTCATATCTATGCTCCTTTTCTTGTCACTGTTCATTGTGTTGCTGCTGCAACAGATGGTGGAAGGCATGGGGCAGCCGTTCCATCAGGTCGGTGGCGGTCATGCCGATCTCCCCCTGCTCCATGGCCACCAGGTCACCGGCCAGACCATGCACGTACACCCCCAGACGGCAGGCGTTCCAGACCGGATAGCCCTGCGCCAGCAGTGCGGCAATAACGCCGGTCAGCACATCCCCCATGCCACCGCTGGCCATACCGGGATTACCGCTGCCATTAATGGCCGCCATGCCATTGGGTGCGACAATAATGGTTCTGGCTCCCTTCAACACCAGGTAGACCCCAAAGGTCCGGGCAAAATCCTGGGCCACCGAGATCCGCACTGCCGCCACATCGGGAATACTTGATCCCACAAGGCGCGACATCTCGCCGGGATGAGGGGTCAGTACAACCTGCTGGGAAACCCGCCGCTTCAGCACCGACGTATCCTCTGCAATGGCGTTCAGGCCGTCGGCATCGATCACCATCGGCAGCGATACCGACTCCAGCAAACGGTGCACCAGAGAAACCGTCTCCGGTCGACGGTCAATGCCGGGACCAAGCGCCAGCACATTTCTGCCCGCAAGCAAACACTCAATAACCGGGATAGCCGCTGTGGCAAGATAGCCGCTACCATCATCAGGCAGCGGAACCGTCATAGCCTCTGTCGTCTTTATCTCCACGATCTGATGCAAGCGTTCCGGCACGGCAAGGGTCACCAGCCCGGCGCCGGAGCGCACGGCGCTGTTGGCGGAGAGGAGAGCGGCGCCGGTCTTGCCCGTTGAACCGGCAACCACCAGACAATGACCGTATGAACCTTTGTGGGTTGTGCGCTTGCGCCGGGTGACCAGGGAGGAAACATACCGCTCGTCGAGATATTCGTAGCCCACAGCGGTTTCGACAAGCTGTTGCGGAATGCCGATATCCACCACCACCAGGCGTCCCACATGGTCGGCTCCCGGATAGAGCAACTGCCCAAGCTTTGCCAGGGCAAAGGTCACGGTCAGATCGGCCTGCACCGCCTGTCCCAATATCCGACCGGTGGTGCCATGCACCCCGGACGGAATATCAACGGCCACCACCGTGCCCGGCCCGTGATTGATCAGGGCCACAGCTTCCAGATACGCGCCACGAAGCTCCTGGGACAAGCCGGTACCCAGCAGGGCGTCAACCAGCACGTCGGCAGCCTGGATATCATCACGGTACAACGCGGTTAATGCGCCTTCTTCAGTACAGAAATTGAGCACCTCATCCGGCAGCCGCACCAGGGAAGTCAAGGCATCACCGCCGATCTCTTCACGCTGGGCCAGCACGATTACCTGCACCTGCCAGCCCCACTCCAGCAGATGGCGTGCAATCACATAGCCGTCTCCGCCATTGTTGCCCTTGCCGGCCAGCACAACCGCGCGCCTGCCCGTATCGCCGCCGCACGCGGCCAGGATATGCCTGGCGCACTCCCGGCCGGCGTTTTCCATCAGTTCATGGCCGGGAATACCGTATTCGTTGATGGCTCGGCGATCCATATCCTGCATGGTATGGGCGGTTATGACTTTCATGGTCCCTCCAGGACCACCATGGCAATGGCGTTGCTACCATCGTGCGACAACGAAAGATGGCTGACCCGCGCTCCATGCTCATCAAAAATCTGCCGGGAGCGGCCCGACAGATGCAACTCTGGTTTGCCCGACATTGTACTACGCACTTCTATTTCCGTCCATGAAAGTCCTTCACGCAGACCGGTTCCCAACGCCTTTACCAGCGCCTCCTTTGCGGCAAAGCGCGCGGCATAGCTGGCTGCCGCCTGCTTGCGGGGTGAGCAGTACTCCTGCTCCACCGTAGTGAACAGACGCTGCATCAACGCTATATTTCCTTCGTCGATAAAACGCTGAAAGCGGGCTATTTCCACCGTATCAACACCGATGCCGAGAATCATGGCTCTTTACACATCTCCTCTGTCATGCGCTTGCTTAAACAGCGGCGCTGAACCTGGCTCAAGCGGTTCAGGGACCGGTTATAACGTAAAACAACACCCCGGTCAAACAAACCCCTCCCCGCTTGTCATATCCATCAGGATAGGTATACTGACCCGCAGAATTTTCAGGAGACAACGATGATCCGCTTCCGCTTGCTTCATATTCTACTGTTGTTGATGACCCTGGCGGCATTCTCGCCATTGCCGACCGCCATCGCCGCACCTCCCGATAAACCGGTTATCTACTTCGGCGTCATTCCCCGCTACAACCCGCTGGTTATGTATAAGCGCTACCAGCCGATCATGGATTACCTGACCAGTGAGACCCCCTACCGTTTTGAACTCAAAATCAGTAAGGACTATCCCGAAGCTGTGCGCTTTCTGCAACAGGGGATCACCCAGATCAGCTCCCTGGGAGATGTGACCTTTGCCGAGGCCAGTCTCACCTATCAGGCGATACCGATCCTGAAACCGCTGAACAGCAACGGCACCCCCTACTACCGCAGCGCCATTATTGTACGCACTAATTCACCCATCAAATCCATTCGTGAGATAAAAGGCCGGACCATGGCCTTCGGTTCTCCCCACTCCACCTCCGGCAACCTGATCCCCCGCTACCTGCTCTGGGACAACGGCGTATCGATACAAAGCCTGAAATCTTACGCCAACCTGCAACACCACGATGCCGTTGCCAAAGCGATTCTGAAAGGGCAGTTTGACGCCGGAGCGGTCAAGGATGTGGTGGCGGAAAAGTACAAATCCCACGGTTTGCGTATTCTGGCCTGGTCAGCGCCGCTGCCGTCCGTTCCGCTGGTGGTCCGCAAGGAGACACCACCGGAAGTCGTGCAGGCAATTACCACCGCCCTGCTCAAGCTGGATCGCAACAACCCTGCTCACAAAGCGATGATGAAGAACTGGGATGATGAATTCTGCTACGGCTTTGCTCCGGCACGCCAAGAAGATTACACCCGGATTTTTAAAATGATCCATGACATCCCCCATGGTTGCGGCATCGGGTGTCACAAATGAAACCACCGCGCTTTATCAGCATCAAGTTGCAGTTCATGATGATCGCCATGCTGCTGGTGGCCATCTCCTCCACCCTCTGGGGCTGGTGGGCCTGGCAGAATGAGCGGGACCTGCTTTACAACAGCCTGGAGCGGGAAGCGGAACAGATCGTCACCTCCCTTTCCACACCGATTATCAATGCCCTGCTGTACGAAGAGATGGGGGTCATTGAAGAGGGCGGCCTGCTGGACAACTTCATTGAAGAGATCATGAACAATCCGGGACTGCTGATGACCTACGCCTTTGTCACCGACCAGTCCGGCAAGGTACTGGCGCACAACCATTATGACGAGTACGGCAAGATCTATACCGATCCTCTGACCACGGCGGCGCTTGCCGGTATCAGCCATTTATCCCGCCTTAATAAAACAGATACGTCAGCGGCGCCAGTGTTCGAAATCGCCATGCCGCTCAGGATTCACGGTAAAAAGTGGGGATTGCTGCAAGTGGGCATATCCACCGCAGCCATGCAGGAAGAACTGCGTATGCTGACCCGGCGCATCATCCTGACCTCCTCCACCTTTTTCATGCTGGGCATGCTGGCCTCCTACCTGATCGGCCGCAGCATGGCCAAACCGCTGCAACGCCTTTCCGCCATTATGTCCTCTGTTTCCACGGAAAACCTGGCCGTTGAACTTCCTCCCGGCAGACCGGACGAAATCGGGCAGCTCCAGGACAGCTTCCGGGAAATGCTGGAACGCTTGCAACACAGCGAGGCGGAACGGGAGCGGGCCGTGGCCCACTTGATCCAGAGCGAAAAGCTGGCCTCCATCGGCAAAATCGTGGCCGGTGTGGCCCATGAGATCAACAACCCTCTGGGGGCTATTAATACCTGCATCTACAACATAGAACAGCAGGGAAACGGCGGCAGGAATCTGGAGATCATCAAACAGGGAACGGAACGGATCAGACGGATCGTCAGCCAGTTAAACGATTTCAGCCGGGCCGGTTCCCTCGATCTGCAATCCATGGAAAGCGACCGTTTCTTCACGGAAAGCGCCGAATTCGCCAAAATTGCCCTCAGCAGGTACGCAGTGCGTCTGGTGGCGCAGGACAACTGCTGTATTCCCTGTCAATTGTCACTGGACAAGGGCAAGATGCAACAGGTGATTCTCAACCTGCTGCTCAACGCCGCCGACGCCTCACAAGCAGGAGACACGGTAGTCTTCAGCGGCCGCTGCGAAGGGATGTTCTACCATCTCCAGGTTACTGACAACGGTTGCGGTATTCCCGAAACAGACATCAGCCGGATATTCGACATTTTTTACACCACCAAGCAGGCCGGCGCGGGGACCGGCATCGGTCTGGCCATCTGTAAAAACATCGTTGAAATGCATGGCGGATCAATTCAGGTAACAAGCCGTCCCGGTGAAACCGTTTTTACGGTTGTGATTCCCAGACCTGGTTCGGAGGTATGCTGTGCAGATGCTTAAACTACTGCTGGTTGAGGATGATCCGCTACTCGGGGAAGCATTGCAGGAAGCCCTGACCACCAACGGCTATCAGGTGCGCTGGGCAGACTGCGGCGCCGGAGCGCTGGAGGTAGCCAGTGCAGAATCCTTTGATCTGTTGTTGCAGGATGTAAAACTGCCCGATGCCGATGGCCTGGACATACTGCATGATCTGCTGAACCGTCAGCCAGGCTGCCATGCCATGGTCATGACCGGCCAGGCCACGGTGGAGATGGCGGTGCGGGCCATGAAACTGGGTGCCTTTGACTTTATCACCAAGCCCTTTGACGTCAGCCTGTTGATGTTGAAACTGGAACGGGTTCTGGAGTATCGCAGCCTTGAAAAACAGCTTGAACAGCTTGCCGCCCATGACACCATCAGCCAGCCCTCCATCATAACTCGCTCACCATCCATGCGTTCACTGCTGGATACCATTGCCGTCGTTGCAGCCAGCAATGTTTCCCTGCTGTTGCATGGAGAAAACGGAACCGGCAAGAAGCTGCTCGCCACAACCATACACGGGATGAGCACCCGCAAAGACGGCCCGCTGGTGCGGGTTCAGTGCGGCGCTATCCCGGCCTCCATGTTTGAAGAAGAACTGTTCGGTGTTGAAAAAGGCGTCTCCCCCACGGCAGAGCGGGGCAAAGCGGGCTTGCTGGAGGCAGCGGGCGGCGGCACCCTGTTTCTGGACTGCATTGATGAACTGTCGTTAGCGGTGCAAGCCACCCTGGCAGGCGCCCTGGAAGAGATGAGCTGCTGCCGCGTTGGCGGAACAATTGAACGAAAACTGGACTTCCGCCTGATCTGCTCCACGGCCCAGGACCTGAAAGCTCTGACCGATGACGGCCTGTTCCGCAAAGACCTGTTCTACCGGGTCAATGTGGTCACCCTGCAGGTACCGCCGTTGCGCGAACGGCGCGAGGACATACCGCTTTTGGCTGCCCATTTTGTCAACCGCTCGGCGGCAAACGGTGAACAGCGCGTACGTCTTTCACCGGAACTGCTGGAACGGCTGCTGTTGCTTCCCTGGCCCGGCAACATCCGCGAACTGGCCAACCTGATCGAACAGTTTTCTCTGCTCTATCCCGGCCAGACCATCCGTGAGCGGCACCTGCCGACTCAGGCTGAAACCACCCTGGACATGGGGGTCATGTTTGAAAAAATCCAGGTGGGTGTGCCGCTGAAAGATGCGGTCAATACCTTTGAGATGCGTTACATCCAGCGGGTGCTGGACAGCCTGGGGGGACAAAAAGGGAGAGCCGCCGAGGTTTTGGGAATCTCCCGCAAGGTGCTCTGGGAAAAGCTGAAAAAGCAGAGTTGAGTCCACCCTCCTGCTGTTACGCAATCGTAACAGCAGGAGTTTTACCCCCAACCTCGGCCAAGGCCCTTCACAATGGACTTTGCACACAGTCAGACCAAATCCAGCCAGCCGCGCCTGCCGTCCCAAAACCAACGCACAAAAGACGCTGTTACGACATCGTAACACGAAATATGCGAATAATTACATACAGTTGCATTGATATCTATTTTTAGATATATTCTCCCTGCTTTTATACAATCCCCATAAAAGGAGGAACAGGATGAAACGGATCATTGCAGCAGCAGCGTGTCTTTCCCTGCTGGTGGTTGGTGTCGCTTTTGCCGCTGTCGGCGGCGGCGATGTCACCATCAAGTACAAGAAGGGTCAGGTGGTCTTTAGCCACGACAACCATGTGGGTATGGGCCTTGAGTGCACCAAATGCCACGACAAACCCTTCACCGACAGCAAGTCCCACAAGACCGTCACCATGAAGCAGATGCAGAAAGGCGCATCCTGCGGCGCCTGTCACAACGGTAAAACCGCCTTCACCGTGAAGGGCAACTGTAAAAACTGCCACAAATAAATAAAAGGAGGAAAAGGAATGGAGATCAAACGTAGAGATTTTCTTAAACTCACTGCCGCAGCAGGCGCTGTAGCAACCGTCGGCCTGCCCAAGCTGAACGCATTTGCCGCCGGACACATGCCCAAGGCTGGCGAAGCCCCCAAGGGCGAGTGGGTCGCCTCAACCTGCCAGGGCTGTACCGCCTGGTGTCCGGTGGAGTTCTATGTCCAGGAAGGCCGTATCGTAAAAGTACGCGGCAACCAGCTTTCCAAGGCCAACAGCGGTTTTGTTTGCCCCCGTGGTCACCTGATGATTCAGCAAACCTATGACCCGGATCGTATCAAGGTGCCGATGAAACGTACCAATCCTGCCAAAGGCAAGGGGATTGACCCCAAGTTCGTGCCCATCTCCTGGGATGAAGCCCTGGAGCTGGTGGCTGACAAGATGATCGCCCTGCGCAAGACAGGTCACCCGGAAAAGTTGACCTACATTCGTGGTCGTTACTCTCCCACTTCCCAGGCGTTGCTGTACGGGGCGCTGACCAAGATTTACGGAACCGGCAACGCTTTTTCTCACAGCGCCATCTGCGCCGAGGCCGAGAAAATGGGCCCCGGTTACACCCAGGGTTTCTTCGGATACCGTGATTATGATTTTGCAAAAATGAAATGTCTTGTCGCCTGGGGTTGTGACCCGCTCTCCTCCAACCGTCAGGTGCCTAACACCATCAACAAGCTGGGTGATATTTTTGATCGTGGTTCGGTTATTACCGTTGACCCGCGCCTTTCTTCCATCGCAGCAAAGTCCAACGAATGGCTGCCGATCAAGCCAGGCACCGACGGCGCACTGGCTGGCGCCATTGCCCATGTGCTCTTGACCGAAGGGCTCTGGAGCAAAGAGTTTGTGGGTGACTTCAAGGATGGCAAGAACCTGTTCAAGACCGGTGCCACCGTTGATGAAGCTGCTTTTGCCGAGAAGCAGACCCACGGCATCGTCAAGTACTGGAACATTGAGCTGAAGGACAAGACCCCGGCCTGGGCCGCCAAGATCACCCTGATCCCGGCTGACCAGATCGTGAAGGTTGCCCGTACCATGGGCAAGGCCGGTTCCGCCTGCGCCGTCTATATGGGCCCGGGCGTGGCCATGACCCCACGGGGCACCTATGCCTCCATGTCGGTCTACGCCCTGAACGGCATCCTCGGCTCCATCGAGACCGAAGGTGGTGTATTCCAGAGTTCCGGCGCACCAACCACCTCTTTCCCCAAGTTTGATGCCTTTATTGATGATGTTGCCAAAAAGGGCGCCAAGGGCAAGAAGCTGGACGGTCGCGGTGCCAAGAACATGCCGGCTATCATGGGTGGCTACAACCATGAAGAGAAGGACAAGGACGGCAAAGTCACCAAAGCCGCCAGCGCCAAGGCCAACGTAGTCACCAACGGGGTAGCCGACGGACTGCTGAAGGATCCGGGGGCATGCGAGATCATGCTCAGCTCCTGGACCAACTTCAATTTCTCCTGCACCGGCGCAGACCGTTGGGATAAGGCCATGGCCAAGGTACCGTTCTTTGTGCACATGGTCACCAACGCCTCGGAGATGACCCAGTTCGCCGATGTGGTGCTGCCTTCCACCTTTGCGCCAACCGAGAAACTGTCTGTCGTCACCAACATGGCCAACCTGCACGGTCACATGTCCATCCAGCAGCCGGTTGCCAAGGCCCTCTGGCAGGTGAAGGCTGAGGAGACCGATGTGGTATGGCTGCTGGCTGAGAAGCTGAAGGCCAAGGGCTTCCCCAACCTGTATGACTATTACGCATCCTTTGAAGACCCTGAGACCAAGAAGAAACCCGCCAACGCCGCAGAATTCGCCGAGATTGCCGCCAAGATAAGCAGCCAGAAGGCATGGAACGGCAAGGAAAAGATGAAGGGCGACCAAATCTCCGGTTGGGCAGATTTCAAGAAAAAGGGTATCTACAACACCGAGACCTACAAGTACAAAAAGAACTGGGGCAAGTTCAAGACCGATACCAAGAAGTTCGAGTTCTACAGCGAGACCCTGAAGAAAACTCTCGAACTGTTTGCCGCCAAGAACAAGATGAGCATTGATGAAGTTCTGAAGGGCAGTGGTTACGAGGCACAGGGTGAACTGGTTTTTGTTCCTCACTACGAGTCACCCAAGCGTCACGGCAGCGAGAAGGAGTATCCCTTCACCTTCATCGACCACAAATCACGCCTCAACCGTGAAGGGCGTTCCGCCAACACGGTCTGGTACCATGAGTTCAAGAAAGTTGACGTGGGCGATGTAAGCTGGGACGACGTAGCCAAGATCAACCCGGTTGATGCACAGAAGCTGGGAATCAAGGACGGCGACGCCATCCGGCTTACCTCCACCATCGCCACCATCACCTGCACCGCCCGTCTCTGGGAAGGTGTGCGTCCCGGCACGGTGGCCAAGTGCTACGGCCAGGGCCACTGGGCCTACGGTCGCGTGGCAGCCAAGGAGTACGGCAAGAAGGCCCGCGGCGGCAACAACAACGAACTGATGCCGTCCGACTTTGATCGTCTCAGCGGCGCAACGGCACGTAACGGCGGTTTCACCGGCGTCAAGATCGAGAAAGCTTAGAAAGGGGGGATTTGATAAATGGCAAAACAATACGGAATGGTCATTGACCTTCAGAAATGTGTCGGCTGCGGCGCCTGCGCCCTGGGCTGCAAAACCGAGAACAACACCCAGGCTCGCGCAAACGGCCAGACCTTCAACTGGGCCGACTTTATCTACAAGGAAGAGGGGAAATTCCCCAATGTAAACTTTGCCGCTCTGCCGGTGCTCTGTAACCACTGCACCGACGCGCCCTGCGTCAAGGCATGCCCGGTGAAGGACAAGGCGATGTACAAAACCGCTGACGGCATCACCATGCACAACGACGAGCGCTGCATCGGCTGCCGCCGCTGCCAAAAGGCCTGTCCTTACAGCGCCATGGATGTGGACAAGGAAAAGGCTGCCTACTCGGTTATCAGTTGCAACAGCGGCACCGCAGCTCCCCATGCCGCTTCCCGCGACACCAGCGAACTGATCAAGGGCTGCACCGCCTCCGGCGCAGAAACCGCCAAGGCGGCAGGCGCTGTTATCCCGAACCACAACAAGTACAGCCACGCTGACTACGAGAGCATCCGTAAGCAGGGTGTGGTTGAAAAGTGCATCTTCTGTGCACACCGCGTAGCCAAAGGCATGGAGCCCAACTGTGTTGCGGTTTGCCCGGCCAAGGCACGTATCTTCGGCGACCTGAACGATGCAGCAAGCGCACCGGCCCAGGCCCTGAAGAAGCACAAAGGCGTACGCCTGAAGGAAGAGAAGAAGACCAAGCCCAATGTGGCCTACATCCGCTCTTTCAAGGCAACCGGCAAGATCTGATCGTTGTTGCTGTAGTTGAAACTGTGCTATACGGGATGGGACGTTTGTCCCATCCCGCTTTTTTAAGGAGAAGCCTGACAATGGCCACACAAGAAACTGTCCTAACCGCCCGTGAAGATGCCTACCGGCTGCTTGCCGCCTGCTACTATTCCCCCACCTCGGCCCTGCTTGAAGAAGATTGCTGCAACATCCTGGCAACCCTGCTGAAACTGCTTGCGCCGGAGGCTGCCGAGCAGGCGTCCGCAGCAACCAAAGTACTGTCTAAATCAACCATTGAAGAACAACTGGTTGAGCACACGCGTCTGTTTCTTGGTCCCTTCAAGCTGGTGGCTGCCCCCTACGGTTCAGTCTGGATGGATGAACACAAACATGTCATGGGGGATTCAACGGCCAAAGTGGCCGCCTTCTACCATGCCTGCGGCCTGCAGCTGGCCGATGATTTTCATGAACTGCCGGATCATTTTGCCGTCGAACTGGAGTTCCTCTCCTATCTGGCCTTCAAACAGCGCGAGGCACAAACCGCCGGTGACACTACCGAGGTGGAACGTCTGAAAGGTCTGCAACTCGAGTTTCTCCACACCTTCCTGCTCCCCTGGCTGACCCCGTTTACCGATGCCGTCATCAACGATGGCGAGGCCCCCTTCTATGTGGCCCTGGCCAAATGCACCGCAGCCTTTATCACTGCCGATGCAGCCGCACTGAATGAGGCGACCGGTGCCTGAAAAAACGGAGCCGATACGGACCGGCAGTCGGGATGACCTGCGATTAGAGGCATCCCGTTGTCTGCGCATCCGTTTCAGCGCCAGCCAGTGCGACCATTGCAGCGCAATCTGCCCAAAGGAAGCGGTCTCGCTGGAAGACGGCCTTGTCATCGACAGCAACTGTTGCAGCGGATGCCTGCTTTGCACCAGTGTCTGCCCTTCCGGCGCACTGGAGTTTTCAGCCGACGTCCTGGCCTGTCTTGCCCAACTGTCCAAGGTGACCGAGCCGGTACTGGGCTGCTGCCGCACCAAAGAGAGGGCCAACGGCTGGATCGCCTGCCTGGGCGGCTTGTCTTCCGAACACCTGCTTACCCTGAAGCAGCGGCTGACCGGCCAACTGACCCTGAACATCTCACTGTGCAGCGCCTGCCCCAACAGCGCCATGCTGCGTCAGTTGCAGCGACGCCTGCAAGACCTTGCAGCCCTGCTGCCAACCGGCTGCAACATTATAATGGCGGAAAGCGTTGAGACCATCCGTTTTCAGGAAGAGACGGTTGACCGTCGCAGCTTCTTTAAATCGTTCCGCAGCTCACTCTTTCAGACCGCTGCCGTGGTCTTGTCTCAAAGTTCGGAACAGACGGAGAAACGGAGCGACTACACCTCCAAGCGGTTGCCTGCCCGTCGGGAGCTGCTGAACCGCGTGCTGGAAACCACCGGGCAGGCTACCACGGAAACCCTGCAGAAGCGGTTTTTCGGCAACATCTGCATCTCTGAGAACTGCACCGCCTGCCAGGGCTGCGTGGCCATCTGCCCAACCGGCGCTTTAAGCACCAAAGAAGAACAGGCCGATACACCGCCTGCCTTTGAAACAGCCCGCTGTACGGCCTGTGGTCTCTGTGTCGAGTTCTGCCTGGATGAGGCGATAATTTTGCACTAATGTTTGCAAGTATGCATAGCTGATGTATGATTCAATTAGTTTTCCCGCAGACCACCTGACTGGCACATGGGTGAACGAATGAGTATTCTCAGCGAAAAACCATACAAGCCACCTGCTTTTTCCAAGTACGGTCCCCCTCCAGCTTTGGGCGATATTACCCGCCTGTCCCCCTTTGTTGTATTTGTCATAGCAATCTCAATTTCGCTGTTTTTCTGGTTTCTGTACGATGCCAGCCTCAAAGCACGGGCACAGCAGATTTTTGATAACAGGACCGAAGATATCATCGTGCTGCTTACCGAAAGCATGAAGCATAACGAGCAGATTCTGCGGGGCGCTGCCGGACTGTTCAACGCCAGCACCGAAGTGAACCGCGATGAGTGGCGGCGCTATGTAGCTTCATTAAAGCTGGATAGGTACTATCCGGGTATCCAGGGGATCGGTTTTTCGCAGTGGATCGAACCGGCAGAGAAGGAGCGGCATATCCGCAGGATGCGCGCTGAAGGTTTTCCGGGCTACACCATTAATCCAGAAGGGAAGCGCGCCGCCTACAGCTCAATCATCTACATTGAGCCGTTTGACTGGCGCAATCAGCGGGCGTTCGGCTATGACATGTTCTCGGAACCGGTCCGGCGAATCGCCATGGAGCGTGCCCGGGACCGGGATGAAACAACCATTGCAGCACGGGTCACTCTGGTACAGGAGACCGCAACAGATACGCAGCATGGCATGCTGATGTATCTGCCGGTCTACCGCCAGGACGTCCGGATAGATTCGGTTGAAATGCGGCAGAAGGCCCTGCTGGGGTTCTCCTACAGCCCGATCAGGATCAGGGATTTCATCTACGCCTCACTCAGAGGGATGCCAGCAGATATCTCCTTCGAGCTCTATGCCGGCGGCAGTGAGCTGCCTGAAAACTTCATGTTCAGCAGCATTGAAGCTGAAAAGATCGCGCTGCCGGTTGATTATGCACCGCTGTTCACACATCGAAAGAAACTTGAAGTCTATGGCATGAACTGGCTGATTACCTTCAAAACCCTGCCCCCTTTCCTTGTTGAGACACAGCGTAGCGCCTCATTTGCCGTGCTGGCAGGAGGCATCATCATCACCCTGTTGCTGACCATGATTATGCGTATGATCCACAATGCCCATGTCAGGACAGTCCAGTATTCCAGGGAGGTCGCCGAAAGCGAGGAGCGCTTCAAGGCGCTCAGTGACGCCTCTTTCGGCGGAATCGTGATCCATGACCAGGGGCTGATTCTTGACTGCAACAAGGGCCTGTCCGATCTTACCGGATTCAGCCAGGGAGAGCTGATTGGCATGAACGGCCTTGAGCTGATCGCTCCGGAATCCCTTGATACGGTGCTTGCCAACATCCGCAGCGGGTATGAACAGGCCTACGAGGTGACTGGTCTCCGTAAGGACGGATCACGCTATCCACTTGCCATACGGGGCAAGAATGTACTCTACAAGGGCCGTGAAGCACGGGTGATCGAATTTCGCGATATAACCGAACTCAAGAAGATCATGGATGCGCTTGCCCAGACGCGGGACGCCGCCGAAAGCGCCAATCTGGCCAAAAGCCAGTTCCTGGCCAATATGAGCCACGAGATCCGTACCCCTTTAAACGGCATCCTCGGCATGAGCCAGCTTCTGGAGATGGGTGAGCTGACCGAGGAGCAGTCCGATTTTGTGCAGTCCATCTCTCTGTCCGGGAAAAACCTGCTCTCCCTGATCAACGACATCCTGGACCTCTCCAAGGTGGAGGCCGGTAAAATTGTGCTGGAGACCGTGAACTTCAATCTGCGTCAAACTATCGACGAGCTGGTTCTAACACAGAAATCGCTTGTTCATAGCAAAGGGTTGGACCTTTGTATCGAGTATGGAGAGGATATCCCTGCGGCACTGGCGGGAGATCCTCTGAGGATCAAACAGATTCTGCTGAACCTGCTGGGGAATGCGGCCAAGTTCACCAGTGAGGGAGGTATCACCATCACGGCGCGCCTTCTTGAACAGTTGGAAAGCAATGTGCTGCTGGAGCTTGCGGTCCGGGACACCGGCATCGGCATCGCACCGGACGCCCAGGAAAGAATCTTCCAGCCCTTTGAACAGGAGAATGGCTCAACAACCCATACGTTTGGCGGCACCGGCCTCGGACTTACCATCAGCCAACGCCTGGCGGAACTTATGGGAGGACGCATTGCCGTTGAAAGCAGGCTGGGGGAAGGCAGTTGTTTCACCGTCAGGGTGCCATTTGCCGTTGCCCAGCCTGTTGAAGTTACCGCAGAAAGCGGCAGAGCATCGTCTACCTTCAAGGTGGGTCTTCCTTTGCGGGTATTGGTAACGGAAGATGACCGTATCAACACCAGATATTGCATGGCATTGCTAAAAATGCTGGGAGCTGATGCAGCCATAGCGGAAAATGGCAGGGGCTGCCTGGACCTGCTTCAAAAAGAGCGTTTTGATCTGGTGCTGATGGATATCCGGATGCCGGTAATGAGTGGCGATGAAGCGCTACAAGAGCTTCGCAGCAAGGAGCTGGAAACCGGCGCTCACCAGCCGGTCATTGCCCTGACCGCCTATTCCCTGCGCGGCGACCGGGAACGGTTTCTGGAAATGGGCTTTGATGGCTACCTGTCAAAACCGCTGGAACCGGAACTGCTTGTCCGTGAAATCAAGCGGGTGTTGGGGGACCATTGATGCGCCACTGTCCCGCTTTCTTGCATTGCCCTTTAACGCTGTGCTACAACCACTCCCATGAGTTCACCATCCCTGCAAACCCCCATGATGCGCCAGTATCTTGAGATCAAGGCCCAGCATCCGGACAGTATCCTCTTCTTCCGCATGGGGGATTTCTACGAGATGTTCCTGGATGACGCCCTGCTGGCGTCCAAGATCCTTGACATCACCCTTACCTCCCGCAACAAGGGAGGGCCTGATGAAATTCCCTTCTGCGGCGTTCCTTACCATTCCGTGCAGCCCTATATCGCCCGGCTGATCGAGGCCGGTCACCGGGTGGCCATCTGCGAACAGGTGGAAGACCCGAAACAGGCCAAGGGGATCGTCAAACGGGATGTCGTGCGGGTGGTAACACCGGCCCTGGTCACGGAAAGCGAGTCACTGACGCCGGAGGACAACTCCTACCTGCTGGCTCTCTGCCCGGTGGGGCAACAATGGGGGGCCGCCTGGCTCGACCTCTCCACCGGCGAATTCAAGGTATCCGAATTGGAAAATGTCAGCAGTGCGGCAGCGCTTGCCGCCTCCCTTGCTCCTCGGGAACTGCTGCTGCCCGATGCCCTGCGCCGGGAACCGCCGCCGGAACTGGCCATCGTATTCGGCACGCGCCCCCGCTCAACCGTTGCCGACTGGGTTTTGGACCGGGACTATGCCGCACGGCTGATCTGCGGCCGGTTCGGCGTCGCCTCGCCCGATGCACTGGGGCTTGGCAGCCAGAGCGCCGCACTGTCAGCTTGCGGAGCGGTCCTGCACTACCTGCAGGAAAATCGCCACGCCACCCTGCCCCATCTGCGTGACCTTGCCGTGGTGCACCAGACCGACTACCTGGCCCTTGATCCGGTGACCCGCCGCAACCTGGAGCTGACCGCCACCATGGCTGACAACAAAAAAAGCGGCTCACTGCTGGGCTGCCTGGACCGCACGGTCACTGCCATGGGCGCCAGAACCCTGAAACAGTGGATATCCACCCCCTTGCTGCAAACCGCCGCCATACGCCGCCGTCTTGACGCCGTTGAGGAACTGGCGCAACGCTCCGAACTGCGCGAACGGCTTGCCGGGCTCTTGAAAGGGGTCCACGACCTGGAACGGCTGAATGGCCGGGTAGCAATGGCCGGGGCCAATGGCCGCGACCTGCGTTCCCTGTTTGACTCACTGGAACAGACACCGGAAATCAGTGCCCTGCTTGACGCTGCGGAGTCACTGCTGCTGCGGGAATGCGCCGCGCACCTGGACCCCCTTGACGAGCTGCGCACCCGGATCGGCGCGGCAATTATCCCGTCACCTCCCTTTTCACTGCGTGAAGGGGGGATCATCGCCGAAGGGTACCACGCCGAACTGGATGAACTGCGCACCATCAGCCGCGAAGGCAAAGGATTCATCGCCCGGCTGGAGGCGCAGGAACGGGAACGCACCGGCATAGGCTCCCTCAAAATCCGCTACAACCGGGTCTTCGGCTATTACATTGAGATAACAAAATCCAACCTTTCCGGTGTGCCGACCGACTATATCCGCCGCCAGACCGTTGCCAATGCCGAGCGCTTTATCACCGAAGAGCTAAAGAACTACGAGGAAAAAATACTGGGGGCGGAAGAGCGGATCTGCGATCTGGAATACAGCCTCTTTCAGGAGCTGCGTGAAGCGGCGGCGGCCGAAGGAGCGCGGATCAGCCGCACCGCAACAGCTCTGGCCGTGCTGGATGTGGCACAGGCCCTGGCCGTATCGGCGGTGGAGCGAAACTACTGCAAGCCGCTGGTGGACGACAGCGACCGGATCGAAATCACGGAGGGACGCCATCCGGTGGTGGAGGCCATGAGCCTGGGGGAACGCTTTGTACCCAATGACACCTTGTTGAACGGAGAAAAAGACCAGATATTGATGATCACCGGCCCGAACATGGCCGGTAAATCCACCTACATGCGTCAGGTGGCCCTGATTGTACTGATGGCCCAGATCGGTTCCTTTGTACCGGCAACATCTGCCCGGATCGGCATTGCCGACCGCATTTTCACCCGCGTCGGTGCCGGGGATAACCTGGCCCGCGGCCAATCAACCTTCATGGTGGAGATGATGGAGACGGCCCACATCCTGCGCAACGCCACGCCAAAGAGCCTGGTGGTGCTGGACGAAATCGGCCGCGGCACCTCCACCTTCGACGGCCTCTCCATCGCCTGGGCAGTGGCCGAATACCTGCACGACACCGCCCGCTGCCGGGCACGAACCCTGTTTGCCACCCACTACCATGAACTGGCCGAGTTGGCCGTAAACCGGGAACGGATCACCAATTTGACCGTGGCGGTCAAGGAATGGAACGATCAGGTCATCTTCCTGCGTACCATCATTCCGGGCGCCGCCTCACACTCCTACGGCATCCAGGTGGCCCGGCTGGCCGGCATGCCGCCGGACGTGATTGAACGGGCTAAAGAGGTGCTGAAAAACCTGGAAGAAGGGGAGTTTGAGCAGGGAGCGCCCCGCATCGCCAAATCAGACAAAAAAACGGCACAGCCGGGCAGTCGGCAGTTCTCCCTCTTTGAGCCGCAGGGTGATCTGCTGCGTGAACGATTGAAAAAACTGAATATTTCTGCTATGACACCTTTGGAAGCCTTAAATCTGCTGGATGAATTGAAGAAAATGGTCTGATGACTGGATACCTGCGACAGATACCGTTACTCCTCCTCTGCATCCTGCTCTGTACCGGCATGGCAGATGCCGCCAGCAAAAAGGCGACGGCCAAAAAGCCTGCAACACCTGTTGCCACCAAACCCGCTCCCCGTTCCCCGGCAGCCCACGTTCAGGAAATCAAGTACTGGTCCAATCCCGACTACACCCGCATCGCCATCGCCCTTGACCGGGACGCAACCTGGAAAAGCCACGAGCTGGACAAGGGAACCGAAGGCAAGCCGGGGCGGATATTCATTGATATTCATAATGCAAAACTGGGCCCGGCCATCAAAGATATCAGCATTGGAGACGGCCTGCTGAAAAAGGTGCGGGTGGCCCTGTTCAAGCCAGGTGTGGTGCGGGTGGTGCTGGACACAGACAACTTCAAGGATTACAAAATCTTCCCACTGTCAGATCCGGCCCGGCTGATCATCGACGTCCGGGGTGATCGGCGGGAGGAGATTCACCGCCTGGAAAGCACTCTGTCACAGCAGGTGCAGGAACTGCCTGCTGAAGCCAAAAGCCACCCAAAACCGGACCACGCAACGTTGCCCCCTGAAAAGCCGGTGAAAACACCACACAGACAGCCGGTGATCTCCAAGATTCGCCGGATCGTGGTCGATCCGGGCCACGGCGGTCATGACCCTGGCGCTGTTGGGCAGAGCGGCCTGCAGGAAAAGGACGTGGTGCTGTCCATCGGCTTGAAACTGCGGGAAAAACTAAAAGAAGAACTGGGACTTGATGTTGTCATGACTCGTTCCACCGATATTTTCATCCCCCTGGAGGAGCGCACCGCCGTCGCTAACAAGGTCAACGCCGACCTGTTCATCTCCATCCACGCCAACGCCGCTCCCAACCGCGCTGCCTCCGGCATTGAAACTTACTACCTGAACCTGGCCAAGACCGAGAAAGTGGCGCAACTGGCTGCCAAGGAAAACGGCACCACTCTGGAAAAAGTCAGTGTATTGCAAGCAATCCTGTTTGATCTGATGGCCAACTACAAGCTGAATGACTCGGCCCACCTGGCAGAAGAGGTGCAGAAGGCGCTCTACAAAGCCACCAGATCAAAATATACCGGCACGAAAAACCTGGGCGTCAAACAGGGTCCCTTCTATGTATTGGTGGGGGCCACCATGCCAAGCATCCTCACCGAAGTAGCATTCATCAGCAACAGCACCGAGGAGGCCCACCTGAAAGACTCTGCTTTCCACGATCTGGCCGCCACCGGCATTCTTGAAGGAGTGCGCGGCTACATCAGTAACCTGAAGTAATGACCGGCACGCTCTACATCGTAGCCACCCCCATCGGCAACCTGGAAGATATGACCTTCCGGGCGGTGCGGACACTCAAAGAAGCAGACCTGATCGCCGCCGAAGACACCCGTCACTCCCGCAAACTGCTTTCCCACTATGGCATCGCCACACCGCTGACCTCCTACTACGACCACAATCAGTCGCTGAAAGGGGAGCGCATACTGGCACACCTGCGTGACGGGAAAAACGTGGCCTTGATCTCCGACGCCGGGACCCCCTGCATCTCCGACCCCGGCTATCAACTGGTGCGGGACGCCCTGGCGGAAAGTATCCGTGTCGTTCCGATTCCCGGAGCCTGCGCCGCAATTGCCGCGCTTTCCTCTGCCGGACTGCCAACGGATTCATTTGTTTTTGCAGGGTTTCCACCGCCTAAGGAAGGTAAACGCCGCACTTTTCTGGCAAGCCTTGCCGCTGCCCAGGGAACGGTGGTGCTGTATGAAGCTCCCCACCGCCTGGCAGCAACGCTGGCAGACATCGACGCTGTGATGGGGGGGCGGCAAGTGGTGGTGGCTCGGGAACTGACCAAGCTGTTCGAGGAGTTTCTGCGCGGACCAGCCAGCCATGTCAGGGATCTGGTGCAGGATGGCAAGGAACGAGGTGAAGTGGTACTGCTGATCTCTCCGGCCGATGCAAAAGACCGCGTTGCCGAAGGACCATCCCCGGAAGAACAGTTACGCACGCTCCTTGCCGGGGGACATACCGTAAAAGAGGCTGCCGCAGTGGTGGCGGCTGCAACCGGCCTGCCCCGCCGTGAGCTTTACGCGCAAGCCTTGCTGGTACGGTAGCAACTTACAGAATCTCTGATATACTTTTTTCCAGCTGATTGATGCGTCCCTTCCGGAGAACATTGATGCCATTCCGCAATTGCCATGAAAGCATGAAACTCACCGCATTCATCTTCATCGGCCTGATTGCCGCCGGGCTGGTCGGCAATCATTTCAAATTCACCCTCTTTCTGAATGTTGATTTCCTCTTCGGCAGCATTTTTGCCATGCTGGCCCTGCAACGGCTCGGCTTTCGTTACGGCGTTGCGGCTGCTCTGCTGATCGGCAGTTACACCTACGTTCTCTGGAATCACCCCTACGCCATCATCATCCAGACCCTTGAAGTTGCCGCGGTGGGGTTCCTGATCTCCCGCCGCCGGATGGGGGTGGTGCTGGCCGACACCCTGTACTGGCTTTTCATCGGCATACCACTGGTCTACATTTTCTATCACCAGATCATGGGCACCGCTCTTTCCATCACCATGCTGATCATGGTCAAGCAGGCCATGAACGGCATCACCAACGCCCTGATAGCCAGACTGCTGTTCAGTATCTGCCCATACTGTTCACGAAATCTGGAGGTTTCATTTCGTGAAGTCATCTACAACCTGCTGGCTTTTTTCGTACTCTGCCCCATCCTGGTGATGATGGCCATGGCCAGCAGGAGCGACTTTGCGGAAGTTGACCAGCAGATTCGTACCTTGCTGTTACAGGACAGCCAACAGATGGACAACAGGCTGGAAACATGGGTACACAACCGTACTACCGCAGTTACCTATCTGGCCGGTAGAGCCGCCATACTGGCGCCCCGGCAGATGCAGACGGCTATGGAACAAAGCCGCCTGTCCGATGGAAACTTCCAGCGGATTCGGCTGCTAGACAGCTCCGGTATCTCTCTAACCGTTTCACCGCACACCACTGCCGATATTGAACGCAGCTACGCCGACCGGCCCTATATTCCGGTTCTTCAAAAGCAGTTGAAACCGATGCTGTCCGAAATCGCCCCGAGCAAAGCTGACCCAGGCAGGCCACGACTCCTGATACTTGCCCCGGTACTGCGTAACGGAGCGTACCAGGGCTACATCGCAGGCATACTCAACCTGGAGCAGGTACAACAGTACCTTGATAAGAGCACCCGCCAGAGCAGCACCTTTTACACACTGCTGGACAAAAACAACAAGGTCATCCTTACCAACCGCACCGACCAGAAAATCGTGCAGCCTTTTGATCGCGGTGCTGGCGCCCTTAGCCCACTGGGCAACGGACTGCTGCAATGGACCCCGAAACTGCCGACCAACACCCCGGCGGCTGAAGAATGGAAAAAATCATTTTATGTCGCCGAATCCAGTATTGGCGAACAGGGTGAGTGGAAGCTGATTCTTGAACAGCCGCTGGCCCCGCACCAGAAAACACTTGCTGCCCGCTATTCCAAACGGCTTTTCCTGCTGTTCGGACTCTTGCTGGTCACCCTCGCCATCGCCGAGCTGGTCAGCCGCAAAGTAACCATGACCATGGAAAAACTGCGCGACCTGACTGAAAACCTGCCGATACGGCTGGCTTCAGGCGACAGTATCGACCAATGGCCCACCAGCATCGTGCTTGAAACCAACCGGCTGATCAACAACTTCAGAGAGATGGCCCATACCGTCAGCGGTCAGTTCGAAGAGATCAGGCAGATCAACCTTTCTCTTGAACAGCGCATAGAAGATCGTATGCGGGAACGCGATATCTACTACGCCTTTTTCAGAACATCCGCCGACCTGATGTGCATTGCCGATCCCCACGGCGCTTTCAAACAGGTAAACCCGGCCTGTACGGAAATACTGGGATATTCGGAAGAAGAAATGGGCTCCAGACCGTTCATCGAATTCATCCATCCCGATGATAAACAGGCAACCCTGGATGAGATGGCGCGCCAGCTGCAAACCGGCTATACTCTCAATTTTGAAAATCGCTATATTCGCAAGGACGGTGCCATTTGCTGGCTTTCCTGGAAGGCCATTTACAATGCGCGCGACCGCACCACCTACGCCACGGCTCGCGACATAACCCTGAACAAACAGCACGAGCAGACCATCACCCGCCTGACCAACCTCTATGCCGCTTTAAGCCTGTGCAGCCAGTCAATTGTACGCTGCAGCAATGAGTATGAGCTGTTTCAGCATGTCTGCCGCGACGCAGTGGAACATGGCGGGATGCACATGGCCTGGATCGGCTTGAGCGATCCGGAAACCGGCCTGGTACGGGTGGCCGCCTGCCATGGCAGCGGCATCGAATACCTGCAAGGGATTCAGATAACAACCGATCCAACCAGCCCCTTCGGACAAGGTCCCATCGGTTCCAGCATACGGAACAATAGCCCGTTCTGGTGTCAGGACTTTCAAGGTGATCCGGCAACCGCCCCCTGGCATGAACGGGGCGCCCGTTTTGGCTGGCGCGCATTGGCTTCATTACCACTTTGCAAAAACGGGCTGCCTGTTGGCGCTTTGGCACTCTACACCTCGGAAGCCAACGCCTTTGACGAGGTAGCCAGCAACCTGCTGGTGGAGATGTCCATGGATATCAGCTACGCCCTGGACAACTTCGAGCGCGAAGCGGCGCGCAAACGGGCGGAGACGCTGCTGCGGGAGAGCGAAGCGCTGCACCGTTCCATCCTGAATGCTTCTCCCGATGACATAACCATCACCGACATGGACGGTAATATCCGCATGATCTCCCCGATCGGGGTGGAGATGTTCGGCTATGAGCACGAAGGGCAGATCATCGGTCGCAATGTGCTGGAGTTTCTTGCTCCGCAAGATCAGCAGCGGGCCACGAGCAACATCGGATTGCTCATTCAGGAAAGCACTGTTGGCTCTGAAGAGTACCGGGCGTTGCGCGCTGACGGCAGCGGATTCATCATTGAAGTCAATGGCGATTTCATCCGGGCGGCGGACGGCACACCGACCAGCATGATCTTCATTGTACGGGATGTGACGGAGCGTAAACTGATTGAAGAGCAGTTACGTCACGCCAAGGAGGAAGCGGAGGCTGCCAGCATAGCCAAAAGTCGATTCCTGGCCAACATGAGTCATGAAATCCGCACACCGATGAACGGCGTAATCGGCATGACCGACCTGCTGCTGGATACTGAACTGAATGCCACCCAACGCGAATACGCTGATCTGGTCAAACATTCCGGCAGAAGCCTCCTGCGCCTGATCAACGACATTCTTGATCTATCAAAAATTGAGGCGCACAAGATCACCCTGGAAATGGAAGAATTTAATCTGCAGAAGCTCGTTTCCGGCACGCTTGATCTGCTTTCACTGAAAGCCCGGGAAACCGGACTGACCCTTGACTGGGAAATCAGCAACAACGTACCGCTGCTACTGATCGGTGACGACGGACGTCTGCGTCAGATACTGACCAACCTGATCGGCAATGCCATAAAGTTTACCCGGCAAGGCAGGGTATCACTGGCGGTTACCCTGAACGCCGAAGAGCGGCAGCAGGTGACTCTGCGCTTTGAGGTGCGCGACAGCGGCATCGGCATTGCGCCAGACAAGTTAAGTCTGATCTTCGATCCATTCTCCCAGGCAGACGCCTCCACCACGCGTCATTACGGGGGAACCGGCCTGGGTCTGGCAATCTGCAAACAACTTGTGGAACTGATGGGCGGAACACTGGGCGTGGAAAGCACCGTAGGAACAGGCTCCACCTTCTGGTTTACAGCAATTTTTGAAAAACAACCTGCCGGTGACACAGCACCTGCCACAATCACGAAGGCAGATGAAGATGGCACAACGGTCACAATTGCAAGCGCTGCACCGTACCATCCTGAACAGAGGGAAAGTAAAATTCCACGATTGCTGCTGGCTGAAGATGACACAACCAATCAGGTGGTGATCAGAGCGATTCTGTCGCGCAACGGCTATCACGTGGATCTGGCGACAAACGGACTTGAAGCGCTGCGCTTGCTGGAACAAAACGACTATGATCTGGTGTTGATGGATTGCATGATGCCGGAAATGGATGGTTATCAGGCCACCGCCGTGATCCGGGACCGCTCGTCAGGCGTACGGAACCACGATCTGCCAATCATTGCGCTTACCGCCAACGCCATGAAGGAAGACCGGGATGTCTGTCTGCAAGCCGGAATGGACGACTATCTGGCCAAACCGGTGGAAGTGGCAGACCTGCTGCTGATTCTGGAACGGTGGCTGGGGTAAAGAAAGGGTCAAGGGGCAAGGGGAGGTTAGGTAGATGCGGCATGTTTTAAAAAATCGTGTGAACTGTCTGCTCATGTTGACCATCGCGCTCTGGTCCCTGCTGTTTTTAACACCGGCCAAAGCAGCAGAACAACCGCTGCGGGTTCTGGCATGGCCCGGTTATGCAGATCCCGATATTATCAAGACCTTTGAGCAGCGTACCGGCACCAAGGTAGAGATAACGTTCGTCGGTACCGACCTGGAACTTTGGACAAAGGTCAGCCAGAATACCGGGCAGATTTTTGATGTTTTTGCCGTGAATACCGCGGAACTGCAACGATACATAGCCAAAGACCTGGTTACCGGCATTCCGCTGCATGACATTGCAAATCGTTCCAAACAGCTTCCCCGGTTCCGTGATTTACGAAGCATTCGCGGCATCATGCACAATGGCACGGTGTACGCTATCCCCTACACCTATTCCGAGATGGGGTTAATCTATGACCGGCAACAGCTCAAAAAAGCGCCTGAAAGCATTACGGCATTGTGGGATAAACAGTATCGGGGCAAAGTGATCGCCTACAATGCCGGAGTACATAACTTTTCACTGGCAGCACAGGCGCTGCGTCTCCCCTCCCCTTTTAAACTACAGCCTGCAAACATACCGGCGGTTGTTGACCAATTGATCGCCCTGCGCAGAAACGTGGCCGGCTTTTACACCCAGCCCGAGGAATCGGTCACCATGTTCAAGAATCGCAGAGCTGCATTGATGTTTGCCAACTTCGGCACACAACAGGTGCAACTGCTGAAAAAAGCCGGTGCCGATGTCGGTTATGCGCTTCCCAAAGAGGGTGCTCTGGCCTGGCTGGATTGCTGGGCCATCACCCGTGGATCAAAAAACAAGAAGCTGGCCGCAGCCTGGATCAACTACATGCTTGAAGATCTGCCGGGGAAAGCCTTGACAAGCCGTCAAGGGCTGGCCAACACCACCTCGGAATCCCCCTATGTCACAACAGACAAGCGGATAATCTGGCTGGAACCAACGGAAGATGAAGCACGCCGGGATCATCTGTGGGGCAGGATCATTTCCGGTGACTCAGCGACCAGGGTACTGGCCCCATGAGGTTGGGCATTGCCACAAAACTGGCAGTTCTGGTGGCGCTGGTGGCAATGGCGACAGCTACCTTTACCGGACTCTATATCTCCCACGTCAGTGGGTCTTTGCTGGTCAATTCCGCCAAATCAAAACTACTTGCCTCAACACAGATCGTAAGCCGCCGGATTCAGACAACACTGCAACTTGAAGCTGGCCGTAATCTACACGTGCTTGCCAACCATCCCGCAGCACAGGCAACCTTGGAAAAACCGGACGCCGCCCTTGATGATCAGCTGGCCACCCTGTTCAGTCTGATCATGGAAGCAAACCCCAATTATTTTCAGATCCGCTTGATAGCGGCAGACCATCACGGACTGGAGCGGGTCCGGATTGACCGTCATAAGAGTTCATTTACCAGGATCATGGGGGAAGATCTTCGAGAACAGGGACATTTCCCCCATGTTTCCGAAGCATTACGGCTGGCTGCCGGCGAAACCTACATGTCGGCTGTTTCCATCAAACATGAACGCGGAGCCTATGATAGCGGCTCTGAACTTCCTTCGGTGCAGGTGGCTATGCCGGTCATGGGCAAAAATGGCACTGCGCTGGGCGTCATGGTGATCAGCATCGACGTAAACGGACTTTTTACCCAACTAACAGAAAACCTGCCAAAATCGTTAAAACTAATTCTGACCAACGACCAAGGAGACATACTGCTCCATCCGGACAGCTCCAAGACTTTCGGCTTTGACAAGGGGCGGCGTGTACTGATTCAGGAAGAGTTTCCATCAACCACTGACTTGATCGAAGGCAAGGTAGACCATGTTGTCTTTGAATCCCTGAATGATGCTCCCGGCGGGCAGGTGGTAGCCGCCTTCGTCAAGCAAAAGATCAATGTAACCTCGGTGGATGACAGCTTTTTCCTCGGACTTGCCCAGTCGGCATCCGTGGTACATGAAGATGAGCAAAAAATACGGTCAATCATCTGGAAAAGTGTCCTTGTTTTCAGTCTTTCGGGCACCATCCTGGCGGTGCTTCTGGCACGGTTCATGACCCGGCCGCTCAACCTGTTGAACAGGGCGGCACAACAGTTTGCACAGGGCAAGCCCCACCATGAATTGCCCTTGGAACACCAGGACGAGATTGGTGACCTGGCACACAGCTTTAACCGGATGCAACAGCAGATTTCACAGCAGATTGCCGCGCTTGATAACGAGATTATTGAACGCAAACTTACCCAGGAAAAGCTCGTGCAGGCCAAAGAAGCCGCAGAGACGGCTACGGAAGCCAAAAGCCGCTTTCTGGCCAACATGAGCCACGAAATCCGCACCCCCATGAGTGGGGTGATCGGTATGACCGATCTGTTGCTGGAGACGCAACTGGATTCAATTCAGCGGGAATATGCAGAACTGGTCAAGCGCTCCGGCATGGATCTGCTGCAACTGCTGAACGAGATTCTTGACCTCTCCAAGATCGAAGCCCAGCAACTTGATCTTGAATCCGAACGGTTTGACCTGGGCAGGATGATCTCCGGAACCATTAATCTTCTGGGGCTAAAAGCCCGCGAAAAGGCTTTGACCCTTGACTGCCTGATTGATCAGGATGTTCCGGCGCAGGTGCGGGGAGATGAAAGGCGTTTGCGCCAGATCATCATCAACCTGATCAGCAATGCGCTAAAGTTTACACCCAAAGGCCGGATTGCACTGCATGTCAGCAACCTGCGTGAAGATGGACAGACCGTTACCCTGCGTTTCCGGGTACAGGACAGCGGCATCGGCATCCCGGCTGACAAACTTGATCTGATTTTTCAACCATTTGCCCAGGCTGACGCCTCTACCACCCGCAGTTATGGCGGAACCGGCCTGGGGCTGGCTATCTGCAAACAGTTGGTGGAACTGATGGGAGGGGAAATCCAGGTTGAGAGCACGTTGGGGAAAGGTTCTGTGTTTACCTTCACCGTTGTCCTGCAAAAACCGTTCGAACTGATTGAACAGCCCCTGCCGGACGGCGCTGCTGCCACATCGCACGGGACACCGGAAACCGAAACTGTCGAAAACAGACAGGCTCGCATTCTGCTGGCAGAGGATGAACCGACCATCCGGATGATTATCAGCACGGTCTTAAGCCGCAACGGTTATCAGACCGATGTGGCGGCCAATGGCCATGAGGCGGTACATTTACTGGAACAGAATGACTACGATCTGGTTCTGATGGACTGCATGATGCCGGGGATGGACGGGTACACGGTAACCGCCACGATCCGCGACCGGTCATCGGCGGTACGCAACCACGATCTGCCGGTAATAGCGCTCACCGCAAACGCCATGAAGGAAGATCGGGAACACTGTCTGAATGCGGGAATGAATGATTACCTGAGTAAACCGGTGGAGATGCCGGAACTACTGGCGAAATTGAAGAAGTGGCTATAACGGATCAATACACCCGGTAATTTTCCGGGTCGCTAAAAAGCTGCCGCAATAAGAGGTTATTCAGGTGGTGGCCGGTCTTGTGGGCCTCCACCTTGCCCAGAACACGGTAGCCGCTGGTGTAGAGATCACCGATCAGATCCAGGATTTTGTGATTGACCAGTTCCTTGCGGTAGCGCAACCCCTGTGGATTGAGCACATCGTCCGCTCCCACCACCACGGCGTTGTCAAGGGAGCCTCCCTTGGCGAGTCCCATCTTGCGGATCGCCTCGATCTCCTCCTGCATGGTGAAGGTACGTGAATTGAGGATGGAGAAGGCATTTTCCACATCAGCTACCCGCCGTTTCTGCTGCCCCACCGGTTGGCGGAACTCGATGGTCATGGTGATATCCAGTTTGTTGAGCGGTTTGATCCGCACCCAGGCGTCGCCATGGGTCGCTTCCACCGGCTTCAGCACTTTCAGGTAGACCCCCTGGTCCGCAAATTCGTACACCCCCGCCTTCCACATCCCCTGGTAGAACTCCCAGGCAGAACCGTCCAGTATCGGCACCTCCGGACCATCAATGTAGACCATGCAATTGGTGATACCGGCAAAATAAAAGGCAGCCATCAGGTGTTCAATGGTGGAGACCCCGGCTCCGTCCTTGGCAATCAGGGTGGAGAGCCGGGTATCGGCCACCTGATCAAAGCGGGCCGGAATCTGGACGCCGTTCAGCACAAACACGATGCCCTGTTCACGCCGTGGCAGAAACTCAAGCGTCACCTGCTGCCCGGAGTGCAGGCCGATGCCGGAGAGCTTGAAAATACGGTTGATGGTGGTCTGTCGTTTGATCATGAAATAGTTTTCATGCCTCTGCAAAGCGCTGTTGTTTTTGAGCGTGCAACCGGATAAGAGTTCTCAAAGCTTCGTTAACCGAAGCGTCGTCATGAAAAACTTCGGCAACATCTTTATCCAGCAGTATTATGTTGGTTCCCTGCTGTGCACGAACAGCATATTTGCCACGAACGGCCCCTTTAAGTTGCGAAAGATCGTATTCAGGCCTTAATTCATCGGCTCGCTTTTTCATATCCATTTCGCTCCTTTTTTGTTGCTTCCCGCGCACTGATTATTCGTGTGACATCTTTCCGGTCGGCATGGGAAACAAACAATACTCTGCCGGTCGCCGTTTTACCCAAGGTTATGAAGCGATCCTCGTTTTCAGAATGATCAGGATCATAGAAAGTTATGGAAAGCAGGTCAAGAAAGACCGTTGATGCTTCGTGAAAGGAAACTCCATGCTTTTTGACGTTGGATGCCTCTTTACGCTTATCCCATTCGTATGTCAGCACGTGGGAAGATGACATCGGTTACTGCTTACCCTGAGAGACGGCCCATTTTTTCAATTCTTCATGATCTTTCTGCAAGGCATCATAGCGCTGTTCCAGGGTCTTGATCTGGTCAAACAGGCAGGAAATGGCCGTAGCCGCCGGGTCCGGCAGCTTGCCGTGTTCCAGGTCGGGACGCCCTTCCTTTGCCGCTTCCGACGCCATCACAATCTTGCCGGGAATGCCAACCACTGTGGCGTTGGGGGGAACCTCCTTGACCACCACCGAGTTGGAACCGATCTTGGCCCCTTTGCCCACGGTAAACGGCCCCAGCACCTTGGCCCCGGACCCGATTACCACCTTGTCTTCCAGTGTCGGGTGGCGCTTGACCTTGTCCCAGGTGACCCCCCCCAGGGTTACGCCATGGTACAGGGTAACATCGTCACCAATCTCGGCGGTCTCGCCGATTACCACCCCCATACCGTGGTCGATAAAGAAACGCTTGCCAATTTTTGCGCCGGGATGGATCTCGATACCGGTCAGGAAACGACCCAGGTGAGAGGTAAGCCGTCCCAGGAAATAGAATTCATTGCTCCAAAATCTGTGGGCCAGCCGATGGAACCAAACAGCGTGCAACCCCGGATAACAGAAGAACACCTCAAGCGCACTGCGCGCTGCGGGGTCACGATCAAACACGGAGTTGATATCATCCCGAATCTGCTTGAACATCTGCTGTCTCTCCTTACTCTATGTAGGCGTACTTTTCCCTCTACCATACCCCAGTGATTTAGTCAAAGAATGCATTGGCAACATAATACTCGACAAGAATTGGGGTTTTAAATAAGATGCCAAAGATTTTACGTATACACAACAACACCATCACGAAAGGAGCTACGCATCATGGCGACACCCGAATTTTTCTATCAGGAGCCCTTCCCCCTTGCCAAAGACAGCACATCGTACCGCAAGCTGGAAGGTTCTGAAAAGTATGTTTCAACTGTTCAGTTTGAGGGCAAGGACGTACTGAAAGTTGATCCCGAGGCCCTGACCGTGCTGGCCAACGAAGCGATGCGTGACCTTTCCTTCCTGCTGCGCCCCAGCCACAACGAGCAGGTGGCCAAGATACTGGCCGATCCCGAGGCTTCCATGAACGACAAAGGGGTGGCCCTGGCCTTCCTGCGTAACGCCATGGTGTCTGCCAAGTTTGAACTGCCGCTCTGTCAGGACACCGGCACGGCCACCATCGTCGCCAAGAAAGGGCAGGCGGTCTGGACCGGCGGCAAGGACGAAGAGTTCATCTCCAAAGGGGTGTACCGCACCTACACCGAGGAGAACCTGCGCTACTCCCAGACCGTGGCCCTGGATATGTACGAAGAGAAGAACACCGGCACCAACTTGCCGGCCCAGATCGATATCATGGCCTGCGACGGCGATGCCTACAAGTTCCTTTTCATGGCCAAAGGGGGCGGTTCCGCCAACAAGACCATGCTCTATCAGGAAACCAAGGCGCTTCTCACTCCGGCCTCCCTCAAAAAATATCTGGTGGAAAAGATGAAGTACCTGGGCACCGCCGCCTGCCCGCCCTACCACATCGCCTTTGTCATCGGCGGCACCTCCGCCGACGCCTGTATGAAGACCGTCAAGCTGGCCACGGCCCGTTATCTGGATGACCTACCCACCGAGGGCAACGCCCATGGCCAGGCCTTCCGTGACACCGCTTTAGAGGCAGAACTGCTTGAAGCAGCCTACAAACTGGGAATCGGTGCCCAGTTCGGCGGCAAGTACTTTGCCCACGATGTACGGGTGATTCGCCTGCCCCGCCACGGCGCTTCCTGTCCGCTGGCAATGGCGGTCTCCTGTTCCGCAGACCGTAACCTGAAGGCCAAGATCACCCGCGACGGCCTGTTTGTGGAAGAGCTTGACCGCGATCCGGGCCGTCTGCTGCCGGAAAAATACCGCATGGCAAAACATGAGCACGGCGCAAAGATTGACCTGAACCGCCCCATGTCCGACGTACTGGCCGACCTGAGCAAACTGAAGGTGGGTGATGCCCTGCTCTTGAATGGTACCATTGTGGTGGGCCGCGACATCGCCCACGCCAAGTTCAAGGAGATTCTGGACAGTGGCACACCGCTGCCCGATTACTTGAAGAACCATCCGATCTACTATGCCGGTCCTGCCAAAACCCCGGCAGGCAAGCCCTCCGGCTCCTTCGGCCCCACAACAGCCGGACGGATGGACAGTTACGTGGATCTGCTCCAGTCAAACGGTGGCTCCATGGTAATGATCGCCAAAGGCAACCGCAGCCAGCAGGTCACTGATGCCTGCAAGAAGCACGGCGGTTTCTATCTTGGCTCCATCGGCGGCCCGGCAGCCATCCTGGCTGACGAAAACATCAAAAAGGTGGAATGCATAGACTTCCCTGAGCTGGGCATGGAGGCGGTCTGGAAGATCGAGGTGGAGAACTTCCCAGCTTTCATCCTGGTGGATGACAAAGGAAACGACTTCTTCAAGCAGCTCGGCCTGTAGTCAAGGTCACGCTCATACCAAAAGAGCCCCCGGCAGTTCCGGCCGGGGGCTCTTTATTTCACACGCAAGCGAGATAACAATGTTCAATCTGAAACCAGACGTAGTTGCCCGCCTGGAGCGGGTCTTAAGTTCCGTTGAAATGTTGCTGCCCCGCGCCATCGCCCCCATTGACTGGAGCAGTTGTTATGCCGCCAACTGGCGCCGCCACTCCTTTTCCGGGTACCTGGAGGCGGTGCGGGTCACTGACACCACCACCATGGACGAACTGTTGGGAGTGGATGAGCAAAAAGAGGTCATGACCCACAACACGCGCCAGTTTCTGCTGGGACTGCCTGCCAACAACGCTCTGCTCTGGGGCTCAAGGGGAACCGGTAAGTCGTCGCTGGTCAAAGCGCTGATGAATCACTTTGCCCCCCAGGGACTGCGGGTAATCCAGATCGAGAAGGAAGACCTCATCTATCTGTCGGAGATTTTCAGCGCTGTGGAGAATGAGCCGTACCGCTTTATTCTGCTCTGTGACGACCTGACGTTTGAGGTGGGTGAGTTGAGCTACAAGATGCTGAAAAGTGCCCTGGACGGCTCGGTCTACTCGCCGCCGGAAAACGTGCTGATCTACGTCACCTCCAACCGCCGCCATCTGCTGCCGGAGTACGAGTCAGACCATATCGGCGGTAAGTTTGTGCGAGGAGAACTGCAACAGAGTGAGGCCATGGAGGAGAAAGTATCACTGTCAGACCGTTTCGGACTCTGGGTTG
Source organism: Geobacter sp. UBA6151 (assembly GCA_002423105.1). GTDB lineage: Bacteria > Desulfobacterota > Desulfuromonadia > Geobacterales > Pseudopelobacteraceae > Trichlorobacter. The sequence goes on along the minus strand of DIUT01000043.1, from coordinate 28,743 downwards.
GTTTCTACGCCTTTTCCCAGGATCGTTACGTTGACGCCGTGCGGCTCTGCATCGCCCGTGAAGCCAGGGATCGCAAGGTGGAGATACCCTGGACCAAAGAGTTGGAGCGTGAAGCGATCAAGTGGGCCCAGGAAAAGAGCAAGCGTTGCGGCCGCACCGCCTACCAGTTCTCCAAGAATTATGTGGGCAGATTTCTGCTGCCGGCCTGAGACCTGTCATCAAAACGTACAACGCCCCCGGCAACCATTACCGGGGGCGTTGTGCATTGCGGGTTCTCGGATACAGGTCAGGCCTCGACGACCCCGGCAGTATAGCCGATCTCTCTGGAGCACTGCTGCATGGAAGAACGTCCTTCAAAGCGGCCACCATCGGCAATCGCCAGCCGGGTGGCGAAAATATCGCCATGCACATCACCAGTACGTTGAATCTCAACCGCTTCAGAGGCCCTGATCGTACCGCTCATCCTGCCGCCGATAATCATCTGGCGCACTGTGGCATCACCGGTAATCAGCCCTTTTTCACCGATGATTACACAATCGGCGGTAATATTGCCTTCCAGTCCGCCGTCAATCCTGACTGTCCCCTTGGAGGCAATATCGCCCTTGATGGCTGATTCCTGGCCGATAATAACCTCAAGTTTCTGTTGTTTTGAGCTGAACATGCCCTTGTCTCCTGCTGGTTATCGTGCCAGCCTGGCTGCGCTGTCCGATGGATTGATTGGTCTACCGTCACGCCAGATCTCGTAATGCACATGCACCCCGGTGGTTGCGCCGGTAGCCCCGGCATAGGCGATGACATCGCCACGTCTTACGGTCTGTCCCACCTTGACTGCATTGCTGTCATTGTGGGCGTAAACCGTGCTGAAACCGTGGCCATGCTCAATAACCACCACATTACCGTTGCCTTTACCAAACCCGGCAACACTGATGATCCCGTCGGCTGTGGCCTTCACCGGCATACCGCGCTGCGTGGACAGGTCAACTCCGCTATGGAAACGCTGTTCGCCTAACAACGGGTGCTCCCGCATACCGAACCCCGAAGAGAACTTCCCCTCCACCGGCCAACCCTGTGGTGTGGAACGATAAATATCCCGTTGTTGAACGAGATATTGCCGGATACTGGCCACTGATTTCATGGATTCGTCAATCTGTTGCTTCAATTCCTGCAGGTCAACGGAACCGTCATTTGTTGCCGGATGCACCGCATCCAGCACTTGGGTACGCGAACCGCCGGAAAGCAGCTTTCTCAATTCTACCTCGGCCTGTTTCAAGGACTGCATGGTGCCCTGCATCGCCTGTAATTGCCCGTTGATGGTCTCAAACTTGCGCTTCATGGTCAGATAATCTACGGCATACACACTAAGCGAAAGGGTACAGATAAAACCAAACACCGCAAACAGCCCCGCCCCCCACAACACAACCAGCGGCAGCCTGAGGTTAATGGCTCCGCTGCGCGTATGGGGGACCAGCATGATGGTGACAGGAGAAAAGAGTTTTTTCAGCAAGGGTTGCAGTCTGTTGTGCATAGGGTTAATGCCTCCGGTATGCAGCGGTTCCTCACCGGACGTAACAACCATGTAATGGGAGGGGCGCAGAATTTATCACATTTCTGTCATAATTATCAACAATTTTGTACAGTTGCTGAACGTCCCCAACAGAAAAGCCCGTTTTCACGGGCTTTTCTCTCAACATACAATCTATCTTAACGAGACCTTTGGGAGCGTTGTGGATGGCGCACACTGCCTGAAGGCGTTGCTTTGCCACCTGATGGCTTGTTGGCCGGGGCTGCCGGTTTTTTACCGGTGTGCACGGGAGCTGCCGCCCCCTGCCCTGCCGGTGTTTTTGCCTTTGGCCTCTGCACTCTGGGAGGGCGCGGCGGTCGGGCAAACTCCTCATCCTTGCGGGGAGCAGCCACGGCATAATCAAAACCGTCCACGGTACGGCGTTCAATGGCCGCGCCTAGGGTGCGTTCAATGGCGCGCACCATGATGCCGTCTTCATCACTTACCAGGGTAAAGGCGTCACCGCTACGGGCTGCCCGACCGGTACGACCGATACGGTGGATATAGGCCTCGACAGTATCCGGAATATCATAATTAATTACGTGAGATACCTGGGATACATCAATGCCGCGGGCTGCAATGTCAGTGGCTACCAGTATCTGGAATTCACCGCTGCGGAAGCCTTCCATGGCAGCCTGGCGGCGGTTCTGGGAAAGATTGCCCTGCAATGAGGCTGCCGTGTAACCGGCCTTCTCAAGCTGTTCCCCCAGCCGCTTGGCACGGTGCTTGGTGCGGGTGAAAATCAGTACCGATTCGGTATCGGTATGCTTCAACAACTGCATCAAAAGCGGAGTCTTCAGGTGCTGGGCGACCGGATACAGGGCATGGGTGACCGTGGCAGCCGGGGCTACGGTATCCACCTGCACGGTGGCGGGGTCCCGCAGGATTTCCCGGGCCAGACCACGGATTTCTGGCGGCATGGTGGCAGAAAACAGCAGGGTCTGACGCTGGGGGGGCAGCTGCTTCAGGATACGGCGGATATCCGGCAGAAAGCCCATGTCGAACATCTGGTCCGCCTCATCCAGAACCAGCAGTTCCAGGTTCGAGAGATCGATGGTCCCCTGGCTCATATGGTCCAGCAGGCGGCCGGGGCAGGCCACCACGATCTCGACACCGTTTTTCAGCTTCTCGATCTGGGGATTAACCCCTACCCCGCCATAGACGGTAATACTCTTCAGACGGGTCTGGTTGCCCAGGTCCAAAATGGCATCATTGATCTGTTCCGCCAGTTCGCGGGTGGGGGCAATCACCAGTGCGCGGATCTGTTTGCGTGGACCCTGCATCAGCCGATGCAGAATCGGCAAAGCAAAGGCGGCAGTCTTGCCAGTACCGGTCTGGGCCAAGCCCATCAGGTCATGACCGGCCATGATTTTGGGAATGGCCTGAGCCTGGATCGGTGTGGGAGTGGTGTAACCGGCAGCAGTGACGCCTGCGACTACTTTGGGATGAAAACTGAACGACTGAAACGGCATCTACGTCCTTCTTTCTGTGTTCCATACGAAAAAGCCCCGAAAGTTTTTCCGGGGCTACGAATTCTGTGGGTACTCGTGATCTTTCCTGGAACAATCTGATAATGTGCAGCTACTGTACAGGCCACAAGCAGTAATGTCAAACGGAATACCCGCGGCAGCTTACTGTCAATCACGGCTTACCCCCTCCCCCAACCCCTCCCATCAAGGGAGGGGAGCTTTTAATCCCCCTCTCCCCTGGCGGGAGAGGGTTAGGGAGAGGGGGGGTTGCGGACTTCAAAAACCTGATCATTACTGTGAATGACCAACTTAATGATCATGTTTAGCTTTTACTTTCTTATGCTTGTCATGGCCATCCGAAGCCTTGTGGGCATCATGGCCGTGTCCGGCTTCAGCCCCCTTGACCAGCCCCTCTACATAATGGGTAAACTCAACATAGTCACGCACGAAATGGCGACCGGCCTCCACCGAGCTGTCCGCCTTTGCACGGCTTTCCGCTGCCTTGCTGAAGCGCTCATGCAGCCCCTTCTTCACCGTTTCGGTTACAATTTTCACCAGCTCCGTTGCATCGCCACTGGCCAGCGCCCGGTCAGCCGCCGCAATGGCCGGATCAACCGAACCGGCAGGTTTCACGCCGGTGTAGGGAGCCCCTTCCGAGGCACGATGCACCTTTACCAGCAGCTCAAAAAAACGGTGCTCCTCTTTTTCACGCTTTCCTTCATTACCCTTTGCTGCCAGGGCCTTTGCGAACGCAGCTTTCACCTGCTTCTCATCCTGTTTGCGCACCCACTTGAGTACCGACGTCACATCCCCCTTCTCCAGCGCCGTCATCGCATCCTGCACCACCGGTCCATCAACGGTGTCACAATGGGCAAAGGCGCTGGAAGCACTGAATTCAACCATCAGGGACAAGACAATAGCCATACTGCATGATTTAAAACGAGTACTGTTTCTCATGAATTAGTTCTCCTTGATCTGAATGTATGATGTTGTTTGACAGACTACGGGCCAGATTCTCACACATTTTCAGGAGGGATAAACGGTGGGTCAGGTATTCTCTCCGGGGTTATACCCATTCCGGAGGTCAGGTATGAAGGCTGTGGCGCCAGATGACGTGCATTGCGGCTTGCTGCTGGAATTGCAGCATCACCGTGATCACAGACACTGCACAGCAATGACCCGCTCTGCATACCGTTTTTCATCGGTGCCCGCTGCTCAAGATGAATTGGTTCTTCAGCATGGCCGCAGAAGATACTCTCCTCCAGAAGATGCACTGCCACACTGCCGGGGGAGAACAGATACAGGGCAAGCAAAAGTGATGCGGTGATTTTTGGGAGGTGGCCTAAAGACATGGTTTCTCCGTACTCCTGGTTGCGGTACGGATAACACATTTGGCAGTGGGTCTGCCTTGACCTGCATCAAAAAATTGCGGTTACAGTTATTGACGAATTACGGTTACAAGATGATGGAAGCCGATGATGGTCAGGATGCGATACACCTTTACAATCATCATGCTGATGCTATCCACCGGTATTTGAGCAGTTACAGGAAATTATTATCAGTTTGTGCCTGTCGCCACATGTGCTACATTGAAAATTAATGTGTCACATAAATTAGATGTACATGGAGAAAAGCCGTGATGAAATTGTCTATCCGCGAAGCACGCCAGTCATTGTCTTGCATTGAACAGATTTTGACTCTGGAAGGTGAAGTGACCATCACAAAAAGAGGAAAAGATGTGGCACGTGTGCTCCCTGTCAACAGGTGTCTTGACATGCCTTCACACAAATACCTGCGGGAGAGATCCCCATGCCTGAAAACAGGAAGCGAACAGCTTGTGCGTGCTGACAGGGATGAACGATGAGCGGCGGCATCTACTTTGACACCAGCGCACTGGCAAAGTGGTATGTCAATGAACACCATTCCGAAGAGGTGGAGCGCTATCTGCAACAACATGGCCCTGTGTCCATCAGTGATCTGACTGTGGTGGAGATGCGCTGCCTTCTGGCAAGGCGCAGACGGGAAAACGATATTACCATCATGCTTGAAGCGGAAATATTCGCCACGTTCCAGGAAGATATACGCAGAAAGTTTTTAACCTGTCATCCATTCCCGCCGGAGTTGGCGGCAGGAGCCGTTAATATTATGGCCATACTTGGAAACATTCCAGTACGTACACTTGACGCCATGCATCTGGTGATTGCAAAAGAGACTGGCGTGGACATACTGGTGACAGCAGACAAAACCATGGCCGATGCCGCAAAATCGTTGGAGTTTGAAGTGATTCAATTTTAAGACCTGCCGCCGACCTTCTTATATCGCCCCCAACACCTTCAGCAGATATGGCACCCGCTACCTTCAGCGTGATACAGGACTGCTCCCTTTTGGCCCGGTCAATCCTTTTCTTTATCCAGGGCGTCCTTGATTGCCGGGGCAAGATATTTACCGTTCGATACGATGGGCAGAGCCGTTCTGATCGTGTTCAACAACAGGTTTCTGCGTCTTTCATACTTGCCATCCATATCCTCACACGAGGCCGTGGAACTGGCATAAGATTGAAGTTTCTTCATTTTTACGGCGATTTCCCGCGACTTGTCGGAAAGTTGATGGTGCATGACCTCGCCACTGCCACCCGAGTATTTTGTAAACGCTTTGATGTATCCGCCAAGCTGCCAGGCCATTGAGGCTATTTCCGACTTCCACTTCTCGCAGGCTGATGCGTTGGTTGAAAAGGCCAGCGTGGAAAAAACCATCAAATATGCGGACAATCTCATTGCAGTTCTCCTCAGTCTAAATTCAAAATGGTTCGGAAAAATCCCCGCCCCCTTGCGGGGGCGGGGAAGATGGATTGGCGTCAGGCGATGCCGAAGTTAGCGTCTACGAGACTGGCCAGCGTCACGCCACCGTCGAGGGTGCCGACCAGTTTGATGTCGTCCGCCGTCAGATCGCTGGCAGTGCTGTCAAGTGCGGTGTTGATGAACCAGATCTTTCCGGCATCGGTAATCAGCACGTACTTGTCGCTTGCCGTGATCTCTCCGAAAGGCTTGCTGCTGCCGCCGAACAAGTCGGCGATTCCGCCTGCATCCAGATCACTGTCGTTATCCGTGACGCGCAGGATGTTGCCGTTTGCCACAGCCTGATCGCCGGTGGCGTCATCCGCGACGACATCGACCAGAGTGGTCGGAGCACTCCCGCCAAGGAAGGCTTTGAAATCCAGCACGTCACCATCCGAACCCGCCGTGAAGCCGGTGATGGTGTCCTCGCCGTTGTCTACCGCGCTGGTCTCGAACACGAAGACATCCACGCCGTCGCCGCCGGTGAGGCTGTCGTCGCCCGCGCCGCCGACAAACAGATCGCTACCAGAGCCACCTTCGAACGTATCGGCATTGTCACTACCGAAGAACTGGTCGTTGCCACTTCCGCCATAAACTTTCTCGATGCTCACAAGCGTACTCTGCTTAGTGCTGGTGATGTCTGTTCCCACTGCACCTATGAAGGCAAGTTTGCCGGCAGCCAGCGTTGTCGTTGTTGATCCCGCGGCCACCTTGGCATCATCAAGCAAAGTGACTTCACTGCTTCCAAAATTCACCGCAAAGCCGGTTGCATTGGTCGGCAACTGTGTGGTGTTGAGATACACGGAATCCTCGCCATCTCCTCCATTTATATAGTTATTGCCCATCTGAGAGATTATTTGGAACAGGTTGCTATCATCATCTCCCCAGATTTGGTTATCACCGCCACTGAACCAAACTCCACTCAGATTGGAGACGGTCATTTGATCAGTGTTGGTAATGCTCGCTCCCGCAGTACCAATCAAGCCTACCTTGCCGACAGCAATTGTCGTACTCGCTCCCCCGGCGATCTGCATGCTGTCCAGCAGCGTTTGCTCACTGTCGCTCAGGTTGACGACAAAACCGCCAGCATTGGTGAAATTAGCTATCTGCCCGGTCAGTGCGAGTGTGCCACCGATCGTACCACCATCGATCACCGACGCACTTATCTTGCTATTTACATAAATAACATCCCAAGCTGAATCGCTGCCGAAGAATTGCGTAGGATGATTATCGAAACTGTAAGAGTCAAAAAAACTGAAAGTCACCTGGTCGGTCACGGTAATAGCAGTACCGGTAGTGCCGTACCACGCCGCTTTGCCTGCCGCAATCGTTGTCGTCGTGCCGCCTGCTACCTGACCTGTCCCAAGTATCTTCTCGGTTTCGCTTGCGTTGATGACCAGCCCGGCGGCATTCTCCGGCGTGGTCAGTGGACTAAAATACAGAACTGAGCTTCCCGGCCCTGCAGTGCCGCCGCTGAGGGTGTCAGCACCGCCAATCCAGTGGATGTTGTCGTTGTTGTCGCCGCCGATAATCGTGTCGGCCTGCAAAGTGCCGTAAATTGTATTCATAACACCATCCCTGCCGGTGACGATAATTCCGCCGCCGCTCAGAGTGCTAGCGTTCACCTCGGAAAACGGTCCTCCGCCGGGCATCGAGCCTTCCGAGATGGTTTGCGCGTTCAGATCGATGGTCACGTTGCCGTTGGCCGTACCGCCGAGGGTCAGCACGCCGCTGCTGTTATTTATGGTCAAGGTGGCTGGGGGCACCGCCACCACCAAGCTACCACTCAGCGTGGATATATTACCTGCTTTGTCGACAAAGAACCCACTGGCCACGTCAAGGCTGTCGTTTGCGCCGCCGTAGCTGCTTGACCCTTCCAGCGCCACCGCCTTATCATTGACCAGCACAATCGTCAGGGTAGTTGTGTTTGTCACCTTGGCCGAGGTGATATCATCCACGACGAAGGTCACGCTGTCGGTATCGTCACTGTCAATGTCCCAGGTGACCTTCGTCCAGTCGAGGCGCGCCTTGATGTCGGTGTTGGCGTCTTCTCCGCCTTCGAGTAGGGTGGCGAAACCGGTGCCAGTGATCGTGATGGTATTGCTGACTTCGGCATAGGCGGCGGATGCAGCGGTCACGACGGGCGATGTTGTATCCTGGAAAATCGATATCCCAGTCGCCTCACTCTCATTGCCGACTGCATCTACTGCCTTCAAGGCAAAATTTCTGGTTCCATTGCCTTCACCAAGATCTGCTGTCACGTTGAAATTACCACTACCGTCTGCAACCTGGCCGGAGTTGACGTCATTGACCCAGATAGCTGCACCAACTTCCGCAGTACCGGACAGTGTGACATTCCCTGTTTTGTTGGTCAGAAGATCGGTGTCTGACACACCAGTGTCATCAGAAGACAACAAAGCCACTCCGCCTGGCGCATTCGGCGCATTGGCGTCGATGGCGTCGCCGCCCTGGCTGATGGCGGTCTCGAACGCCGTGCTTTCGTTGCCGACCGGGTCGACCAGCGTGACGCTGACGGGAATGTCTGCACCCGCAGCCCGGTCGGTGCCTGCTGCCGCCACGGTGAAGGTGGCCGTGTAGGTGGTGTCGTTGGTCTTGGCCAGGCTGCCAAGCGCAAAGCCGTTGATGGTCGAACCGTTCTTCAGCGTCAGCGTTTCGCCCGTGGCATCAGCCACCGTGATGGTGGCAGTGACCACGTCGCCGATCTTCATGGCTTCGTTGGGAATGGATATGGAGCTGATGGTCGGGACAGTGCTGTCGACCAGAACGCCTGTGGTGGTGGGCGGGGTGAAGGTCAAATTGGCGATTGCGTTTTCCGCTGCGTCCTTGATGGCGCCCGAGTTCAGGTCGAGCGGCGAAGCCACGGCGATGCCGTCGCTGTCGTTCAGGCTGCCTTCCACGGTGTAGCGGAATAGCAAGGCATCGGTTGTCGAACCACTCTGGTAGGTGGCGTATTTGGTTTCCCCGCCGATGGTGAGAGCCAGTTGCGGCGTTCCGGTGACCGTGACCGCTTCGCTGAAGGTGACGGTGAAGTCGAGGTGCTGCGTGGCCTTGTAGGTAGCGTTGGTGGGGGCGGCGACGCTGATGATGGTGGGAGCGGTTTCATCAGCCTGAATGGTGATGACGCCATCGCTCAGCGCATCAGTCGTCGCGGCATTGTCGGACAGGTCTCGGGCAAAGCCAGCAGCTATGTCCAGGGTATCCGCGCCGTTTGTCACAGCGTAATCCGCCGTACCTTCGAGCACGGCGCCCTTGACATCGGTCAGTTTGATGCTCAGCGTGGTGGCATTGGCCACCTTGGCGGAACCGATATCGGAGAGTTCGAATGTTACATTGGCAGTGGCGTCATCATCGCCATTAATATCCCACACCAGCTTGGACCAATCCAGACGACCTTTGATGTCCGTACTGGCGGTTTCGCCGGTTTCCAGCAGTTCGTCGAACTTGGTGCCGGTGATGGTCAGCGTGTTGGTTTCTTCCTCATAGGCAGCGCTGGCAATAGTGGTTTCGGGAGCAGTTTCGTCGCTGGACTGAAAAAAGTCATTATTGCCGACGGTGACGGTGTCTTTCCACGCGGCGTATTGCTGCGGGCTGACGGTAGCCGTGATGATATCGCCGTTATCTGCGCCGACGGTCAGAGCGGTGAGCTTGGTGAGGTCGACGGCGGACAGATCGACGGATGCGGTCACGGTGCCGGTGACGGTGCCTTCGACGGTAATGCCGGAAAGATCGGTGTCGGCGGCGAAGCCGGTGATGGTGACACCGCCCTCGCCAAGGATGGTCTTGCCGCTGGCTTGAGCAGCGGTGAGGGTGAAAGTTTCATCTTCTACGATGACAAATGTACTGACATTGCCTAGTGAGCTATTGTCCGAGATATTCACCGAATCCAGAACGAGGAGCTGTATGTCGCTGAGGCTCATTTGGCTTGTGTCTACAGCCGAAGCGTCATCGGTGCTGTAAATTCTCAAACCCACACCGCCAGCACCGGTGACTTGCTTGCCTGAAAGATCAGCTATATTGGCCAAAATGAAAGCGCTTGCGCCCACCTGGTACGTGGCTTCCGAATCTATCTCGTCCGCAGATGTAAGATCTATGCCACCTCCAACAGCGCTAGTCACTATCAGTTTGGCGTTGCCTAATTTTCCAGTGAATTGCTCCACGGTATTTTCTTGAGCGAAGCTTCCGGTAACCGTGGTGGTCGTGGCGGCAATCCCACTCAGGTCTGCGGCAAGTGTCGACTGAAGTGCTGTGACCGCCACCGTGCCCGCGCCGTCAATCGTCACACCCGTTACATTAGCGGCTGTTGCCGCCAAGGTCTGGCCTGATGCAAGTGTGATTTTTGTTGCCGTACCGTGAAAGTCTGGTGTTGTCGTGGCGGTAACGCTCTGGCGGGTGAACGTGGCAACCGAATCGCCAACTGTACCTGCCCAGGCAATTGTGATGTTACCTGTCGCCGTACCGCCGAATTCGACGACTCCGGCAGTTTCAGTCACCGTGAAGGTCGGCGATGGTGTGCCGCCGTCACTTGGTGGCGGCGTGGTCGGTGTAATTACTATCGGTGTTGCGATTGTACCATTCCCCAACACATCACCGATGGGTGCTGTGTTTACCAGTGTGTCAAAGGCGCTGCCGGTGTAATTAGTCACTACTGTTGTCAGATCACCGCTGCCGCTTGCCAGAGTAGTACGAATAGCGTCAGACACTTCGCCCTGAGCCACGGCGCCTACCTGCATTATTTGGGTCAGCTTCTCGGTAGGAGTACCAGAACCGTTCATAACAGTGCTGATGGTCTGATTATTGTCGGATACCAGAGTAGCTATGTTATTGGTCAATGATGTTGAAATTGAAATACCACTGATGGCGGCAGCATTGGAAATAACTTGACTAATAACTGCGCTGTCACTCAGAGAAAGTGGTGCTACACCGTTCGTTATACCACCGGGAACGACGGCGCGATCTACAACAATTTCTGCCAAACTATTTATAATCGTGTTGAAAGCTTGAGTGTAATTCATTGTTGAGCTACCATCTAATGCTGAGCCGACCATTGTCAGCAGGTTGTTGAGCTGGACTGCTGAAGCCAGCATTTTTGTACCCAATGCTTGCCCATTAGATTCAGGGCTATTAATGTAATTAATCGGATCAATATGTGTCATAGAAGTTCCGAAAGGGAGTCCAAGAGATCTAGCCACTAAATTCTGGATAAACTCAAACCCTACAAAGCTACCAATTTTTTCTTCTACGGCTTGTACCAAAGTAGTCAATGGGTTAACCACGGCTGAGCCGGCAGGCGCTGTGAAGCTTCCGGTAAAGGGCAGGTTGGTGCCGATGTCGGTGCCCCCGCTGACAATGATTTTACCAAAGGCTCCGGCGGGCAGGGTGAAGTTACCCTGGGCGTCGGTGACAACGCTGGTTTCTCCGGGGTTCAGGATGCCATCACCGTTCTTATCTACAAATACCGTGGCCCCGGAGATGTAACCGTCCTGGACTGTGCCATTCAGGGGATTGTCGAACATCGCCTTGGCAGAGGCGACACTGCCTTCGGCAATGGTGACTCCGCTCAATACCTGCTTCAAGGTTCCCACATCAGTGGCAGCGCCTGCCTTGTCAACGGAATAGTATCGGGAGATTTCGATCCGGTTGTCGAACAGTGTTGCCGCGTTACCCCACGTGGTATCGGCGGGATCAACACCGTCAAGAGCGGTGGCCGCCCATTCAATGACTGATCCAAGGGATTGTCCGCCAGCCATGAGGCCCAGCATATGGTCCGTCACAGCCTCTTTATTGGTGTCTGATACGGAGGTTCCCAGCAAATTATCAACAATCCGCGTGACAACGGTGGTGTTGTAGTGGGTTGCCGCCGCCCCCCAATTGGTATCTGCGGGAGATACGGACGAGAGCGCCTGGGTGATTTCGGAAATAATGGTTGCCTGATCAGCACCCTGCGCCATTCTGTCCACAATGTAGCTGCTTGCCCCTGCCTTGTTTTCAGCGGAAGCGTGATCACCCACCAGGTCGTTGACAAAGGTGTCGGCAAATTGGGACGGCGTGAGACTTGCGGAATAGGCCGTGCCGAAAAAGGCAACGGTTCCTGAAAGAACCTGGGCCAGACCGGCAGCTGAATGACCGGAGGTCACAAAGCTTTCAAATTGTTCGAGATATTCTGCTCCCGGAGCCGCGCCGAACATCATCTGCGTAATCTGTAAAATCCTGGTCTGCTGCTCTGTTGTAAGGGACATACGGGTAATTCCTCCTGTGTAGGTATGATTAATTGCTTGCAGCTATAACAACCGTCAACATTCTGGAAGCATGTGGAATCCCTCTTCAGGGATCCAGCATGTTTGATCAGAGGCAGAACCATTTAATGCTATGGATTAATTGGATTTTTTCCTTGAAAACGTCATGACTTTCTTTACGTATTTATTACATATTTTGGACGGGAGACTAACCTTAAACGAGAGTATAGTCAACGCAAATGCTCTCGTTTTGCGTGTTTGTTTATGCTGAAGCTTGTTGTTATGGTGCAAAACATGAAAGAAAATGCGTATCTACATCCCCATATTTCAAGTCGCGAAATAGGTGAACGCATTCGTCAGCGTCGTCGGGAGTTGCACATTTCACAGGAACGGCTGGCAGAGATGCTGAATGTTTCGTTTCAGCAGATTCAGCGTTATGAGTGCGGTACAAACAAGCTGAATGTGGAAAACATACAAGTTATTGCCCGATTGCTAAATGTTTCTCCGGCTGAACTTATTGAGTTGAAAGATGACAAGGGAAATGGTGCAGGAATGGTGCAAGACGCGGCCGTTACATGGGGAAACCCGGATGAACGGGAGTTGGTGCGGCGTTTCAGACAAATTGACAAAAAGAATCGTAAAGCCATACTTGCTGTTGTCAAAATGGCGGCACAGGGTTGTGTATCGCAAACAACAGAAGTGTAACCGGAAATCCCCCATGACGGGGGATTAACCAATAAATCATACCGTAGTTCTCTCTCTTACCTACAATGCCCCCAACACCTTCAGTAAATGCGGCACCATCTGCTTCTTGCGGGACATAACTCCTTTCAGCTCATACAGATGTGGTTCCTTTTGCGGATAGCCCATCAGATGGGCAAGCTCATTTTTCCCTTCAGCCAGAAAAAGGGTGGTCTCGCTGTAGATGTCAGTGACCATCAACCCGGCCATATGCAGCTTGTCCGCTTCCTTGACCTTGCGCAAGGTTTCCCGCAGGGCATCCTTCAGTTCAAAGAACTCGTCAAACCCCACAACCTCCACCTGTCCGACGCCAAAGAGAGTCTCCCCGGCATTGAAGTGCTTAAAATCGCTGCGCAGTGCATCCTCAAGGGTTGCATGGGCCGAAAAACCGCTGCAGGAGGCAAAAATATCCCGGGCGAATGCGCCATGTTCCAGCCCGGCCAATGGTTCAAGCCAGGCCACTATTTCATGATCCCGCGAGGTGGTGGTAGGTGACTTGAGAATGACTGTATCAGTCATGATCCCGGCCAGAAGCAGTCCGGCAATGGCCGGTTCAGGTTCAATTCCCCGCTCCCGGTAGAGGGTGGCAACCACGGTACAGGTGCTGCCCACCGGGGCAACCATGAAGGTTATGGGATGATTGGTGGGAGGATTACCCAACTTGTGATGATCAATAACCTCAAGTATTTCCACCGCCTCAGCGCCGGACACCGCCTGCCCCAGTTCATTGTGATCAACCAGAATCAGGGCATAGGGGATCTGTCGGAGCAGGGAGGACTTGGTGGCCACACCGGCCAGGGTGCCGTCTTCCTCAACCACCACCACCGCCGGTTCGCCGGAGTGCAGCAGTTTCAGGCGCAGATGTTCCAGCGGCTCGGCAACACCGATCCGCTCGAATTTAGGCTCCGTAAAGCAGGATAACGGCGTGGAAAGACGGCACATCCATGCGGCAGTGGCCGTATCAAAGGGGGTAGAGAGTATTGTTACCCCCGCTGCAGCAGCTTGGCGCAACAACGGCCCGCTGACACCGAAACCACCGGTCACCACCAGCAGGCGCACGCCCCGTTCAATGGCAGCCTGCTGAATCGAGGGCCGGTCACCGGTCATGATCAGCAGCGTGGCAGGATCGTATCCGGCAATTCTGCCGGTGAAGGATTCCTCAACCATGGCGCCAATGAACAGGTGAAGGTGTTCAACCTGGTCAGAGGAACTGCCGGACAAAAAATCCGCCTCAAGGGCGGTAGCCAGCGCCTGTAATGAAGTATCCACTCCCCGCTTGCGCCCGGTTCCGGCCACCAGATATTTTTCTGATAACTTAAGAAGCGATACAACGCCTACAGGCTCCCGACCATCGTTCACCACCGGCAGCACCCTGATCCCATGTTGATGAAACAGCTCCAACGCTTCTCTAAGGGTCTGATCAACACCCGCCGTAACCGGACTGCGTCCAAGTACGTCCCGTACTTTGGGGCGGACATCGGCAAGATACAGTGGTGGTTTCACACCGAGGCGATTCAGAATATACGACGTCTGAGGGTTCGGACGCCCTGCCATGGCCGCCGTAACGTTCCGGTAGCCTTGATGACGTTTGAGAGCCGCATAGGCAATGGCCGAAGCGATAGAATCAGTGTCTGGATTACGGTGCCCGATAACATAAATCTGCTTGTTCATACATCTCTCCTGAAAACTGCCTGGTATGCCTGTTTATAACAGTATCACTATAGAAGCCAGGCCTGCTTCTTGTCAAACCGCTGCGGAATATTTCGGGAAACAGTTGCGATCAGAAGCACTCCAGCGTATTATTTGCCAACAATACACCATCAGGAGCTTGAAAGAATCAACGCAATGCGAGACCATTATTGCCGCCCCATAAGCATCGCCAGCATCAACCCGCAAACATTTCCCGGCGTTTCCCTGTATACCAAAACCGGGGGAAATTACGTACTGTACAAGCCCCATGACCGCCAATTTTCCGATCTGGACCGCATGCGGCTGGAACGGAACTTTGTGGAATTTCTGTACGTCAGAACCGGAGACATGGAAGAAGTCACCAAATTTCTGGAAAACGGCCTGTCTGAAACCCTTGGACGCCGGGATCTCAACGTGTGGACAAAGGGACAGATTCTGTATCAAACCACCGTCAATTATGTCATTGATGTCTTTGAGAATCCCGAAGAGGCAGCAAAGCTGGACCGCTGCCGGAATCTGATCCGCTACCTGCTGGAGTATATCTGCTCGGCCCCCAACTCGCTCAATGCCATACATTCTGTTGCTGATCACAACTACTACATCTTTGTGCACTCCCTGCAGGTGGCTGCGCTTTCTCTGCTGGTTCATGACGAGGTATACCGGCTTACCCCGGATGAGCTGACCGATGTGGGCATAGGCGCACTGCTGCATGATCTGGGCATGATTTTCATATCCAACAAAATATTGGAAAAACAGGATGCATTGAGCGACGTTGAATACTACAAAATCAAACGGCATGCCCAGCATGGGTATGAATGCCTGAAGGAGATCGGCGGGTTCAGCGAAATCTCGCTTTTGGCAGTCCGGCACCACCACGAACGCTATGACGGCGAAGGTTATCCATCTGCGCTGAAAGGAGAAGCCATACCAAGAACTGCCCAGGTAATGGCCATTTGTGACGTATACAGCGCCCTTACAGCAGACCGGATACACCGCCAGGCTGTCAGCCACGCCCGTGCTTTACAAATAATGAGGAGCGAAATGCCCGGCTCCTTCAATCCGGAACTGTTTGCCCGGTTTGAAGCGATCATCACGGCACGCAAAAAAACTGAAGACAACTGAGGATACCGTGGTCAAAAAAGGAAAGCCCCGGCAGTTCATGCCGGGGCTTTCCTTTTTGTACCAAAGGTACAGGAGCCGTCTTACACGCGGGTTACGTTAGCCGCTTGAAGACCTTTGGGGCCTTTGACGATCTCGAACTGCACCGTATCCCCCTCAGCAAGGGACTTGAAACCATTACCGTTGATAGCGGAAAAATGCACGAAAACGTCTTCGCCATTATCCTGCTCCAGAAAACCAAACCCCTTGCTGTCATTGAACCACTTAACCCGACCTGTTGTCATACCGTACTTCTCCTTCTTCGACCTTCTTGTGTAATGCACCCATGATAGCAAGGGTGTTTGAAAAACCAAAAAACCCGGTGACTTCCAAAGTCACCGGGTTTGTAAACTTTAAAAGATGTCGAACATTAGCACACTGTTTTCAATCTGCAAGTAAAAAAGTTCTTATTCTTCCATTTTTACCAGAACTCCCGGTGCCGCCACAACCTGATCCACCAGATCAAACGGAGTGTTCGTGGCATCAAGGAACAAGGCCATACCTTCCTCAGGGACCGGCATTTCAAATGCAGCCTTTTGCCGCAGGTACACCGCAACAGTTCCATCCGAGGCATTGTTTCCGTCTCGACAACGGGTTTCAATCCGCTGTCTGACCAGGTCATCGGGACATTCAGGACAAAGAATCACACAGCTTGAAGAGGCCGCCTTTGCCAGACGGCAAAACTGCTCACGGTCGGCCCGCCGGATAAATGTAGCGTCAACCACAATGCTTTTGCCTGCATGCAGCGCTGCTGCGGCAAGCTCGGCAAGACGCGCATACGTGGCACGGTTCCACATCGTCCCATAGATATCTGCTCCCCGTTCTGTTAACGATAGGCCGGCAAGTAGTTTCCGCTCCACATCCGATGAAACATGGTCTATGCCCAGTTGAAAGGCCAGCTCACTGGCCAGAGCCGACTTTCCGCAGCCACTGGGACCACAGGTCATAAACAGTGTGCAGGGCAGGTTCTGTCGCAACGCATAGCCACGAACCAGCCTGAAAAAACGCCGGGCTCTTGCTGTGGCAGCCAGCTTTTCATCATCGCTGAACAGCGGATCATCCAGGCGGAGGCTTTCCACCTTACCCCGGATAAAAGCACGATTGGCCAGGTACAGTGGCAGTACCGGCCCCAGTCCTGCATCACCACTGTGCTGCTGATAGCTGTCCACAAACAGTTCCGCCAGATCACGACGGCCATGGTTTTCCAGGTCCATTGCCAGAAAAGCCACATCCGCTGCGGTATCGCTGAAACGAAACCGTTCGTTGAACTCGATGCAATCAAAGATATGGATACTGCTGTCCAGACAGATATTTTCGGTATGCAGGTCACCGTCACAGTCGCGGATGAATCCGTCACGCACCCGTGCTTCAAACAGTTCCTGTTCTGCCTTCAACGAAGTGTACACCCATCTGGCAATCAGACGGTGATCCTTTTCCGTGATGGTTCTGCCAACAAACACCCCGGTCTGCCGGAGGTTTTCCTCCCAATTTTCACGGATTGCTTCCAGCGAGCCAAAAGCAGCGATCCGCTCATCGGTGTCAGCCTCCTTATGAAAGCGGGCAACCAGGGTGGCAAGCTGCTCAATCTGGGCAGGGGTAACAGCATTTTTTTCAAGCAGACGGGCCATGATCCGCTCTTCCGGCATCCTGAGCATTTTGACAGCGTACTCCACCACCGTCCCCGACCCGTTGATACGCAGACAGCCTGCCGCATCCTCACACAGCTCCACCACATCCAGATAGATGTCCGGCGCAAGCCGCCGGTTGAGGCGCAATTCTTCCCGGCAGTAAAAACGCCGCTGCTCAAGGGTGCTGAAATCCAGAAATCCAAGGTTTACCGGCTTCTTGACCTTGTAGACATGCTCATCAGTGAAGAACAGCAGGGAAATGTGGGTTTGCTGCATAAAAACCCTGGAGGTGGGATCGGGATAGGCAGCAGAAGACAGCAGTTGTTCGATCTGGTGGGCGTTCATGGCAGACTCCACAAAAAGGTTACCTTGAAAGGTCTTGACGTCAGACGTTCTCAGCCGTAAATATGCACTCCTGCAGCTTCACGATAGTGCCACATAAAACCATTGCTTTGGATACTATGATTAACTCAAACGAAGACCACTCCATCTGCGCCCGCTGCGGCGGACATTGCTGCCGGACCCGTCCAGGAATCGAGGGTCCGGAGCGTTTTCTGGGTAGTCCTGACCCTGCTGCCGCGCTGGCCCAGTTCCTTGGCAGCGGCAACTGGGTGCTGGAACAGCATCTGGGAGTACCCTACCAGCCTGGTGAAACGGCGCCAGACCCGGAACGTATTATCCGCTACCCGCGTCCGGCAACCGTTCTGGAACACGGCAAACCTGGGCTGGCGCCGCTGCCGGATACTGCCGACTGTGTCTTTCTGGCTGCTGATGGGTGTTATCTTCCCTTCAATGACCGGCCCCGCCTCTGCCGGGAACTTGTGCCGGATATCTGCCTTGAGTGCGAATCCCCCTGGGGCAGGCGGGAGGCGGCACTGGCCTGGCTGAACTACCAGGAAATCATCGAACAGGCGCTGAAACAGCTGACTAATAAAAGGACAGGCAACCACCCGATGTCAAGCCCGCTGATACTTGTAATTTCCCGCAGTGAAACCCGTGTTCAGGTCTACCGCGAAGCCCTTGAAAGCATAGGAGCATCCTGTCTGGCTACCTCAGACCTGAAAAATGCCCCGGTTCTGGCAGCCTCAACACCAATGAACGGCATCGCAATCGACATGCCGGTACGGATCAAAGCATCTTCCAATGACAAGGCACTGGTTGAAGACATGCTGCTGGCCCTGCCCAGCGTTTATCTGAATGTTTCTCCGGCCACCGACACCATCAAGATACTCACGGCAACCGGCACCAAAGGTACCTTTCGCACGTTTGAGCAGTTTGTGGCTGCCTGCGCCAATTTCCAGGCCCGCGTTGTACGCCCCAAAAACCGGGTGGAGCTGAATCTGAACGCTCTTTTGTACCATGACGCAGCCTCCGGCGTAGCGCCGGAACAGACCGTCACCCTGAATGTATCACCGGAAGGCTGTTTCCTTTTCAGCACCCACCCTGATATCGAGGTGAATCAGCAGATTGTCATTGACTTTGTCGGCTTGACAGACCGTACACCGATTATGGCATCGGTCCGCTGGTTGCAAACCTGGGGCAAAGACAACCTGATTCCCGGCATCGGTGTCATGTTTGTACGGCTATCCAAAGCTCAACGAATCGAGTTACAGGCTTTGCTCAAGGCCCTGGAACCCGGCTAGTTCCCTCCAGTCCGTACAGCGCCAGCCTGGCCAGCAGTTTTCGTGCCTGGCGTTTTCCCTGCTGTGGCGGAATCCGTTCTTTGCCCGCCGCCAACCCGACCGGACGCTTTTCAGCGTACTTCCAAACCAGCCAGGCAGCGCAGGATACCCGCTCCTCCAAGCCGCCGGGTAACCGTTCTGGATCGATCAGAAGCGGCTCCGCAGACGGCTCACCAAACTCCTTCACCTTGAACTCTTCCCCGCGCGCCGACAACCTCCAGTGAATCAGCTTGAGCGGTTCCCGACCGGTATATTCGACAATCCGCTCCACCTCCCCTTCAAATCCCTGGCGCGGAAGAGTGCCATGGTCACGGCGCTCACCAGCATCAACCGGCATCGCCGCCCCACAGGGAATCTGCTGTGGAAACACCAGAACCTCACAGTTCACCGGTAAAAGCCATGAACGGATGAAAAAATTTACCGGAAAGGCAGAGCTGACCCGCACCTGCCGGATAGCGGCCATGCCCCGTTTTTCAAACAGCAGGGGTATCTGTAACGTACAGGATGAAGCGCGGGGCAGGATAGGACAGAGGACAGCGGCATTGGCACAGGAAATATCCAGCAGAAATGATGGAAACCACTTCTTGCGGTTTGCAACATGCAGTAAAAATAAGGCCGGCTGGGTTGCGTGCAGCTCTTCCGGAGGGACCAGTGAGATATGCAGCTCTTTGATATTCAGCATCCCGATAACGCCGGTAACCGACATGAAGGCCAGCATGCCGGACACCACCAGAAACAACAGGTTATTTCCCGTGTTCACCGCAGCAAAACCCAGCAGAATGGTAATCAGGATGAAAAAGGCGCCGGCCCTGGTAAGCCTCAGACCAAAGGCAGGGGTATGGGAGCGATAATTGAACGTAGCAGTTCCCTCCGGTCCAGTGTGTCATGCCGGGGACGCAACAACAGGCGGTGCACCCCCGTGGGCTCAACCATTTCCCGCACATCTTCCGGTGCAACGTAATCACGGCCATCAAGAAAGGCGACAGCCCGTGCGGCAGCGGCCAGTCCGATGGCCGCCCTGGTGGAAAGACCGGTAAGGATCGCTTCGTGGTTACGGGTGGCAACAACACAGGAGTGCAGATAGGCCACCACTTTTTCCGACAGCATCACCTCTGCCACGCACCTGCGGGCTGCAAGGATGTCTGCGGCGGACAGCAAACGGGGGAGCCCGTCCAGCCGCTCCCGCACGCCACCGCCGATAATGATGGTCTTCTCCAGTTCCGCCGCCGGATATCCAATACCAGTACAGAGCAGAAAGCGGTCCAGTTGCGACTCCGGCAACGGGTAGGTACCGGTCTGCTCCGCCGGGTTTTGGGTTGCGATCACCAGAAACGGGTCCGGCAAGAGGTGCGTTGTCCCTTCAACCGTGACGCGGCGTTCTTCCATGGCTTCCAGCAAGGCGCTCTGGGTACGGGGCATGGCCCGGTTGATCTCGTCCACCAGCACAATGTTATTGAATACCGGGCCGGCCAGGAAATCAAAACGGCCCTCATCCCTGCGAAAAACTGACAGTCCGGTAATATCGGAAGGCAACAGATCACTGGTGCACTGCACCCGTCCCAGGGTCAGACCGGTACTGCCTGCCAGAGCCAGGGCCAGTGTCGTTTTACCCAACCCCGGCAAATCTTCAATCAGCAGATGGCCACCGGTCAAAAGCGCCACCATGGCCAGGCGCAACGGTTTCTCCTTGCCTTGCAGCAACGAACCGTTCAGAGCGTCAATGGCACCGTTGATGCCGTTTCTTACCGTAATGTTGCTCTCGGACATGCAATGCTGCCCCGCTCTAATCCTGGTTACCGTTTCCGCCACCCCACACATCCAGCCACTGCTGCTGTGGTGAACGGCTGTCGCCATACTGCACCACAACACCGTCCTCACGCTGATAGGAACAGGACCAGCCCGGCCAGTCAGCCTTGTGGAAGGTAGGATAATCCCGGGGATGCTCAAGGGGGTTGTACGGCTCCGAATAGGCGCTCCAATCCTTCGGAAGAGGGCAACGTTCGTCACCCCGGTAATCGCCTGCTGCAAAGGCCAGGGAAACCCAGGCGGAAATCACGATACAAGTTAACATCAGCGTTCCGGATTTCATGGCAATTTCTCCCCCCCCCCCTAGCCCTCCCCCGCCAGGGGGGAGGGGACTTTTTTACTTTTGCAAGAGACTCCTGCTATTCCACAATCCTGATCCAGCCAAAACGGTCCTCGATACTGCCGGTCTGGATAGCGGTCAGAGTATCATACAGACGTTGCGTAATGCTTCCCACACCACCGTTACCGACCGTCAGACACTCTTCCTTGTAGCAAAGCCTGCCCACCGGCGTGATCACCGCTGCCGTACCGCTACCAAAAGCCTCGGTTACCGCGCCGTTTTTCAGGTCCTCAAACAGCTGATTCACGTCAACCTGCCGCTCCTCAATGGTGCAACCCAACTCTAAAGCCAGGCGCAACACCGATTCACGGGTAATGCCGGACAGGATGGAGCCGTTTAAGTGAGCGGTCACAATATGGTTGCCATAGGCGAAAAACATATTCATGGCCCCCACTTCCTCAATGTAACGCTGTTCCTTACCATCCAGCCAGAGCACCTGGTCGTACCCCTTCTTTTTGGCCTCAAGGCCAGCCTTCAGGGATGACGCATAGTTGCCGCCGGTCTTGGCATCACCGGTGCCCCCGGCAACAGCACGCACATATTTGTCTTCCACCAGAATGCTGACCGGATTGAACCCCGCGGCATAATAGGCCCCCACGGGCGACATGATAACGTAGAAGTAGTAGTGATCGGACGGCTTCACCCCCAATACCGGCTCCACGGCAATCATGGCGGGACGGATATACAGCGACGTCCCTGGCGCGACCGGTATCCAGTCCTGTTCCAGCTTTACCAGTTGATCGATTCCATCAAGAAACAGTTCTTCCGGGACCTCCGGCATGCAGAGCCGGGCAGCGGAATGATTGAAACGCCGCGCGTTCATCTCCGGCCTGAACAGGGCGATGCGGCCATCCTGCCATTTATAGGCCTTCAACCCTTCAAATATCTCCTGGGCATAGTGAAAAACCAGCGCTGCCGGATCCAGCACAAACGGTTCATAGGGCTTGATCCTGGCATTATGCCAGCCTTTTTCCGAAGTCCACTCCACCAGCAGCATCCGGTCGGTAAAAAGCCTGCCAAACCCCAATTGCGATTCATCGCCAACCTTTGTTTTCATCTGGCTTGCAGCAAGGGGCAGAACAGTGATATCCATGGGAACACCTCCGGTCATTAAAATTCTGAAAAAAGAGGCGACCAATGGCCGCCATGATCCTCACGTTACTGCCCGCAACAGTCCCTGTCAACTGTTTTTGCCCCCCTTCCGAACGCCCTGACTGGCTGTTTTACCCCCCGTCCGGCAAGTTTTTTTTATCATCAACTGTTTTTTTTGATCTATTTGTAACTTTTTGTAACTTGTCGCTTGCAGATATATAAGTACGTGGTATGATTCGCGTCGATTTCAAAGCCCAGGAGACGTCCTGAGGCACACTACACCCAAGGGGGTACCCGCATGAAAAAGGCAGACCTGGTTGCAAACATGGCGGAAGGCGCCGGCATCACCAAGACACAAGCGGAAAAGGCACTAAATGCTTTTATGGCAGCCACTGAAGCTGCCTTGAAGGCGGGAGACAAGTTGACACTGGTTGGTTTCGGGACATTCAGTTCCGTAGCCCGCAAAGCCCGTATTGGACGCAATCCGCAAACCGGCAAGGAAATCAAGATTGCCGCCAAGACCTCAACCAAGTTTACACCTGGTAAAAGCTTGAAAGACTTGAAAGCCAAAGCGCCAAAAGCACCGGCAAAGGCAGCTGCAAAAGCTCCTGCAAAGGCTGCAAAGAAGAAGTAAGCGCAGCACACCATATCAGCAACCAGAGAAACCCCGCCCCTTGCGGGGTTTTTTTGTTGGTACGTGCTGCTTCCCCCTCCCATTAACTGAGGGGGGTTAGATTGTACCACTTACATTGCATACACAAGCTGCTGCTTGCCATCAGCGGACTGCAACAACAGTCGATCGTCTTCTATGGTGGTCACCACATATCCCGGAATCAGCATATCCCCGACCCGCACCGTAAGAATCTCGTCGCCATTGGCGAGAAAAACAACTTTGCTGTTTTTCTTGCTGTACGAACCAAGGTAGGTAAAGGAAGCCAGTTTTTTGCGGGCAATTTCTTCAGGCGTCGGAGGTGGTGGCGGTGGTGCAATAACCGCACGGGAACCGGATGTCGCTCTGGCGGCTGCTCTGCCTTGTTCATCTCCCATGGGATTGAAGAGATTCTTCTTTATGAGCACTGCAGGCGGTTTCTGTTCCAGCAGGTCCACCCGCAACTCAATGGCTTTACCCTGTTGTCTGTCACCGGCAGCGTGAAGAGCGGATGCTCCCTGTTGAAACTTCAACTGTTGAACGCTCTTCTGGTGCGGCATCCGGAACCAGGCAACAATCACTGACACGATCAGTATGGATACGAGCAGAGCCAGCAACAATTTCTGACGGTTCATGGCGTCTTCCCCTCCTGGCGAAGGTAGAGTACCATGCGGACGTCCGCTACCACCTGATTGCCCTGAGGATCGGGGCTGGCAATACTGATTGAGTCCACATACACCAGGCTGTGCAAGGCCTGGAGATTTGCCAGAATGTGCTTGAGCGCTGCATAACTGCCTTTTGCCGAAACCGTAAGATTATAACCCAGCATGCCATTGATTGAAGACGGTACCGGCTTGTATGACATGCCCATGATGCTTGCCCCATGAAGGGCCGCAATATCGGTTACCTGTCCAAGCACCCGCGGCAACTCGCTTTGCGCCGGCACAGTGGCCCGGAACTTTTTCAGGGCCTCCTCATTGCTACGATAGACACGCAGACTGCGGGCACTTTCCGGATCATGCAGGTAGTGCCGTTTATCAGTCCATGCGCCATGCAGTTCGTTACGTTGCCGCTGTTGCGGCCCCAGCAGGTATATCCAGAGCACTCCTGACACCACTGCCAGTAAAAATACCACGGCAAGTAAATGCCGGTGTTCTTTGAAAACCTGTTGCACCAGGCCGCCCATCACAACGCCACCATCCTGACCGCAACCACAAACTGGAGCTGATTGCCCTGTTCTGCTGACGGTACCACGCTGTGTGTGACAAGCGTCGGTTCGGCAAAACGGCCTGATTTTGCCAGGGTTTCAAGCAGAAGCTGCAGTT
Source organism: Geobacter sp. UBA6151 (assembly GCA_002423105.1). Classification (GTDB taxonomy): domain Bacteria; phylum Desulfobacterota; class Desulfuromonadia; order Geobacterales; family Pseudopelobacteraceae; genus Trichlorobacter. Next base: position 4,515 of record DIUT01000043.1, on the reverse strand, counting down.
GTGCAAAACTGCGGGAACGGCCATTCAGGATCAAGCCGTGCCCCTTGTTGTCAGGTTCAATTCTGGTAAACGAAATACCATCTGGCAACAGCTTTTCAAGATCATCAAGGCGCTGCACCCAGTGTTGATTGTTGTGCCGTTCCAAAACGGTGTTGATTGCCGCCACCTGCCGCCAATGTTCTCCCAGCTCTTTTAGCGGCAGGCCTGCCATACGTTCTGCCAGCTGTGCATCCAGCTGTCTTATTTCACCCCTCAGCTGTTGCAGCTCCTGCTGCCGTTTAAGCAGCATACCGCCGCCAGCGGCTGCCAGCAGCACCAGCAGGACCACAGCAGTTACCAGTACCGTAGTAACCAATCGGCGGTTATACCAGGGGTTTGTTGCCAGATTCAGGGTTAATGGAATCATACTCTGCCTGCGGCCGCCGCAATGGCCGCACTCATACTTTCAAACGGGACATTCTGATAGGGTGCCCCAACACGCTGCCGGTACAAACTGTCTGCTTCCAGTACCAGAGGCACTTGCTCCCATAACGACGTCAGCAGCCCGCACAATGCCTGGCGGTGGCCGCCAGGAGCACAATAGAAAACCTTGGAACAGCGCTGTCCAGGGTACTGTTTGTGATAGGCTTCCAGAGAACCATGTAGTTCCTGATCGATCCGTTCCCCGCCTCCCCTCTCGGCAGGCAGATATTTACTTCGCCAGAACAGTGGCACACCGTCATGGGCCACCACAATCCCCAGGCTCTCGCCATACCATGACACAAAGGCCGTGATTCCTTCATCCCCCGTATCCGCAGCAAATGCGTGTACAAGGTTCACCTGGTTCAGGTTGATGCAGGCCGGTTGCAGGCCTGCTTCGTACAGCAGGTTTTCATACTGTTCAACAATCTGCCTGGCAACAAGCGCCACCATGATCAACGAAGGCCCCTCCTCCCGTTGCAGCAGAATCTGAAAATCCAGATGCAGATCGCCAGGTTCATGGGGCAGACTTTTTTTCAATTTCCAGAGAATAATTTCTGCTGCCTCACTTCGGTTCTTCCAGGTTTCGTCGAGCTCCAACAACGCTATCCGTCCGGCTCCATCCGGCAATGACAACGCCACCCGTGATTCCCCGGTCTGCAATGATTCCCGGACAGCCCTGACCTGCTGCACAAAAACATCAGGTTCCAGCAGATTGGGCTCTCTGCGTGATATGCGCAGCAGATCCGGCGGCAATGGCACAAAAGCCGTCTGCTCCAACTGCGGAAGTCCGTTGTCACTGCGCAACAGAGCGCCCCCGACCCCGTTTCTGCCGACTTCCAGCCCGATAATTCTGTTGCTGAACAGTGACATGGCAATCACTCACTCCACAAACGTAACCCGGTTGATTTCACGCAGGCTTGTCTCTCCTGCCAGAAACTTTTCCACAGCCGCTTCACGTAAAAAAATCATCCCCTGGCGCTGAGCCGCCTGCTTCAGCTGCGCCATGGAAGCTCGATTGATGATTAAATCACGAATTTCGTCATTAAACTCCAGCAGCTCAACAATTGCCGAACGTCCCAGATACCCGGTAGCGTTGCACGCATCACAGGCCCCTGCCTCATACAGTGTCAGTGTCTGGCCCTGTTCCACCGCTATGCCCGCCTCCTGTAACTGTTCAGCGCTCGGCGTTGCCGGTTTACGGCATTTCTGGCAGAGTCTGCGCACCAGTCTCTGGGCCATGATGCAGTTGAGCGATGAAACAAAATTGTAGGGGTCAATCCCCATATGGGTGAAGCGCCCGATAACATCCAGGGCGTTGTTGGCGTGGACGGTCGTAAAGACAAGGTGACCGGTCAGGGCTGACTGGACGGCAATCTGAGCGGTCTCGGCATCGCGGATTTCACCAACCATGATTTTGTCGGGGTCGTGACGCAGAATGGATCGCAGGCCCCGTGCAAAGGTCAGTCCCTTTTTCTCATTGACCGGAATCTGTAAAACCCCCTGCAGAATGTACTCAACCGGATCTTCAATGGTAATAACCTTTTCCTCACCGCTGTGGATCTCGGTAAGAGCGGCATACAGGGTGGTTGTCTTGCCGGAACCGGTGGGTCCGGTCACCAGCACCATACCGTAAGGCTCTCTGATCTTGCGCCGGATACGGGGCAGCTCCCGCGGGCTGATCCCCAGATACTCCAGGGAAAGCCCCTGCATTTCACTGGCAAGGCTCTCCTTGTCAAGAATCCTGATCACCGCATCCTCACCATAAACACTGGGCATGATCGAGATCCTGAAATCGATTGACTNNTGAAACGGCCATCCTGCGGCACCCGTCGCTCGGATATGTCAAGTTCGCTCATCACCTTCAGGCGGGAGATGATCGGAGACTGGAACTGCAGGTCAATCGGTTCATTGGCCTGAAACAGCACACCATCAATCCGGTATTTGATCATTACTCCCTGCTGGCTGGTCTCGATATGGATATCGCTGGCCCGGCGTCCCAAGGCATCCAGCAAGGTTGTATTCACAAGTTTGATGATCGGACTGGTATCTGNNCGTACCAGGTGCAGCATGAAATCTTCAGAGACATCCCGCAGCACCCGACGGCTTCCTTCGCCGACTTTCAGCAGTGCAGCAACATCTGATTCAGTAGCCACCCGCAGCAGCAGCGGGCAGTCAAGCAGCATCTCCAGTTCGTCAAAACGAAGCACTTCGGTGGGATCGGCAATGGCAATCACCAGGCACTCATCTTCATACCCCAGTGGTATGAAGCGATAACGGTAGATCACATCATGTGGCAATCCGGCAAGCAGCGCTTCATCAATACGATGGTCACCCAGATCGACCCACATAAGTCTGCTCTGTTCGGCAAGGGCCNNCAAACCGGCATTCCGGCAAAATTCGCCAAACCTTACACCGGATGCAGGCAGCATCTCCAGCACCGACTGCACCTGATCTCCGGTGATAACCTTACGATCCACCAGTATCTGTCCTATTTTACGGTGTGGCATGGCGTCCCTCTATCCCACGGTTCCGGCTATCTTGAAAATGGGCAGGTACATAGCAACGATGATCCCGCCGACAATCACGCCCATCAGCAGCATGATGGCCGGTTCAATGGCCGTGGTCAGCAGATGGAGACGTTCCTCAACCTCTGCCTCAAGATACTCGGCGCTATCCGAAAACAACTCCTCAAGCGCTCCTGTGGCCTCACCGATCCCCAGCATCCGCAACACCAGATGCGGCATGATCTGAACCCGTTCCAGGGCCATGGAAAGTGAAATACCGGCCTCAACCAGATGAATCGCCTCAAACAGCTTCGCTTCCATAAACCGGTTATGCAGCGTACCGGCGGCGCTCCGCAGAGACTCAACCAAAGGTATGCCACTTCCCAACAGAGTAGCCATTGTTCTTGAAAACACCGCGATCGCATACTTGCTGAAAAGGCCGCCAAACAGCGGAACCTGCAGTTTCCAACGATCAATGCGGTAGCGGCCATTTGTTGTGCGTGACCAGAAGCGAAAGAGAAAGATCAGACTGGCCACGATCAACGCCATCAATGGCAGCCAGCTACGTACCCCTGAAGCAAAACCGATCAATAGACGGGTAAGGAACGGCAGTTGACTGCCGGAATCGGCGTAAATCCTGCTGAATGTTNNCTACAACCACCAGAATGGCGGGATAAAACAACGAAGCAACAACCTTTTTGCGTACCTCGCCGGAGCGCTTCAAAAACTGGATATAGCGCCGGATGGTCACCACCATATCTCCGGTCCGTTCACCTGCCCTGACCGAAGCGACATACAGGTGCGGAAAGGCGTCTCCGTGCTGTTCCAAGGCCCCGGAAAGCGTACTGCCGCCTTTCACATCCTCACGTACCAGGGCCAGAATCGTTGCAAAGCGGCTGGTGCCAAGCCGATGCTCAAGCAGTACATTCAGCGCCTGAAGAATCGGCATACCGGCCTTCAGCAGCACCAGCAGTTCCTGATTAAAGGTCAACAGATCGCCGCTGGAAAGCCGTTTTCCGGCAAGACCGGTCTCATACAGAAACGGGANNTCAAGCCGACGGCGTATCTGGGCCGTGTTCTCCCCTTCCAGCTGTCTGGTCTGGATACTGCCGTCTGCCAAGCCTATTTTGCAGCTAAAGAGTGCCATCATCTCCTCACTGCTGGCCGGTGGCCGGGCTTACCCCGATAGGCTGGGGCGCCAGATCCTGTTCCACTGGCGGAGCCGCCACTGCCTGCACAACAAAGTGCCACTCATGATACGTTTTTTTATTGGTAAATTCTTTCAACGGCTCAGGAAAATTGTCCACCTTGAACGGTTTCAGCTCACTGCTGCTGCTGACACCAATGATGCCACGACCGGTATCGCGAATCAGCTCCCACTCCTTGCCGGTCATGGGGTCCGGATAAAGCTTGCGCAGGTGGCGGACGGTACCGGCAGTGCGCGGGTCCCGCAGCAGATGTTTCAAATCAGTCAACGGAGTGGCAACATGCCCGCCGCCCGCAGGCCGGTGCCAGCGGGTCAGGGCATCCTGTATCTGACTGCCCCGGA
>DIUT01000014.1 GCA_002423105.1 Geobacter sp. UBA6151 | reverse complement strand
ATCTCATCCGGTGTGGCCCCCAACAGGTCAGCCACCCGTTTGCGGGCTTCCACCACCTTACTTTGCACCTGACCGCCAAAGTAGTGCATGGAACTGGGGTTGCCGTACAATTCGCAAAAATAGGGGCGCATCTCTTCAAAAACCGCTTCATCCACCTTGGTGGTGGCGTTGTTATCCAGATAAATCTCTTTCACACTGCCACCTCCTGGACGCGCAGATCATCATGCACCAGCTCTCTCAGCTTCATCTCCACATACTTTGAGGTATTGCCCGATGAGGCGCACCCGGCACAGGCTTTGCGGAAGGATATCTGCACTGTGTCCCCTTCGATATCAACCAGCTCCAGGTCGCCGCCGTCAGCCATCAGCATCGGACGGATATCCCGCTCCAGCACTTCCTGCACCAGTTGCATCTTCTTCAGGTTGGAAAGTTTGCCGGTTTTAGGTTGCGGCTGGGCAAGCTGCTGTCCCAAAACTTCGGCGATCAGCTCCTTGATCTTGGGGATGCAACCGCCACAGGCACCACCAGCCTTGGTGAAATGGGTCACCTGCTCGGCAGTGGTCAGCTTGTTGGTCTCGATCACTTTTTTAAGGAAGGTATCGGTGATACCGAAACATTTGCAAACCAGCGTCCCTTCATAATCAGGATAGGCATGGCCATGGTCATGCTCGGCGTCATGCTGCGGTACATCCATCCCGCGATACTTGAAGATGGCGACCTCAAGCGCCTCCTGACCCATCACCGAGCAGTGCATCTTCTCTTCCGGCAGTCCGCCCAGAAATTCAGCAATATCCTGGTTACTGATAGCCAGAGCTTCATCAAGGGTTTTGCCTTTCACCATCTCGGTCAAGGCTGAGGAAGAGGCGATAGCGCTGGCACAGCCAAAGGTCTGAAACTTGGCGTCAACGATCTTGTCTTTATTATCATCCAGCTTCAGGTAGAGCTTCAGTGCATCGCCACAGGCCAGGCTGCCCACTTCACCCACGGCATCGGCATCCTCTATATTCCCCACGTTCCTGGGGTTCAGGAAATGGTCTTTAACGGTTGGTGTGTAATCCCACATGTTGATTGGTTCCTTTCCATTCGTCGGTCATCTGCTGAAAGCAGTGTGCCGTAACAGTTCACCAATTGTATTTGTCGTTGATCAAGAAATGAGCTTTTCAACCCAGAATAAACTCCCTGCCTGCCGCCATTACTTCGCTCAAGCGGGCTTCGTTGGAAGCCTCACCATACAGTCGCACCACCGGCTCAGTGCCTGACTTACGGAACAGCATCCAGGAACCATCGGCCAAGAGCAGCTTGACCCCATCCAGGGTGATCACATCGGTAACGGCAGTACCGGCGATCTCCCTGGGTACAGATGCCACTTTTCCGGGATAGGCGGCCTCCAGCTCGGGAGATAGTCGCAGGTTGTCGCGTCGGGTAATGAAGCAGCCAACTTCGCCATACAACCGCTCAAGCAACTCTCGTACCGTTTTTCCCTCGCGGGCCACCATTTCCGCCACCAGGAAGCAGGCCAGAATGCCGTCCTTCTCCGGTACATGCCCCTTGATAGTAAGTCCGGCGCTTTCTTCCCCGCCGATCACGATCTTGTCCTGGCAGATCAGTTCACCGATATATTTGAAGCCCACCGGTGTCTCAAAAACAGGCACACCATGTTTTTTTGCGACAGCATCAACAAAATGAGAGGTGGCCACACTGCGCGCCACACCGCCGGAAAGCTTGCGCACCCGGATCAGGTAATCCAGCAGCAGGGCAATAATATAGTTGGGCTCAATGTATGAGCCGTCAGCATCCAGAATACCGAAGCGGTCGGCGTCACCATCGGTGGAAAGTCCCAGGCGAATGGCCGGATCATTTTTCACTAAGGCGATGAAGTCCGGAATATGCGCCTCAGACGGCTCCGGAGGCTGTCCACCGAAATAGGGATCAAGATGGTTATTGATGATTGCATAGGGTACGCCCAAGCTTTGTAACGGCGGTTCAAGGTAACCACGGCTGGTGCCGTACATCGGATTGAGTGCCAGTTTGCCAATGTTTTTCAGGGCATCAAAATCGATCTTCTGCTCCAGTGCCGCAAGATACACCGACCTGGGATCTATGGTTTCAAACAGGCCGCGCCGTTGTGCCTCTTCCAGTGAGGGCTCGCTGTAACAAACGCTCCCCAGCATCTGGTTGGCCCGCCGTTCAATATCTTTTGTGGTTTCAGGCAGGGCAGGACCACCCCAGGATGGCGAGAACTTTATACCATTATACTCCGGAGGATTGTGGCTGGCCGTGAAATTGATCCCGCCGGCAGCACCCCGGCGCAGAATTTCGAATGACAGGACCGGTGTCGGCACATCACGATTACACAGATAAGCCTTGATACCGGCACCAGCCAACACCCTGGCTGCTTCTTCAGTAAACCTGCGCCCCATGAAACGGGTATCACTGCCAACAACCACCCCTTTTGAAGCTTCACCGTTTTCCTTGAGGTGGTCTGCAATGGCCTGCACCACAACCTTGACATTATCAAAGGTGAAATCTTCACACAGTATGCCGCGCCAGCCGGATGTACCAAATGCAATACGGGCCATGTTTTCCTCCTGCACATGAATAGGACATTTACTCTTGTGACACTAATACAGCGATGATATGTCGTCAAGTCAAAGCACGCCGGTTTTCTTGATGGATAGAGCGTACATTACAAAAAGTATGGACAGTCGTCATATTTTTTGGTATTGACTTTTACTTTTTGAAATTGCTAAAGTTTAAATCTGTTGGATAGAGTTACTTTGAGGAGGATGAAGGAATGCAGTGTCAAACCGTACTTCTTGGTACCGAATGTACCTTTATGGCAAAAAGCGGGTGTGTATTCCCCGAGGGCTCCTGTCAGGTTGTCGTGGAAAACTGTGACGGCTGTGATCGGATCGTCAGCGGCACCATTGGTCAGGTGTGCAGCGCCTACCCCGCACCGGCCAAAAAATGGTCCAATGGTATCTGCAATTTTGCAACCCACATCAAAGTTGAGATCAAGACTGAAGACCTTAAGGTCAACCCCCTCAAGGCTTCCAAGAAGGCATCTGGCGCAAAGAAAAAGAAATAGCAGATTTTGCGTACGGTATCAAACAGCAAGGGGGAGCATGCTCCCCCTTTTCATTTTTCACCCGCACGAGCCAATCATGTCATTTGATACACTTTCCTGCCCATCCTGTGGAACAGCGGTCGTCCGCTACCGCAATCCGCTGCCAACCGTGGATATCATTATTGAATTGGAAAACAGCATCATCCTGATCAAGCGAAAAAACCCGCCGTTCGGCTGGGCGTTGCCAGGGGGCTTCGTTGATTACGGCGAGTCTCTGGAACAGGCGGCAATCCGCGAAGCACGGGAAGAAACCTCACTTGCCATAAGCGATCTGCGTCTTTTGGGATGCTACTCTGACCCCTCCAGAGACAGCCGTTTCCACACAATTTCCAGCGTATTCATTGCCCATGGAGCAGGGGTTCCCCAAGCTGCCGACGATGCCGCCGAACTGGCCCTGTTCCCCCCTGACGCTCTTCCTGAACCGCTTTGTTTCGACCATGCCCGCATTCTGGCCGATTATCAGGCCTTCAAGGCTAGCAGCGCATAAGCAGATTAATTCAGCCGGGCCATGGCACCGGTAATCTCCACATTTCCCGGAACAAGCTCCAATTCTGCCGCCAACTGAAAAAACCGCTCCAACCCCTGCAGATGCCGTTCGTCCAGACGGTACGAGATGCATCGCCAATACTCCGCCAATGCATCAGCCCCCATCCAGGCCGCTTCCCGGCTGTTTCCTGCCAGGCGGCGGTATGCCGGGGGCATGTCATCACGCACCAGATCAAGTTGTCTTACGAACTGCCGCACCTGATCGTGATAAAGCTCAACCGTACGCCGGTTTACCAGCCAGAGCGCAAAGACAAAGGGCAACCCGGTCCAGTTCCGCCACAGTTCACCAAGATCGTAACAAAAGCCGTCATAGCCCGACTGTGCCGCCTGCAGGGCAGCATCGCCAATAAGCAACAGGGCCGGGGCATCCTGCAATGCCTCCTGCCACGATCCACCGACTACCTGCAGGGTCACTCCCGTAAGGTTAAAACATTTTGCCAGCAGTATCGTCAGCAAGGCCACCGAGGTTTTCGACTCACTGGTTACCAGCAGCGTTTGACCTGCCAGTTTTTCGATGGGCTGTTTTGAAAAAAGCAGTACGCTTCTCACCGGACCATCAGA
>DIUT01000054.1:33488-33855 GCA_002423105.1 Geobacter sp. UBA6151 | reverse complement strand
ACCCCAAGCTCTTCAAGGCGCTTGATGGCGGCGCTCTTGTCCAGTATCCGCATCACGATCTTTTCACCGTTCAGGGTGGGCAGCGAGGAGACCCGCATATCCACGATACGGGTGCCGGACTTGACCGTGATCCGCCCATCCTGGGGACGGCGGCGTTCAGAGATATCCATCTTTGCCAGGATCTTGATGCGGGAGATCACCGCGGCATGCAGCTCAGCCGGAATTTTGATCTTGGCATGCAACATACCGTCAATCCGGTAACGGATCAGGGAGTATTTGGTCTTGGCCTCGACATGGATATCACTGGCGCTGTAGCGGATCGCTTCGGAGATGATGGCATTGACGATCCGGATCACCGGCGGCACCC
>DIUT01000054.1:0-33464 GCA_002423105.1 Geobacter sp. UBA6151 | reverse complement strand
TCGGAAATCTGCCGTGATATGGCCAGAACAGCCGTCACCCGCAGTCCGGTAATACGGGCGATGTTGTCGCACTTGAGGATGTCGGAAGGATCGGCCATGGCGATGGTCAGTTGGTTGCCTTCCAGCCGCACCGGCATCAGACGGCTTTTTTCACAAATATCCAGCGGCAGACAGCGGGCCACGTTCAGCGGGATGGTCAGTTCCCGCAGATCAATGAAATCAACACCCACGGCTTTCTGGAGCGCCGCAAGCAGGTGCGATTCGGTCACCAGCCCCAAACGGACAAGGGTGTCACCCAAAAACTCATCAGCNNTCCGGCATAATTACTGAGCTTGTTCTGCTGCTGCTTTGCCAGCTCCTTCAAGCGCCGGTTTTCATACATCAGCACATACTGTTGCAGGGCCAGGGAAACCGTAAGCCGCAGGTCCTCGTCATTCCAGGGCTTGGTGATGAACTTGTAGACCGCGCCTTCCTTTACCGCCCCCATGATCGAGTTCACGTCAGCATAGCCGGTCAGCATGATCCGGATGGTCTGCGGGTACTGCTCCTTGATCAGCTTGAGCAGTTCCGCGCCACTCATGCCCGGCATACGGTGATCACTGATAACCAGATGCACCGGCTGCTGCGCCAGCAGTTGCAGCGCCTGTGCGCCAGAATCAGCCGTAAGAATGGTGTAGTTTTCCTCAAGGAATATCCGCTTGAGCGCGGTGAGGACGTTCGGTTCGTCATCAACGAAGAGCAGACAGAACTGTTCCGGGGTCGGGTTGTCCAAATCAGCATCAATGGATTCGAACGCAGCCTTGGTGTCGGCTCCGGCAGGCTTGAAAAGATGGGAATAAGACTTCATAAAACACCGGGCTCCCTGTCAGTACCTGTGTGTAGCGGAAAAAGCAGGGTAAAGGTTGAGCCTTTGCCGTGCCTGCTTTCCAATGAAATCCTGCCCCCCATCAGTTCCACCAGACGTTTAGTCAGGGTCAGCCCTAATCCCATCCCATCATAGGGCCTGGTATTGGAGTCATCCAACTGGGTAAACAAGTCAAATATCGCCCTGTGGTTAACCGGGTCAATGCCGATGCCGCTGTCCTGCACCTCAATGCGCAGCATTGCTTTTTCAGCAGGAGTGGTCTCTGCCGTTGTCATACGAAGTTGAACGTTTCCCTGTTCAGTAAACTTGACGGCGTTACTCATCAGATGCACCAAAATCTGGCGCAAGTACACGCCGTCCGTTATGACCTGTGTCGGCAGGCTTTTTGAAACGCTCACCTGTAGCAGTAGCCCTTTTCTCTCTGCTGCGTAAGAAAACAGCTTGGCTACCGTATCAGCCAAGTCCCCGAGATCGACCGGAGTCGGCGCAATATTAAACTGAGCGGATTCGAGGCGGGACATTTCAAGTATGTTGTCGATCATGCCCACCATGGAGAAGACGGCGTTCTTTGCCGCGTTGGTCATGAAGGTATTGCCGGAATTTTCCAGTTCAGCCAGTTGCAGTGCCCCCATAATGCAATTCAGGGGAGTACGCAGTTCATGACTCATAATGGACAGAAAACGCATTTTTGAACGGTTGGCACACTCGGCGGCCTCCCGGGCGAGCAGCAGTTCCTTTTCACGTTTCTTGAGTTCAAGGTTGACCTGCTCCAGGCAGGCCACCTTCTTTTCAAGCTTGCGGAACAGCACTTCACCGTACTCTTTCTGTATCGTGCCTTCATCCACCGGTTCTGTCGCTTCAGCAGGCCGGGGCGCTGCAAGCAGATCCCGAATAATGTTCATCAGGAGCTCCGGCTCCTGCGGCTTGACCACAAATCGGTCTGCGCCAAGGGTTAAGGCCAGGGCTTCGTCTTTTGCCGAGATGAAGGTAGCGGTGTAGAAGATAAACGGGATATCTTTCAAGGCAGGATCAGCCTTTAACTCCCGGCAGAGGGCATAGCCGTCCATAACCGGCATCAGAATGTCGCTGATGATCAGATCCGGGGGTGCTTTTCGGGCTAAAGCCAATGCCTTGGCACCGTTCTCTGCCGTCACGGCCTCAAAACCGTTCCCTTTCAGCAGTACTTCCAGAAAGTAGATGTTTTCGAGAATATCATCCGCAATCAGCACACGTTTCATGGTTTCCCCTCCCGGTTATGGAAGATGCTGCTCCACCTGTTGGATGAAGGTGTCGGGATTGATCGGTTTTTCAATATAGCCGTTACAACCGGCGGCCAACGCCTTTTCACGATCTCCGGCCATGGCGTAGGAGGTAACCGCAACAATCGGCGTTGCAGAAAGGTCGGCATTGTTGCGCAGATTTCTGGCCACAGCGTGTCCGTCCATCCTGGGCAGTTGAATATCAAGCAGGATCAGGTCCGGTTTTTCCAGAGCAGCCTTGTCAATCCCCTCTTGGCCATCGGTGGCAGAGCAGACTGTGTAGCCATGCTTCTCAAGCAGAAACGTAACCAGATAGAGGTTCTGTTCATTGTCTTCAATGTAGAGAATCTTTTTACTCATACCAGCGTCCTTTCAATCGGCAACTTGAAACTTAAGCTGCTCCCTACACCCGGCTTGCTTTCCAACCAGATGTCGCCCCCCATGAGTTCAACCAGTTTCTTGCAGATGGAAAGGCCCAGACCGGTTCCTTCATATTTGCGTGAAAGCCCGGTGTCTATCTGATAAAACGGCTTGAACAGCCGTTCCGCCTGCTCCGCTGTGATACCGATGCCGGTATCGATTACGCTTGTAACATAGCAGTTTCCTTCACGAATACAGGTAACTTTGACAGAGCCGCTTTCCGTGAACTTCACCGCATTGGAAAGCAGGTTCAGCAACACCTGTTCCACCCGGCGCTCGTCTCCGGTCATACCAGCCACATCTGCTGCAACGGCCATGTCCAGTCGCAGCCCCTTCTTTTCCGCCAGCGGGCGGACGGTCTGAACCACTTTAACAATCGCATCCGCCAGCTTGAACGGCTCATAGGCAACGGTCAGCTGGCCTGCTTCAATCTTGGAGATATCAAGTATATCACTGATCAGGGACAGCAGATGGTTGGCGCTGCCCTTAACCATGGTCAACTGCTTTTTCTGCTCATCGTTGATCGGCCCTCCCAGACCTTGCAGCAAGACGCCGGTAAAACCGATGATGGAGTTAAGCGGAGTACGCAGTTCATGGGACATGGTGGCTAAAAAGGCTGATTTGGTCTGATCGGCCGCCTCGGCTCGCTCCTTTGCCGTACGTAGTTCTTCCGCATGGGCGGTTCGTTCCTGCAACAACTGTTCAAGGCGGGCCTGGTTTTCCTGCAACTGCTCTTCTGTCTGCTTGCGGATCGCCACTTCACGGCCCAGACGCCGGTTCCAAAAGGCAAACAGAGCTATGACCAGAAGCGCCCCACCAACGGTTTTCCAGACTAACGAATAATCCCGCTGCCGGGAAACCCATTTGCCGTTGATGGCCCGTTCTTCATCCACGGTCATGGAAGCCAGGGCTTTATCCAGGATCGATGCCAGAAGCGGTTCCTGTTTGCTAACGCCAAACTGCAGAATTGAACGGGGTTCGGCCAGGCTGCCCATCAATTCCAGATTGTTCAGCAACTCCTTTTCTATGATGTGTATGGCCACTGCCCGGTTACCGGCATAGGCATCCGCCTTCCCCCGACTGACCGCATCCAGGGCTGCTGCCGTTGAGTCGAACTCATGAATCACGACCGACGGAAAGTTGTTCCTGAAATGGGTGACATTGTGAAAACCCCGTTCGAGGGCCACTATTTTACCGGAAAAATCTGATTCCCCGCTGAAATGCCTGCTTCCTTTGCGGCCTACAATGACATGGGGAATCACGATGTAGGGACGGGTAAAAATGAAGTGATCTTCACGATCAGGCCGCCGGGTTATGTCCATCAGCGCGTCAAGCCTGCCGTGCAGCGCTTCCTCGTAATTGTGCTTGAATGGACCCGGAACCAGCACGATGGCTCCGTTCAGACGCTTGTTCAGCGCAGCTATATAATCCACCCCGATCCCTTGGGGGTTCCCGTTTTTATCCAGATAGTTAAGTGGCGGCCAGGCATCCATCATCCCGATCTGAATGCGGGGATGCCTTTTAAGCCACTCCTGTTCCGCAGCAGTCAGCTTGAAAGGCTCTTGCGCCGTTCCCTGCAGGGGAAATCCGAACAGCAACAGCAGGGCAATCAGGATGCACGGCAGATAGCGGTTATGCATGTGCGTCTCCAATCGGGAGTGTGACCGTACAGGTGGTTCCCGTGCCGACCGTTGACAAGACTTCAATACTGCCGCCTGCCCCACTGATGATCTCATGGGCCACGGCCAGCCCCATGCCGGTGCCGCTGCCAACCGGCCGGGTGGTAAAGAACGGGTCAAAAATGCGGGGCAGGTCTGCTTCCGCTATACCGCAGCCGTTGTCAACGAAGGTGATAACAATGGTTTCAGGTTCCAGGCGGGAGCTGACGGACAGGTGAAGGCCACTGGTCCGCGATTTCAACCCGTTGTCGATAATACTGCCAAATGCCTGGGCCAAGAGCGGCGCATGGCAGCTATACAGCGGCAGTGGTTGCAGATCGGTTGTCAGTTTCATGTCCGGCGGAAACTTGTCGGCTAGAGAGGCCAACAGCTGTTCAAGCTCCAGGTTCAGGTCTGTTTCAAACTTTTCCATCTCTCCCAGGTAACTGAACCCTTTCAGCTCGGCAACGATCCGGGCGATCCGGTCCGCCCCGTCAACGGACTGCCCCAGTAGCACGGCGCTGTCCTCAAGCACAAAATCCATCTTCAGCTCATTCCAGCGTTGATTGGCCCGGCTACGCACCGCTGCCGTTGTACTTTCCTCGTCAAGCAGGCGGCGATACAACCCCAGCATTTCAAGAAAGCGGTTGAGGTACTTGCTGAAACTGCCCAGATTACTGCGGATAAAACCAATGGGATTGTTGATTTCATGGGCCATGCCGGCAGCCAGCTGTCCCACTGCGGCCAGCTTTTCCTGCTGGAGAAGGCGCTTGGATGCCTGACGCAGTTCCGCAGTGCGCTCCTCGACCTTTTGCTCCAGATCACGAGCCAGATTCCGGTAGCGGCGTTCCGACTCCTGCAGATGGCGGTTGGTCAGCACCAGCTGATCATAGGATTCCTGCACCACGCTGGTATGTACCTCGGTGGTCAGCATCCGTTTCAGGTTGTTGGTAACGATCAGTTGCAGGGCATTCTGCATGACCTGGGCCACCGCTTCGAACAGCGGATTTGGAGTTTCCAACTCCAGCAGCAGCGTGCCTTGCGGTTCCCCCTCAACTCTGATCGGCAGCCTGATGGCTGCCCGTTCCGGCATTTGGGGAGCACGCATATTGCCGATGTCACAAAATGGCAAACCATCGGCATCCAGCAGTGCAGCCCGGACAATACCGGTTGCCAGCGCACTGAGCAAAAGCGGCTCAATCTCGGACCGGCTGATGATCTGAGACAGGTGCTTTTCTTCGCCGATGACAAAGCTGATGTTGGGAGTCGTCTCGTTCATGGTGTATGCGCTCTTTTCATACGCCGTCTCTTCAAGTCTTCATAATCGCCCGCAGGAACGCTGCCCTGTCAACCCCATACTTTTCCCGCAGCTGCAGCTTACTGTCCAGGGAGTCAAAAAGCAGTTCCACCGCCATCCTGAAGGTCTCGATCACCCCCCGACCTTGCAGCGCAGAAGCCATGACAACCGGTAGCCCGGCTTCGCTCCAGGTTTTCCTGATCTCCTCTTCCGCCACCACCTCCGCCAGATCACGTTTGTTGAACTGCACCACCAGTGGCAACTGGTCAATGGCAAGCCCCACAAGTGAGAGGTTCTGTTCAAGGTTGGCAAAGCTCTCCCCGTTCATCGCCATCATACTTGTCCGGGAGTCAGCCACAAACACCACGCCGTCGGCCCGTTGCAGCACTGCCTTACGGGTGGCATCGTGCCGCACCTGACCGGGAACCGTAAAAACCTTCAGTTTGATTTTGAAACCTGACGGCGCCTCGTAAAAGAACGGCAGCAGATCAAAGTAAATGGTCCGGTCCTCGGTGGTGTCCAACATCATCAACTCACCACGGCCATTCCGGTCAAACTGGTCGTGAAGAGACAGCAGGTTTGTGGTCTTGCCGGACAGCGCAGGACCGTAATAGACCAGCTTCAGAACCAGTTTTCTCTGGTGTTCATCAAATTCAATCATAGCGTCACAGGTTTTGTATCTAGCGCTGAATCAAGGCAAAAATGCCGTGTTCCGGCGGGTCAAGCTGATAGTAACGTGCAATTGACACGATCATGGTGTCGTCGAGGACCGTACCGCGGTCCAACAACAGCAGCCCCGTACCACTGTACAGATCACGGGACAGCAGCATGCCGCCTCTCAGTTCGGCAGGCCGCAATTCCAATTCTACGGTTGCCTGGGAATCATGTTCCGGCATGGTGACATAGACTTGGCAGGCAATTTTGCGGAATATCCTTTGCAAGGCGGGATCGAGCTTCGTCTCCAGAGCCAGATCAATCCTGGCCAGGGCCTGTTCCGGCGTATTGTCGCCTGACATGGCCTTGTCCAATTGGTCCGCATAGGCCAGTATTCGTGCCCCGATGGGAATCTGCTCACCGGCCAGCCGGTCCGGAAAACCGCTGCCGTCATAGTTTTCATGATGATGACGGATCAACTCGCCGGCTGGGCGCAGGTCGGCGATATTGTCAATGGCCATCTGCGCCCTGACCGGGTGTTGGCAATAGAGACGGAACTCATCGGGCGTCATGGTTTCAGGCAACATGCCCAACACATGGTCAGGTATGCTGATCTCTCCGATGTCGTGCAGCAGGGCGGCTATCCGGATGACCTCCTGTTCTTCGGGCATCAGTCCGTATTCACGGGCTGCGCCGCAGGCCAACTCAGCCACGTTACGGGAATGCTGCTGCATGCGGCTGCCGCGCATCTCCACAAGACTGGAAAAAGCACTGAGCATACCGGTATAGTTCTGCTTGAGATGCAGAAGCGCCTCGTTTAGATCGTCGGCCTTTTTGCGGATGGCGGTGGTCTGTTGCAGCACCCGGTTTTTCAGGTTTTCGTTCCATTGTTTCAACTCTTCATTCTGGGCTTGAACAATTGCCTGAAGCCGTCTGTTTTCAGTAGCCAGCCGCCAGGTTTCAACCGCTCCCCGCAGGGTTTGCAGCAGATCGTCATCGTTCCAGGGTTTGGAAAGATAACGGCTGGCGCCCCCCTTGTTGATGGCATCAACCGCCGCGGTGATATCCGAATAGCCGGTCAGCAGCATACGGATCGCATCAGGAGCCAGATTACAGGTTTTCTGTAGAAATTCGGCGCCGTTCATGCCGGGCATCCGCTGGTCAGAGACGATCAGGGCGATTTCCGGCCTGCCCGCCAGGAGATCCAGGCCCTGTTGACCGGAGTTTGCGGTAATCACGGAAAATTCTTCATCCATGGTCAAGCGGACCAGGGCCTTGAGGATATTTTCCTCGTCGTCCACAAAAAGGACGGAAGGTGTAACAGTTTGCTGAACGTGTTGATCCAT
The DNA here is from genome assembly GCA_002423105.1 of Geobacter sp. UBA6151. GTDB lineage: Bacteria > Desulfobacterota > Desulfuromonadia > Geobacterales > Pseudopelobacteraceae > Trichlorobacter. The sequence continues at coordinate 25,965 of DIUT01000054.1, read as the reverse complement.
AGTACGCTCCGTGTAAAGGGTCAGCCGGCAACCGTTTGTCTGAGAAAATCATGGTAACGAAACGCTTCAACAATGATCGTACAAAGCGCTTTGTCATCCCAGGGTTTTGCGATGAACTTGAACACCGATCCTTCATTGATGGCATTGACAGCCGATTCCAGATCAGTATAGCCGGTAATGATGATCCGCACCGTGTCCGGATGAAGTTCTTTTACCATTCGTAACAGTTCTATGCCACTCATGCCCGGCATCCTGTTGTCCGAAATAATGACCGCAATTTTGCGGGTGGCCAGCAGTTCCAGAGCATCTACAGCATTCGTCGCTGTCGATACATGATAGCCTTCAAGGGCAAAGACCCGTTCCAGCGACCGCAGAATGTTGGGTTCATCATCAACCACCAGCAGTTCCCTGGTCGGCAGTTCTGTTTCAGGGTCCAGCAGCTGTTCCGGGATGCCGCCTGCAAGCAGTTTTTGAAATTCCGAACTGCTGACCGGCCTGCTCAGATAGTAGCCCTGAGCCTCGTCGTACCCTTGCCGCCGCAGGTATGCAAGCTGCCCCCTGGTTTCCACCCCTTCGGCAATGACCCCCAACTTCAGGCTGTGGGCCATGGCCAACACCGATTTGGCAATGGCGGCGCTATCCACATCATTGGTAATATCACGCACAAAAGAGTAATCAAGTTTCAGCTTGTCCACCGGAAAACGCTTCAGGTAGCTGAGACTTGAATAGCCGGTGCCAAAATCGTCGAGACTGATGCTATGGCCGTTCTCCTTTAACTGGGCAAGCAGCGGAATGGCCTCCTCAAGGTCATGCATCAGGACGCTTTCCGTGATCTCAAGTTCAAGATACTGCGGCAAGAGCTTGCTCTCATGCAGTGCCTTCTGCACCGCGCCGATCAGATATCGCTTGCGGAACTGGCGTGTCGAGATATTCACCGCAACACTGACCGGCGGAAGTTTTGCATCATGCCAGGCGCGGGCCTGACAACAGGCAGTGGCCAGCACCCAGTCGGTGATCGGCTCGATCAGGCCGGTCTCTTCGGCAAGGGGTATGAAACTGGCCGGAGAGACCATGCCAAGATCAGGGTTCTGCCAGCGGATCAATGCCTCGGCGCCGGTAATCCTGCCGGTTGTCAGATTGACCTTGGGCTGATACAGCAGGATGAACTCTTTGTTTTCAAGGGCCTTGCGCAGCCTGGCCTCCAGTGTGATCCGCTCCAGGGTATGAGTATTCATTTCAGCGGTAAAGAACTGGAAGGTGTCGCGTCCCAGCTCCTTGGCCCGGTGCATGGCGGTATCGGCAAACATCATCAGGTTGTTGGCATCCTGCCCGTCGCGGGGAAACATGCTGATCCCCACACTGGCGGTTATGGCGATTTCATGGCCATCGATCCGCACCGGCTGTACCGAGATGGCGTTGCGTATCTTCTGGGCGATCATCCCTGAAGCATCGGCATGCTTTAACTCCGCGGCAATGATGGAAAACTCGTCGGCCCCATAGCGCGCCACCGTATCGATGGGACGGACCAGGGTACTAAGCCGTCCGGCCATCTCCTGCAGCACCTGATCGCCTGCAGCATGCCCAAGGCTGTCGTTAATGAATTTGAAGTGGTCGATGTCAATGCAGTAAAGCGCAAAAGGTTTGCCGGTGCTTTGCGCCAGCAGTATGCCCTGCTGGACGCGATCCATGAGCAGGCTGCGGTTCGGCAGTCCGGTCAATGCGTCATGGTTGGTTTGCCAGTCAAGCTGTTCCCGATAACTGTGATGGACTGAATTATCCTTGATCACTGCCAGAAACGAAGGAGTCTGATCCAGATACAAGCGGCTGATGGTAATGGTCAAGGGAATCTGTCCACCATCCGTGCGGATGCCGGTCAGGTCATGGTGCGCCGTAAAGTTGTCGGTCTCTTTGACCGGCAGGCATGGCAGCAGCTCCGGCAGTATGCTTGCAGTGGAACAGCCAAGAAGGGTTACAGCATCACAACCGAAGATAAGCCCGGCAGAACTGTTGGCATCGATAATTTCACCATCCTCCCGGAACTCGATGGCACCGTCGGTCATGGCATGCAAGACTGCGCTGCAGCGCAGCGTCTGCTGTAAGGCCAAAGCATGGCAGGGACGTATCAGAAGCCCCCATATGAAAGGGGCTATAATCAGTGCCAGCAACAACGCATCAATACTGCTCGAAACAATGCGGCTTACCCCCGCTCCAGCTCCCGGCATGAACAGCATGATCAGCAGTTCTGCCGCAAACATCACCGCAAGCAGCAGCAAGAATTTGCCAAACAGTGCACCGGTACGTCTGTTGTGTTCCATGATCTATCCTTCCGGGACAGCCTGTTTACAGTTCCAAAAACACCAGTACCACCGATTCGCTGCTGCCGAACATGACCGAGCGCCCCAGGACATGCCAGGTCCGCTCGCCAAAGGTCTCACGACTGACGATTGACTTTTCCTGGCGTGTCAGCGTGACCAGGTCATTGATGCGGTAGTCACAGCTATGCTGCACATCGGCGCCAAAGAAATCACCACAGGCTTGGCTCATCACCGGCATGGCGGCAGTGTTACAGTGGACAATCAGACCATTTTCATCGATACCCACCACCCCCACCGGCAGGTTGCCCAGCATGTTCTGGGAAAACTCCATCGCCCGGTTGCGCAGTTCCAGATCCTCGGTCCGTTGCCGGACCTTCTCCTCAAGTATCTGGTTGGCCAGGGTCAGTTCAGCCAGCAGTTCCCTGTTCCGTTTCAGCAGGAAGTAACGCTCCAGACAATTCTGGATGGTAACGCGCAGTTCATCATCATTCCAGGGCTTGGGAATAAACTTGTAAATATGCCCCTCGTTGATGGCGGCAACGATGGCCCCGGCATCAGCGTAACCGGAGAGCACGATCCGCACCGTGTCGGGCCATCGGGCAAAGGCCTGCGTAAGGAACTCCACGCCGTTCATAACCGGCATCCGGTAATCGGAAATGACCACCTGAAAGGAATTGCCGCCCTCTTCAAGCACCTTCAGTCCTTCTTCACCGGAACCGGCAAGCACGATTTCATAGTTATCATCCAGAAATATCCGTTCCATGGAACGCAGTACGTTACGCTCGTCATCAACACACAGAATGCGTACCGGCATGTCATAATCTGGCATATACAACTCCTTGTCTCAGTTTAACAACGACAGCTTTCATCAACATACTCAACCGGCAGCCTGACCGTAAAGGTTGTCCCGGCGCCGACCTCACTCTGCACGGTAATCTCACCACCATGCTTTTTAACGATGTCATAGCAGATGGAAAGACCTAAACCGGTTCCCTTACCCACTTCCTTGGTGGTGAAAAACGGATCGAATATCNNTGTACCGTCTGCCCTTCCTGCCAGGTGCGCACCGTAATGGCACCATGCCCTTCCAGGGCATGGATGGCATTCACCAGCAGATTCATGAACACCTGGTTCAACTGCTGCGGAAGACAGCAGACCGGGGCTATTTCGCCATATTCCTTGTGCAGCACAGCCACATACTTGATCTCGTTTCTCAGCATGTTCAGCGTACTGTCCAGGTTCTCGTTGATATTAACAGACTTGCACTGCGCTTCATCCACATGGGAGAAGTTTTTCAGGTCCTGAACAATACGGCGGACCCGTTCGGCCCCCTCCTGTGACTCCTCCAGCAGACTGCCCATATCCTCCATGATAAAGTCAATTTTCATGGTCTTTTTCAGGTTTTCCATTTCGTTTATCAAAGCAGGATTACCGTAGTTTCTGACCTCCTCATTCAACGCCTGCTCAAATGCCTTGATCTTGTTGATATACTTGGCAAGTGAGGAAAGATTGCTGGAGATGAACCCCATCGGGTTGTTGATTTCATGGGCTACGCCTGCCGCAAGCTGTCCCACCGAGGCCAGTTTTTCCTGCTGCACGGCCTGCACCTGGGCCAGCTTCACCTGATTGTAAGCCGCCTCAAGCTGCTGGTTGACGGCCCTGATCTCCGTGATGTCCCGTATATTTACCACATTGCCGATCAGTGCCCCCTTGTGGTTGTGCAAGGGAAATGTGCGCAGATCGAAGAAACGGGTTCCGGCACTGTCCTGGATGGTACCGCTCCCCTTGCTGTAGTCACTGACCTTGAACCCCAGATTGTACAGCGTGCGGGCCCAGCTCTTGCCTTTGACGGCATCATGGGCAATACCGGTCAGTCTGTTGAAGGAACTGTTGCAGCGTTGGATATTTCCCTGGGTATCGCACATCAGCACGATATCGGAGATACAGTCCAGGGTCTCCTCCCACTCACGCTTGGCAGCCTCAACCTGAGCAAAGAGCCGGTCCAGGGTCTTGTGCTGTTCTTCCAGCTTTTTTCTGCTGGTTTCGAGTTCTTCTTCAAGCAGCTTGCGCTCGGTCAGATCAAGCAACGTCTCGATCACGGCAATGACAGCGCCGTGCTGATCAACAATCGGAGATGCCTCAAATATGATGTAGCGACGCTTTGCACCCAGATGGTCATACCAGCCTTCGGCCCGTAGCGCGCCCGGGATGTGCTGGGAAGGCGTGATGGTTGTGTACAGACTGCTGCCTGCGGAAAGATCGCCGGAAAGCACCAGATCGGCCAGCACCGGACGCTGCGCAGCATAAAACGGTTCCCATTGCCGCCGTGTGCCGATCATCTCCTCACCGAAAAATCCGGTGAGATCCTGCAGGGCGGTATTCCAGACAACGATATGGCCGGCTTCATCCAGCACGAAGAGCGGAACCGCCGCCCGTTCCAACAACTGTTCCAGAAAGGTCTTCTGCTCATTGAGCATACTTTGCAGGTTCATCAAATCGGAAATGTCGGAAAAACTACCCCTCAGCCCCTGGAGGTTTCCCGTACCGTCAAATACCTGCTGGCAGCAGTGGGCAACCCAGTGCTCCTCTCCCTGTTTGTCCCGTATCCGCATATTGACACAGTCAGGCAGGAGCACCCGTTCCTGGTGCATGGCAATGTGCTGCCGCCAGAGCACCAGACTGTCAGAGGCAATGATCTTCTCCAGTGGAGCATCTCCCTCCTTGAGCTCCTGCTCCGTAAAACCGGTAATGGTTTCGCAGTTGGGGGAAATGTAGAAGAGCGCACCATCCGGAAGAATCCAGTAAACCAGATCCGACGAGTAGCTGGCTACAATACGAAAAATATTTTCTTGGCTGAGCATGGGTAGCGTTCCTTGGAGTGTCTACCGTCGGTTAGCGGTTCAGTCGGCCGGCGTCGTCCGACGCGACCGCACAGAGCGGCAAGCGTATCGTAAACATGGTACCGGCGCCCGTGTCGCCGGCCACCATAATTTCGCCGCCATGCTTGGTCACGATATCATAGCAGATGGAAAGCCCCAGGCCGGTTCCCTTGCCGATCGCCTTGGTTGTAAAAAACGGTTCGAATATCCGCGAGAGATGTTCCGGGGCTATCCCTTTGCCGGTATCCTGCACAGTAAGTTCAATATGGCCGCCATCCTGCCTGGTACGCACGGTAATGGTGCCGTGTCCTTCAATGGCATGGGCCGCGTTTATCACCAGATTGGCAATGACCTGTCCCATCTGCTGGTGATTGCCCTGCAGTTGCGGCAGATCATCGGCAAGGTCAAGCACCAGATCAGCCACATATTTAAATTCGTGTCTGACGATATTCAGGGTGGTACGGATGCAGTCGTTCAGTTGAAACATGCCGGTCTTCCGCTCGTCGGTGTGGGAAAAACTCTTCAGGTCAGCCACAATGTTTCTGACCCGGTCGGTTCCCTCCAGGCTTTCCGCAATCAAGCTGACGGCATCCTCCAGAATATGGCCCATTTTCATACTCTGACGTTGGTCTTCAAGCACCTGGCCCTGGTGATTTCCGCAGCAATCCAGCAGCGTTCTTTCCAGAAACTGGATATAGTCGACTATTCTGCGCTGATATTTTTCAAGGGTGGACAGGTTGCTGGAAATAAAGCAGATCGGGTTATTGATCTCATGGGCCACGCCTGCAGCCAGTTGGCCGATTGAAGCCATTTTTTCCTGCTGGATCAACTGTGTCTGCATTTTTTTCATGGTCAGTTCAGCCTGCTGTTTTGCCCGGGCATCATCCCGTTCATGGAGGGCCCGGTATACAGCAGGAATCAAGCGGGAGAGACGGTGCTTCAGCACATAGTCGGTGGCGCCGTTTTTCAGGGTTTCGATGGCAATTTCTTCCCCGATCGTGCCTGAAACGAAAATGAATGGCAGATCACGGAAACGCTCCCTGGCAATGACAAGCGCCTCCATGCCGCTGAAACGAGGCAATGAATAGTCAGCCAGGATCAGGTCGCATTCACCACGTTCCAAGGCAACCAGGTACGCTTCCTTGGTATCAACCCGCTCTACCCGGCAATCGGGCCACTGTTCGCGCAGCTTTTCCGAGACCAGCTCCGCATCGTTGCTATTATCTTCCAAGTGGAGAAAAACTGCTGTTGTCATAACAGACTCCGTCTAACCTCATTCACTGTAAGGCAGAACAACTCTCCCCATCATCTCCCTGCCGGGAGATGACACAGCTTTCTTTCAGGTTACGCCCCGGCAGGAGGCGGCTGGTTGATGGCTGCCCAGAAGAGCCCCAACGTCTTGACCGCATTCATGAAATCAGCAAAGACCACCGGCTTGACGACGTAGGCATTCACACCATTACTATAACAACTGAGCAGATCGGATTGTTCGCGGGAGGAGGTGAGCACCACCACCGGAATGGTCTTCAATCCAGGCGTGTTGCGTATATCCTGCAAAACCTGCCGACCGTCAACTTTGGGCAGCTTCAGGTCCAAGAGGATCAGTGCCGGATTGATCGGCGCCCGCCCGGCATAGTCGCCCCGGCAGTGAAGATAGTCAAGGGCCTGCGCACCGTCCTTGATCCACTCTATCCGGTTAGCCAGGTTTATTTCCGACAGAGCTTCCAGGGTCAGCTCCGCATCGTAGGGACTGTCCTCAACCAGCAATATTTCCTTGATCTCAATCATGGATTTGCCTCCTCAGTCTCCGCTGTTTGCCGGGTCACCGGCAGCGAAAAATAAAACGTCGCCCCCTGACCGACCGCTCCTTCAGCCCAGACGCGGCCACCGTGACGCTGGATAATCCTGCTGACATTGGCCAGGCCGACACCATTGCCTTCAAACTCATCGCTGCGGTGCAGGCGTTGGAACAGATGGAACAGTTTGTCGCTGTAACGCATATCAAAGCCCGCGCCATTATCCCGCACAAAGAACACCCGCTCATCGGCATTATCAGATATACAGCCGATCTCAATCCCGGCCTCCGGGTTTTTCGCCGTGTACTTGATTGCGTTTGACAGCAAGTTCATCAGCACCAGCCTGATCATTGCAGCGTCTCCCTCAACATCAGGCAAGGACTGAATCTTCCAGACAATCGTTCTGCCTGCCGTCTCAGGTTCAAGCTTCTCCAGAATTTCCTGCACCAACCGGTTAAACCTCACCAAGCCGTGCATCATCTCCACCCGGCCCATTCTGGAAAAGGCAAGCAGATCATCCACCAGCACGCTCATCTGCGTGGCTGATGCAGAAATCACGTCCAGATAATGCCTGATCCTGGCGTCAAAAACCTGGGGAGCATGCTTGTTCAAAAGCTCCACAAAACCGGTCAGATGCCGGAGCGGTGCCCGGAGGTCATGGGAAACGGAGTAGGAAAAGGCCTCCAACTCCTTGTTTGCGGCATCAAGCTGCACAGTGCGCAACCGCACCCGCTCTTCAAGTTCAGCGTTCAGCCTGTTCAACTCCTCTTCGGCACGGGTTTTGGCCTGTTCGATGGTCAGCTGCTTCCGCAGCCAGAGGTTGTTACGCTGCTGCCATTGCAAACTCAACCACAGGGCCGTGCTCAGCAGCAGGACCAAAAGAATGCCGCCGGTTATCCATGCCTGTTGCCGCACCGGTTCCAACACCTCGGCGAGATCAATCTTGGCCACCATGAACCACGGAGTTCCGGGAACGGCGCAGACTGCGGCCAGAACCGGCTTATTGCGGTAATCAACCCCTTCTATGACACCGTCTGTCCCAAGGATGGCCCGTGCCGCAGGCAGCCTGCTCTGCTGAGAAAGCGGAAAACGCAGCGATAACTCCGTCCCCTGCTGGTGACGCAGGCTGTTCAGAAACAATGCCCCGTCTCCATCACGCCGAACCAGCAAGGTCTCGGCAGTACGACTGGTTGTAGGCCAGGTCTGGATCAACGGGTACAAAAACGGGTACGGACTGCGTTTAAGCAGCAGCGCACCACTGGCAGACGTCCGGCTGTCTGTCGCGACAATGGGTATCCAGAAGTTGATAACGATATTGCCCTGGCCTGTATCGTTCAGGTGTGTATCCCGATGCAGGTCGGTAACGGTAATGACCCTGCCGGATATGGCATGTTGAAAATCTTTATGCTCAGCCTTTGCCGGTTTGCGATCACTGCGGGACCAGAGCCGGGGGATTCCCCGGTTATCGTACAGAACAGCCTGGGTATAGCCCAGCTTGATCAGCTTGTTCAGCCATGCCGACAGGTTGCCGCGGAGTGACGGATCCAGGGTGCCTGCAAGAAATTGTACGGTTTGTTGTTGGACCAACGGGTTTCCGATGATAAGTTCCGCATCAAGCAGCCGCTCACGGTACCAGTCTGATATCTGGCCGGTTTTCAGCCTGCCGATCACTTCCAGATCAGCCTGCGCCATATGCCTGGATTCTGCAAACTGCCGTTTAAGGTAGAAAACTCCCATGATGCCGATGACCAGCGAAAGGAGCAGAAAGATGACGAGCGGCCCTTGGGTCAGCAAGGTGGAGCGTGATTCAAGCAGATCGGCAGGCTCCGTGTAAAAGAGGGAAAGCGGCCAACTATCCCGGCCGGCTCCGGCCATCAGCACGGCACCGGTCAGCAGAAAGCAGATTGCGGTGGTCAGCGCCATGGGAATGGTGCCGCTGCCGTACAAAAGCGGTGCCCCCACCCCATAACTCAGGAAAACCGTCAAACTGATCAGGATCACTAACAATGAACAGAATGCCGACATCTGTCGCTGTCCGCCACCACGCCTGTCCGGAGGAAATCCGGCAAGCAGCGCCGGGGCGCAGCACAAAAATGTAGCAGCGGTCAAAGGCGACATGATGCCAAGGGGTATGGTGTTGTGATGCGGGACGGCAGGCGACAGCAGCCGCAGTAGTGCAAGCTCAAGGCCGGCAAGCCGGCCGGTCAAGGCCAGGAGAGCGGTGATCGTCACGAAGCCGACAACGGAATAAACGAACCAGACGCGACAGGAAGCGGACTGCAGCCTGATACGAGTTATGCAACAGCCCAGCAGCAGGAACAGCAATGCCGTGCTGGGCGCCATGGGAATATGGACGGAATTGAGCAACTGCAACTGCCGGATATCCAGCACCCAGCTTGCCAGGGCAAACAGGGAGATGGCAACGGTCGCGCCGGCTGCAACGGTTAACGGTTCTTTGAAACGGGACAGAAACGGCATGGGTTTTCCCCTGCTCTTCCGGTTGTCCTGCTACGTTCAGTTGGCTGCGTTACTGCTGACCGGCAGCCGCACGGTAAAAGCACTGCCGTGGCCCACCCTGCTTTCAACGGCGATCTTTCCCTGGTGTTTCTTGAGAATGTCATAGCAGATGGAAAGCCCCAGCCCGGTCCCTTTGCCGGCTTCCTTGGTGGTAAAAAACGGATCAAATATCTGTTCAAGATGTTCCGGCGGAATCCCCGTGCCGGTGTCGCTCACCGACAGCAACACATCACAGTTGTCACGCCAGGTTTTGATGACTATCGCACCATGACCTTCAATGGCCTGGGCCGCGTTTATCACCAGATTGGCGATGACCTGGCTCAACTGCTGGCTGTTGCCCCGTACCGGCGGCAACTCATCCTGAAGGTCAAGCGACAGTTCCGCAACATACTTGTACTCGTTGCGTACGATATTGAGCGTGGTCTGTACACACTGGTTAAGATCAACCAGGGTTGTCCGGCGATCATCACTGCGTGAAAAGCTCTTCAGGTCGGCAACGATACTTTTGACCCGGTCTACCCCCTCCATTGACTCATTAATCAATTCGTCCAGATCGGCAAGGATGTGGTCGATTTTCAGCAACCTGCGGTTTTTCGCCACCATATCCGGCCACGTTCCATCATTGTGCTGCATCAGCGATTCTTCCAGCAGCCCGATGTACTCCTCCAGTCTCTGCCGGTACTTGCCCAGAGTAGACAGGTTACTGGCAATGAACCCTACCGGATTGTTGATCTCATGGGCCACACCTGCCGCCAGTTGGCCGATGGAGGCCATTTTTTCCTGCTGGATCAGCTGTGCCTGCATCTGTTTCAGGTTGAGTTCAGCCCGCTTGCGTTCGGTTATGTCGACACATGAGCCGATCATGCGCAGCGGTTGACCGTTTTCATTGCGAAACGTAATGGCGTTATCATGCCAGTAACAATAATCACCATCTTTTTTACGCATCCGGTAATCGATACTGTAAAGACTGTCGTCGTCCACATGACGTTGAAGAACAGCCAGCACCTGATCACGGTCCTCAGGATGCAGGTTGCCGATCCAGGCCGAGATGGTTCGGGGAAATTCACCGCCTTGATACCCAAGCATACTGTCAACGCTGTCCGACCATTCTAGCAGGTCGGTTGCCGGGTCCCATTCCCAGATGGCCAGCTTACCGGTTGTAAGGGCAAACTCGAAGCGCTCCCTGATTGCCTGCAAACGCGTTTCCAACTCAAGTTTATGGACATAACTCCAGACACCGTGCATCATCAGCTTGAGTTGCTCCACATCCGTGTCGTCATAGGCCGGTTGTTTGTTGCCCACCCCCACCACCGCCACAATACGATCACCATCAAATACCGGAATGCTCATAAACCGTTGAAGGAGTACATGGCCTTCAGGATAGCCCTTCCTGAGTGGGTTGGGCTCCTGGAAATCGTTGACGATGACCGGGCAGCGCCGGCGGACCACCTCCCCCCAGATACCGGTTTTATCAAGGTGATACAGATTTTGAGGCTCTGCAATTGAACAGGCGGGCATCACCTCACGGGACCATGAGTTGAGAACGAACTCCCGGCGTTCTTCGTGGTAGTGGTAAATGTAACCGATGGTGCTGCCGGTCAGGGCAACCACTTTGTCCAGTGCAAAATCAAGCAACTCTTGCACGTTTTCTGCCCGGAACTGGCTTACCTCCACCATAAGCCTCAGCCGTTCATGGTTTTGCTTCAGATGCTGTTCTGCTCGATATCGTCTGCTTATGTCCAGTATGGAGACCACCCAGCCTGACTGCTTGTCTTCAGCATCAATGAACGGGCTGATCATGAGCAGCACCGGAAACCGTTCGCCGCCTTTCCGCATGAAGATCAGCTCAACCCCCTCTGCCGGATGTTGTCCTGCCATAGCCTCACGAAATGTTGCCTCAATGGTGGTTTGTTCTTCAGAAGGCCAGTACGGACGGGGAGGAAGACAGCCGGTAAGCTCCTGCTGTGACCAGCCGACAAGTTTACAGAAATAACTGTTGACGAAAAGAAGGCGGCCTTCCATGTCGATCAGCGAGATGCCGATGGGCGCACAAAGGTCAATGGCCTTACGGAAGTTCAGTAAATCCTGCGCAGGTATGTTGCCGTGTTCAGGGGAAGCATCTGCAGCAGGCGTACTGATTCTGACCTGATTGGCGGTATCATGTGCGGAGACTGCAGTATTCATGGTGTGCTTTCACTCCCGATCTGTTGCGGCCCGGAGAACGGTAGTCTGACGGTAAAGGTGCTGCCTGCTCCCAGGGTGCTTGCCACACTGATTTCTCCGTTGTGCTTCTTGATGATGTCGTAGCAGATGGAAAGGCCCAGACCGGTTCCTTTGCCAACCTCTTTGGTGGTGAAAAACGGCTCGAATATCCGTTCGAGATGCTCGGAGGGAATCCCCTTGCCGGTGTCGCTGATGGCAACAAAGATGTTTTGATCGTCATGCCAGGTTTTTACGGTAATCATCCCACGGCCGGTCATGGCATGGGCCGCATTGATCAACAGGTTCATGAACACCTGGTTCAGTTGCTGCGGATAGCAGGGCACCATCGGCAACTCACCGTACTGCCGGTCTATGTCAGCCACATATTTCAGTTCGTTCCAGACGATATTGATGGTGCTGTCCAGGCAGTCATTTATCCTGGCCGGGGTAAATTTGGCATCATCCACCCGGGAAAAACTTTTCAGGTCGGCAACAATCTTCCTGACCCGCTCAGCACCATCAAGCGACTCGTCAATCAATTGCGTAATATCGCTGATGATGTAGTCAACCTTGAGTTTCTGGCGCAGGGCATCAATTTCAGACAGGTCCGGATGGTTGGAACAGGAAAACAGTGAACCTTGTAAGGCAGCGATATACTCATCCAGCCGAACGCCGTACTTTTTGAGACTGGTCAGGTTACTGCTGATAAACCCCATTGGGTTGTTGATCTCGTGGGCTACTCCTGCCGCCAACTGACCGATGGAGGCCAATTTTTCCTGCTGAAAAACCTTCATCTGGGTTTTTTCCAGATTGTCATACGCCACCTGCAATTGCTCCGTGGCAGTGCGCAACTCGGTGGAGTCATGCATGGTGACAACCATGCATGACTCATCATCGTGCTGAATCGGATAAAAAAAGACATCAAAAAAACGTCCACTTTCCTGGTGAAATATCTCTCCGCTGTTGTTACGAAAGACGGTAAAGCCGAACCCGTGTTCCTGCAGCAGGTCCCTCCAGTCCTTGCCAACCAGTTCATCAAAGGTACAACCGGTCAGCGTGGATATTCTCTTGTTTGTCCGCTGAATCCGTTGTCCTTTGTCAACCAGCATAACCACATCGTCGATGCAATCCAGGGTTTCTTCCCATTCACGTTTGGCATGGGTTGCCCGGGCAAGCGCTTTGGCAGTCACTTCCTGGGATTCCTTTTGCCGGGTGACATCCAGAAAACTGCTGCGAATACCAAGCAATTGATTGTGAGCACCCAGGACCTGATGACAGTGGTGACGAAACCAGCGCACATGTCCACCCATGGCGCACATCCTCAATTCCAGTCCATTCTTGGGTAAACAGGCGCCGGCAACATGTTCGTGCCATTTTACGCGGTCTTCGGGATGGATCAGTTGCTCCAGCAGATCGGGGTCTGCATAAAATTCAGCATCCAGATGGTTGAAGATCGCTTCGCAGTTTGGGGAAATGAAGCGGACTGATTTGTCCGGCAACTGCCAGACCGCCACTTCATTGGTATTTTCCGCAACAATCCGGTAGAAATCAGCCGCTTCGCTACGGGCGGCAAACTCATCATCCAGTTCCTGAAGCAGCTCATTGAACACAGAGGTCAAATGACCGATTTCATCGTTACTGGTAACCGGCAGGAAACGGTCCGGGCCCTTTTTCTGATCAAGGAGCTTGATGTGGTTGGTGAGCCGGTTCAGGGGGTCGACAAACGGATGAATGATCAGTCGGGCTGCTGCCAATGACAGAAGAACTGCAATAGCCAGCAGCGTAAAAAAAACAAACTTTGCCTGAAGTAGCGGAGCATAGGCCTCGGTCAAAGGAAAATGGACCGCCAGATACCAGGGAACCGTACGCAGCTTTTTGATACTGGTAAGTCCGGGAAGACCAACGGAGTTGATGTTTTCCCAGGTTCCTTCCTGACCGCTGACGGCTCTGTCCATCGCCTGGTTTTTACCGGCAGCCAGGGTGGTCAGCAGGCGGGACTGCTCAGGATGAATAATCAGGGTACGCTGCTGGTTGAAGATATAGAAATACCCGCTCTTGCCAATGGGGGTATCCAGCAGTTTGTGCAGGAACCCTTTGCTGCTCAAGCTGTACCGCCCGGCCAGGACAGCCCTGACCGTGCCCTGTCCATCGAGCACCGGAGCAGAAAAGACGATGACCGGATCGTGGGGAGGCAGAGAACAGCGAAATGGCATACTGACAAAGCTTTTTTGTGTGGTTAGCGGTTGTCTGAAAAAGTCCCGGCTGCCGACATCCAGACCAATCCACTGGTCATTGCGGGGAGATGCGGCAATGATGGTACCTGTTGGGGAGATCAGCATCAGGCCGGCATCAAAGAACAGGAATGCTTCGTCATGGTGATTGACTGTTTGCCCCAGTGTCTGCAGCGTGGCATGCCGCTGCAAATCCTTGCTCAGATGTCCGCTCAGATGCAGCAGGTAGCGATCTGCCGTGGACAGTTTTTCATCCAGTTGGTCGACCAGGGCGGAAATTGAAGCGGTCTGGTTAGTGGTGATGGTCGTACGAAGTTCATGGCGGGCGTATAAATACAAAGTTCCGGATATGGCCAGAAGAAACAGGCTGGTAACCAGTGTGAACAGCAGTGTTACCTTACCGGTGATGCTGAAGTTCCTGAGCCACGGCGCCATGGTGGGTTATCTCCGTTGGAGGGATAAACATTTCCGCCCCATATCCAGATATGACGGACGCTGTTTCAGATATCAGAAAAAATCATATTTCTGCTGATTAAACCTGAAGGCGCGCTTCATTCTCGAAACAAGTGTTATTCTGTTAATTGGTTTGGGAATGTAGTCAAAAAAACCCATATCAAAAACCTTCATTTCGTCTGCCGGTGAAAGTTTATCACTCATGAGGATCACCGGCATCGATTTGAATTCAGGAACCGCCTGAATAGATTTCAAGAGAGCGAATCCATCAAATTTTGGCATAACCTTGTCAGTAAGAATTACATGTGGTCTATCAGAGATAACCCTCTTAAAACCGTCCAAACCATTATTCTCGACAAGCACGTTGTAATTAGCTTTGGTTAGGAATTCTTTTGCCGTTGCCTGAGAAACAGCTTCATCCTCAACAATAAGTACCGTGTCCTTGTCCTGTGTTTGCAAATTTCTATCCAGATAGTGTTTACAGATAGCGGCATAGATTTCACTGCGTGTAGCCACGCAGGGAATGACCTGCAGTCCGGCATTGGCTGCCATGTTATGTGCTATTGTCAGGTTGGTCGGGTCGGCAACTGCCAGCAACAGATTATTATGCTCCTTTTTGAGTGGGAAAATAAGATTCTGTAATGCAACTTCATAGTTTAAGAGCTTCAACACATCCTGATCATATGAGAATCTGGTAAGATTTGAGGCCAGCTTTAGGCCAAACTGCTGGGCCAGGGCTGCTGCAAGCTCTTCTTCTGTCACCAGTTCAAGCTTTTCCAGTGTCCAGCCAAAACGTTTGTTATGCCTTTTTGAGATATTAAGAATTCTTGCAACTGTTTTTTGGGAGAGCGTGCCGTTTTCTATAAATATTTGTCCGATATTTTTCCATTCCTGCATGTGGTGTCTCCTTGTATGTACTCACTAACGTTATTGTTCTTCTGCCACAGCAGCCAGAAATTTTTCATACTCAACCGTTATAGCAGACAGCAATGGTGTAAATGCAGCAAAATTTCCATCAAGAGCAGATTTTTCAAGTTGGGCAGCCACTGCCCTCATGGCCTCTGCCCCCATGTTGGCAGCAGCCCCCTTAATGCTGTGGGCGTGGCGGACGAACAGTTCCTGCGTTTCCGCATCTTGAGGCTCATTTGCAAGCACCTGCAGAAGTTCAGGTACGGTACGCGTAAACAGCTCCAATAACATCGGCAACAGTGCATCATCACCACCCTGCAGTTCCAGAAAGGCCTTGCGGTCATAGACAAGGGGACTTCCGATATTCTCGCTGGGCAGTTCCAATGCTGTTTCGGTTTCATCGTGCAATGGTACGTTAAACCAACTGGCCAGCAGTTTAGCCAGTTTTGCCGGATGAACCGGTTTTGCAAGATAGTCATCCATACCTGCGGCCATGCACTTGTCACGATCCTCCTGCATGACGCTGGCAGTCATTGCAATGATGGGAACCTTATTGTTCAATACACCGCTATCTTGTTGACGTATCGTCTTTGTTGCCTCGATACCATCCATGCCGGGCATATGTAAATCCATCAGCACAAGGTCATACGGTATGCTGCGCAGGGCGTGAACCGCTTCATAACCGTTGGCAACCACATCTGCACGGTATCCTTGCTTGGTCAGAATATTCAGGGCAACCTGCTGGTTTACCTGATTGTCCTCGGCAACCAGAATCCTGAGCCCCCTGCGAGCCGCGTCAAGGATGCAGTAGTTTTGTGATGTAGCAGAGTATGGTTCATCTTCTGCTTCAAACTGTAGTTCGTCGATATTACCAAGTTCAAGACGTATCTTGAACCAGAAGGTTGAGCCTGCCCCCTGATGGCTGCTCACTCCGATGGTGCCGTGCATCATCTCGACAAGCTGGCGGCAGATGGCCAACCCCAGGCCGGTTCCGCCAAAATTCCGGGTAGTGGAATCATCAGCCTGGGTAAAAGGCGTAAACAAGCGTTCCTGAACATCTTCCGGAATTCCGATGCCGGTATCGGTTACTTTTATCAGCAGTAATACCCCATGTTCATTCTGTTCAAGTTGCGATACCGTAAAGGTCACATCTCCCTGGTCGGTAAATTTGATGCCGTTATTACCGAGGTTTAATAAAATCTGCCGGAGACGAGCCGGGTCGCCCTTTAGTACGTCCGGAACTCCCTCTTCAACCCGGCTGAGAAGCTGAAGTCCCTTTTGCCGTGCCTTCAGTGCCAGCATCTCAACAGTAACTTCAATCATATCCCTCAAATTGAAGGTCATCATTTCAAGATGCAACTTGCCTGCTTCAATCTTTGAGAAGTCCAGGATGTCATTGATGATGGCAAGCAGTGACTCACCGCTGGAACGAATGATCTCGGCATATTTCTGCTGTTCCTGTGTCAAATTGGTGTCGAGCAGCAGGCCGGCCATGCCGATTACCCCATTCATCGGGGTGCGTATTTCATGGGACATTGTAGCCAGAAACCTGCTTTTTGCCTCGTTGGCAGCGTCTGCGGCGAACTTCTGTTGCTCGGCAAGCTCTTTTGCCAGTTTCAGGTTCTCTGTTTCAATCTGCTGTTGTTCCAGATACTTCTTCTCCAGTAGCAGACGGTGTGCGCATTCCAAAAGTTTGTCGTAGAGATCCGCCCCCTTCACCGGCTTGGCAATATACTTGTGAATGCCTATGTCGATGGCTTTCATCAGGTAGCCGGACTCATCAAAGGCAGTGGTAACAATGATCGGTATAGCTCTGTCAATTTTACGGATTTCAGCAGCCATTTCCAGGCCGCCCATAACCGGCATCAATATGTCAGTTATAATTATCTGCGGTTTATGTTCATGATAGGCTTTCAAACCCTGCTCACCGTTTTCCGCAAGCAACAGTTCGCCTACCAGTCGTTCAAGAAACTCTTGAAAAACAGCTCTGGTAAACTCGTCATCTTCCACATAAAGCACGGTAAGTGTCTTAAGAAATGTTTTGTCCTGTGAATCAGCATTCATGATGTTTTCTCTCCAAGAGGGGTAAAGATAACAAATTCAGTACCCCCTTCAACGGTATGTACCGCAAGCCTGCCGTGCATGTTGCGTTCAATGATCATTTTGGACATATACAGCCCTATGCCGGTTCCCATGCTTTTGGTGGAGAAATACGGTTCGAATATCTTGTCCAGAATGGCTTCAGGGATGCCGCCACCGTTGTCCCGCACCGTAACAACACCCATGCCGCCTTGTTCGGTGATGCTTATGGTGATCTGTCCCGGCAGTGAAACGGTATCCATGATTGCATCCCTGGCGTTATTCAGCAGATTTAGCAATACCTGGGAGTACTCATTGGGAAAGCCGTGCAGATGACAATCGGTTTCTGCAGCAATTGCAATGCCTATGTTACTATTCTTGAAGGCAGCATCCACCAACTCGACAGCATTTCTGATCTGTTGTATGGCTGAAAAAACAACCTTTTCCTTGTCAGGATTGAAAAAATTCCGGAAGTCATTGATGGTTGTGGACATTTTCTGAATCAGGCGGTTGGCGGTAGCTGCTGATTCATCCAGATATTCCGAGGTCAACTCATTGTTCATCTGTGCAAACTGGAGGTTTGATACCAGCATGGAAAGTGCATTTAGCGGTTGACGCCACTGATGGGCAATGTTGCCGATCATTTCTCCCATGGCTGCCTGGCGTCCCTGGCTGATCAGCACCTGATCCTTCTGGCGCAATTCTGCTATTGCCTCTTCTATCCGCTGCTGCAATGTGCGGTTCAACTCTTCCAACTGGGTTTGTTTGAACTCAAGCTCAGCCTCTGTATGTTTTCTGGCTGTGATGTCATTGATACTGCCTGCCATACGAAGCGGCTTGCCTTCAGGATCACGTTCAACCACATCGCCACGGTCTTCAACCCAGATAACCCGGTTATCTCCTGAGAGCATGCGATGTATGCTCTGATATGACCCGTTGCCCTGGAGGGCGTTCTGTATAGCAGTGAAGACTGCATCGCGGTCGTCGGGATGCAGGCGCTCGGCAAAGAAACTGACCTGATGCTCCTGGTAGTTGTCATCAATAGCAAGTATGTTGCACCAGCTTTGGTTGTGTCTGACATTGTCAGAAACAAGATCCCAATCCCAGATGCCCTCGCCGGTTGCTTTCAACACATAGCTGAGTTGCTGCTCGCGCTCCTGCAGTTCGGCAGTCCTTTCTGCAACCCGCTTTTCAAGCTCCTCATTAACAGCAGATAACTCAGTAAAGCTCTGCAAGAGTGCATTTTCCATCAGGCGAAAATTATCCTGAAGTTCCTCTTCTTCCCGCACTTCCGCAGGACGCCAGACAATCTTTTCCTCCTGTGCAATCTTGTCCGGCAACTGGCTGGTGACTCTGCCCAGTTCAGTAATGGGAACCAGCAACCGGCGGCTGAAGTAATTGGACAGGGCAATAGTCATGAGCGTAAGAGCCGCCAGTATCATAAGCAGCAATGAAGTGCGATTGTTTATCTCTTTCAGTGCCGGAGCCAACGAAGAGGTGACAACAAGGTGCGAGGCTGTTTCCGGTGCAAGCTCAACTTCGATCAAATAAAATGAGCGGAGCCAGCGTTTCATTGCCCCTATCCCCGGTTTCTTTTCTGGAATCCATTGACTTACGCTATCTGTTATCTGCTCCAGATGTCCGCCATCGGGCAGGGTAAATGGTTGCAGGAATTTCGCTGTTTCCTGGGTGGAGGCAATTACACGCCGCTGACTGTCTATAAGGGTAAGTGTCACATCACGTTTTCCAGCAATTCCGTGTAGTAATTCAGTAGTGTGGTCCAAAGAAGCCTGGCTGCGGATGCGTCTGTCAGATTCCTTGGACCATTCACTGAGAAAACTTGACAAGGTAAGTTTGCCCACTTCCGCCATTCTGACCGTACTCTGCTGCAGCAGAAACATCTGTTGCCTGAATTGCCAGTTGATGTCGACAAATGCCAGCATGAATGCCGGTATGAGAACCAATCCTTGCAATATGATCCGGATCCAGCTGCGCAGGGAGGGGAGCTCATCACTTTTACTGATAAAGCGCCAGCTCAGCATGAACAGGGTCTCGGCAATCAGGGTGTTTATGATGCCGTTTATTCCCTGCTTCAGGGCGACCAGTAATGTGGCGCCTGTGTTGAAACCCATGATACCGTTGTAGAAGAACCAGACCAGTAGCAGACCACCGCTAAACCAGTAGACGATAACACCAGTCATCAGGTCTATGCGTTTACGGTACATCAGCCAGCCGGCCCAGATAGCTTCGCCGCTGAAAATAACGATTGCCCAGGGATGATGCCATTGAAACCAGGTGCAACTTGAGGCTATCAATGCCGCCAGCAGGCCGGAAGCCGGACCGAACCGCAACAGGGCAAACATGCTGAAGACAGAACCAAACAGAAAGTCTACGTTGAAAAAGAGCGAAAGGTTGAACCCGTTAAGCGCAAAACCGGCTATTCCAAGCAGGAATCCGGCCATCAGTTCAGTGCGGCCAGTGATGAACTGGCCTTTTCCGTGAACTGCCGAGTCTAGAGCAGGCTCAGGGCTGAATTCATGCAACTTCAACACGATTTCTCCCGCCCTTCTTGGCTCTATACAATGCCTTGTCCACCAAATCGGTGGATTCTTCAATATCCATACCGGGCAAAAGCATGCCAACCCCCAGACTGATGGTTGTCCTGATCGCGCTGTTTTTCCAGATACTGGTTATGGAACTGACAGCAACCCTGAGCTTTTCTGCTACAAGCACGGCATCGTCAAGAGATGTCTCCGGAAGTAGCAGTATGAACTCCTCTCCCCCCCAACGGCCGCAGATGTCTACCGCCCGGATGTTTGAGGCAAGTGTGGTTGCCACATCCTTGAGAACCTGGTCCCCCGCAAGATGTCCAAAGCTGTCGTTTACCCGCTTAAAATGATCAATGTCGGCAATGATTATGGACAGCAATGTGCTATTTCGCTCTAATCTGGCTTTTTCTGCATGGAAGCGGGCCATGATTTCCCTTCTATTGGCCAGTCCGGTAAGCAGATCAATTCTTGCTGCAGCCTCAACCAGCATTTTCTCTCTGAGAATATGGGCGCAGTCCAACAATGTGTCCCGGAGTTCAAAACCGTTAACCGGTTTTGAAAGGTATTTGTTTACGCCAAGATTTATGGAGCGTTTCAGATAATCGATCTGCTCAAAGGCCGTGAGTACGATAATGGGAATGGAAGCATCAAGGATGCGAAGCTCCTGAACCATCTCCAACCCGTCCATGACTGGCATCTGGATATCGGTAATGATGATGTCCGGGTGATGCTCATGACAGGCAGCGAGCCCTTCTGCGCCATTTTCAGCTGTAATCAGGCGTCCGGCAAGACGGGCCAGAAACTGTTTGAACTGTTCCCGGGTGTCCTCCTCATCCTCGACATAGAGTACGGTAAGGGTCTTGAGGTATTCCTGATCCTGGGTATCCGTGATCATGATGGTTTCTCCGCAAGGGGGGTGAGTATGACAAACTCGGCTCCATCTTGTGTGTTATGAGCAGACAGTCTTCCGTCCATGTTGCGTTCAATGATCATTTTAGACATATACAAGCCTATGCCGGTGCCATTGTTTTTGGTTGAAAAATAGGGCTCGAAGATCTTGTCCAGTGTTTCCTCCGGTATGCCTCCGCCATTATCCCGCAGACTCACCGATCCCATGCCATCCACTGCCTTGATGGTAATTTCAATATGTCCTGTCAGAGGCGGATTTTGAGCCGTTATGGCATCCTTGGAATTGGTCAGAATATTCAGCAGGACCTGAGAGTATTCGTTGGGAAAGCCATAAAGAAGGCTCTCATCTTCCTGTTTAATGTTAATGCTTATGTTGCTGTTGCTGAATGCCGCGTTCACAAGCTCAACCGCGTTTCTAACCTGGTCCAGGGCTGAAAAGGCAACCTTCTCCTTGTCAGGGCTGAAAAAATTACGAAAGTCAGAAATGGTTGAAGACATTTTTTGAATCAGTCTATTGGCAGTAGCGGCAGACTCATTCAGGTATTCCTCGTTCAGTTCATTGTGCATCTGAGCGAACTGGATGTTGGTAATCAGCATGGAGAGTGCATTCAACGGCTGACGCCACTGATGGGCGATGTTACCGATCATTTCACCCATGGCGGCCTGCCTCCCCTGACTGATCAATACCTGATCTTTCTGACGCAGTTCGGTGATGGTGTCATCCACCCGCTTTTGTAGTGACAGGTTCAGTGACTCCAGCTGTGCCTTTGCCTGTTGCAACTCAATGGTCTGCTCATTCACCAACCGCTGAACGGCAAAGGTCCGCCCGGTCATTGCCAGCATAACCACCTGAAGCAGGGTGGCGAAAAGCATGCCTGCTATGCCGGTGCCCCAGGCAAACCATGAGCGGTTCTGTCGCAGATAAGCTGTGGTGGGGAAGACATCGAGACGCCAAAGCCGATCGGCCATGGTCAGGTTTGTTTGCCAACTGTAGAGAGCCACCGGTTTTGCGGCACCATTGTCAGAGCGAAAGAGTACTTGACGCTCCAGGTCGACATGAGTATCTGCAAGATGGAATACCAACCCATCCGGCACTTGATTCAAGGTTGCTATCTGAACCATCTGGTCAACCTTGATGACAGCTACGGCAAAACCTATCAGAGTTGAAAGTGTTTTTCCAGAACTGGCGGTCTGCGTTCTGTAGGCCGGATGCAGGATAAGAATGCCGACCCGTTTTTGTTGTTCCTGAACCAATTGAATGGGATCGGTTGCCGCGGGTTCCCCGGAGTTCTTTGCCCGCTGGATCGCAGTGCGTCGAAACGGGTCTGAGTAAATATCGAAGCCGATTGCAGCCCAATTGCCGTCCAGCGGGGCTATGTAGCCAACCGGCACATAGCTTGGCCGTGAGGCTGCCGGGACAAGTAGCCTTTCAGAGTTCCACTCGGTTATCGTGAAACCTGGAACTATTGATTTTTCTGACATGGAAAGCTCAAAAGCCTTCCGTTGCTGATGACTGATATAGGGATTATAGCTCAGCGCAAAAATGTCTTTGTTGTCCTGCAGCGTGATGCGGGTGAAGTACTCAAACTGCTTGTACGTCATGAAAGGGGTTACTTCGATCAGTCTGCGCAGAGAGGAAAGTGCCTCCTGATGGGCAATCAGGCGGTGATCAAGTAGTTGGGCGATCTTCTTGCCGGATGTTGCAATCTGTTCTATCTGTTGTCTGAGTTCCCAGCGGGAAACCCCCAGAAACACCACGATGACAGCACCAAGCGTCACCAGCATCGGGATTGCAACGCTTGTCAACCGCTCTTTCCAGGGTGAAATGTGTCGTAACAAGAACGTCAGGGTGATCGGCGTAAAGATCAAAACGCCAAGCATATCGCCGATCCACCAATTCCACCAGGAAAAGAAAAAGTCAATCACCTGAATAACACCAGCAAAATACAGGGTGGTAACACCTACAGTTGCAGAGACAAGACAGGATAACGGTGCAGCAACAGCCAGAAAGAGCGCGATATCCTTTTCTGATTCAAGGAACTGCCATTTTTCAGCTGTCCAGCGCAAGACAAACCCCTTGGCAATCCAGGCCTGTAGTGCAGCTCCAGTTGCCAGTATTGCTGCTATGAACGCCCCGTAAATGTCAAGAGTTCCGTTTTGCCAGGTAACAAAGAGATTTATGCTCAGAGAGCCCAGCCAGATACCGGGAAGGACACGATTGCCGAAGTGAAGGATAAGAGCAAGGGCAAGACCGGCAGCCGGGAATACCGGACTTGCATAACCGGGTGGGATGGCCAGAGCAAGACCGGCAGCACCCAGAATTGCATACATCAGACCAGCACCCAGTATTTGCTTGATCGAATTCATAGATAGCCGAGGGTACCCTTGAACAGAGATTTTATTAAGTCTGGTTATATACGCCTACTTCCTGAAGCTTTTCCGGTGATATTCAGAGGACCGAAAGCAGCGTCTAAATATCAGGCAGCTGGCTTGAGACGCCCCATAAACTCCTTAATTTTACTAACATGAACTTTCTGGCTTTCTTCGAGAATCTTGAGCACTTTCATAACTTCAAGTGAATCGCCTGTAAAACGTTGAAAGGCATTTCTCTCTATAAGTGATTGTTCAATATCAATTATGTAAGCAAGGCATTTCAAATGACCCATCTGTTTTGTTTCAAGTTGAACTATAAAATCTCGCAGGTACTTTATAAGGCTACTGATCGTATAAGTACGTGTACTCCCTTCTGCAAAACTGGCTTTTTCTGCAATACATAATTTATTGAGATGATCGATCCATCCTGCATGCTCTTTCTCTTCAGAAAGCATTTCCCGGTATACATCACCATACTCCGGAAAAAGCTCTGAAAGCCGGAGATAAATGTCTGCCATTAACAGCTCCTGCTCCTTCATAAGTTCAAGCATCTTGCATTGATAGATTTGAAGAGGCATGCTTTCTCCTGTAGGCTTGCAACCGGCTGTAAAATATTAGCGCATAAGATCAGGGCTGCATTATTGCAAGTACAGCCAGCGTAATCACAGTCTATTGTTTAAGTATAGCAGGATACGACTTGACCGCAAGGACTCAGAAACTCTTGGAAAGACATGAGTCAATCAGAAAACGGGCGATACTGCGGCGGGATGGCAGATCAGGCAGATTATCCATATCAAACCAGCGGGCATCGGCAATCTCATTACCGTCAACAACGATGTCGCCACCGGCATACTCAGCCGTAAACCCCACCATAAGCTGCGAAGGAAAAGGCCATGCCTGGCTCGTGATATAACGAACGTTGCAGATAGTAACCCCGGTTTCCTCCCGTGCCTCGCGGATGGCACACTCCTCAAGTGATTCTCCCACATCCAGAAAGCCTGCCACCAGACTAAAGCGTCCCTGCGCCCATTCCGGCTTGCGGATCAGCAACAGTTTGCCGTTATGCTTGATCAGCACGATGGCACAGGGGTGAATGGGAGGATATGACTCATGGCGACAGCCAGGGCAGACTTTCCCCCAACTATCGGACAGCGACCCGGTATTGGCACCACAACGGGGACACAAGCGGGTCATCCGCTCAGCATGGAGCAGTTGCTTGCCCAGACCGGCAATGGTCATCAGGCTGTCCGGAATCCGCTCCTGGAAGGCATTGAACGGTTCCGCCACAAGACCCTCCGGTACCGCAGTCAAAACCTCCAACTGCACGGCAGTCACCGGCATCCCCTGCCAGTTGGCAAAGGTAAGCAGGGGACGCGCTTCGGACGGTTGCACCGGTAGTGGGCCGCAGGGCAGCGCAAGGTTGCCGGCAGTTTCCCGGAGCAGAACCGTCCCTCCCTGTAACAGAATCCAGTGGGCGGCTTCCTTATCCACACTACCGGGTCCTGACAGCAGCTTGAAATCCGGCGGCAGGGATGAACGGTTGAAGGGCAGATTGATCATTTCAGGATAAGACATGCCTGCTTCGTAGCAGCTTGCCACACTCCCTGTCAAGAACCGCTGCTTGTCCCCCGCTCCTTACGTTTAAGGCTTGACGTCTCCGTCAAAGCCACTACAATCCCCTGCCATGTCTTCTCGCTTCCCATTCCCTACCCTGTTCTTCCGCCGTCACTGGTATTGGCTGGTTCGAATCGCTTGCATCGGGCTTATGGCCTGGTATCTGCTTTTGCTGGTAATGACACCGGGCAACGGCCATCGCGTCTATGGGCTGAGTGTCCCCAGAGGGGCCGGATTGTCATCCGTTGCTACTGAGCTTGAACAGCAGAAAATCATATACAGCGCCCTGCATATGCGGCTATTGGGACGTCTGCGGGGACTTGACCGGGAGATACGAACCGGTGACTATCGTCTGACCGACGCCATGACACCAGGACAAATTCTGGAGAAAATGGCACGGGGAGAGACCGATGCCCGCCGTTTTACGCTGCCGGAGGGATATTCAATTTTCCAAGCTGCCGAACTGCTTGAAAAAGCCCAGATATTCAAAAAAGAGGCATTTCTGGAGGCGTGCAGGGACAGGGTACTGCTCAACAAACTGGAACTGCCCGGAAAAAGTGTCGAGGGGTATCTGTTTCCCGGCACCTATCTGGTGGGATTTCACACTGATGAACGTAGTTTGATAACCGAGATGGTACGTGAGTTCAGATTCAGGACAACCACCCTTACGCAACTGTTGGAACAGTCCGACTTCGATCTGCATCAGGTGGTTACCATGGCCTCCATGGTCGAACGGGAAGCGGTTTCGATAGAAGAGATGCCGCTGATCTCTTCGGTGTTCCATAATCGTTTGCGGGTAGGAATGCCGCTACAGAGCGATCCGACCGCCATTTACGGCATCCGTATTTTCGGGGGGACGGTTACCCGCCAGGATGTTCAGCGTAGCACACCGTACAACACCTACCGGATCAAGGGCTTGCCACCCGGACCTATCGGCAATCCGGGCATTGAGGCCATGCGTGCTGTTCTGCAACCGGCGACCACCGATTACTTCTACTTTGTGGCCCGTAAAGACGGCACACACCAGTTTTCCCGGAATCTCCAGGAACACAATCAGGGGGTGCAACGGTTTTTGAGGAAGGGAAAGAAAAAGGGGAGTTAGCGGTCAGTATATTACGCCATGCAGATACCGTCAGCAT
>DIUT01000049.1 GCA_002423105.1 Geobacter sp. UBA6151 | reverse complement strand
GTCCACTATTGACAGGACAGGTCATACTGGACTGATGGCCGAGCAGAATTCAAAGGCAATATCTTTATGCGCGTAAGTTCCCCCATATCTTCCGGCCTTGACAATCATGCCCACCGCGTTAGTCTTTTCAATCCAATGACCCGGACTCAAAACAAAACTCGGGAGACCGGCATTCATTTTAAAGTGGTCGAATTCGACCACTTTAAAATCCGGGTTGTACATTTGTTCCCAAGTACCAATAAATTCGAGTGTTCCCCTGTTGCGGATCCAATTTTTGATAACATCCGCCGCCCGGGCCTCGCCCTCCTTGGCGTTCGCAATATCGGTCAGACTAATGTAATCCGCCTGATTCTTATTCAATAGGGCGACGGAAAACCCTTGCACTGTAATTGTTTTACTCATTTATTATCTCCAAGAGGCCCCAAAGATCTGATGCAGAATGTAGAAATAATCATTTGGGACCTCGTTGATTATTGATGCATGCATTACGAGAGCCCCAAGGGGGACGCTGCTTGTTATTTTGATAATGGTTTCAATAGAATAATGACAAGGTGCCCCGCCAGATATATATGGTTTTTGTATTGAAATTCCCGATTCACTATCAAAACCCCTCACTCCCCATCCGTCCCAATCAACCCTTTTGCATCGCTTCCAATCAGGCTCAAGAAACGGTGTTCTTGATCCGCTTCTCAACATGGCTGAAATCCAGCAAATATGTGTCTTTGAAGGTGCCGGCAACATCCTGATGTAATTCTCGCACCGGTGGTACGAGTTTCAGATCCGCCAGCATGGTACGCTCGAAAGAGCTTCGTTCTATCTGACTTTGCAGTTCCCGTTTTGACCAATTGGCACGGGAGGAACTGAGCAGATAATACTCTTTTTCTTCAAGCGTCTTGCACTGCCCCAGAATCAGCAGGTTATTGCTCCAGGATAATGCTCGCACCAGTGGTGCGAGTCTTTCATCACCAGCATACGTGTCATAAAGCTGCATCATCCGCCAGAGGTTGGAAGCTGAATAGCCTTTTACATCCGAGGCATTGATCAGCAGCCAATCAGCAAGTTCACGGATAACGCCCTTTCCCCAACCGGACTCGACAACCTTGTGTGACAAGTAGCCGCCAACAGCCCAGTAGGTTTCAATCAGCGCCAAATTTGCAGCCTGGAAAGCACGGGAACGCCCACTCTTAATGATGGTTAGGATTTCCGTAAAATCAGAAATATGCGGTTTGATCGATTTTGTCATGTGCTCCTCGCGTTCTACATTCCACATTCATCATTTACTTACCCCGCATAGAGCAGCGTTTGCAGCTCATTCACCGCTTCACGCAATTTTTCCGCCCCCCCAAAGTAACCGGCAATCTCAATCACATTCCCCCGTTCCGAAATGGGCGGCACTTTCAAAATATCCGGCACGACGAATTGCGCCGTACCATGCTGGGCATATTTCTCCAGCAGTTCTTCAAGGATGGCCCTGGCCTCGGGGCTGTAGTGATCGAAGAAGTCTTTCCTATCCCGCTTCAGACGATCCGCCCGCTCTCGACGTGTCCGTAATGGAGCATTGAAAGCAAGATGACAGAGCAGATCAAAAGGATCAGCTTCCGGTTGGCCGACGGAATCGGCCAGTTCGTTGAAGCTGATCCCACGCTCCTCAAGCTGACTGATAACTTCGGCCCGCTCCTTGGGGTTGGCCCATTGCTCGCGCATCCTTATTGCACCGGGAAACAGGGTGCGAACCTTATCTGCGGCATAATCGCTGAATTTGACGACCCGCAATTGTTTTCCATCAGGATCAAGCTCGTAGACCAGATGGGCGGCAATCGCTACCTGTCCGCCATCAAAAAAGTATTTGCATGGTCCCTTCTCTTCGTCACCAAAGTCAACATCTGGTGCACCGTAGTCGTCTTCAATACCACCATCCTCAACAACAGGGGCTTCCTCGGTAACTTCAGTCTCGTAGGTCTTGCCAGCTGCATCAATCTTTTCTTCCGTTATCAGTGCTGGATCACCATCAAAATTTTTGTCGGCAAACTGCCTGGTGGCGCTGCCGGTGTAGTCAAGGATACTAAACCAGAGCTTCCCGTAATCATCACGGACACGGGTGCCACGGCCTATGATCTGTTTAAAGTCAGAGATGGAGCCAACGACACGGGCCAGCACGACATTCTTGCAGGTTGGAGCGTCAACACCAGTAGTCAGCATTTGTGAGGTTGTCAGGATAACTGGCGTATCGGTTTCCAGTTCCTGAAACCTGCCCAGATGTCCCCGTCCGATATCCCCTTCGTTAGAGGTCACCCGACAGACATAATCAGGGTACTTACTGACTAAATCCTGATTAAGGTTGGCAATCGCACGACGCATTTCATCGGCGTGATCCTGGTCAACGCAGAAAACGATGGTCTTGGCAAAGCGGTCTGTCTTTTTCAGAAAATCAGTCAGGTGCTGTGCTATGGCCTCAGTGCGGGCCTTTAGAGCAACAACCCGCTCAAAATCTTTGGTCTGGTATTCATCGTCAGGAATCTCTCGGCCATAGCGGTCAAGCTCTCCCTTGCTGGGTCTCCAACCAGCTGCATCGTAATCAGTAACAATACGATGAACCCGATAAGGGGCCAGAAAGCCGTCTTCAATCCCTTGGCGCAAGCTGTATTGGTAGACAGGGTTGCCAAAATACAAATAAGTATCCCGATTATCCTCACGGAGTGGTGTAGCGGTCATGCCCAACTGGTAGGCAGGGCTAAAGTATTCCAGTATCTCACGCCAGTTGCTGCTGTCTCGAGCGCTGCCACGGTGACATTCATCAACAATGATCAGATCAAAGAAATCAGGCTTGTATTCCTTGTAGAGCCCTGGTCGGCGCTCGTCCTTGGCCAGCGATTGGTAGATGGCGAAGTACATCTCGCGGCTTTTGTTGGCTTCACCATTCTCGATCTTCCAGCGGGCATCGGCGAAGGGAGCAAATATCTTGTCCTTGGGATCATCAACCAGGATATTGCGGTCGGCAAGATAGAGGATCTTGGGGCGACGGTGCTCACCGGAGGCATTCCAGCGGGCGCTCCAGAGTTTCCAGCAGATCTGGAAGGCGACCACGGTCTTGCCGGTGCCGGTGGCCATGGTCAGCAGGATTCTCTTCTTGTCCTGCAAAACCGACTGCACGACCCGGTTGATGGCGATTTCCTGATAGTAGCGGGGACTCTTGCCGCTGTGATGGTAGTAAGGTGAGAGAATGCGTTGCGCAGATTCGGGGGAGAATGCCTGAGAGCTTTGCAGGCGCTGCCAAAGTTCCTCAGGCGACGGGAACTCCGTCAATACCCGCTCCTGGCCGGTCAGGTAATCGAACTCGATAATCTCGGTGCCGTTTGTGGCATAGACAAACTTAAGCCCCAGGATTTCGGCGTATTCTTTGGCCTGCTGCAGGCCATCCCCCGCTGACAGGTAATCGGGTTTTGCTTCTACAACGGCTATGAGATAATCACGGGTATAGCGAAGCAGATAGTCGGCCCGTTTCTGGGGGCGGCGCTTAACCTTGTTCCCCGCCAGAACGATGCGGCCGTCGGTGAAGGTAATCTGTTCATTGATCCGGTGGGGCTCGTTGTCCCAACCGGCATCAACCAGCTTCGGCAACACAAACTTTCGACAGGTATCCGCTTCGTTGGCCATATAATAAGCATCCATAACAAAACAAGATTGAGATTCTCAGTGTGTGAGCATTTCGCTATTCATACCAGATAGCAGGGTCAATTACCATAGAACACGCTGGAATCATGTGGGACTATTCCCGTATCTTTTGTTCATTATTGTCAAATGCAGTAGTTTTTCTTAGGCCTCGCTTTCACCTCACAAAAAAGGCACGCGATAAGCAATATCGCGCGCCTGAAATTAAACTATTTTATCAAACTAGAACTTTTTAAATTTATGGGGCCAGATTTTAACTAATTGGGAAAACCTACACGTACGCTGCTAGATATCCAGGTTAACAACATTCAGGGCGTTCTGCTCGATGAAGTCGCGGCGCGGCTCCACCTGATCGCCCATCAGAATGGTAAAGATTTCGTCAGCCTCCACCAGGTCTTCGATCTTGACCTGCAGCAGTGTGCGGTTCTGCGGATTCATGGTGGTTTCCCAAAGCTGATCCGGGTTCATTTCACCAAGACCCTTATAGCGCTGGATGTTGAGCCCTTTTTTGGCATACTCCAGGAACCAGACCAGCAGTTCCTCATGGTTCGTGGTTTCCAGCAGCACTTTACCTTCCTGCTCCACAAAGGCCTTGCCGTCAGCCATGGTTTCACAGACCTTGCGGTAGTTTTCCACCAGCAATTCGTACTCATGGGTGGCCAGCACATTCAACGTCTGGTTGTCAATCTGGTTACGCACATTGCCCAGACTGAAACTGATCCGCTCCTCTTCCACCTGGTAGTCGGCATCGCTGTGGAACTGCTTCATCGTTTCCAGATAGCCCCCAAACTGTGACAGCTCTTCAATAGCAGCCGGTACACCAGCCTTGAGGAACAGTTGCAACAGTTCGAGGCCAATTCCTTTTTTAACCACCTTGTCCAGAATGGCGCGGTGCTCAATGAACTGACGGATTACCGGTATAATCTGCTTGCCGCTGTACACCCGGTCACCGTTCTCCAGACGCAGGTTCAACTCTTCAGATCCCTCATCAAGCAAAAACTGCTGTAAAGCAGCTTCATTCTTGAGGTACATCTCTTTCTTGCCACGCTTCACCTTGTAGAGCGGCGGTTGAGCGATGTACAGGTGGCCGCGCTCGATAAGCTCCCGCATGTTGCGGTAGAAGAAGGTCAAAAGCAGGGTAAGGATGTGCGAACCATCCACGTCGGCGTCAGTCATGACGATAATCCGACCGTAGCGGAGTTTGGCGATATCGAAGTCTTCCTTGCCGATACCGGTACCCATGGCAATGATCAGGGTACGGATCTCCTGGGAGGCGATCATCTTGTCAAAACGGGCTTTCTCCACATTCAGAATCTTGCCTTTCAGCGGCAAAATTGCCTGGAAACGGCGGTCACGCCCTTGCTTTGCTGAGCCGCCTGCCGAATCGCCCTCGACCAGATACAGTTCGCACTGCGCCGGGTCCTTCTCCTGACAATCGGCCAGTTTGCCCGGCAGGCCGCCAAGATCCATGGCTCCCTTGCGTCGCACGGTTTCGCGGGCCTTGCGGGCAGCTTCACGGGCACGGGCAGCTTCTATTGACTTATTGAGCACATCCTTGGCAACTTTGGGATTTTCTTCCAGGAAGACCGCCAGCTTTTCATTCAGCAGCGATTCCACATAGCCCTTGACTTCAGAATTACCCAGCTTGGTCTTGGTCTGCCCCTCAAACTGCGGCTGGGGGATTTTGACCGAAATGACTGCGGTCAGCCCTTCCCGCAAATCGTCACCGGAGATGGCCACCTTCTCTTTTTTCAGCAGGTCGTTGGCCGTGGCATAGCCGTTCATGGTACGGGTCAGGGCAGCCTTGAAACCAACCAGGTGGGTACCACCCTCATGGGTGTTGATGTTATTGGCAAAACTGAAGATCTTTTCGTCGTACGAGTCGTTGTACTGCATGGAAATTTCGATCTCCACGCCGTTCTTCTCACCACGTACATAGATCGGCTTGGCATGCAGTGCCGTCTTGGCCCGATTCAGGTATTCAACAAAAGAATTTATTCCCCCTTCATAGAAGAACTCGTGGGATTTCCCCTCTGCCCGCTCGTCGGTGATCTTGATTCTGACACCGGCATTCAGGAACGCCATTTCCCGCAGACGCTGCGACAGCACATCAAATGAGAATTCAGTGGCCTCAAAGATTTCTTCATCAGGCATGAAGGTTATCTTGGTGCCACGGCGTTTGGTCTCTCCGGTCATTTCCAGCGGCGCCTGGGGATCACCACGGCGATAGGATTGGCGCCAGATTTTGCCATCACGCCGGATTTCCAGTTCAAGCCATTTGGACAAGGCGTTGACGACTGAAACACCAACCCCATGCAGACCGCCGGAAACCTTGTAGGAATCGTTATCAAACTTGCCGCCGGCATGCAGCACGGTCAAAACAACCTCGGCAGCAGAACGGCCTTCGGCAGGGTGCATGTCAGTCGGGATACCCCGACCGTTGTCCACCACGGTGATCGAACCATCGGTATTGATGGTGACCGTAACATTGTCGCAGTGTCCAGCTAGTGCCTCATCAATGGAGTTATCAACGATTTCATACACCAAGTGATGTAGGCCTTGAGCTGAGGTTGAGCCGATATACATGGCTGGACGTTTCCGGACCGCTGAAAGCCCTTCCAGAACCTTGATACTGTCAGCTCCGTAGCCGTTGTCGGTTGTGACTGTTCCGTTCGTTTCTTGATCACTCATCTGCTTTTGGTTTCCTCGTACGTCAATGTTCCGTCTTCTACCCGAAACCGGCTGCTTGAATCAAACAGGCAGAGCGGCAGGGTTGTGGGATCGGTTGTGGTTATCATGGTCTGTATGTTTTTCTGATTCAGAAACAACAACAGGTTTTCAGTTCGATTCCTGTCCAGTTCCGATGCCATGTCATCAAGCAACAACACTGGAGAATCCTGAAAAGTTTCCTGTAAATATTCCAACTCTGCCATTTTAAGTGCCAGAATGTAGCTGCGTTGCTGACCTTGTGAGCCAAACACCTTCAGGGATCGTTCATTAATGAGAAACTGAAGGTCATCACGATGCGGTCCATGGCCGGTAGTACCGTGCCGCAGATCACTCTCCAGGCCTTGTTTCATCAAATGATTGAAATTTTCCGCCTGAACATCCGGTTTGTACTGCAGGCTGACTGTTTCCAGGCCTCCGGTTATCAGCGCATATGTTTTTGCAAATAGTTTCTCAAATTCTGCCACAAAGGATTGACGGCACTGCATAAGCTGCAGCCCACTTTCAATCAGTTGTTCGGTCCATTCGTCGAGGCCATTTCTGTTGCCGGTACGTAACAGAACGTTCCGTTGTTTCAGTGTCCGGTAGTAGGCATGGTAACACTGCAGAAAATTCTGGCTGCAAACATACAGTGTACGGTCAAGATATCTTCTTCTGCTTTCCGGCCCCAATTTGATCATCGCCGTGTCATCTGGCGAAAAAACAACAACCGGTAATATTCCCTGTAAATCAGCTGCCCGGTAAATGGATTTGCCGTTGATGAAAACTCTACGAATACTACCGGATAGAAAAAGGCTGAGCTGGCTGTTTATTCCTTCTGAGCCAATTTCAGCGCGTAAAACGGACTCATTTTGCCCGTGATGTATCAAATCCTGGATTTTTGCAGATCTAAAACTTCTTCCACTTCCCAGCAGATACACTGACTCCAGAAAGTTGGTTTTTCCTTGACCGTTTAATCCGTAAAATATTGAAATATTCCGATTAAGACTGATCTCTGCCGCTGAAATATTTCGATAATTTTGAAGCCTGATTTTGTTAAGGTACACGTGAAAATTTACAACCGCATCGGCATGATGACTGCCAGCAACCCATCTTCTTGCGCTGGTGTTACAATAGATGGCGAAAGTTCATTTTTGAACTTCATTAAGACTTCATTTCCTTCGCAAATCATCAGCACGTCAAGGAGGTAGCGTGCGTTAAATCGGACTGAAAATGGTGTTCCAGTATAAGATACATCAAGTTCTTCCATGGCATCACCTAATTCAGGATTACTGGATGATATCTTGATGCCATCTTTTTCTATTTCAAGCATGATTCCTTTGAATTTTTCGCTGGAAAGAATGGCCATTCTTCTGACCGCATGGATAAGGGCTTCTCTCGGGGCTTTAACTACCTGCTCATTTGCTACCGGTATAACACGCGTGTAATCAGGAAACTCTCCATCCACAAGACGCATGATCAGGGTTGTGTCCCCTTTTTTTATAACTGCGCTACTTTCCACAAATCCAAATTTAAGTACACCATCACCTTCATCGGTTATTTTTTTGATTTCAAAGATGCCTTTTTTCGGAAGTATGACGCCTTTCAGCAAATTTGCATCTATTGATCCTCTAAACTCGCCAGATGCAATTGAAAGTCGGTGGCCGTCCGTTGCAACCATCTTCAGTAGCTTGTTGTCACCTTCTTGTTCAACCCGAGTGTAAATACCATTCAGATTGTATTTTGTTTCATCGTTACATATTGCATATGATGTTTTTTCAATCATTCTTCTGAGAAGCGCCGCTTCAATTTCAATAAGCGTATCCTCATTTACTGGTGTAATTGTTGGAAACTCGTCTGAAGATAGACCAACTATATTAAATTTTACTTTACCGCAGAGGATTTCTACCCAATCATTTTCTTTGGACGAAAAAATTATTTCCTCATTTGGTAACTCTTTTACAATTTCGTACAATTTTTTTGCATTAACCGTTATTTTTCCTGATTCATCAATCGTTGCTGGATAGGTGCCCTTCAATCCAACTTCAAGATCTGTCGCCAATATATTGATATAATTATCCGTTGCTTCAATCAATACATTTGACAGAATGGGCATTGACGTTCTCTTTTCAACAATACCTTGAACTTTCTGTAAAGCTTTCAAAAAGTTGTCCTTATTTATTTTAAAGATCATATGATGCTCCCTTTCTGTTATTTAATTGATTATAGAAGATTAAATCTTTAATGATGTTATATGTGCTGTGAAAAAAGTTGATAATGTATATATTATTGAATTTAATACTAAATATTTATATTTATGATGTTGATTACCTGCGCACTTTATGCAGGATATCAACAGGGATATATTTTTCAACAGAGTTCAACAACCATGTCAACAGCGTCTGGTGATAATGTTGTTTATCGAAGTATGATGGCCTTAATTTCCTCAATTGTATTCGACAGGTTCGTATCTTCTGCCAGTTGACGCTCAATTTTTTTCACGGAGTGAATTACCGTCGAATGATCTTTTCCACCAAACTTTCCACCGATATCCGGATATGATGCCGTAGTCATATCCCGGCACAACCATAATGCTATTTGACGTGCCTGTACAAAAGCTTTTAGTCGTTTTTCAGACTTAAGATCAGCCACTTTCAACCCGAAGTATTCGGCCGTGGACTTTTGAATAAGTTCCACGTTGATATCCTTACGCTTGTCAACAAGGATATCTTTAAGATTAAGTTTTGCCATGGGCAACGTTATTGGAGTGTGTTGCAGACTGCTGTATGCTCCAAGGCGAATAAGCATTCCCTCAAGTTCACGAACGTTGCGTGTATCGCTGGAGGCCAAAAAATAAGCAACATCATCAGGTAATTTAATTGCATTCAATTCAGCTTTTTTCTTGAGAATTGCAATTTTGGTTTCCAAGTCCGGAGGCTGAATATCAGCGATCAAGCCCCATTCAAAACGGGATCTGAGACGTTCTTCCAAGTTTGGCATTTCCCTGGGAAATTTATCTGACGTTATCACAATCTGTTTATGATTTTCATACAATGCATTAAATGTATGAAAAAACTCCACCTGTGTTCGCTCTTTACCAGTTATGAACTGGATATCATCAATCAGCAGCACATCAACGTATCTGTATCGTGCCCGGAACTCATCCATTTTGTTGAGCCGGATATGGTTTACCATCTCATGCATGAATTTTTCCGCAGAACAATAGCATATTCTGGCAGCTTGGTCATTTTCAGTTATGTGATGACCGATAGCGTTTAGCAAATGACTTTTACCAAGTCCGACACCACCATATATAAATAATGGATTGTAAGTTGTGGCTGGATTGTTGGCGACTGCAAGTGCCGCCGCATGGGCAAACTGGTTGCCGGAACCGCTGACAAACTGGTTGAAGGTATACCGCGGATTCAGAGGGCTGTGATTTTTTATGGTTGTTGGTATATATTTGACTTCTTCTGAGTTATCGGCGCTACTGTTCTCGGGTGCAGACAAACCAGTCTGCGGAGGTTCCTCTTCTTCTCGTAAAAGAAATTCGACCGATATGTTTTTATCAGCAGTAGCTGAAATGATGCTTCGTATCAACTCCAGGTAGTTGTCTTCCAGCCACTCCTTGAAAAACTGATTTGGCGCGGAGAGAACAATGGTGTCCCCGTAAGAACTGCTGTACTGAATCGGTTGAATCCAGTTAATGAAGTTCTGAGACGGGACGACCTTTTCCAGATTTGAGATTGCCTGGGTCCAAGTGTTGTGCATGAGGTCATTATTCTTGGTGGACTGCATAGCTGGTTACCTGGGGATCTATTGGTGAGACGCGTAGGTCACAGGTTGGTCAAAACGGCAATTACCGTCCGACGTTGCCAATATGACCTAACCTCAAGTTTTCAACAGATATATCAACACCTGTTGAAAACAATAATAACCAATAATTACGATATATTATATTGAAACCAAGCTAATTTAGAAGCTTTTAGAGCATTGAACCTTAACAGAGGCGAATCTGTTTTTCAATGGTAAAACTTCATAAGTAATTAAAAGAAAAATCTTGCAAAAGATTCAGACTTTAGATATAAGACTTGTTCCGCTTGCAAAAGAGACAGGCAAAAATGGTAGTTCAAATGTAGTCATAACAAACTTTGAGGATGGTATCCAGCCGTGAAAAGAACGTATCAGCCCAGCAACGTTTCCCGTAAACGTACCCATGGTTTTTTGGTTCGCATGTCAACGAAGAATGGTAGACTGGTCATCAAGCGCCGCCGTGCCAAAGGCCGCAAAAGCTTGTCAGTTCGGATTGCCACCAAGTAATCGCGTGACATACTGCCGTGTTGTCCGAGCGAGCAACCTATCCCAAGCAGAATCGTTTATTGAGGCGCAGTGATTATCTGCGCCTTTCTTCATCCAGCCCCTTTTTCAAGGGACGTATATTTATTCTTCTTGTGAAAGAGAATGGATGTGGTTTACCTCGAATTGGTATAACGGTCAGTCGCAAGGTTGGAGGTGCCGTTGTCCGAAACAGAATAAAACGACATCTGCGAGAAGTTTTCCGACATATGCGCAGTTTGTTGCCGTCAGTTGATTTGCATGTCATTGCCCGTCGCAATGCCGCCGATTGTTCAAGCGCCGTACTGCGAGAAGAATTTTTGACTGCATTGCGCAAGATGGGTTAGCGGAGATGATAACACGCGTATTAACAGTAATTATCAGGATGTATCAGTTGGTTATCTCTCCTTTGTTGCCGCCAGCTTGTCGCTTTTATCCTTCCTGTTCAGAGTATTCTCTAGAATCAATCCGTCGTCACGGACCCTGTAAAGGGCTTTTGTTAATGATACGTCGTATACTACGCTGTCACCCTTGGCAGCCGGGCGGATATGACCCAGTTCCCGAAAAATAGAGGCTATTACTATGGAAAAACGTGCAATTATTGCAGTTGTGCTGTCTATCGCGGTGTTTTATGTCTTTTCTGCCTATCTGGGGCCCAAGCAAGCTCCTACTGTGCCGGTTGCTTCGTCAACCGAAGATAAGGCTGTACCGCCGATTGTTGAAAAAGTCGTATCGGCGGCAATTGTTCCAGTTGCAACCGCAGTTAAGGCACAGGATGTTAATGTTGAAACGGAGCGTTTTACAGCGGTATTTTCCGGTGCAGGAGGTGCTCTTAAATCTCTGACGCTGAAAGAATATCGCGAAAAGAATCGTCCAGACTCTCCCAAGGTTTCTCTTGCCGCAAATTCTGACCCTGCTTTATTGACTTTTTCCACGGTCGGTACAGGTTTTATGCTGCAACCGCAAGCGGTTTATGCGCCAAGCAGCCCTTCCCTTTTTCTTGCTAAAGATGAAAAAAAGCAATTGGTATTTACCCATGTCAGTGCGCAGGGATATGTTGTCCGCAAGACCTACTCCTTTACCGGCGATGGGTATGGCATTCAGTTGGAGACACAGCTGATCAACAACAGCCCGGCTCCTATTGTCGGCTCATTTCAACAGATAATTACTGCTCCTTTCGATGTTGATACCAAGGATGGCCGTTATGAGACCTATGGTTCAACCTTGTTTGGCGATAACAGCCTTCATACGGAAGCGCCAAAAGACGTTGTCAGCTCCACCAAAAAATATGAAAAGTTGATTCTTTGGTCCGGCATTACAGACAAGTACTTTCTGACGGCCCTGCTTGCTGAACAGGGAAGCATTGCTTCGGTGGAGATAAAAAAGAATCAGGCAGGTTATCTTGAGTCCGTTGCAACCTCCCCCCGTTTTACTGTAACTCCTGGGCAGGCCGTCTCGGTACAGTACCGGCTTTTTGTTGGTCCCAAGGATATTGATATTCTGAAGGCCCAGGGAGCATCTCTTGAGCAGTCTCTTGATCTTGGCTGGTTTACTGTTCTTGCCAAGCCAATGCTGCACGCTTTGAAATTCTTTTATGGCTATATTCCAAATTTCGGTATTGGCATCATCATTATTACGGTTATTCTCAAAATCGTATTTTTTCCTTTGACCCATAAAAGCTACAAATCCATGAAGGATATGTCCAAGTTGCAGCCTAAAATGACTGCCCTTAAGGAAAAATTCAAGAACGACAAGGATGGCCTGAATAAAGCGGTCATGGAAATGTATCGTGAGCATAAGGTCAACCCTTTGGGTGGTTGTTTACCGATGATTGTACAAATTCCGGTTTTCTTTGCTCTCTACAAGGCACTGATGTTTTCCATAGAATTGCGTCATGCTCCGTTCATGCTCTGGATTACGGATCTTTCCGATAAAGACCCCTATTACATTACACCACTGCTGATGGGCGTAACCATGTTTATTCAGCAAAAGATGACGCCATCCAACATGGACGAAATGCAGCAAAAAGTCATGCTGGCGTTGCCGGTGGTCTTTACCTTTATGTTTTTGACGTTCCCTTCAGGTTTGGTGTTGTACTGGTTGATCAACAATATACTGACCATTGGCCAGCAGATGTACATCAATAAGCTGGTAAAGGACTAGTCAGGGGACAACATGTATCTTTCCGATACGATTGCTGCCGTTGCCACCCCTCCCGGGGTTGGTGGTATCGGGATTGTCCGGATTAGCGGGCCTCAGGCAGAACAGGTTGGCGCGGCAGTCTTTCGTGGTAGTGCGGGCGGTGGCTTTGAAAGTCACCGCCTTTATTATGGCCGCATCATCAATCCCGTCGACACCTTCCTTATTGATGAAGGCATGGCAGTTCTCATGCGGGCTCCCCGTTCCTACACCAGAGAAGATGTTCTTGAGCTGCATTGCCATGGTGGGTATCTCGCCGTTCATGCGGTTTTGGAGGCCTGTCTTGCAGCCGGTTCCCGCTTGGCTGAGCCTGGTGAGTTTACCCGGCGTGCTTTTTTAAATGGAAGAATTGATCTCTGCCAGGCGGAGTCTGTTCTTGATGTAATTTCCAGCCGTACGCCGACCGCCTTGGCTTTGGCTCAGCGGCAGCGTGAAGGCAACCTCGGGCAGCTGTTGGAAGAGGTGCGGCGCCTGGTTGCAGAAGCTTTGGCTGTACTTGAGGCACATATTGATTTTCCCGAAGAAGAGATAGAAGCTGATTCGTTGGGGTTGATCGCAGACCGTGTTGATGCGGCACGCCAGATTATGCTCCGTTTGATAGATTCTTTCCGCTATGGCAAAGTGCTCCGCGAGGGGGTTTCAGTGTTGCTTGTCGGCAAGCCCAATGCCGGTAAGTCCAGTCTTTTAAATGCACTGCTTTGTGAGGAGCGTGCCATCGTATCCTCTATTCCCGGCACCACCAGGGATCTGATCGAAGAGACGGTTTCTATAAAAGGTTTGCCGGTGCGGATCATTGATGCTGCAGGAATTCGTAGCGGTCAGGGTGATGAGGTCGAGCAGGAGGGGATTCGTCGGACATTAGAACGGATTTCCGAGGCAGATCTGATCTTGTTCCTTGCCGATGGCTCCCGTCCCTTTGACGAAGACGACCATGAAATTTTGGCAGCCTTGCGTGAAAGAAAGTTCATTATGGTTGTCACCAAAGCAGACCTGACGCAATACCAGGAGATTGATGCGCCAATGGGGTGCCATGTCAAGGTTCGTCTTTCTGCCAGGACGGGACAGAATCTCGATGTTTTGCGTTCACAACTCTTCTCGTATTTCACGCATGATGCTGATCGCGATTGTGGCGATATGGTGGCGCTTTCTAATGTTCGCCACCGCGATATTCTGCTTCGCGCATCAGCCTCCATGACCCGTTTCGATGAGCATGTCCGGGCGGGGCTCCCTCCAGAACTTCTTTCCGTAGATCTGCGTGATTTGCTTTCGGCTGTTGGAGAAATAACCGGGGCCACCACGCCTGATGCGGTGTTGGACATGATTTTTTCGTCATTTTGTATTGGGAAATAGTGGGTATGTTTCACGTGAAACATGGGTGATGCATGTACTGTTATGACACAAAATATGATGTAATTGTTGTTGGGGCTGGGCATGCCGGGTGTGAAGCGGCGTTGGCTGCTGCTCGCATGGGATGCAGGACGCTGCTGCTTAATTTGAGTCTGGATGGCATTGCGGTGATGTCCTGTAATCCGGCCATAGGCGGATTGGCCAAGGGGCACCTGGTTCGGGAAATAGATGCGCTGGGTGGCGAGATGGCCAAAAATATTGACGCTACCGGCATTCAGTTCCGTATGCTGAATACCCGCAAGGGGCCGGCAGTGAGAGCTTCGCGAGCCCAGGCGGATAAGCAGCTGTATCGTCTGCGCATGAAGCGGGTGCTTGAAGAGCAGGATCGGTTGGACTGTAAGCAGGGTGAGGTGGTTGGTCTGTATCTGGAGCAGGGTGAGCTGCGCGGCGTGGATACCCGGAGCGGTGTGCGCTTTTTGGGTAGCACGGTGGTGCTTACAACCGGCACCTTCATGCGGGGTCTGATCCATATCGGGATGATACACTTTCCTGGTGGCCGGACCGGCGACTTGCCGTCAATTGGGTTGTCAGACCAATTGGCTGAGCTTGGGTTCGAGGTAGGGCGACTCAAAACCGGAACTCCGGCGCGGCTTGACCGGCGGACAATTGATTTTTCACGCCTTGAGTCGCAGCCAGGCGATGATCCGCCACAGCCATTTTCTTTTTCCACTGAACGTATAACCATGCCGCAGGTGCCCTGTCATATTGCCTATACCAATCCACATACCCATGAAATAATCCGCAATGGCTTGGATCGTTCACCTCTCTACGCCGGCGTTATTGAAGGGATTGGTCCACGCTACTGTCCTTCCATCGAAGACAAGGTGGTCCGTTTCCCCGAAAAGGAGCGTCATCAAACTTTCATTGAGCCTGAAGGGTTGGAAACCGTGGAGGTGTATCCCAGCGGTATGTCCACCTCCTTGCCGGTTGATGTGCAGGTTGCTTTTTACCGTTCAATGGTTGGTCTTGAGCGGGTGGAGATCATGCGACCCGCCTATGCCATTGAGTACGATTATGTGAATCCGGTTCAGCTGCACGCAACGCTGGAAACCAAGTTATTTCGTAATCTTTTTCATGCCGGGCAGATCAATGGTACTTCAGGATATGAAGAGGCTGCTGCACAGGGGCTGTTGGCAGGAATCAATGCGGCCTGTCGGGTACAAGGCAAGTCACCTGTCATTTTGGGGCGGCATGAGGCCTATATTGGCGTGATGATCGACGATCTGGTGACGTTGGGCACCAAAGAGCCCTACCGGATGTTTACCTCACGTGCCGAGTATCGGCTGCTATTACGGGAGGACAATGCCGACTTGCGCTTGTCCGGTCTTGGCTATGAAATAGGGCTGGTGCCGGAAGATGCCTACATGCGTTTTTCCCGTAAGCGCGAACAGATTTCTGCTGAATTGGAGCGGATCAAGGTGACGCGGGTCAGTATGACCCATGATGAGCAGCAATGGCTGGAGCAACACCATTGTCCTGAAGTGCAGAAAGGGGTCAGTCTCGAACAGTTGTTGCGGCGTCCAGAGATAGGGTACGCCGAACTGGCAGAGATATATCCCGATATCCGTGTATTGCCACCGCAGGTCCGTGAGCAGGTTGAGATACAGGTGAAGTATCAAGGGTACATCGAGCGTCAGGAAGAGCAGATTGAGCGGATGCGCAAGATGGAAGGTACCGCCATTCCAGCCGCTTTTTCGTACAAGGATGTCCAGGGGCTTACCACAGAAGTACGGGAAAAGCTGGAGCGTTTCCGGCCGGACACCTTGGGGCAGGCCTCTCGTATACAGGGGGTTACTCCTGTAGCTTTGGCCATTCTGTCGGTGATGATCAAGTCTGGAGGACCTAGGGGGTGAATACTGCCCTGCTTCTGAAGGGAGCACAACAATTCGGGCTTGAATTGGACGATATGGCTATTGAGCGTTTTAGCCAGTACCTGTCAGAACTCAAGCGCTGGAACCGAGCTGTAAATCTGACTGCAATTCTTCAGGATGATCAGGTCATCGTTAAACATTTTGTGGACTCCTTGAGTATTGTGCCGCTGATCAACGAGAACTCCCGTCTGCTGGATGTGGGCTCCGGAGCAGGGTTGCCGTGTCTGGTAGTTGCCATTATGCGCAATGATCTAGCCATTACCTCGTTGGATGCCGTTGGCAAGAAGGCGGGTTTTCAGCGCCACATCTGCCGTATGCTGAAGCTTGATCATGTTACGGTTCTTCATGAACGACTGGAACGGCTGGCGTCTCAGCCGTCTCAGCGGTATGACCTTATTACGTCACGTGCTTTCAGTGATATTGTCAGGTTTGTCCAGGCAACCGCCAGCTTGCTACTGCCAGGCGGACGACTGGTGGCCATGGTGGCTGGCGGTGCCCATGAGGTGTTGTCACCGGAATTCTCTGAAGTGTGTGCCATGCACGGCTTGGAGCACCAGCAGAGCTATCACTATGAGCTGCCTCGTGGGATGGGCGGGCGTAATTTGGTTGTACTCAGACATAAATCCTTATGAAACAATGAGTTACAGGCCAATAACGTAAAGGGCGCTCAAGGTGCTTTTGGGCGCTTGTCCTGGTGATGGTATGACTTTTTTGTGAAAACGGTTTTGTGGGCACAATTTTGCTTTTATGTGGGGTGTCGGCAGATTTTGCGGGTTTGGGCGGTAGTTGCGGGGAGAAGCTGGTTGCCATGTCTGGACATCTACAGTACAGTGAGCAGTAATTCCATGCCGGGTGTCAGATGCAGATACGAGTCTATTACGAAGATACCGATGCAGCCGGAGTGGTGTACCACTCAAACTATCTGAACTACTGTGAGCGGGCCAGAACAGAGTATTTGCGTGAACGGGGATACTCCGTGGCAGAACTGGCTGCCAGCGGCACGATTTTTCCGGTAGCGCGGATGGAACTCGACTTCAAGGCCCCTGCTCGTCATGATGATCTGCTGCGTATTGTTACTGTGCCGTTACGTGTTGGAGGGGCGTCGTTCACCCTGCGTCAGCAGGTGCTGCGGGTATCGGACAATTGTCTGCTGGTTGAACTGCTGGTGACACTGGCCTGTGTAACACCGGCGTTGAAGGCGTGCAGGATACCGTCCGGTGTTCGTGAAGTTCTGGAAGCGGGGGTAGCGGCCTGATGAATGGTGCTTCAACCCGGCTTGATCGTCAGCAAGCGTTGGCGCTGCTGGTGCATGGTGATCTGCTTGCCTTGGGAAGGCGGGCCGATGCCACCCGGCAGAGCATGCATCCGGATAACCGTGTTACCTTTGTGGTTGACCGCAATGTCAACTACACCAATATTTGTGAATCCCGTTGCTCGTTTTGTGCCTTTTACCGTGACGTAGATGCACCAGATGCCTATCTGTTGGATCATGAAACCATATTTGCCAAAGTTGCCGAACTGGTGGAGCGGGGCGGTACGCAACTATTAATGCAGGGAGGCTTGCATCCGGAACAGAGCATTGAGTATTTTGAAGCACTGTTTCAAGAAATAAAGCAGCGCTTTCCATCAATACAGAACCACTCGCTTTCGCCGGCCGAAATATGCCATCTGGCTGACCGACATGGCCTGACAATTTCTCAGGTGCTGGTGCGACTGCAACAAGCCGGGCTGGATTCTGTACCAGGAGGTGGCGCAGAGATTCTCGTTAATGAGGTACGCCAGGCAATTTCACCAAAAAAGATTGGCTGGGAGCGCTGGAAAGATGTGATGCTTGTGGCCGCTTCCCTGGGAATGCCAACCACCGCAACCATGATGTTCGGCAGCCGGGAGACGCCGGAGCAGGTAGTTGAACACCTGTTCAGGGTCAGGGAAATCCAGGCCGGGGGGGGGTCTTTTACGGCGTTTATTCCGTGGACGTACCAGCCGGGAAATACGGAGTTGGGCGGCTATTCCGCTACCGGAGTTGAATATCTCAAGGTGCTGGCGCTGGCGCGTATCGTCCTTGACAATGTACCGAATATCCAAGCCAGCTGGGTGACACAGGGTGCCAAGCTGGCGCAGGTTGCGCTGTTTTTTGGAGCCAATGATTTGGGTGGTACCATGCTGGAAGAAAACGTTGTTGCTGCTGCCGGTTGTTGCTTCCGTATGTCGC
The DNA here is from genome assembly GCA_002423105.1 of Geobacter sp. UBA6151. GTDB lineage: Bacteria > Desulfobacterota > Desulfuromonadia > Geobacterales > Pseudopelobacteraceae > Trichlorobacter. The sequence goes on along the minus strand of DIUT01000049.1, from coordinate 63,331 downwards.
AGGAAGAGATGATCGATCTGGTCAGGGACGCCGGTTTTATTGCAGCACAACGCACCACCACCTATCAAATCTTACGGGAGTACTGAGCTGGATGGCTGAATTTACGCTGATAGAAACCAACCGGCAACTGGCGCTGGTCTGTGAAAACCTGCACGCTGAAACAGAACTTGCCCTAGATCTTGAGGCTGATTCGTTGCATCACTACCGGGAAAAAGTCTGTCTTTTGCAACTTTCAAACCGTAGTGATACCTGGTTGATTGATCCGCTGTTGGTGACAGACCTTGGACCTCTGGCGTCGCTGTTGGCAACCCCGGCGTTGCTGACGGTATTTCATGGCGGTGACTATGATATTCGCTCACTGCATCGCGATTTTGGGATCACCGTGGCAAACATGTTTGACACCATGATTGCCGCCCAGTTTACCGGCAGCACGGAATTCGGTCTGGCAGCGCTTTTGCGCAGCAATTTTGGTATCGAGCTGGACAAGCGTTTTCAAAAGGCTGACTGGAGCAAGCGTCCACTGACGCCGGAGATGGCGGATTATGCGGCCCACGATACGGCGCATCTGCTGAAACTTGCCGACCTGCTGCGCGAAGCGTTGCAACGTTTGGGGCGCAGTGCATGGGTAGCGGAAGAGTGTGCGCTGATTGCGGCAAACCGGATGGCGGAAAAAGGAGTCGAACCACTTTTTCTGCGCTGTAAGGGAGCCGGAAAATTGCGGCGGCGCAACCTTGCAATATTGGAAGAACTCCTGCAATTAAGGGATATGCAATCCAGGGAGCTGGACCGTCCGCCATTCAAGGTGATGCCTGCGGAAGCGTTGTTTGCGCTGGCAGAACAGGAACCACAGGCAGTACATGAGATGTTGGGCATTACCGGTTTGAGTCCGAAACTGCTGGATCGTTACGGCAATTTGCTGCTTGCGGCAGTGCAACGGGGCAAGGCGGTGCCAGAAGAACGTCTGCCCTGTTACCCGCGTAGCAATAGTGAGACGAATCCCGGTATAAAAACCTGGATGTCTGTGCTTAAGCGCTGGCGTGATGAGTTAAGTACTTCTCTAAAGCTGTCTCCAGGCCTGATAGCTCCCAACTGGCTCTTGGAACGGATTTCGGAGCAACGCCCGGCAACCATGGAACAGCTTGCGGCAGTACAGGGAATACGGCACTGGCAGACGGAGGTGTGGGGTGACGCCGTGCTGAGCATACTGGCAAAGGAGAACTGATGCCCATGACCATGCCTTATGTCAGCATAGTCATACCGGTCTACAACGAGGAAAAATCGCTTCAGCCGTTGATGGATCGGCTGTATCCGGTCGTTGCCGGACTTGAAAAGCCGTTTGAGATTATTTTTACCAACGACGGCTCCCGTGACCGCTCTCTGGAGATGCTACACGGCTATGTTCAGCAGTATCCCGGCGTCAAGGTGGTGGAGTTCAACGGCAACTTCGGCCAGCATATGGCTATTTTGGCGGCATTCGAACGCTCGTCAGGGGAGATTGTCATCACTCTCGACGCAGACTTACAGAACCCGCCGGAAGAAATTCCCCGAATGATCGCGGAGATCGAAAAAGGGCATGACGTGGTGGGCACTGTCCGCGAGAAGCGGCAGGATCCCTTGTTCCGCAGGGTAGCGTCGCGTATCGTCAATATTACCACCAACAAGATGACCGGCATGCAGATGAGTGACTATGGCTGCATGTTGCGGGCATACCACCGGAATATTATCAACAACATCAACCAGTGCGGTGAGTCTACCACCTTTATTCCGGCACTGGCCCAGTCTTTTTCTTCCAATTCCACCGAGATCATGGTCGGTCATGCCGAGCGCACCTTGGGGGAGAGCAAATACTCATTTTACCGACTGATCCGGTTAAACTTTGACCTGATGACCGGTTTCTCGTTGGTGCCGTTGCAACTGTTCGCACTGCTGGGAATCATCACCTCGTTCCTGGCGGTGGCGTTTGCCCTTTTGCTTTTTGTGCGGCGCTTCATGATTGGCGCAGAGGTGGAAGGGGTTTTTACCCTGTTTGCCATCCTGTTCTTTTTCATTGGTATCATCATCTTCGGTATCGGCATTGTTGGGGAGTACGTGGGCCGCATCTACCAGGAAGTGCGCAAACGGCCCCGTTTTGTGATCAGAAAGACTTACGGGTTTGAAGAGCCATGAAGCTGGTGGTCTGTGCCTATCATAGTGTCGGTTATCGCTGCATTGAGGAACTGTTACGTCAGGAGGCGGAGATCAGTTTGATCTTTACTCATGACGATTCGCCCACAGAGCAGATCTGGTTCAGTTCGGTGCGTGATTTGGCGGAAAAGCATGGTATTCCCTGGTTGACCAGTTCAATTAATGAGCCGGAGAATATCGAGCGGGTGCGGGAGCTGTGGCCCGACTTTATTTTTTCCTTTTACTACCGGAATATGATTAAGCCGGAACTGCTGGAGATCCCGGACAAGGGGGCGCTGAACCTGCATGGTTCTTACTTGCCCAAATATCGGGGCCGTGTGCCGGTTAACTGGGCAGTGATCAATGGCGAAACCGAGACCGGGGCTACCCTGCATTATATGGTGGTAAAGCCGGATGCCGGTGATATTGTTGATCAGGAAAAAGTACCGATCCTGTTCAGCGATACAGCCCATGATGTTTTTACAAAGGTGACCGATGCGGCTGTGACTGTGCTGCGCAGGTCCTGGCCGAAGCTGGCTGATGGTACTGCTTCCCGCATTGCGCTGGATCTTTCGGCAGGCAGTTATTTTGGTGGCCGGGGGCCTGCGGATGGCCGGATTAACTGGAGCAAAAGCGCCGTGCAGATTTACAATCTGGTCCGTGGCGTGACCCATCCCTATCCGGGGGCATTCACCGAACTGAACGGCGAGCGGATACTTGTCTGGTCAGCCTGGCCTGTTGCGGGAAGCGCAACACCGGGACGGGTTGTATCGCTGGATCCGCTGTTGGTGGGTACCGGCGACGGCCTTTTGGAACTGCGCAGCCTGCAGCGTGACGGTGGGCCTGAAGTGTCGGCGGCGGCATACTTATTTTCCGAATCGGATCAATTTGCATAAAGGACAGGAGCAACGTATGAAAGTACTTATTCTCGGGGTCAACGGTTTCATCGGCAATGCACTTACCCATCGCATACTTACCACCACTGACTGGGAGGTGTTCGGGCTGGACATGGCCTGCGATAAACTGGACCGTTCACTGGGCGATCCGCGTTTCACCTTTCTGGAAGGGGACATTACCATCAACAAGGAGTGGATTGAATATAACATCAAAAAGTGCGATGTGATTCTGCCGCTGGTGGCCATCGCCACGCCGGTAACCTACGTGAAGGATCCGTTGCGGGTTTTTGAGCTGGATTTCGAAGAAAATCTCAAGATCATCCGCCTCTGTCACAAGTATAAAAAACGGGTCATCTTCCCCTCCACCTCGGAGGTCTACGGCATGAGTCCCGATGCCCAGTTTGATGAGGAAAACTCACCGCTAATGCTGGGTCCCATAGCCAAGGAGCGCTGGATTTACTCCTGTGCAAAACAGATGCTGGACCGGGTGATCTATGCCTATGGCAACCATGAAGGGCTGAAATTCACCTTGTTTCGCCCCTTCAACTGGATCGGCCCCAAGCTGGACAGTATCCACACTGCCAAGGAAGGCAGTTCACGGGTGCTGACCCAGTTCCTTTACAATATCCTGGCTGAAGAACCGATTCTGCTGGTGGATGGCGGCAATCAGCGCCGTTCTTTCACCTTTATTGAAGATGGCATTGATGCCCTGATGAAGATCATCGAGAATAAGGATGGGTGCGCCGACGGTCAAATCTTCAACATCGGCAATCCGAGCAACGACCTCTCGGTCAAGGAGCTGGCCGAAAAGCTGCGCGACATGGTGGCTACTTTCCCGCTCTACAAGGAAAAAGCGGACAGGTGCAGGATTGTGGAGACCTCCTCTGACAGTTTTTATGGCAAGGGGTACCAGGATATGCTTACCAGGGTCCCCTCAGTCAAGCGGGCCAAGGAATGCCTGGGTTGGGAGCCGACTACCACCATCGATGATGCCTTGCGCAAGACCTTGGAGTTCTATCTGGTGGACGAGCGGGAGAAGCTTTCCGAATTCCTGTAGGAGCAACCATGAAGCTTGGCCTACTGGGTGGCACCTTTAATCCTGTGCATCTGGCGCATCTACGGATTGCCGAAGAGGCCCGTGAGGTGGCCTGTCTGGATCAGGTGCTGTTCATACCTGCTCCCGATCCTGCGCACAAGCCGCTGGCCGGTGATGTGCCCTTTAGCAACCGTTATGAGATGGTGCGGCTTGCCATTGCCGATAACCCGCTTTTTGCGGTCAGTGATATTGAGGCGCGCCGTAGTGGCAAGTCCTATACTGTTGAAACGTTGTTGACATTGCGGGAAGAGCGCCCTGACGATGAGCTGTATTTCATTATCGGCAGCGATTCCTTTCTTGAGCTGGCGCTCTGGCATCGCTACGCCGAGATTTTTTCCCTGACCTCGCTGGTGGTGATGGAGCGGCCTGACAAGGAAGTTGTTAATCCTCTGCTGCAACTCCCGGAGGCGGTACAGGATGATTTCCGCCAAGAATCTGGCAGCCTATTGCATCACAAAAGTGGCGCCACGATCCGGTTTGTGCCTGGAACGCAGCTTGACATCTCCTCCAGTCACCTTCGTGAACTGCTGGTTTGCGGACGCTCGGTCCGCTACCTGGTTCCTATTGTTGTTGAAGAGTATATTGCCCAGAAGGGATTGTATCGATCATGACTGAAAAAAAAGCAGAAAAACTGACCCTGACCTCTGTTGAGCGCGCCCTGCGTTGTGCCGAACTGGCAGCCGACAAGAAGGGGTTCGACATCCGGGTGTTGGATATCACCGGGATCAGTACCATTGCTGATCTGATGGTGATTATTTCAGGCCAGTCAGACAAACAGAACCAGGCCATCTGCGACCATATCCGCCGGGAGCTGAAGAAGTACGGCAAGGTGCAGGAGATCGAAGGGGAGACCGAGGGCAAATGGATTGTCATGGATTACAGCGATGTGCTGGTGCATATCTTCCATGAAGAACAGCGTCGCCGGTACGATCTTGATGGTCTGTGGGAACAGGCGGTCCAGGTGGAACTGTCACCTGAGCTGCAGGCAACCATTGCCGCCAACAAAGCCTCATTTGAACTGTACTGATACGACCAGCTATGAAATGCCGTGTGATCTGGATGGGCAAGACCCGTGATCCCTGGATTAAAGACGGGGTAGCTGAATATGCCGGGCGGATAGGCCGTTATCTGCCCCTTGCCATTGATGAGCTGAAAGACGAGAAGGATGCTGAGGCCGAAGAAGGACGTCGCCGTGAGGGTGAGCGGCTCTTGAAACAGGTGGCGTCCCAGGCGGTGCTGGTGGCGTTGGATGAGCGGGGTGAACAGCTGGATTCCCGTCGTTTTGCCGCCTATATCGGCAAACACCGTGACAGCGGTACGCCGGAGCTGATTTTTGCCATCGGCGGCGCCTATGGCTTCAGCAGCGAAGTGCGCAGCCGTGCCGCCAAGGTGCTCTCCCTGTCTTCCATGACCTTTACCCACCAGATGGTGCGCCCGTTTCTGCTGGAGCAGATATACCGGGCCTGTACCATTCTGAATAACGAGCCATACCACCACTAACCATGCCTGATGTCATCAAACTGGAAAATGTCCGCCGGGTTTTCGGCGAGGGAGATCATACCGTTGAGGCATTGCGCGGTATCTCCTTCACCATTGCCGAAGGGGAGTTCGTGGCGATCATGGGCGCTTCCGGCAGTGGTAAATCTACCTGCATGAATACCCTTGGCTGTCTGGACCGGCCCACCAGCGGCACTTACTGGCTGGACGGCATCGACACTGCCGGGATGTCGCCGGACAGTCTGGCCGAAGTACGCAACCGCAAGCTGGGCTTTGTCTTTCAGGGATTCAACCTGTTGCCCCGTACCACAGCTCTGGAAAATGTGGAACTTCCGCTGGTTTACGCCGGTGTGCCGACAGCGGAGCGGCATCGCCGCGCTCTTTCTGCACTGGAACGGGTCGGTCTGGGAGATCGCGTCAGCCATACCAGCACCCAATTATCCGGCGGACAGCAGCAACGGGTGGCCATTGCCCGGGCACTGGTTAATGAACCGGCGGTTATTCTGGCTGACGAGCCGACCGGCAATCTGGACACCGCCACCACGAGCGAGATCATGCAACTCTTTACCGAACTGAACAAACAACAGAGAATCACCATTGTCATGATCACCCACGAGCCGGAAGTGGCAGAATTCGCTTCCCGCCGAATCACTTTTCGCGACGGACGGATCGTCAGCGATACCGCCAATCACTCCTGAATAATGCTTCAGCTAATCAACCTTTCCAAAGACTTTGCTGGCCGCGTGTTGTTTGCTGATATTTCATGGCATCTGCGCAAGGGCGAGCGGGTGGCGCTGATCGGCGAGAACGGCGCCGGGAAATCCACCCTTATGAAGATCATTGCCGGGCTTGAGGAGTCAAGCCGGGGCGATATCCAGCTTGCCAAGGGGGCCAGGGCTGCCTATCTGCCCCAGGACGGCATGGTCACCAGCGGCCGGATGCTCTTTCACGAGGCGCGCTCAGCCTTGTCAGAACTGCTGGTCATGGAGGAGGAACTGCATCGGCTGGGGCAGGAGTTGGAGCAGTTGCCCCACGACGCTCAAGCCCATGATACGGTGTTGCAACGCTATGGTGAGCTTCAGGAGCAGTTTCGCCATTGCGGCGGCTACACCATGGAGACTGAGATCGGCACGGTATTGAAAGGTCTTGGTTTTACCCAGGACGACTGGCACCGGGACTGTGGTGAATTTTCCGGTGGCTGGCAGATGCGGATTGCCCTGGCGCGGCTTTTGTTGCAGAAGCCGGACGTGCTGTTGCTGGATGAACCGACCAACCACCTGGACATCGAAGCCCGCAACTGGCTGGAAGAGTATCTCTGTTCGTATCCAGGTTCAGTGATTCTGGTTTCCCACGACCGGTTTTTCATGGATCAAGTCTGTAGTCGCATAGCCGAAGTCTGGAACCACACCATTGCCGACTACCACTGCTCCTACTCCGTTTATCTGGTACAACGGGAAGAGCGAGTGGCGGCACTGCGGGAGGCCAAGCGTTTACAGGATGAAGAGGTCCAGAAGACTGAGGATTTCATCCGCCGCTTCCGTTATCAGGCCAACAAGGCCGCTTTGGTGCAATCCCGCATCAAGCAGCTGGACAAGATAGAACGGATCGAGCTGCCGCCGGAACGGAAGAAAATCCGTTTTCAGTTCCCCGACGCTCCCAAGAGCGGACGGATTGTGCTGGAGTTGAAGAAACTGACCAGGAGCTACGGTACAAAGGTGGTGCTGGATCAGGTCGATCTGACCATTGAAAAAGGGGAGCGGGTTGCCCTGGTGGGGCACAACGGTGCTGGAAAAACAACCTTGATGGCTGTGCTGGCTGGTGGAGAATATCAGGCTGGCTCTTTATCGGTTGGCCACAATGTGGTGGCTGATTATTTTGCACAGGACCAGGCCAATGTGATGGACCAGGATAAAAGCGCCTATGATGAGCTATACAGCGACTGCCCTTATGATATGGTGCCGAAACTGCGTGACATTCTGGGGGCGTTCCTTTTTTCCGGCGATGACATACACAAAAAGGTGAGGGTGCTGTCTGGTGGCGAGCGCAACAGGCTTGCCCTGGCCAAAATGCTGTTGCGGCCTTCCAATCTGCTCTTGATGGACGAACCCACCAACCATCTGGACCTGTTCAGCAAAGAGGTTCTGCTGGATGCAATGAAGCGCTTTGACGGCACCGTCGTCTTTGTCTCCCATGACCGCTATTTTGTCAACGGTTTGGCGACCCGCATCGTGGAAGTGGAAAGCGGCGGGTTGGAGAACTATTACGGTGATTATGAGTATTATCTGAGTAAGAAGGAAGGACAGAATACAGCGGAGCCAGGAGCCAGAGACCCGGGACCGGAAAAGCGCACGTCAGAACCGGACCCTGGACCCCGGACCCCGGACCTCGGACCTCCCAGCCGTGAAGAGCAAAAACGCCTCAAGCGTGAGGAACAGACACGGGAAAAACAGCTGCAGGCCATTGAGAAAGAGATTGCTGCGCTTGAACAACAGATCAGCGATCTCGAAACAGAGATGAATGGCCCCGGTTTTTTTGATGATGCCGAGCGGGGGGTGAAGGCTGGTGAGCAGCACAACGCGTTGAATGCCCGGCTGGATGAGTTGTATGGACAGTGGGAGTCGAGTGGCGGTTAGCATACAGTCAATAAGGTTTATTTCTTCAAAACCAGTTGACAACAATTCTTACTTATATTAGTTTGAACACTCCTAAAGGGGAGTAGTTATCGGTCGGAGAAATGACCGACCCGTTTTCGTCAATACGGCTTGCAAAAGCTCGGAAACGGGGCAGATAAACTGTCAACAAGACCTTTATCCTGGTGTGCACACCGGGGTAAAGGTCTTTTTTTTACCTGTGGCGGTATATGCACAGGAAGTCCATTGCCGTCAGCACCATAATGAACAGGAGTTTACACAATGCCAAACAGAGTAAGCACGGAAAAACAGTTGAAAAACATCATCTCATTCAGAGTCAGTGACCAGGAGTTGAAGATACTGGAGCGGATGCGTGGCAAGCGTACCACCAAGCTATCTTCGGTATTGCGCCAATTAGTGAAGCAGTTTTGCGATAGTCATGACAGCGCCGTCCAACAGATGGGGAGCAACAACCGCGTGTGCAATGGATAAGGTGGCCAAACTCTGGTTGACAGTTGCCATGGCAGTATTATTGGGGCTTCCCTTGGTTATGCAAATGGCAAAGGCGGATTGAGGCGTCTAGTTATTCGAGTGGTCGTGGTCCATCTGTGCAACGCTTAATGAGCGTATTTTGGAGGCTGTGATGCTGCATGACATGATTCACTGGCTTGTCGAGGTTGTCGGAACACTGGGCTATCCCGGCATCTTTCTACTTATGGCTGTAGAAAGTTCAGTCATCCCCTTTCCCAGTGAAATGGTCATGCCACCTGCTGGATATCTAATTTACCAGGGCAGGATGAATCCATGGCTTGCTGTACTGGCCGGTGGTTTGGGAAGCCTGACCGGGGCGTATGCCAATTACTACGGGGCACTGTATCTGGGGCGTCCGCTGGTGCTTCACTATGGACGCTTTGTGGGGCTTGCGGAAATAAAGCTTGAGAAGGCTGAGCGGTTTTTTCAGCAGCATGGAGAAATTTCCACTTTCATCGGCCGTTTATTACCGGTTATTCGGCAATTGATATCGGTTCCGGCCGGTTTGGCGCGGATGAACCATGCCCGGTTCGCCTTTTACACCACCTTGGGAGCAACAATCTGGTGTGCCGTGCTGGCGTGGGTTGGTTACGTCATTGGGGACAATCAGCAGCTGATCACACAAATGTCACGGCAGGCTGTTGTATGGGCGCTTGGCAGCTGTCTGTTGGTACTGTCTGCTTACCTGTACCTGCATAAAAAACGCAGGCTGCCGATTGCAAACAAAAAGGAAAATCATTCATGACCTCATCCACCATTATGTGGGGCAGCTTTATCGTGCTTGTGGGCATTATGCTGGCGGTTGACCTGGGGATGAACCGCAAAAGTCATCAGGTTTCGTTCAAGGAGGCCCTGGGCTGGAGTCTGGTCTGGATCTGTCTTGCCCTAGTGTTTAATGCGGGCATCTATATTATGCTCGGCAAGCAGCAGGCCCTTGAATTTTTGACCGGCTATCTGATTGAAAAATCGCTGTCAGTGGACAACCTGTTTGTGTTCATCATGATCTTTACCGTTTTTGGTGTACGTGGCGAGTTGCAGGCGCGGGTGCTGAAGTGGGGTATTTTGGGCGCGCTGATCATGCGGGTGCTGTTCATTTTTGTCGGTGCGGAACTGCTGGAGCGCTTTCAGTGGCTCTTTTATATTTTCGGCGCGGTTTTGCTGTACACTGCCTGGAAGATGGCCTTTGGCGGTGAGCACAAAATGGACCCGGACAATAACCTGCTGGTGCGCCTGACCCGCAGATTTGTGCCGATGACAAAACAGATCCGGGGCGACTGGTTTGTCACTCGCCGCATGGGGCTCTGGATCGCCAGTCCCCTGTTCATGGTGTTGCTGGTGGTGGAAGGTACTGATCTGGTCTTTGCCCTGGATTCAATCCCGGCCATTTTTGCCATCACCCTTGATCCGTTTATCGTGCTGACCTCCAATGTGTTTGCCATCATGGGTTTGCGGGCGCTCTATTTTCTGCTGGCTAACGTCATGGGCATGTTCATCTACCTCAAGTTCGGCATCTCGTTCATCCTGGCCTTTGTCGGTGTCAAGATGATTTTGATCATGCTGGGCATACATGTGCCGATCGCCCTGTCCCTGGCGGTCATAATCCTGAGTCTTGTGGTAGCAATATGCGTGTCGCTTATGGTTAACCGTGAAGCAGCATCAGCAAAGGAGTGTGCAGTCAGCAGCACGGCTTTACCTGATGAAGCTTAATAGTAGTTTGCAGCTTTCCCGCAGCATATTTTCAGATGATTAACCACAAAAGGAGTCTTATCAATGAAACGACAGATTGGAAGAGTGTTTGCAGTAGTTGTAGCGGCCCTGTTTTTAAGCATCACGGTTATGGAGCTGAACGCCCACGCCAGGGGTGGTGGCAGCCGTTCGATGGGCAGCCGTGGTTCCCGTACCTACACCAAACCGGCATCGCCAAGTACGCAGCCCAGTCAGCAGCGGCAGCAGGCAGCTCCCGCGCCCGGTCAAATGCAGCAACCACAGGCAGGCGGTGGTTTTTTACGGAGCATGGCGGGCGGTCTGATGGGGGGTATGTTGGGCAGTATGCTGTTTAGCAGCTTTGCCGGCGCCGGAACCGGCGGCATGGGCGGTGGGGGCGGAATGGGCCTGTTCCCAATACTGCTGCTGGCCGGAGCAGGCTATTTTCTCTACCGCTTTATGCAACGCAAGCGGGCAGAGAGCATGCAGCCTGCCACAGGATATCAGGGGAATGCGCCAGTTGATGTGCTGCGTGCTGAGCCAGTTGCCTATCAGGCGCTTGAGCCCTCTAGCGCTGAGCTTGATAGTGGCATAACCCATATCCGCCAGATGGACCCCGGTTTTAGCGAAGCTGCCTTCAATGACACCGCCATGGACCGTTTCTTCAGAATCCAGGCTGCCTGGATGAACCGCGATCTATCATCGGTTTCCGGTATGCTTACTGAAGAGATGCGACAGATTTTTCAGGGTGATATTGATAAATTGCTGAAAGATGGACGGGTCAACAGACTGGAAAATATTGCTGTAAGAAAGGTTGAAATTGCCGAGGCATGGCAGGAGTCCGGACAGGATTACCTTACAACCCTGATTCAAGCCAATCTGCTGGATTATACGACCGATGAAAGTAGCGGAGCAGTGGTTGAAGGCAGCAAAACAGAGCCTGTACGCTTTGAAGAGTACTGGACATTTACCAGGCCTGTCGGAAATGGCAGTTGGCAGCTCTCTGCCATACATCAGAAATAGCTTGGGCGCTCCCGGGTTTGATTTCCCCGTGCATTTTCCGGTAAAAACAGCTATACGGAAATAAGGAAGTTAAAACTCATCCGGCGGATAGCTTACGCCGAGTATCACAAAGGAGATGTACAATGCTTGAAAAAGTACAGGCAGTTTTAGAGCAGGTCCGTCCCATGCTACAGCGCGACGGCGGTGATGTGGAACTGGTGGAGGTAACGGCTGACAATATCGTCAAGGTCAGGCTGCAAGGGGCGTGTGGTTCCTGCCCCATGTCCACCATGACCCTCAAAATGGGAATCGAGAAAGCGATCAAGGAGCAGATTCCTGAGATTGTTGAGGTGCAGCAGGTCCGCTAGTCATCATTGCTGACGATGAGCTAACAGCCCGCTGCCGGTCTTCCGGTGGCGGGCTGTTCTCGTCTAATCTTCCGGCCTGCGCAGTCTCTTACGCAATGCCGCCATCCGTTTATCCGTCAGTCGTTTTTCCTTCTGGCCCTTGGAAACCTTGGTGGCAATCCGCTTTTTTACCTTCTTGTTGCGCTTCTCCAGTGCGGCACGCAAACGCTCCATAGCAACTTCACGGTTTCGTAACTGGGAGCGGTTCTCTGCTGCATGTACCACGATACCTGTTGGCAGATGCCGGATCCGCACAGCAGAATCGGTGGTGTTGCGGTGCTGGCCGCCAGGGCCGGAACCGCGGTAAAACTCCACCTGGATATCGGCTTCATTAATCTCAATCATCACTATTTGAAAATGCTCAAACCAAAGTTAACCAGGGCCAACACCACACTAAAGGCCAAGGCCCACCAGAAGCCGTCCACCTGAAAACCGGGCACGATCTTGGCAGTCAGCAGAATCAGCAGGGCGTTGACCACCAGGGTGAACAGTCCCAGGGTCAGAATGTTAATCGGCAGAGTCAGCAACAGTAATACCGGCTTGATTACGGCGTTGATCAGACCCAGCACCAGTGCCGTTACCAGAGCGGCAAAGAAACCGGTCAGCCTGATACCGGGCAGCAGGTAGGCGGCAATAACGATAGCCAAGCCGGAAACCAGCCAGTTGATTAAAAATCCCATGTTGTTCCTCCTTGTTTTAACCCCAAATGACATTTGTTCACACAAAGCTCACAAAGCGCACCAAGAATAACAGTAAAAAACAGTAGGTGTAAAAAAAGACCCACAAAACGTAATGGTAGGTGGACGTCTTTTCGTAAGACGCTACTTTCTTTGAGACTTGTTCCTTTGTGAGAGGCAAGGTTTTCTGGGTTTAGCTCTTTGAGCAGACCAGATACTTCAGATAGCGCCCTTCCGGGAAGGTGACCGGAAAGGGAAAATCCGCCGACTGTCCGCGTTGCTTGATCACCCGCAACTCCATCTTGGCCTGCAAAGCGCCGCGGCGCAGTTCCTTCAGGTAGTCGGCCAGATCAGTCTTTTGGTGGTTGGATGAGCAGATCAGCAAACCTCCATCAACCAGTAACGGCAGGCTTGCAGCCACCAGGTCGCTGGTGCCGCCCCGGGTGGTAAAGCGCCCCTTGCCGGTGGTGGAGAAGGAAGGCGGGTCCATCAGGATGCAGTCAAAACGCTCATTGGCCGCTTTCAGTTCCACCAGCTTTGCCATGCAGTCCCCAACCAGGAAGCGGTGTTTTTTTGGGTTAATCCGGTTGGCTTCAAAATTAGCACGGTTCCAATCGGTATAGCTTGGCGAGACATCCACCGAGGTAACCTGAGTGGCTCCGGCTGCTGCGGCTGCCACGGAAAAAGCGCCGGTGTAGGCAAAGAGGTTAAGAAAGCGCTTGCCGGGTATACGGGCCAGCAGTGCCCGGCGGTTTTCCCGCTGATCCAGAAACAGGCCGGTGTTGAGACCTTCTTCCATTGATACCAAAAAGGTCAGGTTGTTTTCCTGCACCTTCAGGTGATGTGGCGCAGCAGTGCCTGCCAGCAGCCTGCCGTACTTTTTGCTGTCACTGGCCGCCTCCAGTTCACGGGTATTCTGGGGGCGGGCTTTCTCGTAGATGCCGACCGGACTTAGCAGTTCCTGCAAGGTGACGGTCAGCAGCGGAAGGAAGGACCGCCAGCCTTCGCAGTAGAGTTGTACCATCAGGTAATCGGCGTAGCGGTCAATGGTCAGGCCTGGTAAACCGTCCCCCTCGCCGTTTACCAGCCGGTAGGCATTGGTGCCAGTCAGGTCGAGATGGTTCTCCCGCAGGGCAAGAGCTGTCTGTAACCTTTTTTTCAGCCAGTTCCGGTCAAGCTGCATCGGCAAGCGGGAAAGCACCCGCGCCACTACCCGGTCCGCCGGGTCCAGCAGTGCTGTTGCCAGCATTTTGCCTCGCTCATCGATCAACTGCACCAGATCACCAGCTCTGCCACTGGGCCAGCGTTTGGTGAAGTTGTCGGCAATTACCCAGGGATGCCCCAACTCCAGCATTCTGACTGTTTCTGCTCCCACTATCCGTTGTTCCATTACTATCCTCGTCCCGCTGTATCAGCAATAATTGTTGTAAACTACCAAAGGACAGGAGGTTTTTCGAGTAAAATTCCGTGGTTGGACAGATAGTCTGTGTATGGTAGTATTATGTGGTTTATTCGCAGGGTAGTTGAATATACTGTATTTTAAATTCTCATCAAACCGATATGATCGGGGATAATAAAGGAGATATCCATGAAACCCGTAAATACCATCACGGTGCTGCTGCTGGCCATAACAGTTCTGCTGCTGACAGGTTGCGGCGATACCCCGGAAACTCCCAAAGGTCTATCCGTAACCTCCAACAATCCGATTACTCTCAGTTGGTCAGCCGTATCCAACGCAAAAAGCTACAGTGTCTACCGGGGTACTACGTCTGGCGGGCTCAGCTCTAAAACCCGGGTTGCAACGGATATTACTGTAACAACCTATACAGACAACTCGACGGTTGGCGGAACCACCTACTACTACCAGGTGACCGCCAAAAATGACGACGGCTCGTCAAACGCCTCGAACGAAATCCAGGCAACTGCTTCAGGAGGGTCGTTTGCCCTGGTAGGTTCCATTTCAGGAACTGGCGTGTCCCTCTCATGGGCTACTGTAAGCGGTGCTGTCAGCTACAGGATATATCGCGGAACATCGGCCACCAATCTCACCCTGTTGCACTCTGACATTACTATAACCACCTATCTGGACACCACCGTGGCGGTCGGGACTAGCTATTACTACCAAGTTGCAGCCGTCAATGGCAGTGGCGCCGAATTGCAGCGGTCGAACATTTCCGACGGGCTCACACCGTAACAGCTATATAATTTGTTTTGATGAGGGAGGAAACCATAAGCGATTGCTGCCCTATGAATTAGTAAAGCGTTACCTTGCCGTTATCAAGGTCATACTTGCCTGATACTATCCGTATTTTTTTCTGCTCGGTCAGATGCCTCAACACCTTCGACTTCCTGGTAAGGTTTGCGGCAACCATCTTGACGTTGGCGTCAATGACGCATTCAACGAACGCCGCCTTTTTTGTATCAGCACATTTCTTGTCATCTTCACAGGCGGCACAACTCTGTAGTGCCACTTTCAGAGCGGGAGAAATGGTTTTGACAATAGCGCCGATATTTCCATGTCCCCTGCCTTTGCTGTCAACAGTGGCCTTAACCGCGCCACACCGCTCATGGCCAAGAACGACAATCAGTGAAGAACCAAGATGTTCGGCAGCGTATTCAATACTGCCAAGTATTACCGGGTCCGGAATGTTGCCGGCCACACGGACGACAAATATCTCACCCAATCCCTGATCGAATAAGAGCTCCGGTGGTACGCGGGAGTCTGAGCAGGAGAGAATAATCGTTGAAGGACTTTGAGATGTTGCCAGACTCTTTCTTGATTCGCTGGTGCTGCGTTGGGCCAGGGTAAGCTCGCCATTCATATATCGCTTGTTGCCATCCATAAGTTTTTTCAGCGCTTCATCAGGAGAAATCGATGAAGCCGGAGCTGAAGCACCGACAAAGTTCACCGCCAGTGCTCCCGTGGCAATAGCGGCTGCTATGAATATTTTGAACATAGATCCCCCAGTGGAAAATGTAGGTGCTTGCTAGCGATTCAGTAGAAATGGCGCTGTGTGGTCAGCATTAAAATCAGCGATTGTCGGTACTGTTGCAAGCATAACACAGATTGCCGAGGATGCCAGTTCAGGGGGCGGTGCATCGCATAAAAAAGGGACAGCCTGTGGGGCTGTCCCTTTTTTATGCGATGCTTTCTGCGTTGTTGCCCTTTTCAGGCAATAACGATCCGTACAAAGCGGCGCTTGCCGATCTGGACGATATACTCGCCATTGGCGGTCAGTTCCAGGTTGGTGTTGGAAACCTTCTCGCCGTTCAGTTTGACCCCGCCCTGATCTATGGAGCGACGGGCCTCGCCGTTGGATTTGGTTAAGCCGACCTCGGTCAATGCCTTGGCCAGCAGCAGCGGGCAATCAGCGGTGCTGTAGCTAACCTGGGGCATATCCTCCGGTATCTCGTTTTCCTTGAAACGCTTGACAAAGTTTTCCTCTGCCTGCTCGCCAGTTCTGGCGCCATGGAAACGGCTGACGATCTCGCGGCCCAGGGCCTTTTTAGCTGCCATGGGGTGGACGGAGCCGTCAGCCAGTCCGCTCTTCAGCTTTTCGAAGTCAGCAATGCTCATGTCGGAGAGCAGCTCGTAGTAGCGGACCATCAGCACGTCGGAGATGGACATTACCTTGCCGAATATCTCGTCCGGGGTTTCACTGATGCCGATGTAGTTGCCCAGGGACTTGGACATTTTGTTGACTCCGTCCAGTCCTTCCAGAAGCGGCATGGTCAGGACGCACTGGGGGGGCTGGCCCCACTCCCGTTGCAGCTCGCGGCCCATTAACAAGTTGAATTTCTGGTCGGTACCGCCCAGTTCCACGTCGGCCTTCATGGCCACCGAGTCGTAACCTTGGATCAGGGGATAGAGGAATTCGTGGATGGCGATCGGCTGCTGGCCGGTGTAGCGCTTGTGGAAGTCGTCCCGCTCCAGCATGCGGGCCACGGTGTACTTGGAAGCCAGGGCGATCATGCCGCCGCAGCCCAGCTCGTTCAGCCAGGAGGAGTTGAAGACCACCTTGGTTTTCCCGGGATCGAGAATTTTGAAAACCTGTTCCTTGTAAGTCTCGGCGTTACGCAGCACATCCTCGCGGGTCAGCACCTTGCGGGTTTCTGACTTGCCGGTGGGATCACCGATCATGCCGGTGAAATCGCCGATCAGGAAGTGCACATCATGGCCCAACTGCTGAAACTGGCGCAGTTTCTGGATCAGCACGGTGTGACCCAGGTGCAGGTCCGGCGCAGTGGGGTCGAAGCCGGCCTTGATGATCAGCGGGCGGCCTGTGGCCAGTTTGTCTTCCAGTTCCTTCTCGACCAGCAGTTCAACACAGCCGCGTTTGATGACGGCCATCTGTTCGGCAACGGTTCCGCTCATTCCTTGCTCCTTGCTATCCTTAACAAGCTATATTTATTCTCTCGATACTGACCGCTTTGCCGGTTTTGGTTTCCACTCCGATCACGACGGCGTTGATCCGTAGATCCTTCTTGGGCACGTCAAACTTGATCGATTGCTGGGTCAGGAAGCGCTGGATTGCCTGTTCCTTGTCAAGGCCGATTACCGAATCAAAGGAGCCGGTCATTCCCACATCACTGATGTAGGCGGTACCGCCTGGCAGAACCCGTTCGTCAGCGGTCTGGACATGGGTGTGCGTACCCACCACGGCAGAAACACGGCCATCAAGATACCAGCCCAGAGCTGATTTTTCCGAGGTGGCTTCGGCATGGATATCCACCAGGATGACGGAGGTCGCTTTGCGTAACTGTTCCAGCTCGGCATCGGCAGTGCGGAAGGGGCAGTCCAGGTTCTTCATGTAAACCCGCCCTTCCAGGTTCAGCACGCCGACTTTGATGCCGCCGGGGGTTTCCACCACCGTGGAACCGCGGCCAGCTGTGCCGGGCGGGTAGTTCAAAGGGCGGATGATCCGTTCCTCCCGCTCCAGGAAGCCGCTGTTGTCCTTTTTGTCCCAGATATGGTTGCCGCTGGTTAGCAGGTTGATTCCCTGGCGGTACAGTTCTGCCGCCGTATCCGGGGTAATGCCGAAACCGCCGGCCGCGTTCTCGCCATTGGCAATGACCAGATCTATGGCGTGACGGTCCACCAACCGGTGTAATTCCCGGCTGATGGCGGTCCGTCCGGGGCTGCCGATGATGTCACCTATGAATAAGATGCGAACTGACACTAGCGAGCGTATTCTGTGGAGCGGGTTTCCCTGATCACATTCACTTTGATCATGCCGGGATAGGTCATTTCGCTTTCAATCTTCTTGGCAATGTCCCGGGCCAGCAGTACTGACTGGTCGTCAGAAACCTTTTCACTGGAGACCATGACCCGGATTTCACGACCGGCCTGGATGGCAAAGGAACTCTGCACGCCGTCAAAGGAGGTGGCGATCCGCTCCAGATCCTCCAGACGCTTGACATAGCTTTCCATCATCTCCCGCCGTGCGCCGGGTCGCGCGCCGGACAAGGCGTCTGCCGCCTGCACCAGTACGGCCAGGATGGTGGACGGTTTTTCATCTTCGTGGTGGGCGGCAATGGCATGGACGATCTTGGGTGATTCTCCGTACTTGCGAGCCAGATCGGCGCCGATGACCGCGTGTGAACCTTCAACCTCATGGTCAACCGCCTTGCCCAGGTCGTGTAGCAGGCCGGCCCGTTTGGCCTGCTTGACGTTGATACCCAGTTCGGCAGCCATGATGCCGCAGAGGAACGCCACTTCCAGCGAGTGCTGATAGACGTTCTGGGTGTAGGAGGTACGGTACTTGAGCCGTCCCACCAGTTTGAGCACTTCAGGATGGATACCGTGAACACCCAGGTCAAAGGCGGCCTGTTCACCGGCTTCTTTGATCGCTTTCTCCACCTCTTCCTCGGACTTGGCCACAACCTCTTCGATCCGGCCAGGATGGATGCGGCCATCGGAGAGCAGCTTCTCCAGAGACAAGCGGGCAATCTCACGGCGAACCGGATTGAAGCCGGAGAGGATCACCGCTTCCGGGGTGTCGTCAATAATCAGGTCAATGCCGGTGGCAGCCTCTAAAGCGCGGATATTGCGGCCCTCACGCCCGATAATTCGTCCCTTCATCTCGTCGGATGGCAACGGCACCACCGAAACGCATTTTTCCGAAACATATTCACCGGCGTAGCGCTGAATGGCCGAGGCGATGATCTCCTTGGATTTTTTGTCTGCCGTTTCACGCGCTTCGTCCTCAATCAGCTTGATCCGTTTGGCGGCATCATGGCGTGCTTCGCTTTCCATCGCTTCCACCAGCGTATTTTTGGCTTCCTCCGCAGACATGCCGGAAATTTGCTCCAGCCGGGTCTTTTGCTGGTCCAGACCGCGGGATAACTCATCTTCCTTGCTGACAACACTTTGTTCCTTAACGGTAAGCGCCTGTTCCTTCTTCAGCAGGTCCATCTCCTTTTGATCAACCAGAACCGCCTTCTTGTCCAGATGCTCTTCTTTCTGCTGTAGCCGTTTTTCCTGGGATTGAATGTCCTTCTTCTTTTCCTTAAGTTCGCCCTCAGCTTGTTCCTTTGCGGCCAGGGCCAAATCCTTGGCCTTCAGTTCGGCCTCTTTGGTGATCGTATCGGCCTCCCGGCGCGCATCCTCCAGAACCTTGGCCGCCAGTTCCTCGGCCTGACCAATAATCCCCTCCGTGCTTTTGCGACCGAAACGATTTCCTGCAAAATAAGCTACGCCGGCAACCGCAACAATTACCAGCGCCATGATAATACTGGTCATCATACCGCATCCTCCTTCTATATGATCATCCGGCCGCCCGTGGGGCCGGTTCCTGCTTCACGTCTCAATCGGGAACAACCACGCGCTGTTCCGTCACGATATACTGCATTCTGATGTCATGCCCTTCGCTGGGAACCCGTTCCAGCAGTTGGAAATCATGACAGAGTCCCACCAGAGTTACCGGCCTGTGCAATGTTGCCAAGAAACGGTCATAATACCCTTTGCCGAATCCTACCCGGTGCCCGGAAAGATCAAAGGCAACACCCGGAACCACGATCAGGTCGGCGGCATCAGGGGGAAGGCCTTCACCGGTTCTGCAGGGTTCAAGTATGCCGAAAGCTCCCTGCTCCAGACCGTCAGCGTGTGCAACTTCATGAAACCGCATCTCTTCATTGCAGACTCTTGGATAGAGCACCCGCTTGCCGTCACGGCGGGCCTCATCAAAAATCAGTGCGGTATCAACTTCGTTG
Organism: Geobacter sp. UBA6151; assembly: GCA_002423105.1. Taxonomy (GTDB): domain Bacteria; phylum Desulfobacterota; class Desulfuromonadia; order Geobacterales; family Pseudopelobacteraceae; genus Trichlorobacter. The sequence goes on along the minus strand of DIUT01000049.1, from coordinate 43,516 downwards.
CGGATCGGCGCATAGAGCGCAATAGATGCAGCTCCGGAAAATGCTTCAAGCGCCATAAGCCGCTCTTGGGCCAGCCTGCTTGCCGCTTGCCAGATAATCGGGACCATCTCGCTACGGCAGCGCAGCAATGTACGTCGTAAACCGGCCTTGGGCATAATGGCCTTCAAAACAGATAACTGTAGGGTATTACCTGAGAATTTCAGGTTCGGTCACTTCAGGTAGGAGTGAAAGGACGTTCCGGTTGGCTCACAAGACCGGTACGTGCGGAAATTCTACCGCCCCTTTCACGGTGCGGATATATAGGCCAGTGCGGGTATCAGTACGCAGGTTGTCCTGCGGAAACTGAACAATGTACAACAGGTTGCGCGTTGGAATATATATCAAGTCTCCCTGAAGAGACCGGAGTTTCCCAATGCCTTGTCAAGTCTGTCCAGCAAACTGTGCATCCTTGTATCAAGGAGTGGTCTGTTTTCCAGAGCCGCCTGCTGTTCCAGGTACGACTCTGCGATGTTCAACAAGGCGATAATAGTTACCAGTTGTGGATCCGCCGTGGTGAGGCGGCTACGAATTTCTTCAATGCGAACGTTTACAAAGGTTTCAACTGCCCGAACTTTTTCTTCCGGTGCAGAACTTTTGACCGGAATTTCACGCCCCAACACTGTCACCAGATGGGTTGACTTCATCTGAATTACAGGTCGTCAAACTTGCTCAGGATTGCATCAATACGTTCCTTGAGCCCTTCACGTTCCTGCTGCAACTGTTGATTTTCTTCGGCCAGCCGGTTATTTTCATCTTTCAGCGCGCTGTGGCGGGCCAGCAGTTCACTGATTTTGGTTTCAAGTTTGTCAAAAAGTTCTGCGTTCATATGTTCAACTCCTAACGAGGGTGAAATAATATATTGATTTTCTTGAACAACGTCAAGTGGCATTTGGGTGAAATCCCCAAATAGATCACATTGTTTATGCCTGGAAGAGGGCATTCACAAACTCCTGCGGATCAAAGTCCCGAAGATCCTCAACAGCTTCGCCAATACCGATAAAGCGTACCGGCAGGGCGCATTCACGCGATACCGCCACCACGATGCCGCCTTTGGCAGTGCCATCCAGCTTGGTCAGCGCCAGCCCGGTTACGCCTGCGGACTCCTTGAAAAGTTTTGCCTGGGACAGTGCGTTCTGGCCGGTGGCGGCGTCCAGTATCAACAGTGTTTCATGGGGTGCGCCGGGGATTTCCCGACCGATTACCCGATGAATTTTTTTCATCTCTTCCATCAGATTAACTTTGGTGTGCAACCTGCCTGCCGTATCAATAATCAGCAAATCAACTTCCCGTGCCAGGGCCGCTTTGCAGGCATCAAAGACAACGGCTGATGGGTCGGCACCATCCTGGTGACGGACCACCTCCACACCGGCCCGCTCCCCCCAGATGGAAAGCTGCTCGGCTGCTGCTGCCCGAAAGGTGTCCCCGGCGGCAAGTAACACCCGTTTGCCTTGTGCCGTGTAGCGTGCTGCCAGCTTGCCGATGGTGGTGGTCTTACCGACGCCGTTCACCCCCACCACCAATATGACAAAGGGGGCCGTCCCCTCCGGATGCAAGGTGCTGTGGTGCGCCATAAGTCGCTCAAGCAGGTCTGCTTTAAGGGCTGCCCGCAAGGCTTCGCCATCCTTCAATTCGTTGCGGGAAAGGCGCTGTTCCAGAGAACGGATCAGCTCCATAGCCGTATGTACGCCGATATCCGAGGTAATAAGAATCTCTTCCAACTCCTCCAGCGTATCGGCATCGATCTCCTTTTTCCCCAGAACCAGCGCATCAATACGCCCCACCAGACCGTCAGTGGTTTTTTTCAAGCCATTCTTTAATCGCGAAAAGAAACCTTCCGGTTCCTGGCTGGTTTCCGTTGTTTTTTCCTGCTCCGGTGCTTCGGAAGGAGAGACTGTTCCCGTTACCCGTTGCAACAGTCCCTTCAGAAAGCTGCTTTTTTCTTCAGCCATTTATAAAACCCTTCTGATACGCTGTAGTGCATCGGTAAAATGATAGCGGGCACATGCCATTGCAGCAGGGCGCTTGACCTGTAGCACCAACGAATAATCGGGATCAACCACGCCGGTCAGCAGATGCTGTTGTTCCGATGAAATTTCCACATGTTCAATGGCACCGCCCTGGTTGTCCCGATGGCTGTCCCGCAGGCGAGACAAAACCACACCGTTGTGTGCGCCGATAAAGCGGATGTCGTAGGGGGTGCCGTGGCTGTATTCCTGTACGGCCTCCCCTTCCCAGTCAACCAGTATGGCACCGATTGCACCGGGGACAGATTCCACCAGATTTTTCAGAATCGACTGAAACGGCATGGGGAACTCCAGAATGGATTCTGCTCAGACGCGGAAAAAATAACAGAAACAGACGGTTGTAACAACGCCTAATGTAGTTTGACCGAGACTATCCGTGATGCGCCCGGTTCTTCCATGGTGACGCCGTAGAGAGTATCGGCAACGCCCATGGTGGTTTTGTTGTGAGTGATTATGATGAATTGGGAAATGGCACTCATTTCCCGCACCATTTCGTTGAAACGGCCGATATTGGCATCATCAAGCGGTGCATCCACCTCATCCAGCAGGCAGAACGGGGTCGGCTTGATCAGAAATATGGCAAAGATCAGGGCAACGGCGGTCAGGGCCTTTTCGCCGCCCGAAAGCAGCATAACATTTGACAATTTTTTACCCGGCGGCTGTACGATGATATCAATGCCGGTCTCCAGCAGGTCCTGCTCATCGGTCAGACGCAGCTCCGCCTGGCCTCCGCAGAACAGGCGCGGAAATATCTCGCTGAACATGCTGTTGATCCGGGTAAAGGTGTCGAAAAAACGTTTGCGGGTAGTCTTATTGATTTTCTGTATCGCCTGCTGCAGATCCTGAACCGACTCCTCAAGGTCAGCTTTCTGGGCCGTCAGGAAGTTGTGCCGTTCCTCCATGCCGGCGCACTCTTCAATGGCCATCAGGTTGACGTCTCCCAACTCTTCCAGAAGCTGTTCAAGCTCCTGTTGCCTGGTCCGGGCGGCTGCTTCGTCGAATTCGGTGTTATCAGGACGCTCTGCCATTTCGGCAATGGTAATCCGGTGGCGCTCCTGGAGATTCTGATCCAGATTCTCAAGCTGCATCGCCAGCGATGAACAGCGCAGAGTCAGTTCTGACTGGCGTTGCCGCACCATTTCACTGTCAGCCCGGCAGACGCGGAGTGCTGCGTCACTTTCGGATAGTTTGGCCCCGATCACTTCATAGGTTGCACGTGTCGTACGCAACAGCTCATCCAGGGTGAGTTGTTGCGAAAGCAGCTCCTTGAGGCGCTGTTCCTCGGCGGCAATTTCCAGCGCCAGATTCTGCCGCTGCTCCTGTGCCGCCTGTCGGTCCGTTGCTCCCTGTTGGCAACGTTGATCGAACTCCTGAAGCCGGGTGGCGGTGGCTGCTGTGCTGCGCTGTAACGATTCTGCCTGTTCCCGCAGAGTTGCCTCGGACACGCGCAGGGTGGTTAACTGTTCCCTGGCAGCCGCAAGCATCCGGCGTTGCTCTTCAATTCCGGCCCCGCGGGTTGCCAGCTCCGCTTCAAGGCGCTGTACGGCCTGCTCCCCGCTCTGCAAGGCTTGTGTCAGGCGTTCAAGTTCCTGCTGCTGCGTCTGTTGTTCATCGGCAAGGCCGGCCAGTTCCATGGTATTCAGTTTGAGGCGTTCCTCGGTCTGTGCCATGTCACCAGCTACCTGCTGCACATCTTTCACAAGGCTGGCAAGCGCCAGTTCGCCACGATGCAGCCGCGTACGTTCCTCTGCAAGAGTGTGCGTCACTTCCTGGGTCATTTCCCGTAATCGCTTGCGCTCGTCGTCATGCAGGGTCAGTTCAACCTGCAAGGCCAGGCGTTGCTCTTCCAGTAGCTTGATCTCACGCTTTTTGTGGATGATGCCGGATTGCACCAGTTCAGCGGACCCGCCGCTGATGACACCGCCCAACGCCACCAGATCGCCACCACCGGTGACAAAGATGGCTTCCGGACTGTTTGTACCAAGTTCCAGTGCCGTTTCCAGGTCGGCCACAAGATAGGTCTCGGACAGCAGGCATGACATGAGGCCACTTAAGGTTTCAGGCCCGGTGACTTTTGTCAGCAGCGGAGTGGCGCGACCATCAAGAACCTTGAAGCTGGCTGCAGTTCCGTTTCGTGGCAGTGCCAGAGAAGCCCTTCCTCCGTGGGTGCGCAGGTAGGCAAGGCTTTCAAGGGCATCGGCAGGATCGTGGCAGATGATCATCTGCAAACGGTCGCCCAATACCGCTTCAAGGGCCGCTTCAAGCTCTTCCGGCACCTCAAGCAGATCTGCCAGCATGCCCCCCAGTCGTTCCCGCAGCGGAGCATCCTTCAAAAGAACCCGTACGCCATGTCCATACCCTTCAAACTGGGCTTCCAGCTCCTGCAATGACGTGAGACGCGAAGCGGTACGGTTCAAGGTGTCATGACAGGTCTGCCAACGCTTTTCCAGAATAGGAGTCTGTGATTTGATAAGCCGCTCCTGCTCGCCTAAGCGCTCGATTTCACTCGCTATCTGCTGCTGGCTGGTCCGCTGACCTACAAGCTGCTCCTCAAGCGTGGTCTGCTGACCGGTCAGCGTTGTCATGCGTTCGGTAAGACGCAGTTTTTCAAGGTCATGCCGCTGCCGCAGCTCTTCCATCTGCAGCAGGCGCTTGGTGATCCCGTCAATCTGTGTCCGGCAGCGGTTTACCTCCGCCAGTGCGGCAAAGAGCTCGCGCCGCCCCTGTTCCAGCCAGGTGTTTGCGCTTTCGAACTGTTCTTCCTGCTCCTGTAGTGCTTCCTGGGCGGCCAAGAGTGCGGCTGCTGCTTCCGTGAGGCGCTGTGCCACCTGCTGTTGCTGCTGCTGCGTTTCCGCCAGTTGGACGGATGCCGTATCCTTGCTGCCGGAGAGGGACAGCAGTTCCTGGTCGAGGCGAACCAGCCGCTCTCCCAGCGTATCATGTTCCCGGCGCCGGAAGACCAGACCGTTTTCGCAGGCGGCAGCGTCACTGCGCCAGCGGAACAGTTCTTCCTGAACCGTATTCAACCGTTTTTCCGCTTCAAGGATCGCCAGGCGGTCCTCTTCCATGCGATTTTCAGCCTGGGCGACAGCGGCAAAGGCCAACTGCATCTCTTCGTTCAGCCGCACCAGCCCCTGTTCGGCTTCAGTGCGGTCTGCCTGCACCGTTGCAGCCCGGTGCATGATGCTGCGCATGTCGAGATCCCGCAGCTCCTGGCGGTATTCCTTGAACTTTTCCGCCTTTTTCGCCTGGCGTTGCAACGAGCCCAATTGCCGCTTGATTTCGCCGATCAGGTCGTTTAAGCGCAGCAGGTTCTGCCGGGTGCCTTCGATTTTTTTCAGGGCAAGCTGCTTGCGGGCCTTGTAGCGGGTGACGCCGGCGGCCTCCTCAATCAAAAGCCGCCGCTCTTCGGGGCGGGAATGCAGGATCTGGCCGATCTTGCCCTGCTCAATGATGGAGTAGGCTTTGGTACCGACGCCGGTATCCATGAACAGTTCAGTGATATCCAGCAAACGGCAGGGGATTTTGTTCAGCAGGTATTCGCTCTCGCCATCCCGGTAGAGACGCCGGGTCAACTGGATCTCGCCGTAATCAAGGTATTTGGCCGGGGCCAGACCGTCCTCCGTCGAAAATATCAGCGAGACCTCCGCCATGCCCAGAGGCTTGCGCGAGTCGCTGCCAGCGAAGATGATATCTTCCATCGCCTTGCCGCGCAGGTTTTTGGCGGACTGCTCCCCCATGCACCAGCGGATGGCGTCCACAATGTTGGATTTTCCGCAGCCGTTAGGGCCGACCACGCCGGTTACCCCTTGCTGGAAATCCAGCACAACCCGGTCGGCAAAACTTTTAAACCCGCTTATTTCAAGGCGTTTGATTTTCATGGAGGAGGGATTCTAACAAAGGAAACCGCGAATGACAACGGCGCTGCAACAGGTTGCACGGCACGGAGCAGATTCGTTTCAATTTTGAATTCTCGTGCGGTCAGGGCTGTTCTTCATCCCAGGCGGCTGATCATGTACCCTGCCGCTACAGCGGTGCCGATGACGCCCGCCACGTTGGGCCCCATGGCATGCATCAGCAGATGGTTTTGCGGGTCATATTGTGCTCCCACAGTCTGGCTGACCCGCGCCGCCATTGGCACTGCGGAGACACCGGCAGAGCCGATTAGCGGATTGACCGGGTTGTTGGGGGAGAGCCGGTTCATGATCTTGGCCATTATCACTCCGCTGGCCGTGGAAAACCCGAACGCCACAACCCCCATGCCGATGATCACCATGGTGGTGGGGCGCAGGAATATGTCAGCCTGCATGGTCATGCCCACTGCGGTGCCGAGGAAGATGGTGGTAACATTGATAATCTCATTCTGGCAGGCCTTCACCAGACGATCCGCTACGCCCGATTCCCGCAGTACGTTCCCCAACATCAGCATGGCGACCAGGGCTGAGGCGTCCGGCACCACCATGATGCAGAGCACCATTACCACCAGAGCAAAGATGATCCGTTCCAGCTTGCCGACCTTGCGCAGACTCTTCATCCGGATTTTACGTTCCGCATCGGTGGTCAGCGCCTTCATGATCGGTGGTTGGATCAACGGCACCAAGCTCATGTAGGTGTAGGCTGCTACGGCAATGGGACCGATCAGGTGCGGGGCCAGTTTGTTGGCGGTGAAAATGGAGGTGGGGCCGTCAGCGCCGCCGATGATGCCGATGGAGGCAGCCTCACCCAGGGTGAACAAGCCGGAGGCCACGGCGCAGAACATGGTGGCAAAGACCCCTGCCTGGGCAGCGCCACCCAAAAGCAGGGTGCGGGGATTGGCAATCAGCGGCCCGAAGTCGGTCAGCGCCCCCACCCCCAGAAAAATGATCGGCGGGAATAGTTCCAGGTGGATTCCCTGGCTGATATAGTAATACAGACCGGCGGTTGGGTAGTACATCCCCTCCAGAGTCCAGCCGCCGTCATAGAGCGCCCTGGTCGGCAGGTTTGCCAGAAGGGCCCCGAAGGCAATCGGCAGCAGCAGCAGCGGTTCGTACTGTTTTTTGATGGCCAGATAGAACAGCAGGCCACAGACCAGCCACATGATGACCATCGGGCCGTTGACATATTGAAAGCCGGTGTCATGCAAAAACATCAGCCTGACGTCATTCAGTACATTGCTCATTACGCTCCACCATCGATCTGCAATAAACAATGTCCCTCGTCCACCGCATCCCCTTCCTTGACCAGCAGAGACCGCACTGTTCCGGCCACCGGAGCGTACACCGGGGTCTCCATCTTCATGGCGTCCAGCACAATAACCACCTGGTTCTGGGTAACGGTGTCGCCAGCCTTGACCAGGCACTTGAACACCAGACCGGCCATGGGGCAGACAACCGTGGTGCAGCCGTCCTCAGGTACTGGCGCAGCAGCCGGTGCAACAGCAGCGGCAGAAGCAGGTCTGGCTAAAAATGGAGTTGCGGAGGGAGATGACGAAGCACCAGAGACTGAATCGTCAAGAACCTCTACACCGACCTCATAGGTTTTGCCTTCCAGAGTGATTCGCAATCGTTTCATGATGTAATGGTTTCCTTTCAGGGCAGCTATTTCAGGCGGTGGGATTGCAGGACATTGCGTCCCTGTGCCGACCAGTTGAGATCACGGGCAGCCAGAGGACGAAATTTTGCAATACGGATCGGACTGCCAAGTGCCTCCCGGGCTGCTGCGGTCAGCAACACTACCAGTTGCTGATCAGTAAGTCCGGGATGGATGCCGGACGCTGCGGCTGTTGGCATTGGCGACTGAAGCGGTGCAGGAGAGGCAGGAACTACAGGGGCTGCGAGCAGCGATCGGAGCAGACGACCGATGGCAGCACAGATCAGGCTTAAGCTGATCAGCACCACCATCACCACAATCAGTCCGGTCAACTGGAACTCCACCAGACCGCCCAGAGTGTAGGGCAGAATCTGGCCATCCTTTGCCAGATGCGTCTCGCCAAGCTTGACCTGTGCCTGTTTTTTAGCACCTTCTCCCTGCTTGGCACCCTTCATCTGCTGCGCGGCCTGCTCTGCCTGTTGATAGGTCTTGTACAAAACAGTGCCGTCAGGCAGCACCTTGAAGATTGCCTGGTCAGCTGCCGGTGAAGCGGCTGGCGGGGTGGTAAGTGAGGTTGGCGCTGTTGACATCATACCTCCGGATTACAACGGGATCAGACCGTGCTTTTTGGCCGGTCGTGTTACCCGTTTGGTCAACGAGATTCTAAGCGCCTGCGACAACCGCGTCCTGGTTTCAGCCGGTTCGATTACATCGGTAACCATATCGCGGGAAGCGGCCTGATAGGGGGTGGCGAAATGGTCACGGTAGGACTTGATCAGTTCCGCTTCTTTTGATTGATGATCTTCAGCCTCTTCAATCTCTTTTTTGTAGATGATCCGGGTGGCGCTTTCGGCCCCCATTACGGCAATTTCGGCGCAGGGCCAGGCGAAAACAAAATCAGCTCCCATATCTTTTGAACACATGGCCAGATACGCACCGCCGTAAGCCTTGCGCATGATCACGGTAATCTTGGGTACCGTGGCAGCGGCGTAGGCAAAGAGCATCTTGGCGCCATGACGGATAATTCCGCCTCGTTCCTGGGCCAGACCCGGCATGAAACCGGGCACATCCACCAGGTTCACCAGCGGCACATTGAACGCGTTGCAGAAGCGGATAAAACGGGCCGCCTTGTCGGAACTGTCGATATCCAGGCAGCCCGCCTTGTAGGCCGGCTGATTGGCCACCAGTCCCACCACCATGCCGTTAATCCGCCCGAACCCGACAACGATATTACGGGCAAACTCACGGTGAACCTCCAGCCATTGGCCGCTATCCAACAGACGCTCAATCACTGTGTACACATCAAAACCAGTCTTGGCATCATCTGGCAGTAGTTCGTTCATCCCTTCATCATACTCAATAAGAATCTCTTCAGGGATGCCGTGAGGTGGGTCCTGCAGGTTATTGAGCGGCAGGAAGCTGAGCAGTTGCTGGGCGATGCTTATGGCGTGGCGATCATCCTCGGCAATAAAGTGGATATTGCCGCTGACGCTGGCATGGGCCTCGGCAGAGCCGTACTGTTCAATGGGGGCGATCTGACCGGTGGCAGCCTTGATCACCTCCGGGCCGCAGATAAACATGCTGGAATGTGTGCGAGTCTGAATCAGGAAATCCATCAGGGCCGGGCTGTAGGCAGCGCCACCGGCGCAGGGACCGGCAATGATGGCGATCTGGGGCACCACCCCGGAGGCGGCTACGTTCTGGTAAAATACCTGGCCGTAGCCGGAGAGGCTGTGAATCGCCTCCTGGATGCGGGCGCCGCCGGAATCATTGATCGCCACCACCGGAATGCCGGTTTCACAGGCAATGGTCATGATATCGCAGATCTTCTTGGCGTGCATCTGGCCAAGCGCTCCGCCACCCACCGTAAAGTCCTGGCTGAAAATAGCAACCGGACGGCCATCCACGTTGCCGGTACCGGTAACTACCCCGTCGCCGGGCATGAACTTTCCGGCAAATCCCGGCATATGGCAGGCATGGTTCACATGCATGCCGTACTCATTAAATGAAGCGTTGTCAAAGAACAGCAGAACCCGTTCCCTGGCGCTCAGCCGCCCTGCGGCATGGCGTTTCTTCATCTTTTCCGCACCGCCGCCGGCCAGTGCTGCTACGCGACGCTGGCGAAGTTCTTCAAGCAGTTCTTTTTTTATTGCCATTTCCGGCTCCTTGGCGCTGATCAACAGTCCAGCTGGCAATAACTATAGAACCATACAGCTGTATTGCAAGCGCAGCGTGCCGATGAATTCGTTTCAAAACAGTACTTTAATTATGAGTTGTGCTGTGAGGCAAAGAATCAGGTTGTTACAGCGCTCCATGCAGGGGCAGCGGTCAGCAGATTTTTTTATCTGCACGAAGAACAGATCGGTATTTGAAAACAGACGGATGACAGTGGACAGGAAGCTTCAGAGGATACATACAAAATGCCCCGCTGTCAGGTGACAACGGGGCGTTTGCTGGTGATTAATACTTTCCGGCGCAGTCGCTTTGGTCTCCCCGGATCTTCTCCACGGCGTGGGGGACCACCTGCCAGACCGCTTCGAGGCATTCCACGGCTCCCTTGGGACTACCCGGCAAGTTGATGATCAGGCTTTGTCCCCGTATGCCGGCCATGGCCCGTGAGAGAGCGGCGGTTTTGGTTATTTCCATGGAACGCAGGCGCATCAGTTCGCCAATACCGGGAATGGCCCGCTGAATGACCGCCAGGGTTGCTTCCGGTGTACTATCTCGTGGCGAGACACCGGTACCGCCGGTGGTCAGGATCAGGTCTGCCCGGTCAGTGTCCGCCCATTCCGACAGCGTGGCGACAATGGTTGCGTGATCATCGGGAATGATGGCGCTGGCCACTGTTGTGCAGCCGCGGAGTTCCAGCCACGCTGCAAGGGCCGGGCCGCTGGCATCCACCCGTTCCCCTCGTGATCCTTTGTCGCTCAAGGTAAGAATTGCCACGCGCATCAGCCCTCCTCCCGCTGGAAGGTACCGCTTTTGCCGCCTTCCTTGAACAGCAGACGTATGCCGACGATTTCAACGGTCTTGTCCGCTCCCTTTACCATGTCATAAATGGTCAGGGCTGCCACCGAAGCGCCGGTCATGGCCTCCATTTCGACGCCGGTCCGCTCGAAAGCCCGTACTGTGCAGCGGATAGCGATGCGGCCGATGGCGGTATCGGTCTGGAATTCGATGGCAACATGATGAATCGCCAGCGGATGGGACAGCGGAATCAGGTCCGGTGTGCGCTTGACTGCGGCGATACCGGCCAGGCGGGCCACTCCCAGCACATCGCCCTTGGCGCTGCCGCAGGCGGCCACCTTGGCAGCCAGCTCTGCTGTCATGCTGACCCGGGCTTCGGCAATGGCGGTGCGCAGGGTCGGCTGTTTGGCGCTGACATCCACCATAATCGCCTGTCCCTGATGGTCGAAATGATTGAAATCCATGTGCAAGCTCCGTTATGAGGCTACGTATTCCCTGATCTTCTCGGCCAGCGTGTGGTAAATCCGCTCGGTTTCCGCCGGGTTGCGCTCCAGCAGGGTGACCCGGAAGCCCTGAAGCTCCGTGGCAAAGGAGGAGAGCGGTACGGTACAGATGCCGGTGGTAGCCAGGATGTAATAGACGAAGCGCTTGTCCGGTGAAACGCCCGGCTGGTTGACCAGCGATTCAACCAGACCGCGTACCTCATCATTGGCGATGGGCAGTGACTGGCGGTTATTCAGTACACCGTCCTTGAAGGCCACCGCCATGTAGAAGGCACCATTGGTACGGTTGACCAGCAGTTCCGGCACCTCTTTCAGGAAGTTGTAAGTAATGTTGCTTGAGGTTTCGTACAGGGCGATCCGCTCCTGCAGATAGGTCTGGTATTCAGGGTGCTGCATGATTGCCGGGATCACGGTTTGCGGCAGTGTGGTGGAGCAGACTTCGTTCATTTTGGAGGTCAGGATCAGGTTGATGTATTTGCGGAACTGGTCATCGTCATGGCCGTTGTAGACTTCGATCCAGCCGCAGCGCGAGCCTGGCCAGGGGAACTCTTTGGATATCCCTTTCAGGCTGATGGCCGGGACATCGCCTATGACATCGCTGATCGGCACGGTTGACTGACCATTATAAACAACATTGGTGTAAACCTCGTCGGCGATGATGAACAGGCCGAATTCCCGTGCCACCGCAACAATGGTCTGCAAGGTTTCCTTGGGATAGACCATGCCGGTGGGGTTGTCGGGGTTGATGATCATGATGGCGCAGATGGAAGGGTTTGTGCGCACCTGTGCCCGCAGCTCTTCCATATCCGGAGTCCATCCGGCGTCGGGTTTGAGGCGGAAGTGCAGGGAAGGGGCATGGGCGTGGCCGATTTCGCCCAGGGTATGGGTGGTGTAGGACGGGGAAGGCATCAGCACCCGTGCTTCAGGGGCCAGGCAACCGTATATTTTGGCAATGGCGTCCCCCAGGCCGTTAAAGAAGATAATGTCGTCCGGGGTTATCTGTGCGCCGTCGCGACTGTTGGTCTGGCTGCAGATAAACTCGCGGGTTTTCAGCACGCCACGGGTATGGCAATAGCCCCAGGTGTCGTTTTCCAGTACCGCATCGGCAACAATCTGTTTCATCCAGGCCGGGATCTGTTCGCCTTTGACAATGGGATCGCCGATATTTTCCCAGTTGATGGTGACGCCGCATTTCTGCAGTTTTTCGGCGACGTTGACGATATTTCTGATCTCGTAGGTCAGTTCGCCGGTGCCGGGGGGGACAAGCTGTACGCGCATGGTCTGAATGCTCCTTTGATGGTGTAATTCATAGATACAAAAACAAAAACAGCCGCAGGCTGCATGCCCACGGCTGTCGTGATTCTTAAAATCGTTTGCGATCAGCAGGCAGCAGCAAAATCCGCGGCGTTTTTCGCCGCGGCGGTGATAGCTCGTGCCGCTGTTGCAATAATGTAATTCATGGGGTGCATCACTTATCATACCAGTTAAAGTCAGGTCAAATGTTTTTATGGCCGCGTGCTTTCTTCGCGGAATCCGATCAGCAGTCGGCTGTCCGATTCCCGCCAACGGATCCATGCAGAGCTGGACTGGTCAAGCAGCACATAAGCCCAGTCACCCTGCACCATGATGATACGCATCGGCGGGGATTGGGCAGCGCGGGGGACCCCCTGCAGGGCGTTGGGCTGGGGCACGGTCTGCATCAGCCGTTTGGGGCTGTTAGGCAGAAAAGTGACGTATCGGCCCTTCAGATACTGCGCCCAAGGGGTGTACTGCCAGTGCCGTTGCTGCAACAGCCAGGACTCGCGGCCGGCCTCATCACGTTCAACCCTCAGCCACTCGCCTTTACGGGCCTTGACCAGCAGTAAAAGCCGGTCGGGAACGTCAAATATCCAGTCGTTCAGGTGTTGTGCCGCTTCTGGTGCAAGCATACCGCTGCGCACCAGTCCCGGCTCGTTGTAGTACGGTATGGCGTCGGTCAGTCCGATGGTGCTGATGGCAAGGACGCCGATGCCGCTGTAAGGACGCATCCGCTGGGCCGCTTCAGCGGATGACGCCCACAGCAGTGCAGCTATGAGGCAGAGAAGTATGCGCATAGATTTTGGAAATAGGAGGAAGCATCGGGATCGGTGTCGCCGGGTGCCCAAGGCGACTTTTCCTGCTCGGTAAAGGGCAGATAGGGCCCGGCCTTTGCTTCGAAGAAAATGGTGCCGGGTTCCAGGCTGACTGCGGTATGCCAGACCCCATGGGGGATGGTGGCGATGCAGGTGTCTGATTTTGCCTTAAGCAGTGTACTGGCGCTTACGGTGCCGTCATTGGCAAAGGTAAGAATGCCCAGCGTGCCGCGAATCAGCACAAAGGTCTCATCTTTTTCCGGATCAAGGTGGCGGTGCGGGCGGATATAAGAGCCGGGTTCGATGGCGTTCAGCAGGCGATGACAGGTGGCTGCATCAGCCGGATGAAAATTGTGGTTCATCCGCAGGCGGGGTGATCTCCGCGCTTGTTCTGTCAGATCATCGAGCAGTATGCTGTCAACGCAGAGCATCAAAGCTCTACCAGAGCGAACTGGTTGCCGTCCGGATCGGCGATTACCGCCATTTTACCCCAGGGCGAAACCTCCAGCGGCTCCACAAAGGTAACGCCGCTGTTGGTCATGGCTTCGCACAATTTTTCAATCCCTTTGACCTGCAGCGTGATGCCGGTATGGCGTCCCACCAGATTGCGTGCCTCGTCCTGCAAGGCCAGGGCGATGCCCAGGGTGGTTCCCGATGTGGGAAAGAACTCCAGCAGCATCTGGGTTTCTCCGGCCAGCGGCAGGCCCAGCTGACCGGCATAAAACGCCTTGGCTTTGGCCAGGTCGGTGACAAAGAGCACGATATTTTTCATGGTGACGGACATGGTTGTTACCTCTGGGAAAGCCGGTGCACGCATTCCACCATATGGATGGCGTTCTCCGGGGGTACGGTTGGCAGGATGCCGTGGCCAAGGTTGAAGATGTGGCCGGGACGTCCGGCGTTTTCGTCAAGGACGCGCTGGACTTCCCGCTCGATCACCTCTTTGGGGGCGTAGAGCACGGTGGGGTCCAGATTGCCCTGCACAGCCATCTTCGCACCCAGCTGGTCGCGGGCGGCTCCCAGGTTGATATGCCAATCCAGGCCCATGACATCGCCGCCGGCCTTCTGTACGACGGGCAGCATGGTGCCGGAGCCTTTGACAAAGTGGATGACCGGTATGTTCTGACGGTTCAGGCCGTTGATCAGTTTGGTGGTGTAGGGCAGCACGAATTTTTCGTAGTCGGTGGGGGACAGTACGCCACCCCAGGTGTCGAAGATCTGAATAGCCTGCGCCCCGGCCTTGATCTGGGCGTTCAGGTATTCCATGTCCATCATGGTTACCTTTTCCATCAGGGCGGCAAATATCTCGGGAGCGGAATACATCATCCGTTTGATGGTGGCCCAATCCTTGGAGCCTTTGCCTTCAACCATATAACAGGCCAGGGTGAACGGTGCGCCGCCGAAACCGATCAGCGGCACTTTGGATGCCAGTTCCCGGCGCAGGATGCGAATAGCCTCCAGAACGTAGGGGACATCGGCCTCGGGGTCAGGAATACGCAGGCGCTCAACATCGGCCATGGTGCGCACGGGGTTCTCAAAGACCGGGCCGGGCACGAAATCCAGTTTGAGGCCCATCGGCTCTACCGGAGTCAGAATGTCGGAAAAGAGGATGGCAGCATCAACGCCCAGGATATCCACCGGTTGGATGGTTACTTCGGCAGCCAGTTCCGGGGTCTTGCACAGTTCAAGAAAGCTGCATTTGGAGCGGACAGCCATGTATTCCGGCAGATAGCGTCCAGCCTGACGCATCAGCCAGACCGGGGTGCGGTCAACCGGTTTACCCCAACAGGCATCGAGAAAACGATTGTTCATGAAAAAACTCCTTAATCATCTGTAATCAGAGGCTATTGAACAAAAATAAAATCACAATTTAGTTGCATCAGCAGCGGAAGTCAATGTATTTGGCTGACAGAATCCAGCGCTGTGGTGTAGAAATGCGGTCACGCAGGGCTTGGTTGTGATGTCCGGAACTCACGTTGGCCTACGAGGTTGCCTGAATGGCTGGAATTATGCAAAAAGTGTCAATTTTCATGGAGATGGTCAAGTTTTCCCACACCATCTTTGCGCTCCCCTTTGCCCTGTCAGCGGCCCTGCTGGCGGCAGGTGGGCTGCCGTCCGGGCGACAATTGCTCTTTATCGTGCTGGCCATGGTAGGAGCACGGACAGCGGCCATGTCAATGAACCGCTTGATTGATGCCGGAATCGACGCACGAAATCCCCGCACCGCAGGCCGTGCCATTCCGGCCGGGCTGCTGTCCGGCAAAGCCGTCTTTGGTGTGATCATTATTTCAGTGGCGCTTTTGCTCTGGGCGGCAGCCATGCTGAATCCGCTCTGCCTCAAGCTCTCCCCTGTTGCGCTGTTTTTTCTGGTGCTCTATTCCTATTGCAAGCGTTTCACGGCTCTGGCCCATATTGTATTGGGGATTTGTCTGGCGGCTGCGCCGATCGGTGCCTGGGTGGCGCTGAAGGGTTCAATTGATCTGCCTGCCGTGGTCATGGGGTTGCTGGTGCTGTTTTGGGTGGCCGGATTTGATATTCTCTATGCCCTGCAAGACCTGGACTTTGACCGGCAGGCCGGGTTGCATTCCATTCCGGTGGCGCTGGGGATAAACGGCTCACTCTGGTTGTCACGGTTGTTCCATCTACTGACGGTGCTGCTGCTGATCTGGTTGATACTACTACTACACCTGGGCGTCTGGTTCTGGATCGGCAGTGTCATCATGGCAGCCATGCTGCTCTATGAGCATCTGCTGTTGCGCAACGGCGATCTGACCAGGCTGGATGCGGCTTTTTTTACCATGAATGGCTACATCAGCCTGACCTTTTTCCTGACGACAGCTTTGGATGTTTTTGTATCACCCTAAGAAGGCCGCTAATCAAAATACTGGACAATTATTTGCGGGTGGTGTAAAAATCAAGACCCTTCTGCGGAGAGGTGTCCGAGCGGCTGAAGGAGCACGATTGGAAATCGTGTGTACGCTAATCCCGTACCGAGGGTTCAAATCCCTCCCTCTCCGCCATTTTATTCCTTTAAACCCTTGCGGGCGGAAATGATAGCCGGGCCCCGCGCAACGGCAGGCCGTGAACCCCGCCAGGTCCGGAAGGAAGCAACGGCAGCGGTTGTGGCTGTGTGCCGCGGGCAAACCCGGCTATCATCTGCGCCCGCAAGGGTTTTCCCGTTGTACCCGCCCCTCCTGTGAGGTGCTTTTCGTGTCCTACGTAGTCCTTGCTCGTAAATACCGTCCCCAGACCTTTTCCGACCTGACCGGTCAGGAGCATGTCAGCCGCACCCTGCAAAATGCCATTGAAACGGGACGGGTTGCCCATGCCTTTCTGTTCACCGGCGCTCGTGGTGTCGGCAAGACCAGTTCGGCGCGCATTCTGGCCAAAGCCCTCAACTGTGAACAGGGACCGGCTGCGGAACCCTGCAATGCCTGTCATCTCTGCAAGGAGATCACCGACGGCACCTCCACCGATGTCTTTGAAATAGACGGAGCCTCCAACACCGGCGTGGATGATGTGCGGGAACTGCGCGACAACAGCCGCTATCTTCCCTCCCACAGCCGCTACAAGATCTACATTATCGATGAAGTGCACATGCTCTCCACCAACGCCTTCAACGCCCTGTTGAAGATACTGGAAGAGCCGCCTCCCCACGTAAAATTCATCTTTGCCACCACCGAACCCCACAAGGTGCCGATCACCATCCTTTCCCGTTGCCAGCGGTTTGACTTCAAGCGCATATCTCTAGCCCGTCTGATGGCGCGCTTGCGGGATATTGCTGTTGCCGAGGGCATCACCATCAGTGATGCCGCCTTGGCCATGATCGCCCGCAAGGGGGACGGCAGTATGCGTGATACCCTCTCCACTTTTGATCAGGTGCTGGCGTTTTGTGGTACATCGGTGGCGGATGAGGATGTGTCCAATCTGGTGGGCGTGGTGGACCGGCGCTTGTTGTCTGACCTCTCCGCAGCCGTCTTCACCGGGGACACCCAGGGGGCGCTGGAAGGGGTACGGCGGGTCGATGCCTTTGGCTACAACGTCAGACAGTTCACGCAAGAACTGATCGGACATTTCCGCAATCTACTGATCATCCGCTCGGTGCCGAAGCCGCAGGAGATTCTGGATCTGGCGGAGGCGGAGCTGGATGAGCTGCGCACGCAGGCGTCGGAACATCAGCCCGCGGATATCCAGCGGCGTCTGGTGCTGCTGGTGCAGGCGGAGAGTGGCATGGCCCATTCCAGCTTTCCCCGGCTCTTGCTGGAAATGGTTTTGTTGAAGATGGCTGCCTTGCAACCGGTGCTGCCGATCCAGCAGCTGATCGAACGGATCAAACAGCTGGAAGCCGGTGTGGCAGAGACACCCGAACGGCGCGTCGTACCTCCCGCAAAACCGGCGCCTGCCCAGGCTGGTGCCACAGCACCGTCCCCGTTGCCGGAAGAAGTCCCGCCGGTGGCGTGTCAGCAGCTGTCCGGCAGCGACTGGGAACATTTTGTCAAATATTGCCGGGAGCAAAGTCCGGTGCTGGGCGGTGTGCTGGAGCATGGCTCCCCATTGCAGTATGGGCCCGCCCGGATAGAGATCGGCTTTCCCGAAGGCTCGTTTCACCTCTCCGCCATGCAGGATGCCGATAGTCTGGGCCGGCTGCGCCAGTTGGCGGCTGAATTCATGCGCCAAGCGACAACGATTTCGGTTACGGTGATCAGGCATGTGGAGCAGACGCCCGCGCCTCTGTCGCTGGCTGAAAAAAAAAAGCATGAACAGGACGAACGGAGCGCGTCAGTCCGGCGTGAAGTAATGGAACACCCTGTGGTGACGGAGGCAATCCGGATACTGGGTGGTGAAATTATCGAGATCAAGGAATTGTAATAATACACCCACAGAAGGAGGATAGAATGTCAAAAGGATTAGCCGGAATGATGAAGCAGGCCCAGATGATCCAGCAAAAGATGGCAAAACTGCAAGAAGAGTCTGCCAACAGAACTGCTGAAGCCACGGCGGGCGGTGGCGCGGTAACGGTTGTTGTCAGCGGTAAAAATGAAATCAAAACGCTGTTGATCAAACCGGAGGCGGTTGACCCCAATGATGTGGAGATGCTGCAGGACCTGGTCACTGCTGCCGTGAACGAAGCCTTGAAAAAGGTACACGCGGAGATGGCTGCCGAGATGGCGAAGATCACCGGTGGCATGAATATTCCCGGCTTGTTTTGATTTTATTGAAACTGAATTTTTTTACTGTAGCTCGAATTAATAGTAGCGGCTTGTCAATGAGATAGCCCCCTTATTTTTATTAAAACTAAATTTTTTTACTATAAAAAATTGTTTTATCGGTACTTATTCTATGCTACAACAAGCGCCTGCTTTGAATCGGCTGGTAGGAGAGTTGAAAAAGCTTCCCGGCATCGGAGAGCGTACAGCCTTACGTCTGGCGTTTCACCTGCTCAAGTCATCCAGTGGTCTTGAATCGCTTGCCGAAGCATTGATCCAGGTCAAGGAGCGGGTTCATCCCTGTTCCATCTGTTTTGGACTGACCGAGCAGGAACCCTGTCACCTCTGTGCCGGGGGGAGAGACAGCAGTATCATCTGTGTGGTGGAAACCTCGCAGGACATGCAGGCGCTTGAGAGAAGTAATGCCTTCAGCGGCAGCTACCACGTACTGCAAGGCGCCATTTCACCGCTGCACGGGGTGAATCCGTCAGACCTGAGAATAGCTGAACTGCTGGAAAGGGCCGCCAAGGAAGAGGTTCAAGAGGTAGTGATCGCCACCAACTTTTCTGTTGAAGGTGAAACCACGGCCCTGTACCTGTCCCGCCAGCTGAAAGCCCTGGGAGTCAGGGTTACGCGATTGGCCCATGGCATCCCGCTGGGAAGCGATATAGAATACGTTGATCCGGCGACCGTGCAATGGGCGCTTAAAGGTAGAAGCGAGCTGTAGCGTTTTGATAGCAGATAGACCTGAGTACCAGACCATAAGGAGGAGCAGCATGAGCAAGAAGATGGTTACTATTGATGGAAACACCGCAGCGGCCCATGTGGCCCATGCCACCAACGAAGTCATTGCCATTTACCCGATTACCCCCTCTTCGGTAATGGGGGAAATCTCCGACGCCAAAAGCGCGGTTGGCGAGAAAAACATCTGGGGCAACGTCCCCTCTGTTGTGGAGATGCAGTCCGAAGGCGGCGCTGCCGGTGCCGTGCACGGCGCATTGCAGGCCGGTGCTCTGACCACCACCTTTACCGCATCCCAGGGTCTGTTGCTGATGATCCCCAACATGTTCAAGATCGCCGGTGAGCTGACCTCCACGGTTTTCCACGTTTCGGCCCGTGCCATTGCTGCCCAGGCGTTGTCCATCTTTGGCGACCATTCGGACGTCATGTCTTGCCGTTCCACCGGTTGGGCCTTCCTCTGTTCCAACAACGTGCAGGAGGTCATGGACTTTGCACTGATCGCCCAGTCCTCCACCCTGCGCAGCCGGATTCCGTTCCTGCACTACTTTGACGGTTTCCGTACCTCCCATGAAATCCAGAAAGTGGTTGAGCTCTCCTTTGATGAGATGCGGGCCATGATTGATGACAAGCTGATCGCCGAGCACAAGGGCCGCGGTCTGAACCCGGACAAGCCGGTGATGCGCGGTACTGCCCAGAACCCGGATGTATATTTCCAGGGCCGCGAGACGGTCAACCCCTACTATCCGATCTGTGAGAAGATCGTACAGGAGGAGATGGACAAGTTCGGCAAGCTGACCGGTCGTAAGTACAAACTGGTTGACTATGTCGGTGCCAAGGATGCCGAGCGCGTCGTCGTCGTGATGGGCTCCGGTGCCGACGTGGTGCAGGACACCGTTGAGAATCTGGTTAAAAAAGGTGAGAAAGTTGGCGTGGTCAAGATTCGCCTCTATCGTCCCTTCCCGCTGGATGCCTTCCTGAAGGCCCTGCCCAAGACGGTCAAGAAGATAGCCGTACTGGACCGCACCAAGGAGCCGGGCTCCCTGGGCGAGCCGATCTACCTGGATGTGCGCACCGCCATCGGCGAAGGAATGGCCAGTGGCAAGTTCAAGTTCGACGGTTATCCGGTCATCGTGGGCGGTCGTTACGGTCTGGGCTCCAAGGAGTTCAACCCGGCCATGGCCAAAGCGGTGCTGGACAACCTGAAAAGCGCCAAGCCCAAGAACAAGTTCGTGGTCGGTATTGAGGAAGATGTCACCAACTGCAGCCTGAAGGTGGATTACTCCTACAAGAACCCCATGGACGGCGTCTACGAGGCGATGTTCTTCGGCCTCGGTTCCGACGGTACCGTCGGCGCTAACAAGAACTCCATCAAGATCATTGGTGAGGAGACCAGCAACAACGCCCAGGCCTACTTCGTCTATGACTCCAAGAAGGCCGGCTCCATGACCACCTCGCACCTGCGCTTCGGCAAGAAGTTCATCCGTGCGCCCTACCTGGTGCAGGAGGCTGACTTTGTGGCCTGCCACAACTTCTCCTTCCTGGAGAAGTACGACATGCTGGCCCGCGCCAAGAAAGGTGCCACTTTCCTGCTGAACGCCCCCTTCGGTGCAAACGAAGTGTGGGACACCATGCCCAAGGAAGTGCAGCAACAGATCATTGAGAAAAAGCTGAAATTCTACGTGATTGACGGCGTCAAGCTGGGCAACGAAATCGGCCTCGGACCCCGTATCAACGTGATCATGCAGACCGCCTTCTTCAAGATTTCCAACATCATCCCGCTGAAGGACGCCGTTGCCTCCATCAAGGACGCCATCAAGAAGTCCTACGGCAAGGCCGGGGAAAAAGTGCTGGAGATGAACTACAAGGCGGTTGATGCGGGCCTGAATAACTTCTATGAAGTAAAGGTTCCGGCCAAAGTTAGCAGCAAGATCAAGATGGCTGCCGCTGTTTCGGCCAAGGCACCCAAGTTTGTCAAGGACGTTACCGGCATCATCGTTGCCGGCCTGGGCGACAACCTGCCGGTTTCCAAGATGCCGGCCGACGGTACCTTCCCCACTGCCACCAGCCAGTACGAGAAGCGTAACATCGCCACCGAGATTCCGGTGTGGGACGAGAAACTCTGTATCCAGTGCGGCATCTGCTCCTTTGTCTGTCCCCACGCTGCAGTGCGGATGAAGGCCTATGACGGCAAGGAACTGAAGGCTGCTCCCAAGACCTTCAAGTCTGCTGATTGCAAGATCAAGGGCCAGGAAGGCAAGAAGCTGACCGTGCAGATTGCGCCGGAAGATTGTACCGGTTGCGGTGCTTGTGCCTTCAACTGCCCGGCCAAGGACAAGGCCAACGTTGAGCACAAGGCGCTTGATATGACCTTCCAGCCGCCGCTGCGTGCCTCCGAGGCTGAAAACTTCGACTTCTTCCTGAAGCTGCCTGATGTTGATGCAAGCCAGCTCAAACTGGATGTCCTCAGCAACAACCAGCTGGTCCGTCCTCTGTTCGAGTTCTCCGGTGCCTGCGCCGGCTGCGGCGAGACACCGTACCTGAAGCTGTTGACCCAGTTGTTCGGTGATCGTATGCTTGTTGCCAATGCCACCGGCTGCTCCTCCATCTACGGCGGTAACCTGCCCACCACCCCCTACGCGCAGCGCGCCGATGGTCGTGGTCCGGCTTGGTCCAACTCTTTGTTCGAGGACAATGCTGAATTCGGCTACGGTATGCGTCTGACCGTTGACCAGTTCACCAAGTCAGCCCTTGAGTATGTGGCTGAACTGGCAACAGACAAGGCCTTTGCGGCCAATGCCAAGCTGTTCAAGGAGATAGCTGCCGCTGATCAGTCAACCCAGACCGGTATCGAGGCCCAGCGTGCCCGTGTGGACAAACTGAAGGCAGCCCTCAAGGGCAGCAAGAACAAGGTAGCCAAGCTGTTGATTCCCATTGCTGACTATCTGGTGAAGAAGTCAGTCTGGTGTATTGGTGGTGACGGCTGGGCATACGACATCGGTTTCGGCGGTCTGGACCATGTCATAGCAAGCGGCAAGAACATCAACCTGCTGGTTCTGGACACCGAGGTGTACTCCAACACCGGCGGCCAGGCCTCCAAGTCCACCCCGCTGGGTGCCGTTGGTCTCTTTGCCGCAGGCGGCAAGCAGGTCGCCAAGAAGGATCTGGGTATGATCGCCATGTCCTACGGCTCGGTCTATGTGGCCACCGTTGCCCTGTCCAACCCGTCACAGTGCGTCAAGGCCATGCTGGAGGCTGAGGCTTTTGATGGTCCGTCCATCATCCTGGCTTACTCCCACTGCATCGCCCACGGCATTAACATGACCCAGGGTATAGATGCCCAGAAGAAGGCTGTACAGTCCGGCTACTGGCCGCTGTACCGTTACAACCCGGCCCTGGCTGCCGAGTGCAAGAACCCGCTGCAACTTGACAGCAAGGCTGCAACCATCGACTTCATGGAGTACGCCAACAATGAGAACCGTTACCGGATGCTCAAGAAGGCCAACCCCAAGGATGCCGATGCACTGATGAAGAAAGCCAGCGAATGGGCCCGCGCCCACCTGGCTTACTACCAGAAGCTGGCAGCACTCAGCTTCGAGGATATGTGCGAGAAGAAGTAGTTTTTTGCCACATTGATTGATGCACTGCAAAAGGCCTCCCGGTATCGGGGGGCCTTTTGTTTTGCCATCGCAATGGATGAGGGAATCTGGTAAATGAAAATAATAATTTAAAGAATTGGTGATTTAGCCGTGACGATTAGCAATAATATTCATGATAGAGCTTCAAACTTGTATCCATTTTCTGGTGGAATTGCCGGAAAACTTGGGGATCGTTTTGAGGCTAAATGGGCGGTTAAGAAGTTGTTCGAAGTCATGCTTGGACATGCTGACTCAATGCAGTTCGAGTTTGTTGACCCGAACAATCATGGTGTTGAATTCTGGCTAGCTCGGAATGGTCGCAAAGAATGGTATCAAGCCAAGCGGCAAAATACCCAAGGTAATTGGACCATCGGCAGATTGGCCAGAGAAGGTGTTTTGGCTACAGCGTTAGCAAAGCTTTCAGTGTCGCTGGATGATACATTTCACTTCTTGTCAACGGCCCCGGCAACAGAACTGCATCATCTTACCCAAAGAGCGGCGTCGATTGAAACAGACGTAGCGGCTTTTCTAAGCGTGCTATCCACGGAAGAGCGAGCCTCACATTTGCCCGAAGTGTGCCGACATTGGGGAGCAACTGAAACACAAGCATGGCCCTACTTGAAACGTGTTCAGGTGGTGTGTGAACCGGAGCCTGACCTTGACCGAAACATCGCAATGCTTGGAGGGCAGCTTTTCCGAGATGGCCACAACCATATTTTTTCCACCCTCCGTGAATCAGTAGTGTCCCAACGTTGACTTGCTGATTGTTTGTAACTGCCTATCTGTACTGAGAGAAATCGATATTATGTCATTTAACGACTTGAAAATTTTCCGGCGGTCTTGCCATCTTCGCATAGCAATATGCGAAGGGGTAAACCATGTACACCGGCAAGCTCGTTTTCTCTCAGGTTATGGAGCATCTTCCGCTCCATGTTTTTCATCAATGCGTCAGTCGCTACAATGGCGACTTCAAGGTCAAGGAGTTTACCTGTCTCGACCAGTATCTCTGTATGGCCTTTGCCCAACTGACGTCCGGGAGAGCCTGCGGGATATCGAAGCATGCCTCCGATCCCAGCAGAACAAGCTCTATCACATGGGGATTCGCTCATCAGTCTCCCGCAACAACTTGGCCAACGCCAACAAGGTTCGCGACTGGCGCATCTACGCCGATTTGGCCTACTCTCTAATCCAGACAGCCCGCAAACTCTATGTGAACGACAGTTTTGGCCTGGAACTACAGAACACTGTCTATGCCTTGGACGCCACCACCATCGATCTATGTCTCTCAATGTTTCCGTGGGCCAATTTCCGGAAGAACAAAGGAGCCATCAGGCTGCATACTCTACTGGACTTAAAAGGCAGCATCCCGAGCTTTATCCACATCTCGGATGGCAAACTTCACGAAGTCAACACGCTGGACATCATCCCGCTGGAAGCCGGAGCCTTTTACATCATGGATCGCGGCTATCTGGACTTCGATCGTTTGTACAACATATCCCTGGCATCTGCCTTCTTCGTGATCCGGGCCAAGTCCAACCTCAAGTGTCGACGGGTCTACTCGTATCAAGTGGACAAGAGCACCGGGCTCATCTGCGACCAGTCAGTGCTGCTTACCGGATACTATCAGTCAAAAAACTATCCGGAAAAGCTGCGCCGAGTGAAATATTACGATGCAAAGAACGACAAGACACTGGTGTTTATCAGCAACAACTTCAGCTTATCTGCCATGACCATTGCCGAACTGTACCGATGCCGCTGGCAGGTGGAGCTGTTCTTCAAGTGGATCAAGCAAAACCTAAGAATCAAGACCTTCTACGGCACATCAGAAAATGCTGTCAAAGCTCAGATATGGATAGCAATCTCCGTCTACGTGCTGGTTGCCATCATGAAAAAACGGCTCAAAATCAAGGCCAGTCTGTACACAATTCTACAGGTCTTGAGCGTAACCATCTTTGAACGAATGCCGCTGTTACAGGCACTTACAGAAGCTGATTACAAAAACGAAAACGATACAAACAATAACCAGCTGATTCTATTCAGCTAAACGTTGGGACACTACTGTCCGTGAATATCTCGAAAACAATTTTAATCGTGAATTGACCTCTGAAATTACTCGTCGAGAAGTTATTGACAATGGCCTTCTTGCCCCACGGGCACCGCTCGACCCGACCGTGCGCGAGAACATCAAACGGTCAAATCAACGTTATCTTGAGAGCTATGCTCCGTTCGGTATTGGTGGGGCGATTATCTCGCGTAATGAAGCACAACAGGCACTCGCTGCCCTTACAGATGATGAAGGTCCGGCAGTCATTCTTCTGACCGGTAACGCCGGGACAGGGAAATCCGGGGTAATCAGGGAAATCCTGTCTGAATTGGAAGTGAGCAATTCGACCTTTCTGGCGTTCCGCATTGACAATCGTCTTGGCATCAGCTCTACAGCAGCACTTGGCCAAGCACTCTGTAACCGTAGCGAAAACCCATTGCATACTCTGCAATCGTTGGCTCCCAATGGGAGGGCGATTCTGTTT
Source organism: Geobacter sp. UBA6151 (assembly GCA_002423105.1). Lineage (GTDB taxonomy): Bacteria > Desulfobacterota > Desulfuromonadia > Geobacterales > Pseudopelobacteraceae > Trichlorobacter. The sequence continues at coordinate 18,193 of DIUT01000049.1, read as the reverse complement.
ATTGATCAGATAGACGCGATTAGCGAAGTGTCGGGCCGAACTGGAGCCATTCGCGAGGTAATTTTCGAGTTTCTCGATTGTGCCAGGATGTCGAAAAGCGTCCGTATTATTGCTGCCTGCCGTACCTATGACCTGACTAACGACAGCGCATTGCTTCAATTGGAAAAGGCGCAACGAGTACATAGAATCGAGATCAAATTGCTTGATTGGGCTTCAGAAGTTGAACCGCTATTGATCTCTAAAGGCATTCCTTGTGAGGCTATCTCAACCAAACAACGGGAGTTGCTGGTTCTGCCCCTCAACCTTGCCTTGTTCCTCGAAGTGTACGAACACAACGAGATGACCATGGCCTTCCAATCAACGACAGAACTGTTCGACCGGCTGGTGGAGAAAAAGCAGCGAGCCATCGCAAGCCGCGGGTTCCCGGATTTTGGGGTTTTGCCTGCTCTTTCCCACTTGGCGCAGGTGATGAGCAACGACCAGTCACTGGACGCTTCGGCAACTGTACTCGATCATTTTCCGCATGCGGTTGATCTCTTGGCGACGGAACACCTGATCAGCCGGGTGGATGGCCGGATCAACTTTTTTCATGAGAGCTTGTTCGACTATGCCTTTGCCAGAGGATTTGTCGGCGACCGGCGCAATGTGCTCGATTTTCTCCGCGAAGATGAGCAGCCGCTTTTCCGCAGGACTCAAGTTCGCCAAATTTTGGCAATGTACCGCCAGGCTGCCCAAGTGGCCTATATCAGACAACTGGGTGAATTATTGAATAGTCCTGATGTCCGTTATCACCTGAAGGATGCGGTCATGCGTTGGCTCGGGGGCCTCGACCGAATGACCGATGCTGAATTGGATGTTGTGCTGGCGCTGGATTCACCGGCAGAACAGATGCCGCCACTGGTGCGCATGGCTGTCTATTCACAGTTAATGTTACTACCTGTGTTACTTCGGCGTGGCCTTATTGACCGCTGGCTGTCATCCGACTTCGAAGGGCGACGTGAGGATGCACTTAAAATTTTGCGCAACAGTGCCAAGGCGTTTCCGGCCGAGGTTGCTCATGCATTGCGCATTTGGTGGGATGAGGATGCTGCACGAGGCAAACTTCTTTTAGGTTGGTTCTCAGGGCTGTACGAGATGCCCCCGTCCCCTGATTTGCTGGAACTAAACGTAGACCTGATCCGCTCAAAACCTGATGGTCTATTTGACCGTGGCGGTTTGCATGATAGACACTCCATGTCCGCTTGGCTCAAACACGATCCGTCAGCAGCCGGCAAGTTGCTCCGGACGTGGTTTGATGTCTGGTATGACACCTTTCCCGAAGGGCAGCCATTCGAGAGGGGGCAGCAGAGTGACCTCGACTATCATTGGCTTGGTGAACTGCAAAAGAAGTCGTCCGCTATTTTTCTTGAAGCTACGATTCCAGCATTTATCGAGGCAATCCGCCGCATCAATCAAACATTCAATGGTCATACCTGGACGGATTCTACGTGGCGTACGCATTTCGGCCGAAGTGGGTTGGGTCCGGAGCGTTTCCTTAATTTGGTGCTTGATTCCTTTGCCAACCTAGCTAACTCATCTCCAGAACAAGCCATAAACTGGTTCGAACAGATCCAGTCAATTTCCCACCCAGCACCGCTCTATCTTTGTTTGGAAATCATAGGATCACATGGCAAGTTGTATGCCCAGCAACTTGCGAGCCTTGTAACTGAGGAAAAACTTTTTGATGTGGGTCCAAACGCTGCGGAATGGCTGTCTTTTGTGAGAGCCACTAATGCGGCATTTCCCTTCCTTTTTGCAAGTGAGAAGGAGTGTGTTGAGCAGCGGGTACTGAGTCACTGGCCGGAATTGCAAATGGCCAAAAAGCTTGCCCATGATTTTGCCGAAGGGCAACCGGAAGTTGAGCCGTTCTGGACACACAAGTCGGTGATTCGAAGCTTAAATTGGAACGGCTATGAACAATGGTGTATTCTCAAGTCACTGGATACCGCCCTGCTTTCCAGTAGAGCCTTACAGCGGCTTATTCATCTCAACAAAAAGTTCTGTGATAAATCTGTTGCCAAGCCGAACGATCTGGAAGTCACCTGTGTGCCGCCACCAATCGGTTCCGAACGAGCCAAGTTCATGTCTGACGATGCTTGGTTACATGCCTTCAGGGCCTATTGCGATGATCGGGAAACGAGCCGAAAACGAGGTGAGTGGTTTCACCATACCGGAGCCAGCGGGCTTGCCCGGATTCTTCAGGAGCGTACACAAGAAGTACCGGAACGATTCGCACAACTTTTGTTGCGTATGCCGATATCTACTAACCGAGAATATTTCAATGGGATCTTAAACGGACTGGCCGAAAGTCACTCGACTGATGATGTGTTTTTGCTAGCACTCCGTCATGCCCATGAGCTGCCTGAGCGTCCATGCTGTGAAGGCATTTGCCGGATTTTAAATGAACGCCCAACTCTCGCAGAACATGATGATGTCTTTACCATGTTACTTTGGTATGTTGAGAACGGCGAGGCTGCAACCAGCGGAGAATCTGACCAGAAACGAACACAGGAAATTCAGATTTCAGTAGAGCAGTTAATGTCAAAAGGTGATTTTTTGATGGTTCGGGGTGGCTACCGTGATCGTGGTGCTGCCGTGGAAACGCTTGGCACCGTCCTATGGGAGTGTGATTCCCGGCTGACAGAGGGGAGCGAGGTGATCAAATGGCGCATTGAGAGCGAGCCGCTGGAAAGTATTCGCTGCTTCATGGTTGAACCGATTTATTCCGTGCTTCGCCAAGACAACCGATTGGCGGCCATCCTATTGAAACAACTCGTTGATCGTGAGCAAGAGATTGATCTCAATCCATTAGCAACCTACAAAGGCGTTTTGCTCCTCTACTATATTTTGCACGGTACTCCTGATATTGGTATGGAACTGCTGGAACTGTTATTATCCGCAGAGTCGGAAGAGCATCGGCTACTGGGAGCATTCCATCTTTTCCGCGAAGCGTTTTACGACGACACCATTACCGCACGTGCCCAAACCCTCCTTGATGGTGGAGACCTGTATCGGCAAATTGCCGCCAACCTGGCCGCGCACCATTTGGCGCACGCTGCCTATCGGCAAGTTGCAGAACAGCAACTCACTCGATTTTTCAACGATCCGCTGAAAGAAGTCAGAGCCGAGGCAGCCGAATGTTTCCGTGAGCTATGGAATGAGAGTTTAGAGCCATATCGCCCATTACTTGTCGCATTCATTCAATCAACCGCCTTTGAAGAAAATACCTTTTCTTTTTTTCATCTCCTTACCGATGCTCACGAATCGGTCACGGAAGAAGTGTTGTTCGCTGCGGAGCGGCTGCTTGAGCTTGCGGAGCAACAAGACAGTTCATCACCTTTCAAGCGTCATCGTGAGATGTACTACCTCGATGATTTGCTTCTAAAGGAATACGCCGCCACAGACCGCCGTCCTGCCTTGAGGAAACGAATCCTTGATATCATTGATCGGATGCTGATATTGGGCTTGTACGGAACAGACAAAATTATCCAGGAACATGAACGGTTCTAATTTAATGAATCATAATCCCAAATCCTGGTCATCGAAGAGGGCGAACTTGAGCCTTGGGCAACTTACAAGAAATTCTTGTCAGTTCGTCTGAAAGGGAACCGAAATGTGACGAAGGGGAATACGGCACTTTCAATTATAGACGGCTAAAAGAGCATGACAGGACTGATAGCGATTTCGACAGATTTATCAGGCAATTGCCAGCAGGTACGATGAAAAACCTTGGTTAAGAACTCACCAAGGACTCGCACCGCAGGATCACCTTTCCCAACTGAACGAGACCAGCGGCAGTCATCGGGTATACAAAACTCCGTGGGTCGGCGACCCTCGGGTCAACATCCAAAACGACAAGGGCAGGGCAAAGGCATATCAGGTCAAACAGGTACTCAAGGCAATCGAACGGATGGAGATCAAACATGGCACAGAAAAATGATACACGTGACAAATACACCTATCGTGTGACCTGGTCGGAAGAGGACACCGAATATGTGGGACTTTGTGCGGAGTTCCCCAGTCTGAGCTGGTTGGCTCAAACACCGGAAGCAGCCCTCAAAGGGGTGGGCAAGCTGGTGAAGGACGTTGTCGCAGATATGCGTGACAACGGTGAAACAGTGCCAGAGCCAATCGCGATAAAGCATTTCAGCGGAAAATTCATGATTCGTGTTCCGCCTGAAATCCACCGCCAACTGGCGATCCAGGCAGCCGAAGCCGGAGTGAGCCTGAACCGGCTGGCAAGTGCGAAGTTGAGCCGCTAACATTCAATATGTTCGAGCTTTAAATTACGTAAATATCCGGTTAAACCAAAGAAATGGTCGGAAATAAAGCTAAGCAAGTCTGAATCATGAGTCCAGGCGAGAAGAAGTAGTCTCCCGCAGCAACAGATGCTACAATCCTGCCCCCCAGAGAAATCTGCGGGGCTTTTTTATCAGCAGCAAAGGAGCACAGCTACAATGAACGACCACATTGCCCGTGCCATGGCAGTGAAAGGCAAGATCAGAGCCATCGCCTGTGTCACTACAAAGTTAACCAACGATATCTGCTTTTTGCAGGGGACATCGTCAATCGTTTCCATCGCCCTTGGACGCGCCTTGTCCGGCGCGGCTTTGCTGGCCAGCAACCTCAAGCAGGGACAGCGGCTGGCCCTGAAGTTTGAAGGTAACGGTCCGATGAAGAAATTGATTGCCGAAGCTGACTGGGACGGCGCCCTGCGTGCAACCGTAGCGGTGCCTGACGTGGCTACGGAAAGTGTGGCAGCGGCCCTGGGGAAGGCCGGATTTCTGACAGTATCCAAAGACTTGCGGATGAAGGAACCGTACAGTGGTACGGTGCAGCTCTATACCAGCGAGATTGCCGAAGATATCGCCTATTACCTGACCGATTCCGAGCAGATACCGTCTGCCGTGGGCTTGGGGGTAAGTCTTGCTCCCGATGGTCAGGTTGCCGCTTCCGGTGGTTTTCTGATCCAGTCCCTGCCACCGTCAGATGAGGCGGCTGTTGAGAAAATCATGGTTGCCATCGAGAAGATGCCGCCAGTCAGCACCATGCTGGCGGGCGGAACAACACCGGAAGAGCTGCTTGAGCTGTTGCTGGCTGATGTGGAGCACCATCCGCTTGAATCTAATGAACTTTTTTTCCGCTGCGGTTGCGACCGGGACAAGGTGGAGCGTGCTCTGCTGTCGGTGGGAAACGTTGAATTAGAGAAGATGATAGAGCAGGATGGCGGGGCCGAGGTTGTCTGCGAATTTTGTAAAAAGCAGTACCGCTTTGACAGGAGCGAGCTTGAAAACATTATCACAGAATAAACCCGAACTACTGGCCCCCTGCGGATCGCTGGAGGCCTTCTTCGCCGCCATGGAGTCCGGCGCGGACGCCGTCTATGCCGGTTTGCGGGAGTTCTCGGCCCGGGCCCGGGCCAAAAACTTTACTCTGGGTCAGATGGAGCGGATGCTGGCCTACGCCCATAACAATAACCGGCGCATCTACATCACCCTGAACACGCTGGTGAAGGAAGCGGAGTTGCCCCAACTGGTTGAAACACTGGCTGAACTGGCCCGTTTGCGGGTGGATGGCGTGATCGTGCAGGATATGACGGTGGCCCGGCTGGTGAGAAAGCACTTTCCGTCCATCCCGCTGCATGCCTCCACTCAGATGACCATCCACAACCTGCCCGGTGTGCAGTTGCTGGAAGAGCTAGGGTTTGAACGGGTGGTGCTGGCGCGGGAGCTGCAACTGGCCGATATCGCCGCAATAGCAGCGCAGTGCCGGGCAGAGCTGGAGATATTTATTCATGGCGCGCTCTGTTTCTGCGTGTCCGGACAATGTCATTTCTCATCGCTTTTGGGCGGCCACAGCGGCAACCGGGGGCGCTGCGCCCAGCCCTGTCGGCGGCTGTACAGCCATCGTGGTAAGGACGGCTATTTCTTTTCCCCCAATGATCTTTCGGCCATTGAGATGGTCCCCGGCCTGATGGCTGCCGGAGTAAAATCGCTGAAAATCGAAGGCAGGATGAAGTCGGCAGATTACGTGGCCAAGGTGGTTTCGGCCTACCGGCTGGTCCTTGATGCCGGGCAGGAGAAGCACAAGGAGGTGCTTGCCACTGCCAAATCCCTGTTGAAAGATTCATTCGGTCGTGCTCCCACCAAGGGGTTTCTTGAGGCGAAAGAACCGGTTGACATCGCCAATCCCTGGCTGCGCGGCGGAACCGGGCGCTTCATCGGCGAAGTGAAGCGGGTGGCAAACGGCAGGTTGTTTTTTGAAACCCGCGATCCGTTGCATGTGGGCGACCGTCTGCGCTTGCAACCGAAAACCGATATGGCCGGACAGGCCTGGACCTTGCGGGAGCTGTACAGCGGCAAGAAAAAACTGCAGGAGTGCGCGGGCGGCGGACCGGTGGAACTGCTCTGCCCCTTTGATGCCAAGCCGGGAGATGCGCTGTTCAAGGTCGGACTTGCCACTGCCTTTGGCATGAGTGATGAAGCTGCCATGCGTAAGCTGAAGGCTGCCGGTCCGGATCGGATGGCAGTGCGGCTGGAGATGAGATGCGAGCAGCAGGAAGAAGGATGGACCCTTGCAGTTTCCGCCCGGTTGGGGGCCGCAACCTTTGAGTACCGTTTTCCCCTTGGAGAACTTGAGCCTGCCCGTAGCGGTGATATGACCGGCGTGCTGCACTCCCGTTTCAACGAAACCGGTGACACGCCGTTCCGGCTGGAAGCGCTGCATGCGCCGGACTTTCCGGCATTGTTTATTCCACCGGCCCGGCTGAAGGAGATACGCCGGGAGCTGTATCGTGCTCTGGAGCAGGAAGGCTCCGGCAAACAGCGCGGCATACTGACAACGGCAAAACAGGCGGCATTGGCTGAAATAAGGGGCCAGAGGCTAGGGGCCAGGGGCCAGAAAGAAACGGAGGAGCTACTGATCAAGGTTGGCCAGCCTGCCGATATCCGCTGGGCGCTGTCACAGGCCGATGCCGTGGTTGTTCCGTTACACAAGGCAGCATTGCACGCTCTGCCGCATCTGCTATCCCGTTTGCGTGGCGATGGGGAGCGGATCATCTGGCAACTGCCGTTCATGCTCTTTGATGCCGATATCCCGCTCTACAGGGAGTTGCTGCAAAATCTCCACGACCACGGATTCCGCCGCTTTGAAGCCACTAACCACGGCCATCTGCCGCTGCTGCACGGTCTGTCGGACTTACGTATTTCAGCGGGATACCGCCTGTTTTCACTCAACTCGGAGACGCTTCTGACCTGGCATGAGCAGCGGATTGAACAGGCGACTCTGTATATTGAGGATGATCGCGAAAATCTTGCAGCCCTGCTGTCCCTTGACCTGCCGGTCAGGCGTACGGTCACTGCCTACGCTCCGGTGGAGGTGATGACCACCCGCATCAGGATCAAAGAGGTGGGAGGTAACGCGCCGCTGCAGTCGGACCGGGGGGATCTCTATTCAGTCAAGGGCCAGAACGGTCTGACGGTCATAACCGCTGCCACGCCGTTTTCCCTGCTGGGGCATCTGGCGGAACTGCGCCGCGCCGGTTGCCGTTCCTTCCTGCTGGATCTTTCGGAAACAGCGCCGGAACAGCGTGATTCGGTGGTGGCTGCCTTCCGCAGTGACCGTCTCCTGCCGGGAACCACCAGCTTCAATTATGAACGAGGGCTGGCATGAAAGCGCTGATTTTGATGATTGTGGTGCTGCTTTCCACGGAGGCGATGGCTGCCCAGATGATAAACGGCATGGTGCGCGAGGTTTTTGACGGCGATACCCTGCTGATGGTAACGCGGCAAGAGGGGCAGCTCAAGGTGCGACTGTATGGTATCGACGCGCCTGAGACCCGCAAACCTGACCGTGCCGGGCAGCCTTACGGCGATCAGGCCAAAAGAGTTTTGAAATACAAGTTGCTGGGCAGAGAGGTGCAGCTGGAGGTGCGGGAGCGGGACCAGTACAACAGGGTTGTTGCCGTGGTGCGTCAGGGCAGGCGCGACATCAACGCCGAGATGGTTGCCGAGGGGATGGCCTGGGCTTACCGCCGCTATCTTGAAGGCCCGTATGCCTCGGAGTATATTCAGCTTGAGGAACGAGCCCGCCGCCGTCACCAGGGGCTCTGGCGGCAACCCAACCCCCAGTCGCCCTGGGAGTATCGCATGCAGGGCAAACCCGGAAAAAGACGGCGTTAATCTCCTGCACAGTTTGTATCGTTGAAAAGGCCCCCCTTGAAGCGCTGGTTGAAGGAGGGCCTTTTGTCTGCTGGAGATTGTAAAGGATACGTTATTTCGGCACTTTTTCCCAATCCTCCAGGAATTTTGCAATGCCGGCGTCGGTGAGCGGGTGCTTGGCCAACTGCAACATGACCGAATAGGGGATGGTGCAGATGTCGGCGCCGATCAGGGCTGCGTTCTGCACATGGATCGGGTTGCGGATACTGGCCACGATGATTTCGCTGGTATAGCCATAGTTGTCAAAAATGGTACGGATTTCGTCGATGATGCCCATGCCATCCTGGGAGATGTCATCCAGACGCCCCACAAAGGGAGAAACGTAGGTTGCCCCGGCTTTGGCAGCCAGCAGGGCCTGCATCGGGGTAAAGATCAGGGTGACGTTGGTCTTGATTTTGAGTGCGGTCAGTTCCTTGGTGGCCTTGAGCCCTTCAGCGGTCATCGGTACTTTGATGACGATGTTCTTGTGGATCTTGACCAGCTCNNGGGCCGTCCACAATGGCGGTAATCTCCTTGATCACATCCTTGAACTTGCGGCCAGATTTAGCGATCAGGGATGGGTTGGTGGTGACGCCGTCCACCAGGCCCAGGTCGTGTGCGGCACGGATTTCAGCAACATCAGCGGTGTCAATAAAGAACTTCATTAGTAGCCTCCATGGTTTAGGGACTCGGAAATTGCCAATATACCGTTTTACATCTCATCTTCAGGCCATCTTTGCCACCCCTTCAATCACAAATCCTCAGCGTAGCTTTGGCTACGCCTGCGGTTTTGCTCAATCAGGAATGACAAATCTGACCTAAATCTGAGCGTAAAAACTGGTACATCGGCAAATTCCAACTCCCTTAGTTATTATTGCTGGGTATGGTCAAGCTGGTCCCGGAATTTTTCCAGGCAGTTCATTGAGCAGAAATAGTGGCGGGTGCCCTCAAGGTTTCCCACAATGGCGTCTTCTTTGGCGATATAGACGCCACAGACCGGATCCTGCACCGTTTCTTCACCCGCGAGGTGCGCAGGTGTGGCATCCTTATCGGCCGTTTTCGGGGAAAAAATCGCCTTGACGATCCGGTAGCCGATATAGAGCAGCAGCAGTGAAAAAAGTAGTCGTATCATCTTCCGGTTACTCCAATATCCGTATCTGCTGATCAGCTGACAGCCCGGTCAACAACGTTTTCAGGGGGGCTCCACTTGCCGGGTCTAGCAGTTCGGGGGCGATCTCCAGCAGGGGGACCAGAACAAATCTGCGCTGCGTCATGCGGGGATGGGGCAGAGTCAGCTCTAAGCTCTCCAGCATTTGGCCGCCGAATAACAGCAGGTCCAGATCCATACGCCGTGATGCGGGAACGGAAGAAGCAGCCCGTGCAAAGACCTGTTGTTCGATCCGTTGCAGTTCCTTCAACAGTTCAAACGGTGATGGAAGGGTTGTGGATAGCCGGGCTACGGCATTGTAAAAGGATGGTGTGCCTTCGGGCATGCCAACCGGTGCGGTTTCATAGAAGCTGGAAAGGGCGGTGATCCGGCTGCCGGTAATCTTGCCCAGTTCTGCAACAGCCAGCAGCAGGTTCAGTTCCCGGTCCCCAAGGTTGGAGCCAAGGGCGATGTAGGCTTCGGTTTCCACAGTTTGTGGATTAAATCACACTTGCAGGAGAGCGTCAACCAAAGGGAATTTCGTCTTGTTGCCCTGCCGTCCTTCATGGTATTTTCCAAAGACTGAAACTGATTAAGATGGAGGAAGCAGATGAAATTTACCAAGATGCATGGTGCCGGAAATGATTACGTCTATGTCAACTGTTTTGAGGAACAGATCGGTGATCCGGCCGATGTTGCCATAAAGGTGTCCAACCGCAATTTCGGTATCGGTTCCGACGGTTTGATCCTGATCATGCCTTCGGACAAGGCTGATGTGCGGATGCGGATGTTCAACAGTGATGGCTCCGAGTCGGAAATGTGCGGTAACGGCATCCGTTGTGTGGCCAAGTACGCCTATGACCACGGAATTGTGGACAAGACCGGGATTACGGCTGAAACCGGCGCCGGTATCCTGACCCTGCAACTTTTTCCCGATGCGGCAAACAAGATCGAGCGGGTACGGGTCAACATGGGACCGCCGCGCCTTGCCCGTGAAGAGATTCCGATGACTGGCGTTCCGGCTGCCCAGGTGGTGGCCGAGGAGCTGGCCGTGCTGGACCGGACCTTCAAGATTACCTGCGTTTCCATGGGTAACCCCCACTGCATCATTTACGTGGATGACGTGGAGACGTTTCCGGTAGCCACCTATGGTCCGCTGATCGAGAACCACCAGCTGTTCCCCCGCCGCACCAATGTGGAGTTCATCCAGATCATCTCCCGTACCGAGGTCAAGCAGCGTACCTGGGAACGCGGGGCCGGCGAAACCCTGGCCTGCGGTACCGGTGCCAGCGCCGTCTGTGTGGCCGGTGTGCTGAACGGTATCACCGACCGCAAAATTCTGAACCATCTGGCCGGTGGTGACCTTGAGCTGGAGTGGGTGGAAAACGGTCCGGTATTCATGACCGGCCCGGCGACGGAAGTGTTTTCCGGCGAGATTAAACTGTAGAAGATGCCTTTTAACCCCCTCCCTCCTTCTTCCGATAAGGAAAGGACGCGAGGGGGTTGCACGTTACGCCTGTCCCGGAGGTACCAAATGGACTTTTCCAAGATGCTGCACAAGTTTACCGTGGTCCCGTCACTTTCCGACGAACTGGCTCCTTTGCAGCGGATTGCCTACAACCTCTGGTGGTCCTGGGATCCGGACGCCATTGCCCTTTTTCGCCGTCTTGACCAGGATCTCTGGGCTTCAACCCGCCATAACCCGGTGGAGATGTTGGGCATTTTGCAACAGACTACCCTGGAGTCTCTGAAGCTGGATGAAGGATTCATGGCCCACCTGCAGATGGTGGATGAGAAGCTGACCGCCTACCTTGAGGAAAAATCCTGGTTCCAGAAACAGTACAACGGCGATACGGAACTGAAGATCGCCTATTTTTCCATGGAGTTCGGTCTGCATGAATCGCTGGCGGTTTACTCCGGCGGTTTGGGGATTCTGGCTGGCGATCACCTTAAATCAGCTTCTGATGTGGGTTTGCCGCTGGTGGGTGTGGGGCTTCTGTACCGTCAGGGCTATTTCCGCCAGTATCTGAACAATGAAGGGTGGCAGCAGGAGATCTATCCGGAAAATGATTTCTACAACCTGCCGCTGATCCTGGAGCGGGATGCCGAGGGGAAGCCGCTGGAGGTGGAGCTTGATTTCGGTCCCCGGCACTTCAAGGCGCATATCTGGCGGGTGCAGGTGGGCCGGGTGCCGCTCTATCTGCTGGATAGCAACCTGGAGGAGAACTCCCCGGACGACCGGCTGATAACGTCGCAACTGTACGGTGGCAATCAAGAGATGCGGATGCTGCAGGAGATCCTGCTGGGGATCGGCGGTGTGCGTGCGCTGCGGCTTTTGCGGATCATTCCCAATGTATGCCACATGAACGAGGGGCATGCCGCCTTCCTGGCTTTGGAGCGGATCCGGCTGGTGATGGAAAAACGAAAAGTCAGTTTCAAGGAAGCGCGGGAGGTTACCCGGGCCGGTAATGTTTTTACCACCCACACGCCGGTGGAAGCAGGGATCGATCACTTTCCCACCGAAATGTTGGATAAATATTTCAGCAAGTATATACGGTCATTTGGTCTGGCACGGGAGGAGTTCCTTGGTATGGGGCGTCAGAACCCCGGAGATCAGTACGAAAGTTTCTGCATGGCGGTCCTGGCGCTGAAGCTGGCCGGTCATGCCAACGGGGTCAGCCAGTTGCATGGCGAGGTTTCCCGCTCCATGTGGAAAAATCTCTGGCCGGAACTGCCGGAAGAGCAGTTGCCGCTCACCTCCATTACCAACGGCGTGCATACCCGCACCTGGATGTCCGGTCAGATGAGCAGCCTGCTGGTACGTTATCTGGGTACCCGTTGGCTGGATGATCCAACTGACCACAACGTCTGGCGGCGTATTTCAAAAATCCCTGATGCGGAACTGTGGCGTACCCGGCAGAGTACCCGTGAACGGCTGGTGGATTTCGCCCGTAACCGGCTGAAGCTGCAACTGAAGCAGGTGGGGGCCACAGCCAAAGAGATTGCCCTGGCTTCGGAGGTGCTGGACCCGGAGGTGCTGACCATCGGTTTTGCCCGCCGCTTTGCCACCTACAAACGCGGTACGCTCTTGATGCGGGATCTGGACCGCCTGGACCGTATCCTGAACAACCCGGAACGTCCGGTGCAGATCATCTTTGCCGGCAAGGCCCACCCCCACGATACCGAGGGCAAGGAGTTGATCCGCCAGATCGTACAGGTTTCACACCAGGAGCGCTTCCGGCACCGGATTGTCTTTATTGAAGACTATGACATGCAGGTGGCCCGCCATCTGGTGCAGGGGGTCGATGTCTGGATGAACACCCCCCGCCGTCCCATGGAGGCCAGCGGCACCAGCGGCATGAAGGTGGCGTTCAATGCCGGCTTGAATCTTTCCATCCTGGACGGCTGGTGGTGTGAAGGTTATCAGGGCAACAACGGCTGGGCCATCGGCAAGGGTGAAGTTTACGCAGACCTGGAATACCAGAATCAGGTGGAAAGCGGCGCGCTGTACGATCTGCTGGAAAAAGAGGTGGTGCCGTTGTTCTATCAGCGTGCGGCAGACGCTATTCCCCGTGATTGGGTTGCCATGATGAAGGCCTCGATGCAGTCCCTCTGCCCGGTATTTTCCACGGATCGCATGGTGGAGGAGTATGCCCAGCTTTCCTATGTTCCTTCCTATCGCCAATGGTCAAAGCTTGAGGCGGATGACCTTGCTTTGGCCAAAGAGTTGTCCGGCTGGAAACAGCGGGTTTTCAGCCTGTGGCCTCAGGTGCGCATTGTGGATACCGAAGCTCCGCTTGGTGACTCAGTGGCGGTGGGCAGCAGCCTGCCGCTGCGGGTGCAGGTCCGTTTGGGGGATATCCTGCCCGATGAGGTGCTGGTCGAAGGCTACTTCGGTGTGCTGGACAATCAGGGGAATATCCGCGGGGGCGAAACGGTGGCTTTAAACGACGTGGAAACGCTGGAGCCCGGTCTGTACCGTTTTGCCGGTGAACTGGAGTGCCGTTTCTGTGGACGGTATGGATTCATGGTGCGGGTGATGCCCCGCCATCGGCAGTTGGGGCCGGTCTATGAACCGGGCTGCATGACGTGGGGATAGCGCTTGTGACGAGCCGGATTACCGGCATATTGAGAGATAACTGATGGCGTCCCCTGCCGAAGTTCAACAGCAGGTGTACGATCTGCTCTCCCGCAGTTCAAATCTTTCCTTTGTCTCGGCCACATCGGAGACATCGGGGGCGCTGACCATAACCCTTGTGCCTGGCCAGCGGGTGACGGCGGAGGTGCTTGCCCAGGCCCAGGGAAACCGGGTGCCGGTCCGGATCGGAACCCAGCAGATGACGCTGGACCTGCCGTTGCAGGTCCGTCCGGGGCAAAGTCTTGAACTGACCTACATCGCTGATGATCCCCGTCCTACCTTTGCCATGTACCGTCCCGGTCTGGCTGCGCCGCAGGTCAGCCTGACAGATGCTTCGCGCCTGCTTTCACTGCTGATATCCAATGAACAGTTCATGGATCCCAAGCAACGCTCCGCGTTGCAGAGTATTGGCGACCTGTTACGCCGTACCGGCAGTGAATCCGGGGCGCTGGGCGGTTTTATTGATGATTTTCTGACCTATCCATCCACCGGCAGAGCGGTGGTTCCGCCCATGGCAGGTATGCCGGAACGGCCTGCGGGACAGACCGGTCAGCAGGCAGATGGTCAGGCAACTGCCCGTCAGCAACCAGATGGGCGGGCAGCAGTTGTTCCTGACGGGACCGGTCAGGCTGGACGAAGCCTGATTCCCTTTGAAGATGCTGCTGCGCGGCTGTTGCTCAATCTTGCCCAACGCTCGCGCTTTACGTTGGTGGAGGCGTCGAATCAGCCGCTGCATCCGCTGCCGCTGAAGGCGGGTGATGAGGCCACCGCGCTGGTCAAGGGAACCTTGCCCGACGGCAGAACGCTGGTGCAGATGGCCGGTGAAACCCTGGAACTGCGTCTTCCAACGCCGGTGGTCCAGGGGGAAATCCTGCGTCTGGCCCTGGTGACCCAACAGCCGAAACCGGTGTTTGCTCTGCTGGGCCAACCGGTCCATGAGCAGCCGGGTCTGGTGAGTGATGCCGCCCGCTGGATGAACACCATGTTGACCCAGGATGAAAAAGAGGGGGATGTGCAGCGGGCGGTCATGACCCGTCTGCAGCAGGTGATCAGCAGCCTTCCCCCCGGCTCTCCGGCTTTGGCGGCCATCATGGATGAAGCGATGATCTATGCCGCCTCCCCCTGGCTTTCTTCCCGCTCTTTACAAGGCCCCCAGGCGACTCAACCGAAGCGGGACGATGAGGTGTTGCGCCTGCTCCAGGCGTTGATGCAGGGCAACAAACTTGCCCTGCTGGAACCACAACTGCCAGTGGCCGCAAAAGAGCTGCCATTCCAACCTGGGCAGCAGATCAGAGCCGAGGTGCTGCAAAATCTTGGTGGGGGACGTTTCATGATCATGCTGGGCGATATGGCGCTTAATGTGCAATTGCCTAAAGGAGTGCGTCCCGGCGAGGGCCTGAACCTGTTCTTTGTGGGGAACGATCCGCCAACCTTTTTGCTGGTTCGCCATGGTAAGACCGGAGATGCCCTGGTTAGCGAAACTGGACGCTGGATCAGCACCTTGCTGGCGATGCAGAACCGCTCGGTGCCCGTGGAGGCCGGACTCGGTATTCTGCGAACGCTCCTGAACGAGGCCCCCTCTGATCCGGTTACCCTGCAACAGGCTCTGTCCCGTGGTTTGAAGGAAAGCGGTTTGTTCTATGAATCGCACCTGGCGCGGTGGTTCAGTGGCCAGTATCCGCTTGAGGGGCTGCTGAAAGAACCGCAAGGGCGTCTGTCTGGGCAGCAGCTGGTTACACAGCAGGAACAAGCCAGACAGATGGCACAGGAGAACCAGGAAGCCTCGCTTAGAATCAAGGCCGGTTCGCTGTCAGCCGCGGAGGCCGGTTCGGATCCCCGCACCCTGCCAATTATCAAGGAGCAACTGGCCACTTTACAGACGGGGCAACTGCTTTTTCAGGGGGAGCTTTTTCCCGGAATGCCGATGCAATGGCGGGTAAAAGAACGGGAGGACGGGGAGGCGGGCGGGAACAGCGACCGTAAAAAGGGAGAAACCGCCTGGGAGACCACCCTTTCACTGACGTTACCCCGGCTGGGGGCGGTTGACGCTGCAATCGTGCTGGAGGGGTCGCGCGTTTCAGCGCGCCTGCAGGTCTCTTCCGGGGAGTCGGCAGCTTTGCTGACTGAAGAACTTGTCGGGCTAAGAGAACAGTTGTCCGCTGCCGATCTCGAAGCTGGTGAATTGACCGTACATCATGAATCGTAGACGCCGACAACAGCCTGATGAACGGATGGCCGCCGCCCTGTCCTACAAGCAGGGCTATTACGCTCCAGTGGTGGTAGCCAAAGGCAGTGGGATCATGGCTGAGGCGATCATCGCCTGTGCCAGGGATGCAGGGGTCTATGTTCACGAGTCGCCGGAACTGGTGACGTTGCTGATGCAGGTGGACCTGGATGAGCAGATACCGCCTGAGTTGTACCGGGCGGTGGCGGAAGTGCTGGTATGGCTGTACAAGATGGAAGGAAAAAAAACATAGAAGGTTGCTGAAAAACAGCCATCTCGCCGCCGTCCTCGAAAACCCCTTTGTGCGGCGTAGCAGTCCCTCTCTCTATCTCTCCCCCAGAGGGGGAGAGTACTCAGTGC
Source organism: Geobacter sp. UBA6151 (assembly GCA_002423105.1). Taxonomy (GTDB): domain Bacteria; phylum Desulfobacterota; class Desulfuromonadia; order Geobacterales; family Pseudopelobacteraceae; genus Trichlorobacter. The sequence goes on along the minus strand of DIUT01000049.1, from coordinate 2,087 downwards.
CCTCTCCCTTTGGGAGAGGGATAGGGTGAGGGTGGCTACGCCTCCGCGGGGTTTCCTGCGGGTGCGACGATCTGGCCATTTTTGAGCAACCTTAAGTTTCAGTAGTTTAATGGGGAGCAATGCATGCAGATAAAGTTTGGCACTGACGGCTGGCGGGGGGTGATTGCCCGTGATTTTACCTTTGACAATCTTTCGCTGGTGGCACAGGCCACCATGGATTGGTTACACCGTGAAGGGCTGGCTGAAAAGGGGTTGGTGATCGGCTACGACCGCCGTTTTCTCTCACCGGATTTTGCCCGGAGGGTGGCAGAAATAGCCGTCGGCAATGATATCCGGGTCTGGCTGACCGACAGTTATGCGCCGACACCGGCGGTTTCCTGGGCGGTCAAGGAACAGCAAGCAGGCGCCGGTGTTATGATTACCGCCAGTCATAATTCACCAATCTACAACGGTTTCAAGATCAAGGAGCAGTATGGCGGGTCGGCGAGACCGGTTACAACCGGTCTGCTGGAGCAGATTGTGGCCTATAATCAGGAGCATGAACGCCCGGTGCATGCGCTCCCCTTTGACCAGGTGGTACGTGAGGGAAAAGTTGAACTGTTTGATGCAGCCACCAGCTATCTGCGTCAACTGGGGCGCTATGTTGACCTGGAACGGATCAGGAAGGCTGCGATACCGGCGGTGGTTGACCCGATGTATGGGGCGGGCAGTGGCTTTTTGAAGCGTCTGCTGGAAATTGACGAGATTCATGACGAAGAGAACCCAGGTTTTGGTGGTTGTCCACCGGAGCCTATCGGAGAAAACCTGCACGAACTGCGCGGGCTGCTGACCGCTGGCCGTTACCGGGTCGGTCTGGCACTGGATGGTGATGCCGACCGGATCGGGGCTGTTGATGAACGGGGCGGGTTTTTTTCCTCCCATGCTATCTATACCTTATTGTTGAAGCATCTTGTGGAGCGCAAGGGGTTATCGGGAGGCGTGGTCAAGACAGTTTCCTCCACCCGGATGATCGATCTGCTGGCCGAACGGTATAGTCTGCCGCTGTTCGAGACACCTATTGGCTTCAAGCATATCTGCGAACTGATGCTTGAACGGGATATTCTGATGGGGGGTGAAGAGTCGGGGGGACTTGGCGTTACCGGGCATATTCCAGAGCGGGACGGTATCCTGATGGGGCTTTTGCTGCTGGAGACTGTGGCCATGAGTGGCCAGGGACTGGGAGAGCAGCTTGATGCGGTCATGGCCGATATTGGTCAGTTCTGCTATCGCCGTATTGATGTTGCGATTGACAATGCCGCTAAAGCCGCTTTGCTCCAGCGCTTGCAATCAGAGCCGCCAACGGCCTTTGTCGGCCGTACGGTAACCGCCACCAATTTCACTGATGGTTTCAAGTTTATTTTTGACAACGGCGACTGGCTGCTGATCAGGCCGTCCGGAACCGAGCCGGTGTTGCGTCTATACAGTGAAGCGGGAGATGAGGCGATGGTGGAGCAGTTGCTGCGGGCGGCGCGGCAGGTAGCCATGGTTTAGGAACTTTTCAGCAGCTCCGGAATGTCCAGGATAAGTGCGATGCAGCCATCGCCCATGATGGTGGCACCGGAAATAATCCGTACGTTGTGGTAGGCGCTGCCCAATGGCTTGATAACCGCCTTGATGGAACCTTCCAGGCGGTCCACCACCAGTCCAGTACGCTGTTTCCCCATTCTTACCACGACGGCAAAGCGTGATGGGGGGCGCGGCGTATCGATCTGCAGGGACGTGCGCAAATCAATGCAGGGCAGCGCCTCTCCACGCAGGCTGTGATACCCGTGCTGCGCCAGTTTTTGCAATGCTCCCGCGGGCAGATCCAGGGTTTCGTCCACAGCTTCCATCGGCATGATAAAGAAGTTGTTCCCCACGGATACCATGAAGCCGTCAATCAGGGCCAGCGACAGAGGCAGCCGGATTCTGACCGTAGCTCCACAACCATCGGCGCTGTCGATCTCCACTTTGCCCCGTAGCGTTTCAACAGTCTTTTTGACCACATCCATGCCCACTCCGCGACCCGAGAGTTTGGTGGTCTCATCAAGGGTGGAAAATCCCGGTTC
>DIUT01000022.1:6604-6923 GCA_002423105.1 Geobacter sp. UBA6151 | reverse complement strand
ACTCTCGCTGAAAACCCGTAGCTGGTCATGTCCTGAATGTGGCTCTCACCACGATCGGGACATTAACGCAGCCCGCAACATCCTGGCCGCCGGACTGGCGGTGTCAGCCCTTGGAGAGCAGGTAAGCCCCGGAGTATGTGCATGATCCGGGCTCAGCTCGATGAATTGGGAATCCCCTTCCTTCAGGGAGGGGAGCAGTCAAGCTCGGCTCATTGTTTTAGCGGCGACATTTGAACAAACAGGAGAACGACGATAATGGAAAGTAAGCTCAAAACCGCACTGCACCTTTCATCTGAACCGGTGGCACTCATCTTTTCAG
>DIUT01000022.1:0-6557 GCA_002423105.1 Geobacter sp. UBA6151 | reverse complement strand
ACCTACCTGACCCATTTCCCTGGCGGGATGCCCTGTTTCTGTGGTTTTCTTTCAAACGGCAATGAATCAGACCCTGCCGGAAAAGCAATTGGAGAAGGGATGAAGGCAGGCGGAGCACCGGAGAGATTTGTTACGGAATTCCTGCATGGCGAGCGTTACAAGAAGAGTCCGGAACTGGTCGAGGATTTTGTGAACACGTTACCGATAACCGATATTCCGGCACAATATGTGGTCATGAAACCGCTGTCACAGGTGAATCCGGATACAGAGGTGCCAGTTTCTGTGACCTTTCTGGTAACCCCTGACCAGCTTTCTGCGCTGGTGATCCTGGCAAACTATGACCGACCTGGACGTGAAAACGTTGCAGTGCCCTGGGGAGCGGCCTGCCAGGTCGTCGGCATCATGTCCTATGAAGAAGCAAAGAAGGAGCAACCGCGCTGCCTAGTCGGCCTCAGCGACATATCCGCCCGCAGGTACCTGAAAGGGCAAAACATGCAGCACATGATGACCTTTACCATTCCGTTCCACCGTTTACAGGAAATGGAAGCGAATGTTACCGGGAGTTTTCTTGAAGGCAGTACCTGGGCTGATGTTATCGCATGAACATAATTTTTCAGAAATTTTGACGGATCCTCAGGGAATATCCGGTTTAATTCTTGTTTAACGGCATAGTATGTCTAATAAAAATAGACATACTATGCCGATATATGCTAAATCATGGCCATCGTATAGGAGATGGTGATCATGACTAACAGCCTGCTGCTCAAAAGCATTCCCTATGAGGAGTTTGATTACCAGACTCTGCTTGATTCTTTGCATGAGTATGCCCGGCCCCGGATGAAGATATCCGCCATGTTGGCCAAAGGCGATATAATCCGGATCAAAAAGGGACTCTATATCCTTGGCGATTCATTGCGTCGAAGGCCCTTCTGTCGCGAACTGCTTGCCAATCTGATCTACGGTCCATCCTATGTTTCCCTGGAATATGCACTGTACTATCACGGTCTGACACCAGAACGGGTTGAGACGATAACCTCGGTTACCTGTGGTCGTTCCCGGACGTTCGATTCGCCGGTTGGAACATTCTCCTATCGAATGATACCAATGGAGGCATTTCGAACCGGTATGGACCAGGTTGAACTGGACGATGGTCGTTTCTTTCTGATTGCTATTCCGGAAAAGGCCTTGGCTGATCGGGTCGTTGCCGATCGTGGTGCCGGTATTGCAACGCAGAAGGATTTACACGAATATCTGCTGGCTGATCTCCGCATCGACCCAGCTAATCTCCGTAAACTCGATCCGGCAAGACTTACGATAATTGCTCGTCACTATCGATCCCGCAAAGTAAAACTGCTGGCCGATCTGGTTACCCGAATCAGAAAAGGATCACAATAATGCATGAGGCAATAACCCGCATGCTTGCCAGATATGAACCGAAAAGCGTTGATGATTCAGTCAGGGCGCTACGGGAGATTATTCAGGAAGTGGCGCTGCTTGGTCTCTGGCGAGCCAAGTTTTTTGAACACGCCGCATTCTACGGCGGTACGGCTCTGCGTATCCTGTACGGACTCGACCGGTTCTCTGAGGATCTTGATTTCTCACTATTGAAACCATCTCCCGACTTTAACCTGGCACGCTACACAGCATCACTTGAAGAGGAATTGCAGGCATTTGGTTTCAACGTCCGGGTGGAGATGATTGACAAGGCGGTGGAATCGGCGGTGCAGTCCGCTTTCCTCAAGGCAAACACTCGTAATGAACTTCTGGTTATTGAGACTGGTGAAGAACTTACCGGCCAGGTCGCAGCCGGCCAGCTACTGAAAGTGAAGATCGAGGTAGACACGGACCCGCCCTCGGGATTTTCCACCCAGACACGCTATCTGCTGCAGCCGATACCGTTCGCCGTCCGGAGCTACTCTCTCCCGGATCTCTTTGCCGGCAAGATGCATGCGATTCTCTTTCGCAAGTGGAAGAACCGTGTCAAGGGTCGTGATTGGTATGATCTGGTTTGGTATGCCGCCAACCATCCGCGCCTGAACCTGGCTCACCTTGAACAACGGATGCGCCAGACCGGCCACTGGAGTGGCGATAAGAATCTTTCACCGGTAATTTTTACCGACTTACTGTTCGAGGCAATCGACCGGCTGGATGTGAATCAGGCTCGTAAAGATGTGGCGCCCTTCGTGAAGGATCAGCAGCTGCTTGCCCTCTGGTCGCATGATTTCTTTCAAGATGTGGCAAGCCGGATTAAGGCTGAACGGTAACAACAAGACTGGTAAGAACACACATGAGGGCGCAGAGTGAGGTTGGCAAGTTACCTGTTCATCGAACTGGCAATGAATTCGGCAAATGGTTTTATTTCTCCAAACGAACTTGCTGCTTCCAGGGCAGCCATGTAATCACTTCGCTGCTCAATTCGGATTACCGACCACGGATACCCGCCAGACGCCAGCATGGCATTCATCAGAAACCGCCCCAGTCTGCCATTGCCGTCAAAATAGGGATGGATGTACACAAAAAGAAAATGTCCCAGAACAGCTCTTACTGCTGCGCTGGGCTCAGCCTCCAGCAGGTCGCACAGTTCCGGCATCATGTCGCGGACTGCATCCTGTGAAGGTGGAACATGGCTTGCACCCCTGATAAAAACCTTGTCAGTTCTGTAACCAGCCAGATCCGTCGGCTTGAGAAAACCGGCATCAACATTGGGTGAGAAAAGCTTGCGATACCATGAAGCGTGATCCTGCCGGAAAACAGCGCCAGGGTTTGCTCCTGTCAAAACACTTTTGATTGTATTTTTGACCTCATTATGAGCAAGCCAGTACCCATGTGCCGCCATGGCATTTTTCATTTCCGCGTCAGAGTCATTACTGTCCGGATTCCAATCCCCGGTGGCGACCTTTTGAATAAGTTCCGGAGTGACTCGATACCCCTCAATGGAGAGAGAGTGATAGGCATCGGTTTTGTAGTTTTCTTCAACTACATCCATAAACTTCTCAATGTCAGTCGGGATGCCGGGTTCAGGCGGAAAACAGCTGCAAACGGCCTCTCGCATGGATTGCCACATTAAACGCATCCGCAGTACATAAGGCGATTGCGCTCTGGTGAATGCCAGAGTCGGCGGTGCTACACTGAATGGATTTGTCCCGTTGACCACATATCCTGCTGCTCTCATGGTTGCCAGTACATTATCCGCCAATTCTTCACGCCCCGAAGCCCGCAAAGCCCCGACAAGACGCCCGGCAACAATGCTATGCCCACCTTCAAGCAGTTCTCTGTTGAGATCAGACGCGTCCCGCAACTGATGAAGTGCGATATGGGCATCCTGGGCATAGGCAGTAAAAAAAGCTTCCGGCACTCGGACAAGAGCTACCGGAAGTGTTAAAACCCGGATTCGCTCCACTATCTGGATTTTAGCAGCAGGAACAAAATCCTTTGCCTTGTAGTCCAGGACCGAGCAATTATCAGGCAGCCTCAACAGGCCGTTTTGTCCAAGCGGAGAATGGATCACAACCTGCTGCGGCGTCATAGTCTTTCCCGAATGCAGAAATAATGAGTATTCAGCTGACACATGCCATTGATCACCAAACCGCTCGGTGCAATAGCCCTGGATGAAGTCACGCATCGCAGCGTACCAGGGCGTGCTGTCACCGGTCTCTTCGCCAGGCCGGCAGGGCATATACCACCCTTTGACAATCGGTCGCAGGAAGCCATTCTTGACTAGACTTTCCCGCTGCATTCGTGTCAAATCACTCGACTTTATGGCGGTTTTACCGTTGTCCTGCAACCTCTTCAGGGCTGTTAGAGCATCGGAAAGCCTTAGTTTTGCCGGAGTTGTAGTCATTACACGTTCTCTTTTATAGGTAGATTATTGCGTTTCACGATTGCTAGATTATCATGTATTGTCTACGCTAGACTATTATGTGTTGTGGTGGCAAGATTATTCTGTGCTTGACATCCTCCCGCCCCGAAGAACAGAAATTCCTGCGACGTTCAAGCGTGCACCTGAATCGTTTCGGTGGGTTCTCGAAACCCGCCAGCTATAAACAACCCCAAAACCGGTGAGCAGATCGACTTCAAACCCAAGAAGCTTCCCTTCTTCAAGGTTGGTAAGGAACTGAGTGAACGGGTGTCGGGGATGCAAATCGAATATTGCTTCTCAGTGCTCAAAAGATCGTGGTGAGAGCCACATTCAGGACATGACCAGCTACGGGTTTTCAGTGTCTACACCGTGCGTATCAGCGACACGGTGTATGTGCTGCATGCCTTCCAGAAAAAGTCAAAGAGCGGCATTGCAACACCGCAAAAAGAGATCGAGTTGATCAAGTCCCGCCTTCAGCGGGCGTTGGAGCACCACGCAGGAAAGAAGGGGTAACAACCATGGAAGAGGTCATCAGCAGCACTGGCAATGTCTTTGAGGATCTAGGGCTTTCCGAACCGGCAGAGCGTCTTGCCAAGGCAGAGCTTGCCCGTAAAATAGGTGAAATCATCACCAAGCGCCATCTGAATCAGGCCGAGGCCGCCAAACTGCTTGGGGTGGATCAGCCCAAGGTTTCCAACATTATGAACGGTCGGCTGTCCGGCTTTTCTCTGGAACACCTGATTCATTTTCTTAACATGCTGGGGCGTGAGGTGCAGATTGTGGTCCGTCCCAAGCTCCGCTCACAGGCTACCGGCGGATTAAAGGTTGTCTGCGCATAGCTTGTAGCAGCGGTATTGCTGCTTTCGGATCGGGACCACCCGATCGGTACAGGGCATCTGGACTATCCGGAGGCCCTTTACTTTTCTATACAGCAATCTCTCTGCTCATCAGTTTCGGCAGTAGCAGATTGTGAAACAACATACAATATTACCCAGATCGGCGTTGGTTTTAACCCATCTCGTCATCTGTAACTCGCTGGAATATATTAGTCAGTGGGTCAGATTCGGACGCCGGTCCTGGGTCAAGCTTCAATGCCGATTGACACAAGCTGCGCAGGATCAAAACAAACGGGCGGGCTCATCGAAAGCTTGCCGGCGTGGACAACCCGGCGGTTGCTCCGCTGGCAATGCCACTCTTGGCAGGGTCCGGAGTAATTGCCACGCCACTGGTCGTGGCCGAGCAGGCAGCAGGCGTGCCGATGTTTCTTCTGCTCTGTAGCGGTGCTGCACTTGTCTTTGGCTCTACCTATCTGTTCTTTGTCTGGGCCGATGAGCTGTTTAGCTGCATTGGTGGACAGGGGATGAAGATCGTTACAAGAATCATAGGGCTGTTACTGGCCTTTATTGCGATCCAGTTTGTGGTTGACGGCATCAAGGGGGCAGGATTGTGGTGAGCTGGCAGGGCTTTTCTCATGCTACAGTGGCAGAATCTGCTTTAACGGTGGACACCGACCTGCTCCTTACATTATTATTTATTTGTAAGGAGGCGTGTATGAACTCAACGGTTACCGTCAAATACCAGACTACCATACCCAAGGAAGTCCGCGAACAACTGGGCATTGCCGTAAACGATGCGCTGGAGTGGATTGTCGACAAGGGTAAAGTGATAGTGCAACCGGTGCATAATGCATTTCTGCGTCATCAAGGTAGTATCAAAACAGGATCTGGCGAGATTTTGGCAGATATTCAGGCTGCCAGAGACAGTCGCATGGAGCGTTACCGGTGAAAAAGTATCTGATTGATACCAATGCACTGATCTCGTTTGTCACAGACCGGAATCCGGAACAGCAGGCTGTCGTTGCTCCTCTGTTTGCATCAGCCGCGCGTATGAAGTGTATCCTGATCTGCCATCAGTTTGTCCTGACCGAATTTGTCTTTGTCATGGAGCGGATTTACAAAGTACCGAAAGAAACCATCAACACCATGCTGCACGACTTTATAGCCATGCCGGGTGTAGAGTTGCAGCAGCAGACTGATTTTACGCACCTGCTGTCCATCTGGCCGGCAAAGGTACCGGACTTTGGTGATGCGCTGGTTGCGGCTACGGCAAAGAAGTTCAAGGGGGCGGTGGTGGTAACCTTTGATGAACGTTTCAAGTCGGCTTTGTCGAGGCTGGGGGTCGAAAGCCTGTAGCCTCACATTGTGCAGTATAGAGGGGTGAGGTGAGTATGAGCTATCGCACCATCCTTGCTGTCATAAACGAACAGACCTCCTCTACGATCTCCGCCCTGTATGCGCTGGCATTGGCGGTGTCGTGTAAATCAGCGCTGGTTCTGTACAGCAGTAGTCCACAGCGATCATCTGACCAGACACGGAGAGGCACGGAACATCACCTGGACCATCTCTTTCGGCAGGCGGATGAACTGGGTGTTGAGGTTTCGAGGATCAGCGAGACCGTCGACCTGACCCGTTTATTGTCAAAACGGGTAACTGCTGAAAAAGCCGACCTGGTTTTTTATCCGTTGGCCCCTGATGAGCGGTATGGGGCTGTTATACGGCAGCAGACAGTACACCGGCTGCTGCGTGCTATTCCGGTTGATGTTGTCGTAACGCGGGTTATACAGATGGCCAAGCCGCACCCCCGGAGAATCCTGGTGCCTCTGGGAGGTGTTATTGAACAACCGGACCGGCTGACTGCC
>DIUT01000036.1 GCA_002423105.1 Geobacter sp. UBA6151 | reverse complement strand
TTACTGCGGCAAACAGCAAGCCGGTCAGCTATGACTTCTGTATGACTTGCCACCAGAGCTGGGACGGTTTCACCACAACCAAAACAGGTGGTACTTTTGCTTTCCACAGAGCGTATACCGCTGCCAGCAACTGCGCCGTATGTCATGACGGTTCCACTGCTCCGGCCACCATGGGTGCCATTCACGCTAAAGCGAATAGCGGCCAGGGTCTGACAACCGGGCGTGCCGGTTTCGTGTATAACGGCCAGGATCTTTCGGTAACCGAAGGTGATAAAACAAAGCTTACCATCACCGGCGTCACCAAGAGCGGCAGTAACCTTGCCATTACCTGGACTGCAACCTATAACGGCGCAGCGGTTAATCCCTGTAACGCAACCGCCACAGCAACCGCACCTGCGTTCAACTATACAGCTGTTGCTGCTTCAGGTGCACAACCTGCTGTTTCTGCACAAAACTTCAGTATCCTGAAAGCGTTCTTCCAGGGTGACGATTTGGTCAACGCCAATAACGGCGGTACAGCACCCGGTCAACCTGTCGCTGTGAATCTTGTTTTCAATGCAGGAGCTACCCAGAACACCGTATGTAATAACAACGTTGCAACAACTACCGTTCCTCTGACTGCTGCAGAAGCCGCGCTTACCGGCAAGGCTCGTGTTGCGCTTCAAGGTAAGCCGCAATTGCTGCATGCAACAGGCAGGAAGTACCTTGTTCGCGCTCTGTCACCGGTTTATGATTTCAATCCTGCCACCGGAGCCAAAGCTGCGGATCGCCGTCCGGTTGCTGAAACTGCCAAGTGCCTCAAGTGCCATGTCGGCTCACTGTACCAGCATGGCGGCAACCGCGTCGACAACGTTGAACTCTGCGTCATGTGCCACAACGAGGCATCCAGCGAAAAGAACAATCGTGTAGATTACTTCAAAATTACTGACGCGACGAAGCTCTATGACGGTGCAACCGGTGGCCAGACCTACGGCTTCAAGACTATGCTGCACAAGATTCACGCTACAAATAAATTTGGGCAAAAACCACTTGTCTACTATCGCAGCAACGGCATCTATGGCTTTGCCCTGAACCAGTCCGTGCTGATTAACTGGCCCGGCACCGGCAGCAAGACGGTAGCGGGGGCAAATGCTGAAGTTCCGGCTAACAACACCAAGACCCATAACTTTGTAGTTGCCCATTATCCGCGTGCTTTGCAGGACTGCTCCGCTTGTCATGCAAGCAATTTCTCACGTATTCCTGATGCAACAAAGGCAGTGGCAACCACCATTGATGCCGGCGCTGCACCGTGGACCAACCAGCTTGACGATACGCTGCAAGGCCCGGCTGCTGCTGCATGTACCAGTTGCCACAGCGGCTCTGCTGCTGCTGCCCATGCGGCTCAGTTCGGCTTTACTCCCGCAGTGCTTGAAAAGGGACGTCAGACTGTTATTGATGCAGCCAAGTAGTAGTTTTTGTAATACCCCGAAGGTTCTGTAAAGGGCCTTCGGGGTACCTTGATTCACGTGTCTTTCAAGCTGACATTAATCAGACCTCCGAGGTTTTTAAAACCTCGGAGGTCTTGTAGGAAATAACTGTCATCTTGTTTGCACGCGGGTATTGGTTAACCAAATGCCGCCTCTGTTACTGGAGGCGGCATTTAGTGTATGCAACTATTTTAGGAAAAATAGGGACACTTCCCGTATTTATCCATCTGTCGCCTTGCTGGTGCTTACCATTTGACTTCGATCAGCCTGTTTGCTATCGTTCGAGCAGAGGTGATATATGGCAACTATAACTTTTGATACGTTGAAGTTTGTTGAAAAACTGGAGCGGGCAGGGGTTTCCAGAGAGCAAGCATCTGCTTTTGCCGATGCCCAGAAAGAGGCTTTTTCTGAAGCGCTTGATACATCGATAGCTACTAAAAACGATATTGAGGCTGTGCGTACCGATATTGCTAAAATTGATGCCAGAATTACTGGAGAACTTACGCTTGTAAAGTGGATGCTTGGTGTGGTTATAGCTGTTTCTGTCGCTAACTTTGCAAAGCAGTTTTTCTAATATTTTTTGAAAGAGGGTAAAATAGGGACACTTCCCCTATTTTCCCGCCTTTCGTCCACTCCACTGCTTTACATAACGCCAACTTATGGAAAAGCGTGGTAGGCTTGCTTTCTTCCCGGTTTGACTTTACCCCGTCTGTTTGCTATCGTTTGGGCAGACGTTGGGAATGCCAACGATCAGCATGTTTTACGGGATTATTGTCAGAATCTTATTTATGGATACCAAGCAACACCATTTGCCGCATCTTCACGTTAAATACCAAGGGCAATAGGCCGTAATCTGTATTCCAGAGGGCAATCTGCTTGAGAATTATGGTACGGTAACATGGCTGGATGAGATTGATATTGCACCTGAAACACTCTATGAAGCGTCCGTTCCCTTAAATTAGCCCCTACACACACTCTGGGATGACGGGAATTCCTTTGAAACCATACCAGAAGCTCATATTTCGCCTTCATGCTCTTGCCAGAATGTCTCAACGTGACTTTGAACCAGATGAAGTGCTCTTTGCTTTCAAGCGTGGTACCCTGGTAGAAACATATTCTGACGATACGCCATACCCAAGTTTTCTGGTGCTGGCATGGATAGGAAAGCGTCCTGTGCATATTGTGGCAGCAAACAACGATCTGGAATATGAGACGATCATCATAACGGTATACGAACCAGATCCGCTTAAATGGCACATCGGGTTCGTAAGGAGAAAGCCATGAAATGTGTAATCTGCAAACACGGAGAAACCGCCGATGGTTTTGCCACGGTGACTTTGGAGCGTGACGGAGCAACTCTTGTGGTAAAACGGGTTCCCGCCCGTGTTTGCCAGAACTGCGGCGAGGAATATGTTGATGATGCTGTTGCCAGCCAACTGTTCAAAACAGTCGGGAACGCGGCAAGAAACGGCACGGAAGTTGATGTGCGGCACTATCTAAAGGCTGCTTGAAAATGGTTGTCAAACTGTTATTGACGCAGCCAGGTAGTAACTGACGCAACAACGCAGTAGCAGTACGGCAGCACAAAAAGCACCATGAAAAATTAAAAAATTAGGGACACTTCCCGTATTTATTGGTCCACAGGGCCAAGTAAGAGAGCACCTTCAGTGCTGCTTTATCGGGAGTACGGCTTAGTTGCCGTGCTCTTTTTTTTCGTAATTGTGATTGGCATGTGGTAGTCTTTTTCGAACATCTGAAAGGGGAAGCATCGTATGCCGTCACACAGGGTTTATCTTGATGTCTGCGCGCTCTGCCGCCCTTTTGACGATCAAAGCTATGTCAGGGTGCGCATGGAAAGCGATGCGGTTCGTCTTATTCTCCAGCATGTCCGGAATGGTAGGCTGCACCTTGCCAGCTCGCCGGTATTGCGCCACGAGATCATGGCAATAAGTGAACTTGTGGATCGGACGGAGCTTTTGGCGATACTTACAGGCATGGGAAATCTTGTAGTGCCGTCTGATATGCTAGTGGTCAGAACGCGAGCAGAGTATCTTGTGCAGCATGGCGCTGGTGTTGCGGATGCGGCGCATCTGGCCTTCGCTGAAGCGGGTATGGCTGATTTCGTAACCTGTGACGACCGGCTGCTCCGTATATGTCGTAAAATGAAGGCGACTGTCTGGTGCGGCACACCTGTAGAGTTTTGCTGTAAGGAGGACCTGAAATGAAAGCGACCCGCTCTATGGACGATGAATTGATTGTACAAAAGGGAGTTGAACTGTTGATGAACGGACTTGGCCCGCTGGATGCGCTCCGTTTCATGCATATTCCCCGTGAACGCCGCATTGAAAGCGTAAAGCGTCATCGTGAATGGCAAAAAACGCTTGACCAGCAGCAGTTTTTTGACAAGGTGTTTTCTGGCTGAAACGTTATTTTCATAACAGCTTTATCAGGAGCATGGTTTAACCGCCGTGCTCTTTTTTTAGCATTTTACTCCAAGGAGCTGCTGATTCCACACAGGAACTGCTGGCGGCATTTCGTGGAAGTGGCAAGGGGGGCAGTGTTGACCGCCTGCTTGCCGATCGCCAGGCTGACAGGTCAGGCGAGCCATGAGCCGCTTCCTGCTGGTTCCTTGCCTTGCGCGACGGAGAACCTGGGGCGGAACGGGTAGCCCTGCTTATTGAATCGTCCGGCTTTGGAACAGTTGCCTGTCATGCCTGCTTTGTTACCCTGATGGAAGTGTTGTACCGCGTCTGGAAAGACGAAGGCGAAGAGGCAGGGCGTAGGGCGTACAGTATTTGTCAGCGCTTGCCGGTACAAATGGCTGCATGAGTCGCCCGGCCTGCTGGAAAGAGCCGCAGAAATCAAGGCCAGATTTCCCATTTCCTTTGCCGATGCCTGGATTGCGGCCTCAGCTCTTGAGCTGGATGCCGTCCTTGTTCACAAAGCCCCTGAGTTTGAGCAGGTAGCAGGACTATTGCACGAGCGATTACCTTATAAGTAGCACTGAAACCAGGGACGCTTCCCATATTTAATGTCAATAGACAAAGTAGCGGGCAGAAAGTCTTGAATAGTTGCAGATGCATGCTGCGTCACAGATGTCCATAACGGCACTCCTTTTGTTTTCAGCTTGAATAATTGGATAGCAAGTAATACTTTGTCTGAAATTGTAATACCTGGAGGGGCTATGGAAAAAGCGTCAAAGGTAACGGTAAAAGGCCAGGTTCTCATCCCTGTTGAGATCAGGAAGCGGCACCATTTCGAGCCAGGTAGCGAAGTGCGTTTTGTGGAATATGGCAATGTTGTGTTGATTGCTCCAGTTGTTGCTGATCCTGTTGCCGCTGCATGGGGGGTGCTGCCATCAGAACCATCACTTGCTGACGAATTGCTTGAGGAGAGAAAGCGGGATAGAGTACGTGAATAGCTTTATGTTGGATAGTTTTGCACTGCTTCGCTTCTTTCAGAAAGAATCCGGCTATGCACCGGTTAAAGCCGTCCTGGAAGACGCACAGGCCGGCAGGGCTTGTGCAATGCTGAATGTCATCAATATGGGTGAGGTTATCTATACTGTTCAGCGGCGTTTTGGTCAGCAGGCCAAGATGGATGTGCTCAAGCATATCAACCTGCTTGATATTGTTATTTTGCCAGCACCAAATGACCTCGTTTTCCGTGCTGCTGAACTGAAGGCGCGTTATGCAATGTCTTTTGCCGACACTTTTGCGCTTGCCTCTGCCCTTGAGCACAACGCCACGATAGTTACCGGTGATCCGGAGTTTCGACAGGTTGAACAGTTGGTCAGGATTTTGTGGGTGTAGACTGGATAACGGGTGGCCTGCCGAGCTTGCGCTCACTGAAGCGATATGCGCAGGCCGTGAGCAGAAGGATTGAAATACGTGTGGTGTGACGCGGCATACCTATAGAGTTTTGCTGTAAGTAGGACTTGAAATGAAACCGTGCTACTTTTTTATGTGGCTTTTTACTTGCCAGCGCTATGGTGGTAGATATATATTAAAAATATATACTTGTGCTCAAGTGGAGGTGCACGTATGAAAACCGCCAAAATTTTTCAAAACGGACAAAGTCAGGCAGTCAGGCTTCCCAAGGAGTTTCGCTTTGATGACAGCGAAGTATTTATAAAGCGAAGCGGCAACGTGGTGTATCTGATCCCGCGCACCGATTCGTGGAGCAGCCTTTTTACCAGCCTGAAAAAGTTCTCCTCTGATTTTATGGTGGAGCGTACACAGCCGGGCCAGGACAGGCGGGAGAGTTTCTGATGAAGGTGCTGCTCGATACCAATATCTGCATCTACCTCATCAAGCGGCAGCCGGTCAGTGTGTTAAAGCATGTTATGGAATTTCAGATTGGGGATATTGGTATATCTTCCATTACGTTTGCAGAATTACAGTATGGTGTCGCCAAAAGTGCCTATTATGAGAAAAACGCCAAGGCACTTGAGCAGTTCGTAACACCGCTTGAGGTTGTGCCGTTTGACGGACATGCGGCGCAGGTGTATGGAACCATACGGGCTGTTCTTGAAAAGGCCGGTACGCCCATAGGTTCAATGGATATGCTTATTGCCGCGCATGCTCTGTCGTTAGATCTGCCTCTGGTTACCAACAATACCCGCGAGTTTGAGCGTATCTCCGGGCTTACACTTCTTAACTGGGCATGAATTAACGAAGTACACACGCACCACCCGGCTGCAACATCATATAGACAGGGACACTTCCCCTATTTAATGTCAATGTAGAAATCACGTAGCTGTCAGCAGCCGTGATAATGCTGAAAACCAGAGCACATTTCTGTTTTCCGTAACTGTTCACCGGCTACAGTACTGGTGGTCAGGAAGAAGGGGTGCGTTCTTGCCTTTTTCATTTGGGCGCTTCCAATGTTGACATGCAGTACGAAAACTGGTTATGTATCCCGGCATTGCAGAACAGATTTGTTGCAATAAACTATCCAGGAGAGAGTCTATGAATGTTGTACGTATGAAGAGTGTAGTGGTGATGATCGCCGCCCTTGCGCTGTTTGGTTGCCAAGACCGCCCCAAGACCGAAGAACCCGCAAAACCGGCGTCAAGCGCGGCCATGCCCCAGGGACATCCTCCGGTTGCTGGCGAGGCCCAGAAACCGGCCGGCGACCCGCATGCTGGTCTCAAGGCCGCGGAAGTTCCGGCAGGCGCTGCTACGAAAAAAGCTACTGTTCTGCAGACCATTGATGCCGATATTTATACCTATATTGAGGCGAAGGGTGATGATGGCAAGAGTGTCTGGATGGCGTTGCCAAAGACAAGCGTTGCCAAAGGCGCAAACATTGAATATCCGGTGGATGCCATGCCTATGACTAATTTTACCAGCAAAACCTTGAACAGAACCTTTGAAACCATTTTGTTTGTTCAGGGGATAAAAATCGTCAAGTAAGGGTACTTGAACCCGGCTTTATCTGAAGCACGGCATAAACGCCGTGCTTTTTTTGTCTTTTCTGCCATGCGGCAGTTTGCCTTTCAATATCTGAAAGTACCTGTTGTGGGGCGCAGGCTGTTCAGACGGGAATTGTGCCCATTGTACCGCATCGGATTTTAAGGTATATACATCTTCCATGTATTGTACCTTCTACGGACTTAAAGAACGCCCGTTCACCCTGACCCCCAACCCGGATTTCATCTTTCTCGGCAGGGCGCATCAGGAAGCTTTTGCGCACCTGATCTACGGTATTGAGCAAAAGGCCGGCTTCATCGCTTTAACCGGAGAAGTGGGGGCGGGCAAGACCACGGTCATGCGCACCCTGCTGACCCGCCTCACCCCTGAATCCCATGCCACCGCCCTTATCCTGAATCCGATGCTTTCCTCGCTGGGATTGCTGAAAACCATCAACCGGGAGTTCGGTATTGAGGACCAGGGAGATGAACCGGCCGAGCTGGTTGAAATCCTGAACCGTTTTCTGTTGCAGCAGAAAGAGGCCGGTCGCACG
This sequence comes from Geobacter sp. UBA6151, assembly GCA_002423105.1. Taxonomy (GTDB): domain Bacteria; phylum Desulfobacterota; class Desulfuromonadia; order Geobacterales; family Pseudopelobacteraceae; genus Trichlorobacter. The sequence continues at coordinate 38,821 of DIUT01000036.1, read as the reverse complement.
GTGGTGCTGGTGATTGATGAGGCGCAGGATATGGAACGGGATGTGCTGGAACAGGTGCGCTTGCTTTCAAACCTTGAGACCGCCAGGGAGAAACTGATTCAGATTATTCTGGTGGGACAGCCGGAGCTGGAAACGCTTCTGTCGCAGCCGGAGCTGCGCCAGCTTAATCAGCGGATTACGGTGCGCTATCACCTGACCCCCATGGATGCCGCTGATACACGGGATTATATCGCTCATCGCCTGAGGGTCGCCGGTGGGACGCCGGATATGATCAGGTTTGCGCACGGGGCGGTAACGGCCATACATCGCTTTGCCGGTGGCTTGCCCCGGTTGGTGAACGCCGTTGCTGACCGCGCTCTGCTGATCGGCTATACCGCAGAGGCGCGGCAGATTGAGGCGCGCCATGCCAAGCAGGCCATTGGAGAGGTCGCTCCGGCTGAGCGCCGCCGTTCCCTGCGACGCGGCAGAGTTGTTGCCATCGCCGCCGTTGCGGTTCTGCTGGCCGCTTCCTTGTTTGGCATCCAGGCGCTTATGCAGCCCAAGCCGGTTCAAGTGGTGTCAAATCCTCCGCCGGTAGTGCCGCGCCAAGCCGTTTCTCTTGCCGGAATGCTGCAACAGCTTAATGAATCAACGAGTGGCGCCTTGGCTTACCAGACCGTGTTGAAGGCCTGGAACATAACGCCTCCCGCTGGCGCTGTCCCTGAAAACAGGCTTGATTCCGCGCTGAAAAGCGCCGGCCTTGACCTGTTCCGCTACTCCGGCAATCTGGGGGGGCTGGCGCGGATGGGTTATCCGGCTATTCTGGAAATGTCAGGCGCCGATTCCCGGAAACGGTATCTGGTTTTTGGCGGGTTTGGCAATGAGCAGGCATTGGTTGCCGACGCAGCAGGTAAATTGACGCCGGTTTCTGCAATGGCGCTTGAGCAGGCCTGGACGGGGCGGGCTGTCATTCCCTGGCGGAACCTGATGCGGCTCTCAGTGCCAACCCCCTACTTTACAAACAGCGGCCAGCGGGAGCTGCTGCTGCGCCTGCTGGCTACCGCCGGTTTTCCGGGTAATGAAGAATCTGGGACGCCGGAGGAAGCGGCGCGTCAAGCCCTGATCAGTTTTCAGCGGCAACAGGGGCTTGAGGCCGATGGCGTGGCCGGTGGGCAGACCCTGATGATGCTCTACCGGCGCGCCGCCGATTTCCGGGCGCCTATTCTTGAGAAAGCAGAGAATCTTCGACCATGAGCCATATACTTGATGCGTTGCGTAAGGCGCAGGATGAGTCAACCGGAACCCCGCGCACCTCTGTTACCGGCAGTGAAACATTGATTGCCCGCCGTGGCGGGGGCAGATGGGGCGGTATGACAAGGCGGGTCTGGATAATGGCCGCTTCCGGCGTCATTCTGCTTGCCGTAGTGGGCTGGATGCTCTATGGCCCGGCTGGTAAGCCTGTTGAACGTCAGGCGGTTGTGCAACCGGCGCCGCCGCCTTCGGTCGCGCCGCAGTCAGCGCCAACTGAGCCGCCTGCTGTTGTGCCTCCGGTTGCGCCACAGCCGTCTGCCGCGCCGTCTGCGCAGCCTGTCCCCGCTGCTGTGTCTGCTCCGCCTCCGATGGCGCAACAGGCTGGTCAGGACGAAGAAGAGTCAGGATCACGCAACCGCCGCCAAAGGCGTGGCAACAGTCAGGCTGCCGAAACCGTCCCGCCGCCTGCTTCTGTTTCCGCTTCTGTAACAGCGGTTGCCGGTACGCCGGAAGGGATCAAGCTGACCGGCATCGCCTGGCAGGAAAACCGCAAGCTGCGCCGTGCCGTGGTGAATGATATCCTGGTGGGGGAGGGGGTGCTGGTGGCAGGGGCGAAAGTGGTGGAGATCAGGCCGGCGGCGGTCAGGTTCGAGAAAAACGGCACGGTGTACGAGGTGGTTTTGCCGCGCTAAGGAGGCTCGCAATAATAAGTTTGCCAGCCTCCTAACGTTGAGCGTAGACCACAACCCCTTTTGCTGTGCTCTCCACCCGGCAGTTTGAGTAGCCCAGGCGCTTCAGCCGCCGCAGGATGAAGAAAGCGGCAATGGGATGAACACCGCGAAGCATCAGGGGAAAGTGGTCAACAGGCAGCGCCGTCATGGCGCGCCAGGTGGCGGCAAGGCTCCGGTTTCTCATCTGTCTAGCTGTGCTCACTGGTGGCGCTGAATACCAGTCCCGGCCAGTTTTCCATGGTGTTATCCAGCCGCCACTGACTTGAGGCCATATAGGTCAACTTGCCCTCGCCATCAAGGTACAGGTTCATCTTTTCCTTTTTCTCAAAATCCTCAATCTGTTTCTTCTCGCCGCTTACCCAGCGGGCAGTGGCATAACTGACCGGTTCATAGCTGATCTTTACCCCGTACTCAAACTCAAGACGGTGCAGCACCACTTCAAACTGCAAAACCCCAACGGCCCCCACAACCCATTCGGCGCCGAAGATCGGTTTGAAAACCTGGGTTGTGCCTTCTTCAGCCAGCTGTACCAGCCCCTTTTCCAGCGCCTTTGACTTCATCGGATTCAAGAGCCGTACCTTGCGGAAATGTTCCGGCGCAAAATTGGGAATTCCGGTGAATTTCAGATCTTCGCCCTGGGTAAAGGTGTCGCCGATTTTGATGGTGCCGTGGTTGTGGATGCCGATAATGTCGCCGGGCCAGGCTTCCTCAACATTGGTGCGGTCCTGGGCCATGAAGATGGTGGCGTTGCTGATCTGCACGTCCCTGCCCAGACGCAGGTGGCGCACTTTCATCCCCCGCTCGAACCTGCCGGAACAGATGCGAAAGAAGGCGATACGGTCCCGGTGGGCCGGGTCCATGTTTGCCTGAATCTTGAACACAAAGCCGGTGAACGGCTCCTCGTAGGGGGAAACCGGGCGGCTGAGTGTTGCACGGGTTCGAGGGTGGGGGGCGTGCTGAATAAAGGTATCCAGCAACTGCTGCACGCCAAAGGTGTTGATGGCGCTGCCGAAAAAGACCGGGGTCTGGCGACCGGCCAGGTATTCGTCCAGATCAAAGGGATGGGCCGCCCCTTCCAGCAGTTCCACATCATGGCGCAGTTCAACGGCCTGACTGCCCAGCAGGTCATCCAGTAGCGGATCGTCAAGACCCTGGACCGTCACCACTCTGCCGACTCCGGTTTGCGCTTCCGGGTCAAACAGTTGTACTTCCTTGCTGTACAGATGGTAGGTTCCGCGAAAACGCTTACCCATGCCGATGGGCCAGGTGATCGGCGCGGTTTGCATGCCCAGGTTCTTTTCCACGTCATCCAGCAGGTCCAGCGGTTCCTGTCCCTCCCGGTCCAGCTTGTTCATGAAGGTCATGATCGGGGTATCCCGCAGGCGGCAGACATCCAGCAATTTTTTAGTCTGGCTTTCAACCCCCTTGACCGAATCGATCACCATCAGGGCTGAGTCAACGGCGGTGAGCACCCGGTAAGTATCCTCCGAAAAATCGTTGTGTCCCGGCGTATCCAGCAGATTTATTTCAAATCCTTCATAACAGAACTTCATCACCGACGAGGTAACCGAAATTCCGCGCTGTTTCTCCAGTTCCATCCAGTCCGAGGTGGCATGGCGGCCTGACTTGCGGGCGCGTACTTCGCCGGCCTGCTGGATGGCTCCGCCAAAGAGCAGCAGTTTTTCGGTGATGGTGGTCTTTCCTGCATCCGGGTGGCTGATAATGGCAAAGGTCCGCCGTTTGTTGACCTCTTGCTGATTGTGCAACGTGCTCACAATACAAACTCCTTACTTTTTCAACTCTTGAAAATCAGCCGGTCAATGCACCATCTCCCGCCGCCTGCTACAACGAGATACAAGGCCATGCCGAAGAGGGCCAGGGTGAATTCAATACCGTGGCCGCGGCCCGGGGTGCAGTTGGCGTTCAGGAAGAAACCGTGGACCCAGCTGACCTTGTAGATGGCAACTGCCATGACCGCAGCGATTCCGGCGGCAGAAACACGGGTGATAAAACCGGTCAGCACACCCAGGCCGCCACCGAATTCAGCTATGATTGCCAGCAGGGTGAAGATGGGGGGAATGCCCATCTTGTCCTCGAAAATACGGAACGTCGCGGTCAGGCCGTGGCCGCCGAACAGTCCCAGCAGCTTCTGGGAACCGTGGGCCAGAAAGATCAGCCCAAGCGGAATACGGATACAAAGCGGTGCAAAGGCATCGGCCAATTCAGCTCCACCTCTGGCCATGAAATCACCCCCTGATACGTGAAATAACACTGGAAATAGAAACGGGGACTTGCAAAAGTCCCCTGAACTCTTCCGGTTTTTTTAGCATAGATTATACGGGACTACAATCATCAATTAACTGGTTGCAGGCTATGCCGGTCTGTTCATCAGCCCTATCTGTATTCAATGAATTGCTTGTCACGCACGGTACGAATGCTATACTTCGCGACAGACAGTTGGGCTAAATTGGATGTTGTCATAAGCCAGCTACTTGAAATTGTTGAAGGAGCATTCTTATGTACGGTTCTCCTGACTTTGAAAGAATCAAAAACCTTGTTATTTCAACGATACCAATGGTTGAAAGCATCTTTCTTTTTGGCAGCCATGCCAAGGGTACGGCCCATGAACAGAGTGATATTGATATTGCTATTTTGCTCGAGCGCGATCTGCAATGGCGTGAAAGGAACACGTTTTTGAATCGTCTTTACAGCGAAATGGCCCCAAAAGGCTATAATGTAGATTTTGTATTCAAAACTGCGGAAAAATTTCGCGCCGAGAGCGAACTGCCGACCCTTTCGCGGGTTATTTTACGTGAAGGGAGACTGTTGTGGACGAAAAGCTGACAGCCATACTGCACCAATGGCTTGTAAAGGGAGATAATGACCTGAAGACGGCGGAATATGGTTTGAAAGCGGATGAGCCAATTACGGATACTATCTGCTTCCATTGCCAGCATGATTCCGATTTTAGCCAACTGCAACGTTTCGATTTTTTAACATCCTATGCGGTATCGCTTCGCTATCCCGATGACTTTTATATGCCGGAACTGGATGAGACGAATGAGGCATTGATTGCAGCGCAAGATGTACGTTCGTTTGTTGTTGCAAAGCTTGGAATATAGAGATGTGCGCTGAAGTTTCTCTCTCCTCTCTCGGTGAATTTGGCCTTATCGACCGGATCCGGGCACGGTTTCCGCAACCGCTGCTTCCTGAGCTGGGCATCGGTGATGATGCTGCCGTGCTCTCTCCGTCGTTGGGGATGCAGTTACTGGTTTCCACCGATCTGCTGGCTGAAGGGGTGCATTTTGACCGTTCCTTTGGTCCGGCCCGTCTGCTGGGGCGTAAGGCTCTGGCGGTGAATCTTTCCGATCTGGCTGCCATGGGGGCGCGCCCGCGCTGGTTTTTTCTCTCCCTGGCCATCCCCTCCGCGTTCCCCCTTGATGACATCGAAGGAATTCTGGATGGCCTGGCTGAGCAGGCGGCTGCCCACGATTGTATACTGGCAGGCGGTGATACCTGCGGCTCAAAGCATGGTCTGGTGATCTCGGTGACGGTGATGGGTGAGCAGTCTCCCGAACTGGTTCTGAAGCGCAACGGTGCCTTTCCCGGTGATGATATCTGGGTAAGCGGCTGGCTTGGTGATTCGGCCCTGGGGCTCAGTCTCTTGCAGGAGGGGCAGCGGCTGGATGGAGAAGGGTCGCCCATTGCCCGCCATCTTGACCCTGTTCCACGACTGCTGCTGGGCAGAGAACTGGCGCAAGCGAGCCTGGCCCGTGCCATGATCGATATCAGCGACGGTTTGCTGGCCGATCTGGGGCATGTGTGCCGCCAGTCGGGCTGCGGTGCTGAACTCATGCTTGAACAGCTGCCCCTTTCAGAGCGCTTCCGTGCCTATGCCGCTGCGCAGCAGACCTATCCCTGGCAGATGGCGGCCAGTGGCGGTGAGGACTATGAACTGTGCTTTACGGCCTCACCTGACAATCGCGCCGCCATCCGGGAAATTGGAAAAAAATCTGGCATTCCGGTGACGGTTGTTGGTAAAGTAACCAGCTGCGGTCAGGTGCGTGCCTGCCTGCCAAATGGATCGATCTTCCAGCCTTCCTCTTCCGGCTATACCCACTTTTGAAGCAGATCTGAAAGGAGTTTCATACCGATGAGCACCCTTACCCCGCAGCAGGCTCGCCGCTGCGCCGACACTATCCGTATCCTTTCCGCCGATGCCGTTGAACAGGCCAATTCGGGCCATCCCGGCTTGCCGATGGGGGCCGCCGATATGGCTGTCGCTCTCTGGAGCGGTTTTCTGAACGTCAATCCGGCGGATACCACCTGGCCCAACCGGGATCGCTTCATCCTCTCCGCCGGTCATGGCTCCATGCTGTTGTACTCGCTGTTGCACCTGTTCGGCTTTGAGCTTTCCATGGAGGAACTGAAAAATTTCCGGCAGTGGGGGAGCAAAACTCCCGGTCACCCGGAATTCGGGCATACCGCCGGTGTTGAGGTGACCACCGGTCCTCTGGGGCAGGGGGTTGCAAATGGCGTCGGCATGGCGCTGGCAGCAAAAATGGCTGCCGAGCGCTTTAATACCCCTGACTTTTCGCCGATCAACCATCGGATCTTTGGCCTGGTTGGAGACGGCGACCTGCAGGAAGGGATCAGCTATGAGGCGGCAGCCCTGGCCGGACACCTGGGGCTGGGCAATCTGGTCTACCTCTATGACAGCAACAGCATCACCATCGAAGGCACAACCAATCTGGCCTGGTCCGAGGATGTGGCCAAGCGCTTTGAAGCTGCCGGCTGGCATATTCAAAAGGTTGACGGCCATGACCACGCAGCCCTGACCGCTGCCATCAAGCAGGGGATCGACGAGACCGGCAAGCCATCGCTGATTATCGCCACCACCCATATTGCCTTTGGCGCGCCCAACAAGCAGGATTCATCCGGTGCCCATGGCTCGCCGCTGGGCAAGGAGGAGCTGGCAGCCACCCGCACGAATCTGGGTTGGGAGCTGGCACCGTTCCAGGTGCCAGCCGAGGTGTCTGAGCTGTGCGCCGCTCGCGTGGCTGCAATGAAAAACCAGTATAGCCAATGGCAGGCCGGTTTTACTGCCTGGCGTACCGCTAATCCGGAGAAGGCTACCCTGTGGGATGCCATGTGGCACAAGCAGGCACCGGAAAATCTGGCTTTAGAGTTGTTGGCAGCGGTTACCGGCAAGGACGGTGCCACCCGCGCCCTGTCCGGCGCGGTGCTGCAAAAGGCAGCAAGCCTGCTTCCCGCGCTGGTGGGCGGCTCCGCGGACCTGTCTCCTTCCAACAACAGCGACATCAAAGGTTCGGCATCGGTGCAGACCGGCTCCTTTGGCGGACGCAATCTGCATTTTGGCATCCGCGAGCACGCCATGGGCGCGGTCTGCAATGGTATGTCGCTCTACGGCTGCTTTATCCCGTACGGTGCCACCTTCCTTGTCTTCTCCGATTACTGCCGTCCGGCAGTGCGGCTCTCGGCCCTGATGCAGCAGCAGGTTGTCTATATCTTTACCCATGACTCCTACGCCGTGGGCGAGGATGGCCCTACGCACCAGCCGATCGAGCATACCGCTTCGTTGCGCCTTATTCCCGGTGTGCAGGTGATCCGCCCGGCCGACGGGGTTGAAACCGCCCTGGCCTGGTATGCGGCTCTGAAATACCACAACGGCCCCACGGCCCTGATTCTGACCCGTCAGAAACTGCCGATTTTGCCGCGTGTTGAGGGATTTGACCAGACTCTGCCGCTGCAAGGCGGCTACGTGCTGGCCGATGTCGAAAAGCCTGCCGTGGTGCTTATGGCCTCAGGTTCCGAGGTGTCGCTGGCCCTGGATAGCGCCGCGCTGCTGGCTGCCAAAGGGATTGCGGCACGGGTGGTTTCTGTGCCGGATCTGGGTACGTTCATGGCGCAGTCCGCCGGGTATCGCCGGTCGGTGCTGCCGCCGGGTGTCCGCCGGGTGGCCATCGAAGCCGGACGTGGAGAATCCTGGGGCACGCTGCTGGGCGAAGAGGGACTTTTCATCGGTATCGAGCATTTTGGCGCGTCAGCTCCGGCAGAAGTTCTGGCGGAGAAGTTCGGGCTGACCCCGGCACAGGTTGCCGACAAAGTGGAAGTATTTTTGAAATAAACCTGGACCCTGGCCCCCGGCCCCTGGACCCTAAATATGATTGATCAACTGAAAACCTCCCTGCTGTTTTCCGGGCTGAATGATGCCGACCTGACGGTGCTGGCAGCCATTGCTGTGCGTCGTTCCTTTGTCAAGGGAGAGGCGCTGTTCAGCGAAGGTGAAGAGGCAGGCGGCTTTTACCTGCTGGTGGAAGGGCATCTCAAGCTCTGCCGGGTCTCGCAGGACGGACGGGAAAAGGTGCTGCATTTTGTCCGTCCCGGTGAAACCTTTGCTGAAGCTGCTTTTTTCGGAGACGGTAAATATCCGGCAGAAGCCCGTGCCCTGGAGCCTGGCGAAGCCCTGTTTCTGCCTCGCCAGGGATTCATGGAGCTGATGACCGGCAACCCTCGTTTCGCCATGAACCTGGTGGTCTCTCTTTCCCTTTCGTTACGGCGCTTTGCCCGGCAGATCGAAGAGCTGACCTTTGCCGATGTCACCTCCCGGCTTGCTTCGTTTCTGGTCAAGCGGGCCGCGGAGAAATCCACCACCTACGATGGCATCACGTACCTGGAACTCGGTATCAAAAAGGGGGAGCTGGCAGCGCAACTGGGCACCGCCAGTGAGACCATTTCCCGTACCTTTCGCAAGCTGAAGGAAGAGGGAATTCTGGAGATGGAGGCCCGCAAGGTGACCATCCTGCAGATGGACCGGCTGCTGAAGCTTGCGGAGCGGCAGTAACACCTCCTTGAGGGGGACGGAAGGAGATATATGCTTATTGTCATGAACCATACTGCAAGCGAGGCGGATATTGACCGGGTGCTTCAGGCTGTGAGCGAGATGGGCTACACCGCCGCCCCGATTCCGGGCAGCCAGCGGACCGCCATCGGCGTACTGGGCAACAAAGGCTATGTGGACGACACCAAGATTCGCGATCTGCCCGGCGTGCAACAGGCGATCCATGTTTCAAAGCCGTACAAGCTGGTCTCCCGCGATTTTCACCCTGAAAACACGATTGTGGATGTTGCCGGGGTTCTGATCGGCGAGGGATGCCGTCCGGTGGTGGTTGCCGGTCCCTGTGCCGTGGAGAATGAAGAGCAGATCATGAAGACGGCCCGTTTCGTCAAGCAGGCGGGAGCGGATCTGCTGCGAGGCGGGGCCTTCAAGCCGCGCACCGGACCCCACACCTTCCAGGGCTTGCGGGAAGAAGGACTGAAACTGCTGGCAAAGGCCAAGGCGGAAACCGGCCTGCCGGTTGTGACTGAGGTGATGAGTCCGGACAATGTCGGGCTGGTGGCGGAATATGCTGACCTGCTGCAGGTGGGTGCCCGCAATATGCAGAATTTTGATCTACTGCGTGAACTGGGCAGGATCAGAAAGCCGGTTCTGTTAAAACGGGGAATGAGCGCCACCATTGAAGAGTTTCTGGCTGCCGCCGAATATATCCTGGCTGAGGGGAACGAGCAGGTAATCCTGTGTGAACGGGGCATCCGCACCTTTGAGACCGCCACCCGCAACACGCTTGACCTGGCCATGGTGCCGCTGGTGAAGGAAATGACCCATCTGCCGGTGATGGTGGATCCGTCCCACGCCACCGGTAAACGCAGTCTGGTCATCCCCATGTCCAAGGCTGCCCTGGTGGCCGGAGCCCACGGCGTGCTGGTGGAAGTGCACCCGGAACCGGAAAAGGCGCTGTCCGACGGTCCCCAGTCATTGACCTTTGCCGGGTTTGAACTGCTGATGGCTGATATGGCGAGACTGCGCAGCTATCTTGCCGGATAAAGCGCTTGAAAAAAAATGTGGGGAGAGCTAGGATGGATGCGTAGTCACGACGCTCTCTGCCCTGTTTGTTTTGATCCTGCAACGCCCGGGCGGAATACTGAATAATCGGGGACCTTTCTCTACCGTGGTGTGCTGCCCTCTGTACGCGGGAATTGCCTGAAGCGGTATATCGGTGCCCACCTTAAGGGAACTCGCCAGAGGCCCCTTGGAACTGACGGCAGGGCGGAGAGACAATGTGCTGAAAAGAGGGGATGCCAGAGCATCCCCTTTGCAGTTTTCAGGAGGGGGTTATCCTGTCTCGCGGGGCTTCATCGAATCTGTATGTCGAAAAATCATTTCTCACCTTGCTGGCGCTCTCGCTGTTACTGCACATCGCCGGTTTTGTGCTGTTGTATCTTTGGCCTGCCAAACCGCCACAACTGACTGAACCCACCTTTATCGATCTGCAGGATATGCCCGAACTGAAAACAGTCCAACCCCGCCCGGAACTGGAGAAAGCCCGGCCTTCCGATCAGCGCCGTCGGGTGCTCCGGGAAACCTCCCCTCGTCGTGAACAGCCTGCGGTACGTCCGGAACCGCCTTCCCGCTCAACGTCTGCACCCCGTCAGGAGCGACGTTCCCCGATTGAGCCGGGCGGCAGTTCCGTCGGCGATCTGCTGCGCCGCCGCCAACCCCAGTCACAACCGGCGCGGCCACAGCCCGGCACTGCTCCGGACATGACCAAACTGCTGCCCAATGCCAGCCGCATGGCACAGCTTGAGGATAGTTATCGCCGCAAGTTTGCCGATGATGTGGCTGACGGGGATACCCGCTTTTTGAACAGCAATGATGTCATGTTCGGCTCATTTCTGCGGCGCTTTGAAACCGCGGTCTACGGGGTCTGGCGCTATCCGCAGGAGGCGCAGCTCAAAGGGATTGAAGGAGTTACGCCGGTCAAGATCACCTTTAACAAAAATGGTGAGGTGGTGAACATCAAACTGCTTGAAAGCTCCGGCAGCAGGCTGCTGGATGATGAGGTGTTCCGCACCTTGCGTCTGGTCGGCCCGATGGGCAGTCTGCCCAAAGGGTATCCGAAGGAGGAATTTCACCTGATCGCCTTTTTCCAGTACGGCAGCGCCCGCAGCAGGTTGCGCTAGGAGTGGCACGATGAAGGGAATTGTCATAGCTGCTCCCCAGAGTGGTTCAGGTAAAACCACCACTACCCTGGGGCTGCTGGCTGCCTTGACGCGGCGCGGTCAACGGGTGGCGGCCTTCAAGGCCGGGCCTGATTTTATCGATCCGGGCTATCACCGGCTTATCACCGGCCATCCCTCCATCAATCTGGATGCCTGGATCTGTCCGCCTTCCTTTGTTCAGCAGACATTTCATCATCATAGCCGTAATGCAGACATGTCGGTCATTGAAGGGGTCATGGGGCTTTTTGACGGTCTCGGCTCGTCTTCCACGGAGGGCAGTACGGCGCAGATCGCCCGGTTGACCGGCGCTCCGGTGGTGCTGGTGGTGAATGCACGAGGTATGGCGGCCAGCGCCGCCGCCCTGGTGTCCGGATTTGCCCGGTTTGATCCCGCTGTCCGGATCGCCGGGGTTATCTTCAATAACACCGGCGGTGAGCGCCATGCCGCGCTGCTGGCCCAGGCGATGCGTAACCATTGTCCAGATGTTGCTTTTCTGGGAGCTATCCCCCGTGACGAAGAACTGACCATTCCTTCCCGGCATCTGGGGCTGGTGACGGCAGCGGACAACCCGCTTCCGCAGGAATTCATCGGAAGACTGGCTGAAACCATAGAGCGGCATGTCGATCTGGAATTGCTGGAAAAATGCGCGGAAATCACGCGCCAAGCGCCAGGGGCCAAGGGCCGGGAAATTGAAAAGCATTCTCCTTCATACAGCATTCCGATTGCCGTGGCCTGTGACCGTGCCTTCTGTTTTCTGTATGAGGACAATCTGCGGCTGATGCGGGAGGCGGGGCTGGAGCCGGTTCTGTTTTCACCCCTTGCCGACGAGTCGTTACCGGAAGGATGCTGTGGCATGTATCTGCCGGGGGGCTATCCGGAGCTTTACGGACGTGAACTTGCGGAAAACGGCTCGATGCTGGCAGCCGTAAGGCGGGCGGCAGGGCAGGGGATGCCGGTTTATGCCGAGTGTGGCGGTTTTATCTACCTTACGCAGGGCATAGCAGCGCTTGACCCGGCGGAGCCGATGCAGCCGCTGGCAGGGATCTTTCCGGTTGTGGCGCGGATGGGCGAGAAGCGGGCGGCCCTTGGTTACCGGCAGGTTGAGCTGGCGCGGGATACGCTGCTGGGGTGTCAGGGAGTGTTACTCCGGGGCCATGAGTTCCATTATTCAACAATCAATGACATGCCGGACTCCGTGCAGCGGGATTTCCTGGTTTCTCGTCCCGGCGAAGCGCAGCGGGTGGAAGGGTACCGGCACGCTAATTGTCTTGCTTCTTATGTGCATCTGCATTTCGGCAGTTCTCCCACCACAGCCGCCGCTCTGGCGGATACCTGCCGCAGGGTCAGAGGTCGGGATTGATCACCAGCTTCAGCATGGTTTCCTTGTCACTTTCAAGAAGGATCAGATAACTGGTCCCCTTCTCGCCATGCTCCATCTGGTAAGAATACCCCAGACTGTTGATTACCCCTTCAATCACCTGTTCCGCTGATTCCCCGCCACTCATATTCAGAAGCTGCACATTGCGGGTTTCCAGCAGCCGTGCAACCGTATACTGCTCAGCACGAGCCAGACCACAGGTAATGATAACGGTTGCCCCTTCGTGCTGTGCCACCGCAACCGGTGCCAGTCTGAAACCCTGTAGCAACGACGGAGCATTTTTCGCTTCGGCAGCCAGCGTATCGGCCACCTGCCCTGCAAGCTTGCAGGCCAACCCGGGACGTATGGTGATCTCTTCAACTGGCAGCGGTTCATCAACCACCACGACGGTTGTCAGGGGTTTTTCCGGGGTGACCGGAGGAGCGGATGGCTCTGTCTTTTCAGCCCGGTATTTGCGGCTCCTCCGTTTGCTTTTCGTTTTTCCGGAGGCGGCTGCGGCTGCCGGTTTTTTGGATACCGTCGGCAGCGATGGCTTCTTCAGCTCTTTCAACTGAATGTCAAATTCCGGGGCTGCCCAGCCGGAAAGGGACAGCATCAGCACGAACATACAGCATACAGCCAGTCTGAAAGTATGCATGATCAGAGGACTCCTTCAAGGAATTCAAGACTTTTACGGGGCCGCGGACAGTGCTGCGTCAGTTCACGATCAAGCAGGCGTCCAGCTGCCAGCAACTGTTCCGGCAGAAAATCCACACTGCCGAATCTGCCGGTGGCCAGGCAGGAGCGCAGCGGAGCCAGCAGCGGCCCTTCCAGTGGCGGGAGATACCCCAGGACGTTCAAGAGGTTGATCTCGAAAAAACACCGCTCTTGTCGCCTTGCCGCCGACAGGGTCAGGTAATCCAGCAGTGCCGACAGCAGCCGATAGAGGCGTGGCAGCGGTTGCCCCTCCGGGGTCAGCAGTTCGGTCAACTCACAACTGTACAGCATGAGCGCCATCGCATCCAGGCGGCTTCCCAGACCCGGAGGCGGCGCTAGCTGATCGGAGCGATCCAGAGGACACAGTCCTTGCTGCTTGACAGCCATGGTCAATTCAAGCCGCGATCCCGGTTCAAGGGTGCCGGCAAAGCGTTTGCGGCTTTTTCTGGCGCTTCTGGCAAAGCAACGCAGGCGACCATGCTCAAGGGTGAAAAGCGACACCACCAGATCATTATCGCCATAGGGCAGCGTAGACAGGACAACACCTTGACACTGTTCGACAATCATGGGGCGACATAGTTGCACAGGCAACGGAAAAAGGCAATGCGAAGCACAGCCCTTCCGCAGCGGATGCTTCTGGGACAGGGGCAGAGTAATCAAGGCTTGCTATTGCATTTTGTATCGAATGCTATATTGTTAAACAAAAAAGTTATCGATAGGAGTCAACAATGAATGCCGTAAGACTTTCACCTAAATACCAGGTAGTGATTCCGCGCGATGTCCGTGAGAACCTGAATCTCATCCCCGGACAAATGATGCAGGTCATAGCCTATGGCAATAGGATTGAGTTGATGCCGTCCAAGGACATCCGAGAAATGCGGGGTTTTCTCAAGGGGCTTGATACAACTGTAAACAGAGAGGAAGACCGCCTGTGAACATCGTGGACTCATCGGGATGGCTTGAGTATTTCTCTGACGGCACTAATGCCGACTGTTTTGCGGAGCCGCTTGGCAACGTCCCGGAATTATTGGTACCGACAATTATTTTGTATGAGGTATTCAAAGTGGTCTGTCGCCAACGCGGAGAAGACTCGGCACTCCAGGCAACGGCATTAATGCAGCAGGGCAGAATTATTGAATTATCTGCATCAATCGCTCTGTTGGCTGCGAAACTAAGCCTGGATGTAAAGATCCCAATGGCTGATAGTATTATTCTGGCCACGGCACAGACAAATGACGCAACTATCTGGACTCAGGACAATGATTTTGAAGGACTTCCGGGAGTCCGATATTTCCCGAAAATATAATCCTGACTGCGAATATCGTCTGCGTGAGCTGGACTGGTGGTTGAAAACGGAGGATTGAAGTGACTACCTATACCGACTATCAGCAGGAAGCTGTTGCTGCCGCCCGCATTGCCGGAAGATACCAGCAGTCCCGGTTTGCTTCGTCTCTGGCCATAGAGATGAAAGGTGAAAAAGATCTGGTGACCGAGGTTGACAAGGAATCAGAGCGCTTGATCGTAGAGCACCTGCTTTCCCGCTTTCCCGGCCACGGTATCGTCGCCGAGGAAGGGCAGTACCCTCACAGCGATTCTCCGTTTCGCTGGATCATCGATCCGGTTGACGGCACCACCAATTATGCCCACGGTTATCCCTGGTTCTGCTCCTCCATAGGGCTTGAACTGGAGGGGGAGCTGGTCGCCGGGGTAATCTATAATCCGGTGTATGATGAACTGTTCACGGCAACCAAAGGTGGCGGAGCCTGGCTGAACGGCAGCCGACTGTCAGTATCCTCCCGTGCTTCCCTGAAAAACTCTTTGCTGGGAACCGGTTTCCCCTATGACTGTGCCACTGACCCGGCCAACAACTTTGACAATTTCATCGCCTTTCAGAAAAAGGCACGGGGAATCCGCAGGGCAGGCGCGGCAGCCCTGGATCTGGCCTATGTGTCTGCCGGAAGGTTGGACGGTTTCTGGGAACTCAAGCTGAAACCCTGGGATATGGCGGCAGGCGTGCTGATGGTGCAAGAGGCGGGTGGAATGGTGACAGCCTTTGATGGTTCTCCCTGTGATCTGTTCAATGGCTGTATCGTGGCCAGTAACGGCTTGATCCATGATGAGATGGTGGGCATGCTGGCGGCGGTGGCTGGTGGGGCTGGTCAATAATAGCGGGGAAGAAATAAAGGCAAATGATATGAGCAAAGTAAAGAAAAGTACCATTGAGGTTCAAGGAACCGCCATCACTATACTCAGTCAGGCGAGTGATGAGTATATTTCCCTGACAGATATCGCTAAGCACAAAGAACCTGATAGATCAGATCATGTTATCCAGAACTGGATGAGAAACCGTAACACTATTGAATTTTTGGGTATATGGGAGCGATTACATACTATCGATTTTAAACCCCTCGAATTCGAGGGGTTTAAAAATAGAGCGGGACTTAACAGCTTTGTCTTGACCCACGGCAATGGATAGATGCTACCAATGCCAGCGGCCTCGTCTCCAAGCCGGGCCGTTATGGCGGTACATACGCACACAAGGATATCGCTTTTGAGTTTGCCGCCTGGATATCTGTTGAATTTAAGCTCTACCTTATCAAAGAATTTCAGCGGCTCAAAGAGGATGAAAATCATCGCCTGTCGCTTGCCTGGAATCTGAATCGCACTCTTTCCAAACTTAACTATCGTATCCACACCGATGCCATCAAGGTGCATCTGGTTCCAGCCGCAGTGACTCCATCACAGGCTGCCATTATCTATGCCCACGAAGCCGATGTACTCAATGTCGCCCTATTTGGTCAGACGGCAAAACAATGGCGGGAAACCAACCCGGAAATGGAAGGCAACATGCGCGACTACGCCACCATTGAACAATTGCTGGTGCTGGCAAATATCGAGGGGATGAATGCCGAGCTTATTCACATGGGGCTGTCTCAAGGAGACCGTCTCAAGCGTCTTAATGAAATAGCCATTCGCCAGATGCAGGTGCTTACAGCTGCATCGACAATTAAGCAACTCAGGGAATAAGTTTCTATCGTTCTCATGCTCCAGTGCCACTGAGAAGCGGATCAAGAGCACGCCGCCATTTCTTGAGCTTGATGGAAGCGATGCAAAAGGGTTGGTTGGGACGGATGGGGAGTGAGAGGTGGCTGATTTTTTCTGACTGTTTCGTTCGTTTTCTTGACAACGTGACACGAAAGCAGGATATTGTTGTAAGGCAATGGAGGTTTCCAAATGCAAACAATGACGGTTGGACATTTTAAAGCCCATTTTTCCCAGGTGCTTGATTTTGTGCAGCATGGAGAGGATGTTGTCATCAGCTATGGCAAGAAAAAGGAGAAAATTGCCGTGCTGGTTCCCTATGATCGCTATGAAGGCAAACCTGTACGCACTCTCGGCCTTTTGGCTGGCAAGGCGACGTTTTCAGTTTCGGCTGACTTCAAGATTAATGATGATGAATTGCTGTCGTTATGAATTACCTGCTTGATACATATGCCCTCCTCTGGACGCTGTTTGACCCATCCCGACTTGGTAAAAAAGCCTCGGATATCATCAAAAATCCGGAAGTAACCGTTTCAGTCAGCGTGGTTTCTTTTTGGGAAATTTCTCTCAAATTTGCCACCGGAAAACTGGAACTGTCTGGCATAACTCCGGATGAGTTTCCCGCCGTAGTCTGTCAATCGGGTTTTGATATACTGCCGATTGCCGCTGATGATGCCGCCACCTTCCACCACTTGCCTCGTATGGAACACAAAGACCCTTTTGACCGTCTGATTATTTGGCAGGCCATATCCCACAAGTTGACACTCATCTCCCAGGACAGTGCTTTTGCTGATTATCGAAAACTTGGATTGAAAGTGCTCTGGTAACGAAAGATTATTTAAAAGTTTTGGTATGACGTAATCTGTCGCACATCTGTTGTATGGTTAATAAAATCGGTTATATGTGAGGTTGGTATGGGTAGTTTCCTGCCTGACAGAGTTATGGAAATAGATGATGAGAAAATATAATCAAAAACTCGCGGCAGCGGACGGTTCCAACCTCTTTGACCGGGTAGTCTCAATTCTCGAACGGGCAAGAACCAATTCCTTACGTGCGGTCAACAACAATATGGTGATCGCATATTGGTTGATCGGTCGTGAAATCGTGCTTGAAATACAAGGCGGAAAAGAACGGGCAGAATACGGCAAGCAGCTTATCGAGCAACTTTCCCTGCAATTAACGCAAAAATATGGTCGCGGTTTTTCTACAACCAACCTGCGCTATTTTCGTACCTTTTACACCGTTTATGCGGATCGTGATCCGGAGATTCGCCACATCACAGGTGGCGAATTGGACACCAATAAAAAACGCCACATCCAAAGTGGCGTTTTGGATGATATGGCCCAGGCCGTTGAGAAAACAGAGGCGTCCATGGGCTTTTCTCCGAACCTTGGCTGGACTCATTACCGGGCTTTGATGAATGTTGAACATCTGAACGAGCGGCTCTTTTATGAGATTGAGGCTGAAAAAGAGGGTTGGGATGTTGAGCTGTTGGAGCGACAGATTCATACGTTTCTCTTCGCAAGACTATTGAAAAGCAGTAACAAGGAAGGTGTGCTGGAATTAACCCGCGAAGGGCAAACGGTCGCAACACCTGCCGACACCATCAAGAGCCCGTATATTCTGGATTTTCTTGGTTTGCCGGATTCATCTGTCTTGCATGAGTCGAAGATTGAAGAGGCCATTATCGGCAATCTCCAGACGTTTCTCCTGGAATTGGGAAAAGGGTTTGCTTTTGTAGCCCGGCAGAAATACCTGCAGTTTGTTATGTGAGGCCTCCGTATTATGCAGCCATTCTCTCCCGGAATATACGAAGCACTGCTCGACGAGTATCTGCGCGATGTACTGGCGCGGCACCCGGAACTTCGGACCGTCTTTGGTAAAATCGATCTGGAGGAACAGCCCGCCAAGTATGCATCATTTGTGGCCAAGGTACTTGAACAGGCACTGCGCGAAGAATCCGACCCGGAAAAACGCCTTGCCCTCTGCAATCATCTTCTCGGGCATGTCGCCAGCGAGCCGGGTCGAGGCCACTTCGACAAACATCGTCTGATTCAGGAACAAAAGCCGATCCTCCTCGAAATCACCCCACCGCATTATGGCAGGTCAGGTATTCCCCGTCCTCACACTTCGTTGACAGAAAGCAGTCTCTTCACCGGCTCACCCCAAGAACCGCAGCTTGGTCATGAATTGCTGGAAGAGATGCGCTCCGCCGATGGGGTGGACATACTTGTTTCCTTTATCAAATGGTCCGGCCTGCGCCTGCTGATGCCAGCCTTTGAGGATCTGCGTGACCGGGATATACCGGTGCGGCTGATTACCACCTCCTACATGGGGGCCTCCGATGCCCCGGCGGTGGAGTGGTTGGCGAAGCTGCCGAACGTCGAGGTTCGCGTCTCCTACGACACAGAGAGAACCAGACTCCATGCCAAGGCGTATCACTTCAAGCGCAACAGTGGCTTTTCCACGGCCTACATCGGCTCGGCCAACATGTCTCATGCTGCCATCACCAGCGGCCTGGAGTGGAACCTCAAGGTCACCACGCAGGATATGGGGCACATCCTCGAAAAGTTCTCCGTCGAATTCGAAACATACTGGAACAGTCGCGAATTCATCTCCTTTGATGCCGAGAATCCGACACTATTTCGCACTGCCATTGACCGAGCCCGCAATCCCCAGCAGAACGGCCCGGCCGCCTTCTTCGACCTGCGTCCGCACCCGTTTCAGGAGCGGATTTTGGAAGCACTTGAGCGGGAGCGTATTGCCCATAATCGCTGGCGCAACCTGGTGATTGCCGCCACCGGCACCGGCAAAACGGTGGTCGCCGCCTTTGATTTTAAGCGTTTCTTCGAGAAGCAGCAGAAGCAGGCCAAGCTTCTTTTTGTAGCCCACCGGCAGGAGATTCTTCAGCAAGCCCAAGCCACCTTTGCCAATGTTCTCCGCGACCAGAATTTCGGTGAACTGCTGGTCGGTCAGTTTCAGGCCAATCGTCTGGAACACCTCTTCTGTTCCGTCGGCATGCTGGCCAGTCGCCGCCTCTGGGAACAGGTCGGGAGCGGCTTCTATGATTACATTGTGGTTGACGAAGCTCACCACGGCACAGCATCCAGCTATCGGCCACTCTTTGACCACTTTACACCCCAGATTCTGCTCGGCCTAACCGCCACCCCGGAGCGGATGGATGGTGACAACGTGGCTGCCGACTTTGGTAATCGCTTTGCCGCCGAGATTCGTCTCCCGGAAGCTCTGGAGGAAAAGCTCCTTTGTCCCTTCCACTATTTCGGCGTTGCCGATCCGATCGCCCTCAACGGGGAGCAGTTCTGGCGCAACGGCAAATACGATGCCTCGGCCCTGGAAAACGTCTATGTGCTGGATAACGTCAGCGCCACAAAGCGGGTCAATGCCATTGTCACCGCCCTCAACCGCTACGAACCTGATCTCACCACCATCAAGGGAATTGGTTTCTGCGTCACCATCAGACATGCCCAGTTCATGGCAGACACCTTTTCCAACTTGGGAATCCCTGCCGCTGCCTTTGTTTCCGGCGTAGACAGTGAGAGTTGCCGTGAGCTGCTGGCAGACTTGATAAACGGCCGGCTTACTTTCCTTTTTACCGTGGACAAACTGAGTGAAGGGGTGGACGTCCCGGAGATAAACACCGTGCTGTTCCTCCGCCCTACTGAGAGCCTGACTGTCTTCCTCCAGCAGCTTGGGCGCGGCCTGCGCCATGCACCTGGCAAGGACTGTCTCACTGTACTAGATTTTGTCGGCCAGACCCATCGCCGCTACCGGGTCGATACCAAGTTGAAAGCGCTCCTCCCCCGGCACCGCTTTTCCATCGATAAGGAAGTTGAGCAGGATTTCCCCCACCTCCCGGCTGGTTGCTCCATTCAGCTCGACCGCCTCTCCCGGCAGTACGTGCTGGAGAACATCAGGGAGAATCTGGGCAGGTTGAATGTGCAGGTACCGGACCGGCTGCAAACCTTCACCAGCGAAAGCGGACAGAAGCTGACCTTCGGCAATTTTATCCGTTACCACGACTACGATCCGGAAGTTCTGTTGGTCAAGGAGACATGGTCAGAATGGAAAGCCAAGGCGCTGCTAGGCCCAATTCCCAATGATCCTGACTTGGAGAGGTTAAGCAGGACCCTCGTGCGCGCCGCCTTCATCAACGGCCCGCAGGAAATTGCCCTGCTGCGTGAAGTTCTAGGCAAAATCGCCCAGGGAGCTATTGACGAGGCGCTGACGATGGCAGGGGATGCGGCCATGTTGCTCTACTACAGGATCTGGGGAGACAAAGGGAGCAATCTCGGTTTTACCTCCCTCGAAGATGCCTTCAATCGCCTGGCACGCAACCCGTCGATCCTGGCTGACCTAGACGAAATCCTTGCCTGGTCGCAGGATACCACCGAGGTCAGCGGCCTGATTCCGCAACTCCCCTTTCCCTGCCCGCTGGAGCTGCATGCCCATTACGGCGGCAAAGAGATTCAGGCGGTCTTTGGCCGGGCGAACCTGGAGACTTCCGGGCAGACCGGCGTGGGTTTATTCCACTTTGCTGACGTAAAGACCTATGTGCTGCTGGTCACCTTTCAGAAGACCGAGAAAGAGTTCTCACCGAGCACCATGTATGCCGATTACCCCATCAGCAGGGAGCTTATGCATTGGGAGTCGCAGGCAAATACCGCGCAGCATCACACTGACGGGCAGAACCTGATTCACCATCAAGAGCGGGGTTACACGATCCTGGTCTTTGCCCGAGATCAGAAGAAGCGGAACAACGTCACGGTGCCGTTCACCTATCTGGGGCCAGTGGATATGGTCAGTTACGAGAGCGAACGTCCGATCAAGATGGTGTGGCGGCTAAGGCATTCTATGCCGGTGGAGATGTTTGAGGATAATCGGCGGGGTGGGTAATAGTTTTTATGTCCATAGACTTAGCACAGTTTCTCGAGGTTCAGAATGGCTGGTAATAGAGCAAAGAATGATAATAGTTTGTTGGCAAAGGGCGGCGGTGATGCCACTGCATCCGGTGTACGCTTTCAGGCATCTCTTGGAGCGTTCATAGGCGCAGAACTGGTTGCTGAGCGTCCTCTGGATCCGCGACTCAGGTTGGGTGATGCCAAACCGCTGTGGGTTAGGTTCGAGACGGAAGCCCCCGTCGACGACATCCTTGTGGCGACCGATGCTGGTGGTTTTGTCGCTATCCAAGCTAAAGTGTCGCTTCAGGTATCCAGAAAACCCGATAGCGAGTTTGCAAAGACGGTCGGACAACTGATTCGGCATTACCTTGCTTGCCATACAGGTAATGGTGGCCGAGAATGGGACAGGCCACTTGATCAACAGCGCGACCGATTCCTGATCGCAGTTGGCCCAAAATCGTCCGCGCCTATTCGTCAGCATTTGGCAGAAGGACTTAATGCAAGACGTCAACCTGGAATAGGCACGGTCCGACCACTATCGGAATTGCAGGAAACCGCATTGGCTGATTTTGACGCCTGCGTGAGCGCGAGTTGGAGCGTTCTCTCATCTGAGTTGCTCACCGAAGAGATCATTGCCGACTTATCAAGGCTGACTGTGGTCTTGACCTATGATTTTGAAGGCGCTGACTGGACTGCAACTTCAGTTGTATTGGGCTCCGCACTCGGGACAGCGACCGATGGAGAACAGGTGCTTGGCCTGTTGCTTGGGATTTGCCAAGAGTTGATGGCGACTCGTTCCGGTGTAGATGAACCGACTTTACGCAGGCGTCTCACTCAGGCAGGCGCGAGGTTGCAGGCGCCGGAGACCTACCGAGCTGATGTGAATGCTTTGTTAGCCCATTCTGCACGGGTACAAGACGCGTTGAGTCGATATGAAGAGATTGAAACCGAGGCCGGCAAGACGGTTAATATCCAACGGACATGTCAAGGCTTAGTACGCGATGCTGTTCTTGAAAGCTCGCTTCTTCTCATTGGTGAACCTGGGGCGGGAAAGAGTGCTGTTATCAACGCCACCAGCCGTGACTTACGGGGAATGGGCTATGACGTTTTGGAACTAGCTGTAGATCGTCTCCCCGTAGAAAGCCTTGAGGGTCTCGGAAGGGAGTTGGGGTTGAGGCATCCTCTGCTGGAAGTCTTAGGTAGATGGGATGGAGATCGGCCTGGCTTTGTGATGATCGATGCACTGGACGCCACGCGTGGGGGCGCAAGCGAGGCAGTCTTCAGGAGTTTGATATCGGAACTAATTTCAGTAAATGGGCGCTGGAAGGTCGTTGCTTCGATTCGTACTTTCGATTTGCGCCTTGGACAACAGCTTCGAAGCCTGTTTAAAGGAAAGCCTCCGCAAAGTCTACTTGCCGATCCCAGCTTTCCTGATGTTCGGCACATTAAGGTTCCGACCTGGACGCCAGAGGAGTTGGAGAAGCTTCTTGCACCTGCTCCAGCACTTGCCGCAGCCTTGGCCCATGCTCCTGCGAGACTACAGGAGCTGGCAATTGTGCCTTTCAATACGCGATTGCTTGCAGAACTAGTTGCTACTGGAATCGAATCCGAGGAATTCGCGACTGTCGATTCACAGGTTGAGCTGTTGCGGCTTTACTGGGACCACCGTGTTGTGGCACTTGGCGAGGCTGCCGATGTCCGATTGAAGCATGTTGTCGATTCGATGGTGCGTGCAAGATCATTGCGCGCACCACGCATCGACGTTGCTGAAGGTGACCCTACTGCGCTCCAGGCACTGCTTCGGCAAGGGGTTCTGATACCGTCTGCAGATGAACGCTATGTGAGCTTTCGCCATCACCTCATCTTTGACTATGCCGCGAGTCGGGTCTACCTTGATCCAGATCGATTAATAGCTGGAACTATTGTGTTTAAGAAGGCAGATGCAATTGGCCTGATGCTAGGCCCTGCACTCACCTTCGTTCTCAGAGAGCTTTGGCATGTTAGTGAAGGCCATGAATCTTTTTGGAAGGCTGTGATTTGTCTACTCGGAGATGACGACTGTGACCCTGTATTGCGTAGCGTTGCTGCACGCGCAGCCTCTGAACTGCCGATAGAGAGCGAGGATGCCCGCTACTGGTCGGACAGAATTGTTGTCGGTGAAGTTAGTGCAGTAAAGTCTGTCACACATGTTGTTGGGGCCCTTGCTGTCCGCTTGGAAGATAAAGAGCCAACGGTGTTGGCTCCCTGGGCGGCGTTTGTCGCTCGATTATCAGTAAGAGTAGACGTTGTCGCCTGGCCTGTCAGAACCATGTCCTATTTACTTACCGAGCGAGTGAAAGAGCCTGCTGACCGTACGAACCTCGGAACAGCAGCTCGCGCTCTATTGACCTTTGCTCTTGGTCAGGACCGCCATACTGGGCTTGTCGACTCAGCGATTGCATTTGTGGCTGACACGTACGATACAGATCCCGATAGCTCACGCACTTTGCTTCGGTGCGTGTTCGACGAAGAGCGGTTTGCCAAATTTGGTCCAGAAGAGTCCCCGGATCTAGCGCGTAAGATAGACGTCATCGCGCCGGTTGATCCAGATTTTGCAGTAGAGATTTACAAGGAAATTTACGGTAAATCGGTAAGAGATGACCGCGTAATTCCTATGAGTTCGAGTCAGATCATGGGACTTACATCGAATGCGCGCCAAGATTTCGATATGGCGCGTTATTCGCTTGGAGAGTTCTATCCAAAATTCCTTGCTTCCCATCCCGAACACGCTACCGATGCGTTAGTAGCAGCCGTTGAGGGATATGTCGGACGCGAACATGCTTTGCAGGAGAAGGTCGATGCGCTCGAATTTATTGTGGCGGGGCAACCTGTGCGATTGCTTGTTGACCTTAGCTATATCTGGGCATCGGATCCGGAAGACCAATATCGGCAGGACGCCGATGTCCTGATTGCTGCCTTTCGCGATCACTTGGTCACTGCTCCGCCCGAAAATGCAATTCGCACAGCAGAGCGCGTCATCCGTCAGAACCGTATGGCGGTTCTGTGGTCACGCCTCTTTATGGTGGCAGCTCAGCGCCCTGACGTTTTCGGCGAAATGATCTGGCCCTATGCGAGCAGAGACCAGTTCTTGGTGACGCTTGATACCCGGAAGGACGCAATAGATGCTGTTGCCGCAATATATGCGGCTATACCGGAAGACGAACGGCGAGCGTTCGAAGTTGCAGTGCCTCATTTTGACTTTTCGACATTCCTGGACCCGGACAAGGCTCGCGACGACCTGTTTGAGCGGCTTTTCGGTACAATTGGAGCGGATAACATTGTGACCGAAGAGGCTAAGGGACGCATACCGAGAAATGTTGGCGTCACCCGCAACGAACGCCCCTATAGGACGTATATGTCTTCGGGCTCCCCCGAACCCTACTGGTGGCTTAAAAAAGAAAATGTCGACCTTGACGCACCGGCGAATGCCGCGTTGCGCGAAGCCATAGACGCGACGAAGGTAGCGTTCAGACTAGAGAGCGGTGAGCCTTCAACAACAACTCCGCTCACAGATGCCATGGATATGCTTCGCGCTCTTTTGACCGCAATATCTGATGCCGAAACGGCTGACGCAGCCCCGACACTTCTCATCTACGCCGAGGGCATTCTGGCACAGGGGCTAGAAAAGACGGCGGGGTACAAGGAACTGAAGGAGCCGGACCACAGGGGACTGGCATTTGAGCTGTCTGATATAGTTTTGCGATCAGCTCAATCGTTGTCTCCCGAAGTGATGGAGGACACCGAGGCACGCTTTGAGCAGTCGGTCTCATGGGGGTCACCTGCTCCTCGTGTTGATGCTGCCCAAGCCGCTTTTGACCTGTGTTTGGTGGATGTCGCCCTATATGAAAGGCTACGACCCTGGATCGAGAAGATGCTCTCAGATCCGCATCCCGCTGTTCGTTTGGCTGCTGCAACGAGGTTGGTTCGACTTTGGGATATTGATCGACCAGGCATGTGGCAACTAGCTGAAATGGTCCTGCGCAATGATCATAATATCGGGGTCCTAGACCACTTTGCCAATAGATTCCTCGGTGCAACTTTGCACCACGACCCTGTTCGCGTCGAGACCCTTACACTACTACTGCTTCAGCGCTTCGTCGCGGAGGAACGCCAACCAGCTAAGCATTTGATCCAAAACCTCGGCGGCATTGTCGCCCTTTTGTGGGTGTCACATGCGCGACCGGTCGCTGGCGAGGTTGTGGAAGGTTGGCTTAATGATCCTTTCAACCATAAGGAGCCGCTTGAAAAGGCTATCCAGACGCTGCGAAGTGGCCTTGTCCTGGGTTACGCAGACGAGGATGCTGGGCAAGATGATATCCGGCACCGGAGTCAAATCGTCGTTGCCCGCTCGATAGAAGTCGCGGCACAGCGCCTGGAGGCGCTTCTGGATAATGCACAACGTACTGAAAACGAGCAATCGGAAGCGGAGACGTATGCAAAGCTGATAGATACAGCCTGTAGCCAAATCTTCTTCGCGTCCGGATCCCTCAAGTCGCGCAGTGATGAAAATCAGGGCATTCCACCAGGAAACCGGATGAAATTTCTTGACGAATTGGAGCCTACGCTACGACGTATCGGTGAGGTAGGTACACCACATACAATCCACTATCTTCTTCAGCTGCTGGAATTCCTTCTCCCGACAGACCCACCGCGGATTTTCGATCTAGCGGCGCATGCCCTTTTGAGAGGGGGCCGGCAACACGGCTACCAGTATGAATCTCTAGGAGCTGATCTCTTGGTACGAATGGTCGGCCAGTGTCTTGCGGATTATCGCGAGGTTTTTGAGGATCCTCAACGGCGTCAGCTTCTGATCGAGTGTCTTGAGGCGTTTTTAGCTGCAGGTTGGCCGGCCGCACGTCGGCTTCTTTACCGACTTCCAGAGTTGCTTCAATGAGTGACGCCGCAGACAAGCAAGATTTTAAAGCGACGTTGGCACGACTGTTGGCCGCGTTTGACGCGCGCCATGGAGCTGATGGTGCCGTGATTGACCAATACGCTGGGGTTGCAGATCTGGACCCCCTCGAGCACACCACCCGCGTCCTTCTGCTGGATGGGATTATAGAGTCTTTGGGGTGGCAGCTTTTAGGAGGGCGTGATGTCGCCGAAGAAGCGCGTGTCCAAGCAGAAACAACCCTTTTCATCGACTATCTGGGCGTGGACCCGGACAAACGCACCCCCCTTCTTATTATAGAAGCCAAATCATGGAACAAGCCGTTCGTGCGTCCACGAGACCGCAGGGTGCACGGAGGCCCAAGCCAACTCATATTCAAAGCATTGGGTCACATCCGTGCCGACGGAGATGCTGCTGGGTCACCGGTCACGGCAGACTGGCACGAATGGCTGATGCAGGTACGAGCCTATGTGAAAGGTTTGCTCGATGAGCACGACCACAATGTCGAACGCGTTGTCATCACCACAGGGCAGTGGATGGTGATCTTCACAAAGCCTGTCAAGACATTCTGCAGTAATGATCCTTTGGTCGAAGACCAGTGGATGATCCTTCTGAAGGATCGTTTCGTTGAGCAGTCAGATGATATCTACGATTTGGTTGCACGTAAGCGCCTTATCAAGAGCGCACCTCGTCTCATTC
Source organism: Geobacter sp. UBA6151 (assembly GCA_002423105.1). GTDB lineage: Bacteria > Desulfobacterota > Desulfuromonadia > Geobacterales > Pseudopelobacteraceae > Trichlorobacter. The sequence goes on along the minus strand of DIUT01000036.1, from coordinate 12,115 downwards.
GTGAAACGCAGTTACTGGCCTATCTACGCTCAGATGATCTCCGCGGCGTCTTTCACTCTCTCCTAGTGAAGCATGAGGAGTCCGGGCATAGCCACGTTCGTGTGGTGCCCCAAATTCACGTTTACCCGTCGATTACCTTGCTTCGAAGTGACGGGCAGTTGATCACTGTCCATGGAGGGCATGACCCTTTCACCGTTCCTCTTACGGATGAAGAAACCGTATTGCAAGACCACCTACGGGAAGTTGATGTTGCCGCCCAAGCGCTTCTTCAAACGGTTTCGACAGAGTTGGGAGTTATGTTGCCACCATCCCCACTTGTGGGGTTCCCAGGATTTCTCCCTCGACCAAGGCATGCAGCCGTCTTTGCACTTGGCAATGATGGTCTTGGTGAGCCAGAGACTATTTACCTAGACATGGACCCGATCGAGCCTGGCGAGGGCGCAGTGGCGACCGGTACAGCGACTCACTTTCTTCTGCCGCAGACCACTGTGCAGTGCCAGTATCATGACTGGGCAAATTGCCGAGCCAATGGCATGGAAGTTAACGCTTACGCCATTACCGTACGATCCACCAATCCTCGCTCTTTCTTCAAAAGCGGTGAACTGCATCACTGTTCACACCGGGGTATGCACGATAGACGCATCGAACGATGTAAGATAGATCCATTAGATCAATATCTATGCTGCATGGCTTGCTCATTTCAAAATGTGTGCTGGCCTACTGGGCATGCTCTGCAATTACCCTGCGGAACTTAATAAGTGTGGAAGGGGCAACGTTGTTGATTTGTTGACTAACGCGCTATAACTAATTGAATTTACAATTGACTTTGTCCGAGTGCTGAAAGGGTCCGAGGCAGTCCGCATGAACACAAAAAAGCGAATCTTCATAAGCTCCGTGCAGAAGGAACTGGAACTGGAGCGGGCCGCCGTGGCTGGTCTGATCTCGACCGACCCATTCCTGCTGCAATACTGCACGCCGGTGCTGTTCGAGAAGGAACCACCACCTCCGCATCCGGCCTCCAGGCCCTACCTCGCCTCCCTTCGGGGCTGTGCTGTGTATGTTCTGCTCATAGCCAACAAATACGGCCACCCGGATGAGGGCATCTCTGCCATGCATCACGAGTATCGCCTCGCACAGGAGTTGCAGCTCCCGACCATCGTTTTTCTCAAGGGGGCCACTGACGCAAGCCGGTCAGAAGATACCATCGAGTTGATCAAAGAGATTAAACAGGCCGGACACTCTTACAAACGCTTTCACGACCGGGAGGATTTGAAGCCGGAAATGCTCCGGGCTCTCTTGCGAATTCTGACAGAAGAGTTCGGGGTTGAAGCTACCGGCACCGAGGTTGATGAGGGGGAGCACCAGATCGAGTCTGCCTCAGCATTTGAAGCCGCTGTGCTGAGCGATGTTACGGCGGCATCGCTCGATCAGGATCTTCTCGCGGCATTCAATCAACGGCTCAATGCGGGCGATACGGACCATGCCGGGCTATCCGCTGCCGAGGCGCTCCACGCACGTGGTCTTGCCATTAGAGGCGATACGTGTGACACGTATCTTGCCACTGCTGGTGCATTTGTACTGTTCGGCCTTCACCCAGCCCATCGTTTCCCGCAGTGCGAAATACTTGTTGATGCCTATGACGATATTCGCATCACTGGTCGCCCCAAAGGGCAGCTCAATATCAACGCTCCTCTGCCCCGTACCCTGGAGCAGGTGTTAAAATTTATTGATGACCATACCTTCCATCCCCGCCGTGTAGTGGGTCTCAACAACATCCGTCTTGACGAATACCCCGTGGCTGCCCTCCGCGAAGCCCTGCTCAACGCCGTTGCTCATCGCAGCTATGACGACGCCTCGCGCAAGGTATTTGTGCGCATCTTCCGCGACCGCATCGAAATTGCCAGCCCCGGCTACCCACTCAAGCCCCTTACCCTGGCCAAGCTCCGCCGAGGCGGATATCGCCCCTGTTCGCGCAATCCACTCATTGCTCAGACACTTGCCGCCCTCGACAAGATGGAGCAGCGTGGCAGCGGCTTCGCCCGCATGCGCGACGCCATGCTTGATCACGGGCTCAGCGAGGCAAAGATTGACCAGCAGGACGGTTTCTTTGTCGTCACGCTCCCCGGCCCGGATGGCAATTATGATCGGATAAAGACGCCAACCAATATTCAGGTGTTGGTGTCAGCGGCGGTTGAGGCACGCCTGACTGAACGACAACACCGGATGATGCTGGCACTGGTACAAGGCGAAGTTTTAACCAGCAAAATTTGTCAGGAGCGCTTTAAAGTGTCTGCTCCGGTGATATTTGCCGATTTTCAAAAGCTTATCGAAGAGGGGTTGGTGGAGCGCATTGGCGCTGGAAGGGCCACCCGCTACATTCTCCGGCCCAGGGCAGAATCATAAGGGAATCATTAGGGCAAATCATGAAATCATTAACCCCAGAGGTCAGTCAAGCCCCTGCTTTGTCCAAGTGCTGAAGGGGGCAGGGTCAGAGGCCGTCCGCATGAACACAAAAAAGCGAATCTTCATAAGCTCCGTGCAGAAGGAACTGGAACTGGAACTGGCCGCCGTGGCTGGTCTGATCTCGACCGACCCATTCTAATCAAAGGATGTGCAGCATGACCGAATCCCAAATCATCCTCTACACCACTCCCGATGGCGACATTAAAGTTGACACTGTCTTGCAGAATGAAACCATCTGGCTGACCCAGACGGCGGTGGCGGAGCTTTTTGGTGTCAATGTTCCCGCTATATCCAAGCACCTGTCCAACATCTATGAAGAAGGTGAATTAAGTCGGGAGGCAACTGTTTCCAAAATGGAAACAGTTCAAAATGAAGGTGGTCGGCAGGTGTCCCGTAACAAGGATTATTACAATCTCGATGCCATCATCGCCGTAGGCTATCGGGTCAACTCCAAGCGTGCCACCCAGTTTCGCATCTGGGCTACCGGCATTCTGAAAGAATACATCATCAAAGGCTTTGCCATGGATGATGTTCGGCTGAAAAAAGCCGATACCTGGGACTATTTTGACGAGTGGTTGGCCCGCATTCGTGATATCCGGGCGTCAGAAAAGCGTTTTTACCAGAAAATCCGCGATATCTATACCACCGCCATCGATTATGACAAGAGCTCCGAGCAGGCCCAGTTGTTTTTCAAGAAGGTCCAGAACAAGATGCTCTGGGCCATTACCGGTAAAACCGCCGCAGAATTGATCGAATCGCGCAGTAATCCGGAACTACCCAACATGGGGCTGACCTCTTGGCAGGGTTCTATTGTCCGCAAGCCGGACGTGGCTACTGCCAAAAACTATCTGCAAGTCGATGAGATTAAAGACCTCAACGAGATTGTCACTATGTATCTGGATTATGCTGAACGGCAGGCCCGACAGCGCAAAACCGTCACCATGGAACAGTGGTCGGAAAAACTCGACGCCTTTCTGACGTTCAATGAGCATGAGCTCTTGACCCATGCCGAAAAAGTAAAGGCCGAGGTGGCCAAGGAAATCGCCGAACAGCGGTATGAAGAATTTGACCAAAAACGCAAAATCGAAGAAGCCTTGGCCGCCGATAATGAGGATCTGCAAGCTCTGGAAGAGCTGGAGAGACTATTGTTGGAGCAAAAGAAACCATGACCAGCGCCCCAATATGGCTGTTTTGAACCAGATGAAAATGCGGATCTGGTTAAAGTGCCACAGCCTGTGGCACAAGTCTTTGAACACGCTTAATACGCCATGAATTGGGAAAAAGGAGCATGCGCATGACCAGAGAAACCGCTGTCAAATTATTCGAACATCGGCAGATACGTACTGCATGGGATGAAGAAAAACAAAAATGGTATTTCGCCATTGTTGACGTCGTATCGGTACTTACTGCAAGCCCTGATCCAGGTGCATATTGGCGGAAGTTGAAAGAGCGGCTGAAAAAAGAAGGAAATGAAACCGTGACAAATTGTCACGGTTTGAAAATGACCGCGACAGACGGTAAACAAAGGCTTGCCGACGTTGCCGATACAGAACAGCTTTTGCGAGTTATCCAATCCATCCCTTCCCCCAAAGCCGAACCGTTCAAGCAGTGGCTGGCCCAGGTAGGTTATGAGCGAATCCAGGAGATCGAAAACCCGGAGCTTGCCCAGGATCGTATGAAACAACTGTACGAACAGAAAGGGTATCCGAAAGACTGGATTGATAAGCGGTTGCGGGGCATCGCCATCCGCCAGAACCTGACTGATGAGTGGCAGGAACGGGGAGTCAGTACGGAGCGTGACTTCAGTATTCTGACCGCCGAAATTGCCAAGGCCACGTTTGGTATTACCCCTTCAGAACACAAGGAACTGAAAGGGCTTGCCAGAAAAAACGAGAACCTGCGCGATCATAGGTCCCTGGAGATATAGCAATGTTAAAGTGGTCAGTATGAACGTCAAAAAAACTTGCATCCATATAGCGCTGTTACTGATGGCAGCATTTCTACTTGCTGGTTGCAGTAAAACTGCTCAGTTGCCGTTATTGGCTTCCGATGCCACTATTCTGGCCTTTGGTGACAGCCTGACCGCCGGAACAGGTGCCGGTGGTGCGGAGAGTTATCCTGCGTTACTTTCAGTCATGACCGGGCGAAAAGTGATAAATGCGGGGGTTCCGGGTGAAGTCTCGGCACGTGGTCTGCAGCGCCTGCCGGAGCTGCTTGATCAAGAACGTCCTGCCTTGCTGATTCTCTGTCATGGCGGTAATGATCTGCTTGCCCGTGCGAACCATCAGTTGATTGCCGACAACCTGCGAGCCATGATTCGCATGGCCGGGGAGCGTGGCGTGCCTGTGCTGCTGGTTGCTGTTCCTGCTCCTGATCTCTCGTTGAAACCACCTCCTCTCTACGCAGAGGTGGCAAAAGAGTTTAACATCCCTGCCGAAATGAAGGCATTGCCGCATATCCTGAGCAAAGGCTCCCTCAAGTCCGACCATATTCATCCCAATGCTGCCGGATATCGAATACTAGCGGAAGAACTGGTCAAGCTGTTGAAAAAGAGCGGGGCGCTTCCCTCGTAATATCAGGGCATCAGTTATCCTATTTCAGTAAAAGAGGTGATCCGTGTCAAAGTTAACCGTAGTGGCAAAAGTCGTAGCGAAGCAGGGCTCCGTAGAGAAGGTCAGGAGCGAACTGCTGAAACTCATAGAGCCAACAAGAAAAGAGGACGGTTGCATTGAGTACAATCTCCACCAGGACAATGAAGATCCTGCGGTATTTGTTTTCCATGAAACCTGGGACAACCTTGCCTGCCTTGAAAAGCATATGAATACGGATCATTTCAGGAGCTACATCAGCGCCGTGGATGGTTTGATCGAAGATAAGGCAGTGCATAAAATGACCAGGATCGAACTGTGAACTGCGGGAACCGGAAAGAAATTGTGAATTGGGAATTGAAAGGCAGTGAACTGGATGTTCTGAAATTGCGGACAAATACAATAACTGATACATGGAAGTGCGATCATGCTTATCGAAGAGGGCTTGGCGCTGTAGGAGCCCCGCTACACAACCCTTGACTTAATCCGCCAATGGCGGATAATGAGAGTGCCATGGAATTTATTGAAACTCCGATGTTTACCAGACTGATTACTGAACTGTTGCCTGATGACAGGTATCGTCTGTTGCAGGACGATATTGCCAAGAACCCGCAGGCAGGCGACCTGATACCTGGGGGCGGTGGAATCCGTAAGCTTCGTTTTGCTCTGCCGGGCAAGGGGAAGCGAGGCGGTGCGCGATTGATATATTACTGGCAGACATCGAAGCACAAAACCTACATGTTGCTGGCATACACCAAGGCAAAGAAAGAGACCCTTGAGCCAGAGCAGGTGGCGATACTCAAGGCATTGGTAAAGGAGTTGGAACGTCATGGATAAAGAACTTTTTGAACAACTTCATCAGAGCATGAAAGAGGCAGTAGCCATCGCCAAAGGGGAAATGCAGCCTTCTCGTGTGTTCACCATAGAGTCACCGGACGTCAAGATGGTACGAGAGAAAACAGGGCTGTCACAGGCCATGTTTGCCGCCATGATCGGCGTAAAAGTGAAGACCTTGCAGAACTGGGAGCAGCACCGCCGAAACCCTACCGGCGCAGCTGCAGCTTTGTTGACAATTTTCGACCGGGAGCCGGAAACGGCAATGAAAGCACTGCATGGATCAATGTAGGTGCCCACAGATAGAACGCCATACAGATTCTATTATTTTGAAAAAGTATGATCGCACTTACCACCCATCAAACACTTGGGAATTACGTGGACTTCTTTGTTTGAGCTGCGGTTGTTGTTTCATTTGAGGATTACCGGAAGTTGATCATGCGCACCGGTCTATCGCAATTCTTCCGGCAATCCCTGTTGTGCGATGTTGAGCCTGACCTGAACCGCAGTGCCGACCTTCATCACCACAGGCTGAACCCGTAGATCACTCCCATCCGCTTCAGCACCCGCAAAAGCCCCATCAGGCCGATGGCGGCAATGATAACCCCCAGCACCCGAAACATGATGCTCCGGAAAACCGCTGAAATAGCTCCGGTGGCGGAGCCGAAAATCATCAACACCGGTACCGTACCCAACCCCAGTGCCAGCATCATCAGGCCTCCGCGCAGCGGGCTGCCGTTTGCCGCTGCCACAGCCAGCGGCCCGTAGATCAGGCCGCAGGGCAGAAAGCCCAGCATCAGCCCGATCGGCAAGAAGGCAAAGGATGAATTGCCGGAGATGGCCTTGCGCAGTGGCTCGGCAAAGAAGCGTCCCGAGCTGCTTTCCAGTGAGTTGAGTCCCCAGGAGAAGCCGAAGGCCGAGGCTGTACCTACGGTGATGACCATGATGTTGGCGGCCAGGCCCAGCCAGACTCCCACGCTACGCATGGTGGGCAGGTCGAGGGAGGAACCGATGAAACCGGCCACTACACCGAGGAAGGTGTAGGTGGTTATTCTGCCGATGTTGTAGAGAGCAAGGGACAGGGTTCTTGAACGGGCGGAACCGGGAGCGGTGGTCATGGAAAGGGCGGCCACGATGCCGCCGCACATGCCGATGCAGTGAAAACTTCCGGCAAGTCCGGCCAGGAAGGCCAGCCAGATTTCTGTCATTTTTTCTCTCCTTTTTCTTCGTCATCATCGTCCAGCATACGGTGTTTGGGGCGCTCCAGATCGTCAAACTCCCCTTTCTTCACCCCCCAGACAAAAAACAGCCAGCAGCCGCAGCCCAGGAAGAGCGAGAGAACCATCAGCAGTATCAACGAATCATACATAACGCTTCACCGTTAAACGCAAGGAATTTCCCACCACGCACAGCGAGCTTAAGGCCATTGCCGCGGCGGCGTAGATGGGGGTGAGCAGGCCGCTCATGGCCAGCGGGATGCCCACAAGGTTGTAGATAAACGCCCAGCCCAGATTCTGCCGGACAATGGCCATGGTGTGCCGGGCAATGGTGTGGGCTGTTACCAGACGGCTCAGATCCGGCCTGGCCAGCACCAGATCGGAGGTCTCGATGGCGATGTCGGTGCCGCCAGCAATGGCGCAGCCAACATCCGCGGCAGACAGGGCCGGGGCGTCATTAATGCCGTCTCCGGCCATCAGCACGGTTTCTCCAGCGGCACGCAGTTGTTCTACCCGCACGGTCTTGTCGGCGGGGGTCAGTTCACCGGTCCCGCCCTCCAGGCCCAGGGCATCCACGGTAAACTGCACGGTCTCCCGCCGGTCGCCGCTCAAAAGCAGGCTGCGTACCTGCTGTTTGCGGAAGTAGGCGATGACGTCGCGGGCTTCGTCCCGTAAGGAGTCGCTGAGCATGATGCTGCCCGCATACTGTCCGTCACGGGCAACAAACACCATGGTTCCTCCGGGTGAGGTGGTCTGGTTTTCCGGCAACTCCGGCACGCCGCACTCCCGCAGGAAGCGCTCGTTGCCGACCAGCACAGGACTGTCCTCCACCATGCCGCTGACCCCGCCGCCTGCAACGGTACGCAGTCCGCTGGCGGATCGTTGCGCTGCGCCGCTTTCGGCGGCATGACCTATGATCGCCCTGGCGATGGGATGCAGTGAACCGCTCTCCACGCTGGCGGCCAGGGTCAGCAGTTCCAGCGGGTCAATGCCGGGAGCAGGACGGATCTCCTGCACCTGTGGCGTGCCACAGGTAACGGTGCCGGTTTTGTCAAAGACCGTCACGGTGATACTGCTCAGGCGTTCCAGGATATCACCACCCTTGAAAATCACTCCTGCTGCCGCTGCCGCGCCGGTCCCGGCCACAATGGCGGTGGGGGTGGCCAGTCCCAGGGCGCAGGGACAGGCGATCAGCACCACGGCCAGGGAGGTCATCAGAGCTGTTTCCAGCGGGTTGTCAAGGAGCCGGTACTGCCAGAAAAAGGTGCCTAGCCCCAGCAGCAGCACACCGGGGACAAACAGGCTTGCTATGCGGTCCGCCAGCCCCTGGATCGGTGCCCGGCGGTTCTGGGCCTCTTCCACCAGCCGCGCCACTCGGGCCACAAAACTGTCCGCTGCCGGATGGTCGCAGATAATCCGCACCGTGCCGGTCAGGTTGATGCTGCCCGCGGTCAGGCGGTCGCCGGTCTGTTTCAGCACCGGCAACGGTTCTCCGGTTGCCGGGGATTCATCCACATCGGCGCTGCCTTCCTGTATCCTGCCGTCAACCGGAAAGCGTTCGCCAGCCCCCACCAGCAGGATGTCGCCGGTTCTGATATCGGCAATGGCAACCTGCTCCTGATGCTCTCCCGTGATCCTGGTGGCCGTGCCGACCGTCAATCCCAGCAAGCGTTCCGTGCCGCTGCAGGCCCGCCGCTTGGCGTAGTTTTCCAATAACCGGCCGGCCAGAATCAGGGTGACGATCATGGCGGCGGTTTCAAAATAGACCTCACCACCGTTAAAGGTGGCGTAGATGCTGTAGAGAAACGAGGAGAGCGCGCCGATGACGATCAGCAGGTCCATGGTGGGGGCGCTGTTTTTGAGACCGCGCCAGGCACCGCTTAAGAAAGGCCAGCCGGAATAGAAGATGACCGGGGCCGTTACCAGCAGCGAGAAGAGTTGCAGGATATACTTGATCTCGTGGCCTATTCCCTGAAAATACCCGGCGTAGAGAGCGAAGGAGTAGGCCATGAGCTGCATGGTCAGAAAGAAGGCGGTGCCGAAGCGGATCAGCAGGTCGCGCTGCTCCCGGTCTGCGCTTTCCTGGGCGGCGGAACGGGTATAGGGGCGGGGAAGGTAGCCTAGTTCGCTGATCCGCGCAAACAGGGTGGCCGGTGTTGTCCGGGAAGGGTCATAGACGATGTTGGCGCGGTTTGTGGCGTAGTTCACCCGCACCTGTTCGACACCATCAAGTCTGCCGATGAACGTTTCATTCAGCCAGACGCAGGCTGCGCAGCGGATACCGTCAATAATGACGTCAATGCTGTCCGAGTGGCCGGAATGGCGGACAAAGGCAGCCAGTCCGGCATCGTCAAAACCGGCCTGGTAGGCGTTGCTGCCAACGCCCGCTTCTTCCGTGTCACGTCGCGTATAAAATGACGACAGTCCGGCGCCGGTGATCAGCAGATAGGCGCCAAGGCACCCCTTGCAGCAGAAACGGAGCGTTGCTCCTTCAACCTGCTTTTCGACCACCACGCCCACAGGGATCTGGGCGCCGCAATGGAAGCAGATGTCCGGCTGTACGCTCACGGTTTCTCAGCCTTCTCCAGGCGCAGGGTTTCGCCGTACTGCAGCCCCTTTTGGTAATAATCACGATCAACCACCGGGGCCACCGTGCGCGCGGCAAAGACCATGGTCAGAATCTGCGCTCCTATGAAAAATGCGACCAGCAGTCCCAGGATAATCTTCCAGGGGGTTCCGGTTCCGGCGGTTTTTTTCAGCATGATTGTTCTCCTACTTTTCCAGAATCTGCAGCGGCACGGTTGCCACCCTGGTTGCGCCGCGCATCAGCAGCAACGTAAAGGGCGCACCGCTGCCGGATGCGGAGGAAAAACGCAGCACCAGGTCAATCCGGCGGTTGTCGTTCGCTGCCAGGCGGATGCCGCTTACCGGCCCCAGCAGCTCTGCGGTGTGGCCGTTTGCAGTGGTAACCTTCAGGTCGTAGATTGCCGCATATTTGGAGCGGTTTTGTATGAAGACCGTGAAGAAGTTGACCAGCCTGCCGTCCGCCAGCCGCTGCACCTGAACGGCATCGTTGCGCCGGATCTTCAGCGTTGCTTCCTTGCGGGTGATAATGCTTGCGGCCAGTGCTCCGCACAGCGCGATAACCACACCGCCCAGGAGCAGGGAGCGGATATTAAGCGGGCGTCCGCCTTCTGTTTCACGGCTGCCGAAGGTATAGTGGATCAGGCCGGTTTTGCCCAGCTTTGCCATAACCCCCCGGCAGGCATCAAGGCATCTGCCGCAATTGATGCATTCTATTTGCAAACCGTCCCTGATATCGATTCCGGTGGGGCAGACCCGTGTGCACGAGCCGCAGCGGATACAGTCGCCTGCCCGTTGCGGATTCAACTCCAGCACCAGAGTGTTGCGATCGGTGGTCATCAGCTGGATGCGGCCATAGGGGCAGACACTGCTGCAAAACAGCCGCCGCACAAAGGCCAGATCAAGATAGACCAGCAGCATGGTTGCACTCAGGCTGATACTGGCCACCATGCCCAGCCGACCGTGCAGGAGGCGTTCAAAAAACTCGGGGGGAGGGATGAAGTACCAGATCAGGTTGGCCGCGACCAGGAAGGAAAGCGACAGGAAGAGCAGCTGCGTTGCGACCATGGCCAATGGTTTGACGAGAATCAGCGGTTGCATACGGGAGATCAGGTATTCGGCCAGATCGGAAAGCGTGGTTTGCGGGCAGAGCCAACCGCACCAGACTCTGCCGAAGACCATGGTGATGAACAGAAACATGAACACCATGATCAGGATGACCAGAAGAACCAGCGAAAACTCTTCGATTCTCAGCGAGGTGCCGAAAAAAAGCAGGGTACGGCTGGGGGCATCAAGCCGTAAGAGCGAATCTCCACCCACCTGCACAAAGGGAATCAGCAGGAGCAGGAGGGTGGAGAGCCATTGAATCAGTTTTCGCTGCGGCGCGATGAAGGTTGTCATCGCACCTTATTTATTCAGGGAAAGAATGTATTGAACGACCCCCTCAAGCTTTTCATGGGAAAGATCGTTTTTAAATCCGGGCATGCCGCCGGGGCGGCCGTTGGCAATGGACTCTGTCAGCGCCTGCTCGGTGCGGCCGTACTTGAGCTCCTTGCGGGTCAGGTCAGGGCCGATGCCCCCTTTGGCGTCAGCGCCATGGCAGGCGGCACAGCGGGCAGCATACTCTTTTTTGCCCTCAGCGATATAATCGGCAAACTTGCCCTCTTTATGACCACCGGCTGCGGCCTGGGGCTGCGGCGCTTTCTGCTGTTCGGCAATCAGCTTTTCCTGCTGCGCCTTTTTCTGGGCAAACTCCCCTTCAGAGCTCCAACCGCTGAACAGGTAGTAGCCCATGAAACAGACCCCCCAGATCAAAAGCCCTGCCAGCAGCAGTTTGAAAACCGCAGGCATTTTATCGTCTGCCTTGTAGGTAATTCCGTCATATTCCTTATGTTCATCGGACATGGGTAGCCTCCTGTGGTGTGACAAGTTCAGCTTCAGCAGCAACGTGATCATCTTCCATCATCCGGTATTTTGCCAGCTCTCCCCGCTCTCGGTTCTTCCTGCTGTACGTCCGTACAACGATCCAGGCGAAGATGGCAAACAGCAGCAGAGTGACGCCAAGGTAGTACACAGATCCCAGTAGCATAGCGGTATCTCCTTACTGTGCCTGGATAAAGGTGATCAGTTTCCAGATCTTGTCCTTGCCCAGGGTGTCGCCGTAGGCAGGCATGCCGTTCTCGTCTGCGCCGCTGTATATGATCTTGAAGAGATCGGCGTCGGGCTTGCCGGTCTTGATCAGGCCGGGACCCACATCGCCTTTCAGGTCTGCGCCGTGGCACTGGGCGCAATCCCTGGCATAGATGGTTTTGCCTTCAGCAACGGCAGCCTTGTCGCCTGTGAAGGGGTTTTTCAGGTCTCCTGCAAGGGTAGTCTGCTTTGCCTTGCGCCAGGGAATGTCGTTACCCAGCTTCTGCATGTAGGCAACCA
>DIUT01000032.1:2449-4198 GCA_002423105.1 Geobacter sp. UBA6151 | reverse complement strand
CCTCCTTGCTGGAGTGTAAAGGACATCGGGTGACTGCCGTGGAAAATGGGTTGCAACTGCTTGACCTGCTGCCGGGTAATACGTTTGATATCGTTCTCACTGATATCTCGATGCCGGATATAGACGGCATCGAGGTAACAAAGATTATCCGGTCCGGCAAGCGGCCGGGTGTCGACCCCATGATTCCGATCATTGCCATGACAGCCCATGCCTTTTCAAGAGACCGGGAACTGTTTCTTGCAGCCGGGGTTGACGGATTTGCCGCAAAACCGGTTGATCTGGAAATGCTGTTGCAGCAGATTGAGCAGATTTGCAGCAGTAAACAGAACCTGCCGCCTTCCGGATAAGTTCCCGTCAAGCCGCACAGACTACTTAAGTGACCCGGAGAAGGCATGTCCACCGCTATTCCTTGCTATCCTGCCGTCAGGCCACCGGAAATTCCGGACCGGGAACTGCTGGAGAGTTGTTTACGGAGTATACAACCGGTCATATCGGAGTTGTGCTTTGCAAACCTGTTTCTGTTCCGCCATGCCCACCACTACACCCTGAGCCGTTTCAATGACAGTCTGGTTATCTTTGGCCGTGACTATGGCGGTCTGCCGTACGTTCTTCCGCCACTCTCCGGAGACCGGGGAGAGACAGCACGAAAACTGCTGGATGGGGGAAATATCCTGTATGGAGTTGACGAACTGTTTCTTGCGCAGCACCTGACCGGCAGAGGGTCTCCGGTGATCGAAGATCGTGACAATGCTGATTATCTTTACCTGAGAAGCGACCTGGCAGAGCTGCCCGGAGCCCGCTTTCACAACAAAAGAAACCGGATCCGTTATTTTACCTCCCGTCACACCTTTGCCGTGGAACCGTTTTCAGGGCAGCATTCGGCAGCGGCGCTGCACCTTCTGGATATCTGGCAGCACCACCACAAACACGACGGGAGCCCGTCGCAGCAGGCGGAGGCAGCCGCAACCCGCGAAGGTCTTAAGCGTGCAGACGAACTGGGCCTCTCCGGTGTTGTGATAGTGACCGGCGGGGAAGTCTCGGCCTTTGCCCTGGGCCGGCCGTTGAACGATCTGACAGTTGTCTGCCTTTTCGAGAAATCCGATCCAGCCCTTGAAGGAGCGGCACAGCTGGTAAACCGTGAGTTCAGCCGTTTTCAGCCACCGGGCTGCACCTATATCAACAGGGAGCAGGACCTTGGAAACCAGGGGCTAAAGGAGGCGAAAAACTCCTACCACCCCGTTGAGATGATACGGAAGTTCAGGGTTGTAAGCCACACAATGTAAAAAAATGAGACAACCGCACAAAACGTAACTTTTTACCAAAACGCTTCTGTTCAACGATTTACCGGTATTCTTCCCCCCATCCCCGTAGTATCGCAATAAAAATCTTACCGGATCAGCTTTTTGTCTACAGTGTAACTATATAATATCATTGGCTATATTTCCCGGCGTATTGGCATGGAATGTGGAGTTACGTTCCTACTTGTCTGTTCATTACTAACAGGAGGCTGCTATGACGATTCGTATGGAAGGAGCAGATGTCTTTTTGGCTGGTGATTGGGACATATCGGGCGTGGTTGCACACATAGATACGTTGTCAAACATTTTGCAGCAGGTGGATGAGGGGGGGAAAACAATTCTGAAGGTTGATTGCGGAGAGATCAAAACGGTTGATGCCGACGGCTTGCAGATTCTGAAAGTCTGGCTGCAGTGCGCCCGCTTCCGCGGCATAGAAGCAAAGCTGGTCAAC
>DIUT01000032.1:1673-2369 GCA_002423105.1 Geobacter sp. UBA6151 | reverse complement strand
TACTGTTTTTGAGCGTTGCTGTTGCAATGGTTTTGGCCATGCATGGTTGTACGGCTTCCCGCCAAAGCTTTCAAGAAGGTCAGACTCTGGAGCACAAAGGGCTTTTTGAAGATGCGATGCTGCGCTACGCAGAAGCCATGTATGCCGAACCTGNNAACCTGATGCCGCCGAATACCGGATCCGGTTTCTGGCAACCCGTACGGCAGCAGCGCGGGCCCGGGCCAGAGCCGGGGATGAAAAGTTTGCTGCCGGTAATTATGCCCAGGCATTGACTGAGTATCAGGCGGCCAGTCTGCTTGAGCAGGGCACCAAACGCTATGGCGAACTGGCGGCGCAAGCTGCCCGGCTTCTGAATGCCCAGACAGCCTGGCAGGAGGGAGTTGAAGCGGAGCGTTTGAAAAAAACGGGGGAAGCAGCGCGGGCCTTTGCGCGTGCCCTGGAGCTTGACCCTGAAAATCCCCAGTATCAGGCTGCCGCGGAACGGGTGGCGGCGCTGAAAAAGTCTCCCCTGAAACGCTATGAACTTCAACTGCGTTCAAACAGCCGCTTTACCCTCAAATTCAAGGAAGCCCGTATCAAGGATGTGTTTGCCATTGTTTCCCAGCTTTCCGGCATCAGCTTTGTTTTTGATGACAGCCTCAAGGATCTGCCGGTTTCCATCAATCTGACCAATGCAACCTTTGATCAGGTGTTTGA
>DIUT01000032.1:615-1549 GCA_002423105.1 Geobacter sp. UBA6151 | reverse complement strand
CCAATGATTTTCCCGAACCGGAAGTGATACTGGATGTTGAGGTCGTGGAGGTAAATGACAAAAAGTCCCATGACCTTGGTCTGTTACTCAGCAATTATGCCGTAAGTCTGGGTGGTTTTTCGCCCGGCGGCAAGCTGCTCTCACCATCGCTCCTGACGTCTGCTGACGCGCCGACGCCGGTGGATGTGTCGCAACTGGTCAAGGCTTTTGCGATCAAAGGCTTTGGCGGGTACGTGACCGTCCCCAATGCACAGTACAATATCGGCAAGACACTGGCCAAAGGCAATATTCTGTCCAACCCCAAGATTCGCGTCCGGAACAGGGAAAAAGCCAAGTTTAACGTGGGGCAGCGGGTACCGATCCAGACCACCACCACCACCGGAACCATCGCTTCCACCAATGTCCAGTACATAGATGTGGGTATCAAGCTGAATGCGGAGCCCAGCATCCAGTTGAGCAACGAGGTTGTTGTCAAGCTGGCCCTTGAGGTCAGTTCGGTTATCAGCAAAGAGACGTCAAAGACCGATGGCACGACGCTTTTGACCATCGGCACCCGTAATCTTGATACCGTGCTTTCTATCAAAGACGGGGAAACAGTGATTATCGGCGGCCTGATTTCCAACAGTGATACCGACAGCACCACAAAAATATTCCTGCTGGGTGATCTGCCGCTTTTAGGACCACTGCTCTCCAACAACAGCANNTGAACTGCTGCTGGCAATTACTCCCCGCCTGGTGCGTGGTGTCGCGGTGCATAGCCCGAGCGTGTCGATCTTTGAGTCTGGACGGGAAGATGAACCAGCCTTGAGCCAACCCTACGTTTCATTCAAGCAGGCAACAGAATATGAGGATGGGACAAAGCCGACAGACCAGCCCGTCGTAATGCCGCAGATGCCGCAATAACCATGGGACACTCCTTTGGATCTGCAAGGAA
>DIUT01000032.1:0-556 GCA_002423105.1 Geobacter sp. UBA6151 | reverse complement strand
GCACGGCCATTGATGACTATAAAAAGGCCTATGACAAGGCGGTGGAGGAAAAAAAGATCAATGCTGCACCCAACAGGAGCGGTTACCCGAAAGATCTGGATATCCTGGTGAGTGGCGATGATTTTGGCGGGACCAAGCATAAATTTCTGCGGCGGATTCCGATAGACCCGATGAATCCCCCCAAAAACGCTGAGGAACCCAGGTGGGGATTGCGTTCCTACGCTGACAGCCCTGATTCTCCAGCCTGGGGGCGGGAAGATGTCTTTGACATTTATTCCGATAGTGAGGGAGTCGCCATTGACGGCAGCAGATACAAGGACTGGTGAAAAGGCTGCAGGGCGCGGCTTTACCCTGATCGAGCTGATGATTGTGATGTCGATCATCGGTATTCTGGCCGCTATTGCCATACCCAGTTACCAGACCGGACTGATCAAGGCCAGGGAGGCGGTGCTGCGGGAGAATCTGTATGGCATGCGCTCGGCCATTGACCAGTTTGCCGCGGATCAGGGCCGCTATCCCCTTACCTTGCAGGAACTGGTTGAACAACGCTATCTGC
>DIUT01000051.1 GCA_002423105.1 Geobacter sp. UBA6151 | reverse complement strand
TCCACTATTGACAGGACAGGTCAGTTCTAGAAACGAAAGTTGGCCGTATTTGAATAAAAATTTGTTGGGCTCAATGTTTAGCTGCCTCACAACGTCACACGCCTTGATTGCGTCATCTAATCTGGGATCGGGAATGCGTACCTTATTAATTAGCCCACGAGGAAATCCTGCCGGGTAAGGGCCGAAACGCAACACATACTCTTCGAGCAGGTGTGTAAATACCGTCATCCAGTATTCTCCCTCTTGGTTGATTGGATGAAGGCCAATTTTGTTTTCTTCAGTCAGAACTAACTGGTTAAGAATGATGTCCTTCGCTCGGTTTTCCAATTCCCAACCGGACAGGTGCGCCATATATCGCCGTGCTCGATACTGCAGCCGGATCATCTCATGTCTTTTCATAAACCAAGCGCACTCAATACTTCTTGCTCTAAAGTGCCAGTTGCGTGGCAGGTGGTTTGCTGAGGAAATGACGCTGACCCATTTGTATTAAAGGAAATGTTATCACTCATGTGGTTGCTTTGTCCCTGTGGGTTTGAAAGATAAACCTCTTTAGTTAAGACATATTTTGTATTGACTGTGACAAGGCTGCTGTTAGCTAACACTTCTTGTACTATTATGTTGATCCTGCCTTCAAGGTTCATTTTTCTCTTTATAAAAAGTAGATTTTGCCCATTTTCCATAGCTTCATATTCTTTGTATGCTGTGGAAGCAGGGAAATGGTATGTTCTTTCTCCTCGCGCATTCCTAACATACGAATCGATAATGCCGCAATCCACATATTTTTCTGGATTGCCAGAATAGCTTATGTTTATAAACCCTGATTCTTTATCGAGATTGTTTATCACGAAGAATGAGCCGCCAAGTGAAGGTATAATTTGTTTCCAAACATCTGATCTTGGTTTGTTAACCGTGACAGAATTATTAGCCTTATACGTCTGAGTTGGCTGAAGGTATGTGACCTTACCTGCACACCCCACTATAAACAGTGTCCCAACTGCTAGGAAAATAATCTTCTTCATTTGGGTTTCTCTCCTTTTCTTAATTGATGTAACGGAGGCGGCGGAGTCCATGGGCCTTGTTGGAATAATTGCAGTTTGTTCACTTTTTCAAGTTTGGAGACGCTCCCCCTCGGTCTTTTCCCTTAAAGTTTCCCCTTATTTGGTTACAGTTTCAACCGGTTGTGCATTTATAGGAGTTGTGCCGTTAAAATCTTCAACTACCCATTTCCATTCTTCATCATTAAGATCGCTTACCTGCTCTGATGGATCTTTTTCGTAATATTGGCAAGTACCTGACATATCGTTAAACAAGTGCTGGCCGTCGATAAAGTCTAACTTGGCTCGTGCTATAAAAACTCCCATCCTGACTTCATTTTGAATATAGTACGTTTTATTCGGTTCAAAGCGGACCAGTAATGATGCAAAGTTTTCACCCCGTGCGGAAACATAATGATCACCTGGCTCGACTGTTGTCATAAAGAAACTGTGGCCCTTTGTTGATCCTATAAACTTTCTGTTAAGATAATTTTCAAAGTTAATTCCACCACCGAATATTGTGGTGCGACCGACAACTAAAGCGGCTTTTCCTTCTGCTGGCTTGATCCCCCTTACGTCTATGCATGGTTCTTTTGCAACCATGTACTTTGGGCCGCAGCCTGCCAATAATGTTACCGCCAACACAGCCATGATGAACCTTTTCATGCTTTCCTCCGGGTAAATTTAGCTCCGAGAAATACCGTCGAGCATCAAGACGGAGCCTTTGTCGTGGTGGCCAACTCATTGTTGACCGATTCACGCGCACACGCGCGTGAACCGGTGATCTTCCCAAATGAAACGTTCATCCGCAGTGTCCTGCCAGCACCCGTTACGGCATCAGCCTATTTCCGGTTTCCAACTAGAATCTGCGTAGGCACCCATTTGACCAGAATTTTGTGCAATGTCCCGTCTTTGCGCATCTCCGCCAGCGCAGCATTCAAGCGCACAAGTAAATCGGTATCGGCTTTGCGCACCGCCCAGGCCAGCGGCTCATCGGTCAGCGGCTCGTACAGGCCGATCAGGCCCTGCCGCTGTGTTGCCGTATTGGCGCTGAAACGCCAGATGGTGGGGGCATCATGCACAAAGCAGTCAATGGTGCGCTGCTCCAGGGCGGTCACCCCCTCTTCGGTTGAGGCAAAATGGGTGATGGAACCCCAGGCAAAGGTTTTCAGCACAAAGGCCTCGCCTGTGGTCCCCCGCTTGACGCCGATCCGCACTCCGGCAGATTTGTCGTACAGCGCCGTGGGAAAGCGCCTGATATCCTGTTCCCGCACCAGCAGCATCTGCCCGATATGCAGATAGGAATCGGCAAAACTGACCAGTTTTCTGCGCTCCGGCGTGTCGGACATGCCGGACATGATCAGGTCGATCTTTCCCTCTAAAAGCGCCGGGATCAACAGATCGAACGGCAGTATTTCAAACTGCATGGTGCGGCTGGTCCGTGTGGCCACTTCCTTTGCCAGGGCAGGCTCCACACCATCCAGAACGCCGTTGGTCATGAACGTAATAGGCGGGTACTGTGTGGCAATACCCACGCGCAACGGCGGAGCCGAGGCGCAGCCGGAGAGCAGCAGCGCCATGATTGAAACAAGCAGCAGGACAAGGGCCGATAATCTGGTTTTCATAAGCAACCCCTATAGAGAGTGTAGTTTTACAGGTTTGTACCTTGTAACTCTTATTTCTTTGCCACTATCCCCCTGATAACCCCTCTAAATCTCCCCTTATCTAAGGGGAGACTTCAAGGCTTCCCCCCTTAGGTAAGGGGGGAGTGAGGGGGGTTAGATTTTGATGCTCCAAGGTACTAACGCAGATAAAGTGGCATCAAGGTGAATTTCCCGTCCACTCGGTCCGGTACATCGCGCAGCTTCTGTGTTTTCCACAATGACTGACTCCAGATGAACGGCGTGCCGTTAATTTTTGCGGTGCCGTACAGCATCCAGAAACCGCTGTTTGTGGCTGATGTATCCAGCGTGCCGGACAGGCCCATGAAAGCCCGTACCATCTCCGTACTACCAGCTTTTGAATCAATGGAGCCGTCCGGTATCTGCTTGGGATAGGCGGTTTGCCCGTAGCCCAGATCCCACCGCCCGAATATGGAGAGCGGGTTTGCCGGGTCTGTGTGGGTGATGACGCTCTTGGCCCCTTCAACATCATGTACCCCTGGCAGCAGCTGCTTGAACTGAACCCGGCGGGCCGGACGGTTGTCAGTGGATTGCAGGTCGTTGGCCACCTGGTATGACGCCGGGTAGTTGATCCCCATCAGGTAGCTGGAGGTCACCATTTCAGGGTCATAGTCTGTGGAACAGGCAGCACCGTCCATTGATCTGGAAGTCACGGTGTACGGCCCGCCGCTTGAGCGGTAATAGACGAAGCAGCGGTAGGACATCTCCACCAGGCCGGTTTCGTTGTTTTTTGCGTCCACTACCATGTAGCCGTTCAGATAGGTACCGGTGTTGTCCAGCGACAGGTAATCAAAGAACTCGCTGATCGAAGAGGAAAACTGCTCTGCCAGCGCGGCGCGCCAGAAGATCCAGAGACCGTTGGGCTTGACCTGGCTTCTGGACATCCGGTGGGTGGTCTCGTTAAACATGATCCCTTTGTTGTTATAGCCAAAGTCAGTGCTGGAGCCGATCAGGCCGGGGGTTACCGCATTTATGGTGAGCAAGTCGCTGTTGACCGCCATGGTCTGGATCATGCTCTGGGAAAGAAACCCTGACCAGGTGTTGTGCGTCAGAATCACTTCCGTGCCGACCCGCTTCAGGAACGCTGAGCATTTATCCGGATGTTCCGTGGGCCGCACATTATTCAGCACCGCTTCAGATGAAAATGAAATGACATCCATCATGTCGTTGTAAGCATTCAGATAATAGACATCCATAAAGGTAAGAGTGCTCGATTCGTAGCCCAGGGCCAGTTCCGCCGTCGTGAGGTAGCTGCTATCCGGCAGCCAGTTCCCTGAAAAATCCAGAGTTGACGGCTGACTGAGGGTTGCCCCGTGGTAGATGCCCAGCATCCTGAACAGCAGCCGCTTCAGACGGTAGGATACCACGGCGTCGGTTGCCGGGTTCTGCAGGTACTGGATAAAAGCGTTGTAGTTGCCTTTCAGCACCGTGGCGGCATGGTTCAGTTCTGCCTGGCTGGGGCCAAGCTGTTTGGGGAAGGTATGGGACGGGTCCAGCAGGTAGGCCTGGTCCCAGAAGTTGTCCCGGGCCGACAGTATGGTCTTCCCCTGCAGTTTTCCCTGCACGAACCCGGCCCGGTATTCGGCCTTCAGGTCGTTTGCATCCTTTGAGACCACAGTCATGTTGACAATGTTGTTGACGGTTTCGATCACGCCGGAGCTTTTGTCATCCAGGGTATAGACCGTGCGTTCAGACACCGGTTTCGTGTCACCGGTGCAGGCCGACAGGGTAACGATTGACACAAGGCAGATCAGCTTGACGAGGTGGTTGAACATGGTGGTGCCTCCTGTATTTTGAAAACTGCACGGACCTGACGGCTACTTCAGCTTTGCCGCAGCCTCATCGGACAGAATACGTCCCAGGTACTGCTGCTGAATCTCAGCAATGCGCCGGTCGTACTTCTTCACCCATGCATCAGCGCCGCCGTAACGGAACCCAACATAGGCAATCGGCCCTTTGCCGAACACCTGTTCCATTGCCGTAATGTGGCGCTGCTGATCATCGGCAAAGACAATCTTTCCCGGTTTCAGCCCTGTTGTGTCAAGAAAGGCCTTCAGCGCTTCACCCTTGCTGCTGTAAGCCCCTGCGAAGAGGATGCCGTTTTGATAGTGGGCAGTATCTTTTGCAAGCTTTATCTCCAGCTGATCGGGAAATGGCTGACTCAAGCGCAGATCAATAGAGATGGAGGCGAGCTGGGCCATTGTCAGAGAAGCCAGCAGCAAAGGCCGGGCCGTCAAGCCCATGACCATGATTTTCCGGTCCTGCATGGCTCGCACAATGGTCGGTCCATCGGGCTGTACCGCTATGAAACGGCTCTGCTTCTGGATCGGCAACCAGGTTTCAAATGCTTTGCGCAGGGCATCCCGCTCCGGCATGCCTGCTGCCACAAAACCGTAAATCAGGTCATCCCACCACTGGTCGCTGGCCAGCATCTGTTCGGTCCGGATCAAGGTGTTGTCCAGGTCAAAGCAGACCAGGGTTGTGGCGGTTACCTCCGGCTCCAGCGCCTTCAGATCGTCGGTTTCGCGCATCTCCGCCATTCCAGGCAGCGTACAGAGCAGCACCAGCAGCAGGGTTAGAAAACTTTTCATATGAATGCTCCTCATCTTGTTCATGCCCCGATATCCTCATTCCACAGTTCCGGCCGCTTTTCAATAAACTCCGTCATCAGCCCGATGCACTGTTCGTTCTGCAGGACGGAAACCTCAACGCCACGGGAGCGCAGCAGTTCTTCCTCCCCCATGAAGGTACGGTTTTCGCCGATCACCACCCGGGGGATGCCATAGAGCAGGATTGCGCCGCTGCACATGGGACACGGGGAGAGTGTGGTGTACAACACCGATTCCCGGTACACCTGGGCCGGTTGCCGCCCGGCGTTTTCCAGGGCATCCATCTCACCGTGCAGGATGGCGCTTCCCTGTTGCACCCGCCGGTTGTGGCCGCGTCCGATGATCCTACCGTTATGGACAATCACCGCGCCAATGGGGATGCCGCCTTCAGCCAGTCCGGTCCTGGCCTCCTCAATTGCTGCCTGTATGAAGCTATCCATGGCCATCTCCTCCACCATCCCTCAGATTTTCAGCTTCTAAGCATACCAGACACCAGGCGGCAAGCAATCGCTTGCTGTTGAAAAAACGGGGTATCATCTTTGTAGTGGTTTTTACTGAAATTACTCCTGTTACAATCCGTTATACAGCCGCCGGACTTCTTCCTGCCCATGCAGCCGCTCCAGCCGCCGGACAATAAAATGGCCCCGCCCCATATCCTGATAATGCTTCATAAACAGGGTGTTGATCGCCGCTCCGCCCAGCGCTCCCACCACCGGTATTGCCTGTGCTGCAACCTTTTCGGAAACCACAATTGAAAACCGTGCGGCAATCTGGGTAATCAGCCTGACAATGGCCGGTGCCCCCTGCTGGGTCAGCCCCTTTTTTGCCAGATGCTCGGCGGCTTCAGATACGGCCCTGGCAAGGGCTGCCCGGGCCGCAAAGTATCCGGCCTCTGCAACGTCATCGCTTGGTGATGTTCCTCCAAGCGCCAGCACGTGCAGGCATTGCAGCCTGACCTCAGGTAGACGCAGGTCCTCTCCCTCACTGCGGGCGATATCGGCAATCGAACGGAGCATGATGGTGGTGGAAAACGGCAGCTCCAGAGCCAGGGCAGGCAGACCGAACAGGCCGCCTGCTGCGCCGCTTGCCCCGGCAGCCAGTTTATGCCACAGATTGGAAGACGGTTCCTGTTGGCTTCGGCTCATGGTCAGCACCGCGACATCAAGCGCCTTTTCTATGGCTGTGCGCGTAGCAGAATGCACAGCGCCATGCAGGGAAGGAGGCAATTTTTTCAGCACAAGTTCAACGGGAGTGCCGACAAGACTGCTCACCCTGGCAGCAAGGCCGGGGTTTTCCAGCAAGCGCTTTGCTGTTTTCAGATCATCCAGTTCTGCAGGTGACAGAGCCACAGAATTCCTCCATTAATCAATTCAAGAAAAACAATTACTCACGCAAAGTCATTATGAACGCAACGAAAAATATGATGTACTGGACGAACAGATTGCTGCTGATGCCGGATGGCTGGCAATCCCATACAACCGTATAGAAACGGCATACAGGTAAAAATGCACTGTAATACTGGGTGGTTGGCTTGGTTGGTCTTCATGCGTTTCAACAGATCCTGCGTTACGTTATGCCGGAAGTATACAGGCCGACAGGTGCAGGATCAGATTGATGTTTTAAAAAGCATAAATATATCAATATGTTGTGATTTTTTGGTGTTTTTGGTTTTGGTTGGCACTCATTCTGCAAAGTAGTAAGACAAAAGGAACCAACTACCGCAGCACACAAAAATAAAAGGAGGATGTCATGAAAACTCTCGCTACGATAATCGGATTACTTGCTCCGGCAACTGCTTTTGCCGCCACAGGAGCACGTGAAGACAACAGTGGACTCTTTGTTTGGATTTTTCTCGGATTCTGCGCAATGATAGTGGTAGCACAGGTAATACCGGCAGTACTGTTGATGTTCGGTATGGCTAAAGGGGTTAAGGAAGCTGTACACGGTGAAGTACATCACGCTAAAAACAACTGAGATACAGGAGGTGATATGACCGGTATATCAGACCAAAAGGCCACTCAAAAGGTGGCCTTTTGGTTGCAGTGCAGCGCGGTCAGACACCTACAGCATCCCCACCAATGCCCCGGTCATCAATGAAGCCAGTATCCCTGCCAACAGCGCTTTTGCCCCCAGCGCCACAACCTCGTCCCGTCTTGTAGGACACAACGTTCCCAGTCCGCCGATCAGAATCCCCAGGCTACCCAGATTGGCAAAACTGCACATGGCGTAGGTCATGATCAGTCGGCTTTTGTCCCCCAGCGCTTGCGACGGCAGTTTGGCAAACTCGATGTAGGCGATGAATTCGTTCAATACTACCTTGGAACCCATCAGCATCCCTGCCGTTGCGGCTTCGTTCCAGGGAACACCGATCAGCCACACCACCGGTGCCATCAACGTTCCCAGAATGCGCTCAAGACTCAAGGGAGCGCCCAGGATATCCGGCAGGCTGCCCAGCCCGATGTTAACCAGCTTCACCAGCGCCACGAAGACAATCAGGATTGCCACGATGTTGAACAGGATCTGAAGGCCGTCCCAGGTCCCCTTGGCCAAGGCATCCATGGAGCTTGTCGCTTCGGATGAGGAGATTTCGCCGCCCAGTGTCGGTGTTTCGGTTTCAGGAACCATCACTGCGGCGATGACCAGCGCGGCCGGGGCATGGATGATGGAGGCGGTGAGGATGTGACCTGCCGCATCGGGGATGACAGCATGCAGCACGGTGGCGTACAGCACCAGCATGGTTCCGGCGATGCAGGAAAGGCCGACGGCCATCATGGCAAACAGTTCGCTGCGGGTCATTTTTTCAATGTAGGGACGGATCAGCAGCGGCGCTTCGATCATCCCCAGAAAAACCGTGCCGGAAGCCACCACCCCCAGCGCTCCGCCAATGCCCATGCTTTTGCGGAGCACCCATGAAAAACCCTGCACAATCCGGGGCAGGATACGCCAGTAGTAGAGAAGCGCGGCCAGGGCGCTGATAACCAGCACCAGCGGTAGAGACTGGAAAGCCAGGGAAAATGATCCTCCCGGATTCAGCTCGGAAAAAGGAAGCGGACCGCCGCCAATGTAGCCGAAGACAAAGGAGGTTCCGGCCAATGTCGCGCTCTGAAAGGCATCCACAATGGCGTTGAGCCCTAGAAAAACGCCGCGAAACAGCGGCGACTTCAGCATCAGCAGCGCAATTGCCGCCTGCAGGACTATTCCCGCAACCACCATCCGCCAATGGACAATACGGCGATTCTCGCTGAAGAGCCAGGCAACGCCCAGCAACACCAGGATTCCGGCACTTGCGTGTATCAATGGGGACTCCTTCTGATTTGTGGTTTCTCACCGGTTGCCGTGGGCCGCAACGTTCTGTTGCAAAGACTCCCGGATTACGGTGAAGAAAAATATTCCGCCGTTGTCTTGACTGATTTGATGCCAACAGAGATGGTTTTTGGAGCCCCCTGTTGGTCGATCCGCTTGCCATGCAGCACATATTCGCTCAGGCCGATATGATTGGGGTTGCCCCAGTCGTAGGTGTACCCCAGACGGGTCCAGGGGTAGGGGAGCGGGTCGGAGGAGTTGGCTGCCGGATAGGGATAGCTGTAGATGAATTGTGTGCGGTTGGCAAACCAGCCCTTGTAATCCCGGAATTCCCATACTCCTCCCTCGGTTGCCCTGACCTTCTCGTCGGAGCTGAAGTTCCAGAACATGCTGACAGGGAAATCTGTCTCTTTAACCGGATAGCTGGAAGGCTGGCATTCCCTGTCGGTTATTTCCGGATCAGGACAGGGGCGGAAAAGGTCGTTGGGAGAAACCCAGAGTTCGACAAAACTGCGATCCTCCAGGCCGGCTTCAGGAGTAACGCCCAGCATTTGGGCTACCCGCAACGATGATGGCACTGTTCCTTGAAAGAAGTTTTTCATCTCCGGCGCCACGGTAACCCACAGATCAACGCCCACGGCGCAGTTTTCAGGCTTACAGGCGGGATCAGCCGTGCCGTCATACCATTTCCGGTCACTGGTTCTGATCCATGACAGTACCAGCACCCGGCTGCCCGGACCGTTTTCCCAGATCAGCTCCGGGTTGTCGCTTGTAATCGGCGTCAACCCGGTATACACCTCTGCCGGTGAGGCGATGCTTGCATCCAGTAATGCCCTGATATACAGGGTTTTTGAGTCTTCAGGCGCGGAGGTGATTGTGTTGTCGCTGCCGCAGCCATACATCAGGACAGACAGGACCAGCAGTGTGGAGTACAAAAGTTGTCTGAAATTCGAGAACAATGGGTTCAGAGCCATGTTTCTGTTCCTTTCACTGAAGAGTGATGGTGCGGTGTTTACGACAATCGGGCTTTCAGCGCCATGATCCGCCGGTACGACTGATCAATCCGCTGTTCGGTAATCTGGCCGCTGCGCACCAGATCGGTTACATAGCCGATGGTTTTGGGGGTTATTTCCGGATCATATTCCAGGTTGTTGGAAACCAGTATGATATCCGCCCCGGCCTGGATGCTTTTCTCCACAATGGTCTTGTAATCAAAAAACTGGGTAAGCCCCTGCATCTGCAAATCGTCGGTTACTACGACACCGTTAAAGCCCAGTTGTTCACGCAGAATACCGGTAATGAACGCTTTTGAAAGGGTTGCCGGTAGAACCGGATCAATCGTGCGGTTGAAAACGTGGGCCGTCATGACCATGCGGGCATTTCCTTCGGCGATCAGCCTGCGGTAGGGCTCAAGCTCAATAGTCGACCAGGTGTCGGTCACATCAACGAAACCAAGGTGCGAATCGGCGGCAGCGCTGCCATGGCCGGGGAAATGCTTGAAGCAGGTGGCGACACGGTTTTTGTCATGGGTTTCCACAAACAGACGGGCATGAGCGGTGACGATATCCGGGTTGGCCGAGAAGCTGCGCTCCAGTTTGCCGATGGCCGGGCTGGCCGGATTGATATTCAGGTCAACCACCGGGGCAAAGTTCATGTTCAGCCCGTTTTCAGCCAGGGTGGAAGCGATACTGTCGGCGTACATCCGGGTAATAGCCGGATTGTTGAGGGTCCCCAGATACTGGGCGGTGACGGTGGGGGGGAAGCCGTAGCGCTCCTTCAGGCGCACCACATTGCCTCCCTCCTGGTCAACAGCCATAAACAGCGGGGTGGCGGACAGGGTGCGCAGTGATGCGGTAAGCGCCTTCAACTGTTCAGGCGAGGTTATGTTGCGACCATAGGTCCCAAGCTTTGCATCGCGGTCAAAAAGGATGGTGCCACCGATCTGGTAATCACGGATATCCCGGACGATGTAATTGCTCTCATCCAGTGTAAGTCCGCGAAAACCGACCATCAGCATCTGGGCGATTTTCTGTTGCAGAGTGGGTTCGGTGACGCCGCCGCTGCCGCAACCGGACAGCAGCCAGGGACAGGCGGCCGCAGTACCGGCTGCCAGAGAGTATTTCAAAAACGTTCTGCGCGTGAGCATTACTATTCCTTTTCTGTTCAAAAACAAAACATGTTCCAGTTTGGTTCACGAACGTGTCAGCCTGCGCACCAGGTCGGCCTGTTCAGGGTAGCGCAGTGACAGCTCCTCCTGCTTGCCCAGCTCAAAATCCGCAAAGTCAAAGCCGGGGGCCACGGTGCAGCCCACCAGCGCAAACCCTTCTCCCTTCAGTTCCGCTCCGAACCAGCAGCCAGCCGGTACAACGGCCTGGAACTGTTCTCCGGCTGCAATGTCAGGCCCCAAACGCAACTCTTGATAGCTGCCATCGGCTGCTATAACGTGAATCAGCACAGCACAACCGCTGTGGAAATGCCACAATTCGTCAGATTTGATCCGGTGCAGGGCTGAAAAATCCCCCTGTTCCAGCAGGAAGTAAATCGAGGTGCAGCAGGAACGTTCACCGCCAAAGCGCTCTGGCAGGGCGGATGCAGCAAGCTGTTCCCGTGAGCGGTAAGTTTCCCTGAACCAGCCCCCTTCAGGATGCCGGATCAAGCCCAACTGTTCGATAAACTGCTGTGCGGTCGGTGATGGCATGGGTGGTTCTGTCCTCCTGGTCTGTTCCGGTTTACGGCATCCTTATGACGTTAGGAAGCCCCTGCACGCCGGTGTAGAACACCGCCAATCGTACCGGCTCTATGCCGATATTTTTACCGTTATGAAAGGTATCCACCATCTCAATGATGGCATCTCCGGCCTTGAACATCAGCGTGTTGCCCCCTTCCATCTCAATGGTCAGGTTGCCGGACAGCACAAAGGCATAGACCGGCACCGGATGTTTGTGCCAGCCGGTTTCGGCACCGGGAGCCAGATCCACCAGCAGCGCCGTGACTTCAGCCTTGTCGGTCACCGGATAGGCAACCTTCTGGCCATTGCTGGTGACACCGGTCTTGCTCAGCACTTTTGAGGTAACGCCGGTGTTGTATGCGGCAGGTGCAGTGAGATTTCCTTCAAACAGCAGCTTCTCACCGGAAAAATATCGGCCAGCCCCCTGGTGCTCCCAGAAGGTACGGCTGCCATCACTGTAGCGCGCTCCTGAGGCCGAAATGGCAGATGGCAGGGTGATTGTTTCTCCGCCAGACCGGCGAAGTGTCACCTTGTCGTTGGCCTGGTCAAAACAGGCATCAAGCCGTTCCCCGCCAGCCGCGGTGTAAGTTGCTGGCGTCTGCCCTGTTGCGGCGTCGCCGCAGGGCAACGAGGATGCGCCAACCGGCAGGGCAAGCAACAACAGCAGTCCTGCAATCATGCTACGGATCATAACTTCCTCCCTGGTTTCAAGATCGTGTGTCTGTCAAAAAAATCTTGCCGAAAGCGAGGGTTAGGGCAAAGTCGTGGTACGCAGGAGCTGCGGCGGAAATGCCAGAATCTGTCGCTGGTATACCTCGAATACTTCGGCAAAAGGTTTGTGCTCACGAGTGTACAGTAATGCCCGATGTTCGAAGAGAGCATCGGGAATCGCAAGGTTATCGCCGGTTTCAGTCGGAAGCCTGCCTGGTTCGCGCTCCCAGCCGTATGGAAGCGGCGCCCACAGAAGCTTGACAAAAAACGTCCGCCGATACGGCTCCAGTGATTCGACTGCCTTTCCGAATGGAGTTTCGGTGGTTTCAAGAAGCCGATTCATTTCAGGAGTTAACCGGCTGGGCACATACCAGTTTTCTGCTTCAGAAAGTACGTGAACACCGCATCGCAGCTGAACTCTTCGATACTTCACCTCGTCTTGAGCGGTAACCATCAGGTGTTGGCGTTGTTCTTCCGTGGGGGGCTTGTTGACTCCTGCTACCAAGGAGGCGCGTATCTTTGGATTTTCGGCAAGCTGGTGGTCACGGCACCAGCTCTCCAGGCTTCGTGTTGCGCTTTTACTTCCGAGAATCTCCGCATTAAGGGTTTGTATCAAGGCCAGAGCCCCAAGCCGTGCCACAAAGGTATCAGGCCAGGGTGCTTGCTCCTGAGCGTGCACCGGGGTCAGCATGGCCAGTCCGGCAATAATGACCAGACAGCGGCCCATACCTCTGACATATGCATGCCAATTGCCGGTGATGGCCAGAAATCTTGTCATTGGGCTCGTTATGATCTGACATCGCTTTAACATGCATTCCTCTGTGTTCGAATCAACTACGTTTCCCCCGCGCCAGAAATGAACTGACCGCAGCAACGGCAAATAACACGGCTCCCATGGTGTAGACCGTGCTGAAGGCATCCAGCAGATGCTGACGATCAACGGCCTTCAGGGCATCAGTGTGCAGTGAACCGGCGCTTAAGGCGGCCAGCGCGAAGACCGCCTGAAACAGACAGACGCCAACGGTCATCCCCACCCGTCCCACCATCCTGAACGTGCCGGACACCGCTCCCTGCCTGCCGGGCGGCGCCATACCCATGACCACGTTGTTATTGGAAGGAATGAAGGTGGCCATCACCAGGGCCAGCCCGACAAAGTACGCGTAAACCGGCGTCATGCCGCTGCTGTGCAGCAGGCGGCTGAAAACCAGGGAGACCAGCACTCCCAGCACCAGTGCTCCGGTGCAGAGCAGGCGCGGGTTGATCCGCTTGGAGAGCAATCCGGCCAGCGGTCCCATTCCCATGTAGATCAGCGAATAGAGCAGAAAGACCACCCCGGCCCGCTCGGTGGGTAGCTCCTTGACGGTCATCAGGTAGAATGGGGTAATAAAGTTGTGCCCGGCCAGATAGCAGAGGCAGAGGAAGTTGGCCACATTGCCGAAGTTAAAGGCCGGGATGCGGAAAAGGCTGTAATCCAGCAGAGGGTGTGGCGTGTGCCGCTCCCAGAGCACGAACAGCAGCAGGCTTGCTCCGCAGACCGCAGCGGTGCCCAGCACAACCGGCGACGATACTCCCAGGCTGTTCAGCTTGCTGAGGCTAAAGATCAGCGACACCAGGACTGTGGCGCTTAAGATGGAGCCCGGGTAGTCAAAAGTCCGCAGCGATGCCGATGCCGAGTTTGCCTGGTCCTCCGGCAGCACCCGCTGGCAGACCATCATGGCCACGATGCCGATGGGGATGTTGATCAGAAAGGCCCAGTGCCAGGACAGCAAACCGGTGATCAGGCCGCCCAGCGGCGTGCCCACCGAAATCCCCAGGGCTGCTGCCGTGGCCAGAGCGCCGAAGGCCGGTCCGCGCATTTCCGGCGGCAGGTAGCGTGGCACCATGGCCGGGGTCAGCGCATACAGCGCCGAGGCTCCCACCCCTTGCAACACCCGTCCCGCCACCAGCCAGTCCAGGCTTGGCGAGAAGGCGCAGAGCAGTGAACTAAGGGTGAATACGGCGTAACCGGCCATGAACAGCCGCTTGATCCCAAGGCGGTCTCCCAGGGTGCCGAAGACCAGCAGCAGGGCTGTTGCCGACAACTGGTAGGCCATGACCACCCAGGAAACCGCTTCGGTGTCGGCCTTGAAATAGCCGGATATGACCGGCAGCGAGATGTTGACGATGTAGGAATCGGCATTGACCATGAAGGTGGCAAAGGCGATGCTGAAGAGGATCAGACGACCCTGCCCTGAAAAGGAGCCTGACGTTGGAGCTATCTGTGCCTGATCCGTCATTCGCCGGTCAGTGCAAAACGAACCATGTCATGGGCGTTCATCCCCGCCATACCCAGTCTTTCCACCGTGCGGCCCGTGATCCAGTAGTCCTCGGCATTGGCCATGCAGGCGATATTGACCATGGCCTCAATGCGCGGCACCGGCACGCCTATCTGGCGACCGATGGAAGCGATGGTGGCCAGGCCGTAGGGGATATCCTCGGTGACGTAGCGGTGGTGCAGCGATTCCGGTGCCATTTGCACGTTGTGGGCGGTAATTTGGTACATCATGTCGTAGGCGGACTCACCTTTCACCTTGTATAACACCTCCATGGTGTCCATGAAGGAGAAGGTCTCCCGGCAGAGCAGCCGCGCCACCTCCATCCGTTCGTGGTCCACCGCCTCCATTATCCGCCCCACGGAAGGGGTGATGTCGTAGTGTGAGTTGCGGTAGGGGCCGATCTGCTCAATGCGGCTCATGTTCATCAGTGTGGAGATGGGGTGGATGATCAGGCCCGGCGCGTCAATGCTGGTCTGCAGCACCCCCATGCTGGGGGAAAGCTGGGGGTAGAGGTCGGTCAGGGTCCAGAGCGCCTCGGCGGTGCGCACCGCAGGGAGTGCGGCAAAAGGCAGTTCTTCCTTGGCCGCCTTGATGTTGACATGGCCCAGGCCCTTGGTTTTTGCTGCAAAAATGAAAGAGGTGGTTTCACCGATCAGGAAATCGTTGAAGCGGCCAGCTTCCTTCAGCATTCTGGCAAAAACCAGGGTGCCGAACTTGCCGGGATTGAAGACCACGATCTGCCCTTTTTCACCATGCTCGATCAGGGCCTGCATGTACGGTTCCTGGCCGAAAGCCGGTACCACCACCATCACCACCTCGGCCCCTTTCAGTGCAGCAGCGACATCGGTGGTCATCATGGCCGGTTTGGCAAAGCCGACAGGCGCGCCGCTGGAGGTGACCCCTTCCACCATGATGCCGCCGAAGGCCATCAGCAATTTCAGGTTGGTGGCATGGTCCGGCAAGGCGGCCAGCCGCACTTCATGGCCGGACAGGGTCAGATCTCCTGCCATGGCGATACCGCCGTGGCCTGCTCCAAGAATGGTAACTATCATGCTTTTTCTCCCGTGTAACATAGTGACAACATGGTTATGTCGTCGGCCTGCGGGGCACCTGCCGCAAAACTGACGACCATTTCCTCAACAGCGTTGCAGCAGTGGCCGCTGCCGACCAGCGCTGCCAGCAGCCGCTCGTCGCCAAACAGTTCGCCTGCTTCGTTCATGGCCTCGGTAACGCCGTCGGTGTAAAGAAACAGGGTGTCCCCGGCGGTAAGTTGCAGTTGTTCTTCAACAAAGACAAACTCCTCAAGATAGCCCGCCACCAGTCCGGGAGCCGCATGGTAGAAGCGGACGCTGCCATCGGCGCCCTTGATAACCGGTGGCGTATGACCGGCATTGGCAAGGCGCACCATGCCGCTTGCCGGGTCGATGACGCCGCAGAGGATGGTGGCGAACATGCAGGCCTCATTGCCCTGGCAGAGCTCACGATTGATCAGCTCCAGCAGATCTGCCGGGTTGCAGCTGTCATGGGTTCCGGAACGGGCAAGGGTGACGGTGATGGCCATGTAGAGGGCCGCAGGCACCCCCTTGCCGGAGACATCGCCGATGATGAAGAACATGGCGCCGTCAGCCAGCAGGCGGACATCGTAGAAATCTCCGCCCACCTCTCTGGCCGGAATACAGTACCCGGCTGCCTCAACCCCGGGCAGTGCGGGCAGAGTGCGGGGGAGAATCGACATCTGCATGTCGTGGGCAACGGACAGCTCACCGGCCATCCGCTCCTTGATGGCCGTGGTTTCGGTCAACTGCCGGATATGTTCCTTCAGGTCATACTGCATCCGTCCGAAGGAGTCAGCCAGGTGGCGTACTTCCCCGCCGATGCGCACCCGGGGCAGGTCGCCGTCCAGGTCGCCGGCAGCGATGCGCTGCACCGCCAGGCTGATGTCGGCCAGCGGACGGCTGACGCTGCGGGCGATAAGCACGATGGTCAGCACCAAAACCGCAATACCGGCAAAGCAGAGCAGGGCGATCATATGGCCGATGCTGGTTACTTCACTGCGCATGGTCTCTGCCGGGAAGATCACTGCCAATGACCAGCCGGTGGCGGGAACGGGCGAGTAGTAGATCCAGCTCTCCTGGCCGTTGATATTTTTGCCAGTGACAAAGCCGCTTTCCTGACGGGTGATGGCCTGGGCTACCCCGGTCAGCATCGGGCTATCCATCCGCTTTGCCACGCTGAAAACCGTTTCCTTCATGACCAGCGAGCGATCCGGATGGGCCAGATAAACCGCTTTGCGCGAAAAGAGGGCAGCGTAGCCGTTGCGGTTCAGCTTGAGCGCTGAGACCTGACGGCCCAGCCAGTCAACGGAAACATCGGAGGTGGCGATCCCGGCCAGGCGGCGTACCCCTCCCACCGTGCGGTAGAACGGCACGGAATAGGTGGTCATGACCACGTTGCCGCCGCCGTCGTCGAAATAGGGTTCGCTCCAGACCGGCGTCTTGCGCTCTTTGGGAATGGTGTACCAGGGTTGGTCCGGGTAGTTGTAAGAGGGAGACGCCAGATCGATGGTGGCCAGTTCGTTGTTCAGGCGTTTGAAGTAGTAGGGGGCGTAGCGCTTTCTGCCGTTCGGGGCAAAGCCCGGTTCAAAGGCGATGGTTGCGCCGAACAGTTCCTCGTTGACCGTTACATGGTTCTTCAGCAGTTTTTGCAGTTCAGGGACGGTCAGCTGCGGGGCAGATTCCAGCGCAGCCACCAGCGTTGCACCGTCACGGGCCACGCCCCGCAACTGATCGTCGATACTGTAAACCGCGGCCTGCACCACATCTCGTGAGTGGGCCATGACCTGTTCTTCCACCAGCTTGCTGGTAAAACGGTCATTCATGTAAAAAACCACGGCAAAGATCAGGCCGCCGCAGAGCGACAAGGCCAGGATCAAGCGCGCGGTGATGCCCAGATCAGCCCAGCGCAAGCACTGCCTCGGCAGAACTGTCCTTGACGGTGAAGATGGACAGGAAGCCGGACATCTTGAAAACTTCGGCAACCGTTCCGGAAAGGCCGCACAGGGCCAACGCTCCGCCAGCGGCTTTGATTTTTTTTGCTGCCGCCAGTAAGGATCGTAAACCGGCGCTGCTGATATATTCCAGGCCGCTCATGTCCAGCACCAGCCGCTGTTCACCGGCATCCATCCGCTCGACGAACCATTTGTCAAAAACAGCCGTCGTGACGGCGTCCATCCGTCCCTGCAACTCTGCAATCACGGCATTGGTTTCTCTATTTGTTACGATCTCCATGTCTGCCCCCCTCCTAAAATTTCCAGAGAATAAATCCGTCTGGCGACGCGCGATTCCATTCCTTGCGATTGATGAAACCATCCTTGTCGCGGTCAATGTGATCAAAAAGCCGGTGCTTTTGCTCTTCCGTCAGCGCGGCAGCCTGACTGTCCTTGGCCAGATCACGGTGCTGCACCTGCTGTTTGCCGTCTTTGCCCTGTACTACCACCAGCTCGCTCTTCACCAGCTCGTCACGGCTGATGGTGGCGCTCTTGTCGGTATCAAGCTGCTTGAAGATCTTCTCTGCCGCATGTGCTGTGCCGGCAATCAACGGAGCCATGATTGCCACAACATATAACCATTTCATGTTCATCTTCATAGGTACGTCCATCCTTTCTGAAATCAGCAATACAATCATTGCCGGAATTTTGCAAAACCATTGAATTGTAATTTGCCGATTGTATTAACCGGGAAAGAGCCAGGCGAATAGCCCGGTCTCCCGGATTTTGAAATAGAGCACAACGGCGACCGCCAGCGGAGAAACGTAGCGGATCAGCAGATGCCAGGCAGGGTAGACCCATCCGGCGCCACCGGCCAGTAACTGCTGTTTTTCTTCTTTGCCGCTCCAGAACCAACCGACGTATATGGCGGTCAAAAGCCCGCTGAGCGGCAGCAGATAATTGCTGGCCAACAGGTCGGCCGCATCAAAGAATACCAGATTACCGGCCACTTTCCACTCTGACAGGGAATTGTAGGAAAGGGCTGTGGGAATGCCCACCACAAAGGCCAGTCCTGCCAGAGCGCTGCTGGCCCGTTTCCTGCTCCAGCCCCGTTCATCGATCAGGTAGGCAACCTGCGCCTCAAGCAGGGAAATGTTGCTGGTCAGCGCGGCAAAGGCAAGCAGCAGAAAAAAGACGATGGCCAGAAACTGGCCGCCGGGCAGTTGGGAAAAGACCACCGGTATGGTCTTGAAGACCAAACCCGGTCCGGCTGCCGGCTGCATGTTCACGGAAAATACCACGGAAAATATGGCAACCCCGGCCATCAGGGCGATGACCGTGTCCAGAATAACCACCTTCAGGCTGGCTGTCAGCAGATTTTCCTGTTTGTTCAGGTAGGAGCCGTAGGTGATCATGGCCGCCATCCCCAAGGACAGGGTGAAAAAGGAGTGTCCCAGGGCTTCCAGGACTGAACCGGGGGTCAGTTTTGCGAAGTCGGGACGAAACATGAACATGATGCCGTCCCATGCCCCTTTGCTGAGCAGACCGTTCATCAACAGCAGCACCAGCAGCGCCAGCAGGACCGGCATCAGAATTTTGTTCCAGCGTTCAATCCCTTTCTGTATACCGCCGATGACGATACCCAGGCAGAGGCAGATAAAGACGAACTGCCAGAGCAACTGCCGCGGTCCATCGGCCATCAGCCCGCTGAACAGGCTGTTGATCGCCTCTGCCGACTGGCCGGAAAAACTGCCCATAAGCGACCGATAAATATAGTCGAGGGTCCAGCCAGCAACAACCGAGTAGTAGGAGCAGATGATAAACGCCGCTGCCACGCTGATCCAGCCTGCCGAGAGCCAGAACGAGCGCTTGCCTTCAAGTTTTATGAAGGCGCCCACCGCGTCACGGCGGGTGTGGCGGCCGATCATCAGCTCAGCCATCATGATCGGTAGCCCGACAATGGCGATGCAGACCAGGTAAACCAGCACAAAGGCCCCCCCGCCGTTCTGCCCGGTAATGTAGGGAAATTTCCAGATGTTGCCGAGACCGATGGCGCTTCCGGCAGCGGCAAGAATGAAGCCCAGGCGGGAAGCCCATAGTGTCCGGGGTGCGTGTTTTGACATGGATGGTTCTGCTCCAGTTGTCAGGTTTTAGGCTGGCGTCGCAAGTTTGAGGCCAACGATACCTGCGACGATAAGCCCAAGACTTAAGATCCGTAAAAAATGTGCCGACTCATCCAGCAGGATGATACCGAGTACTGCGGTGCCTACCGCGCCCACGCCAACCCAAACTGCGTATGCGGTGCCCACTGGTAAGGATTTCATTGCGACACCAAGCAGTCCGAGGCTGATAATCATTGAGAGCACTGTACCGACTGTTGGCCAGAGACGCGTGAACCCCTCCGTATATTTAAGCCCAATCGCCCATCCGATCTCAAATAAGCCCGCAACAACAAGAATAAACCAGCTCATAACCATCTCTCTTTCATGCGGGGCCGTCAGGTGAAGTCAATAGTTTGAAACTTCGATTAAATTCATGTCCGGGTCTCTGAAATAAAACGAATGTATTGGACCGACAGCACCGGTTCTCTTGACAGGGCCTTCGAGTATTTCAACCCCTTTGCTGCGGACATGTTCCATTGCTTCATTCAGGGGAGCATCGGTAATGAAGCACAAATCTGCTGAGCCGGAGGTTGGTTTGTCTGCTTTTGGCTCAAACTCCTTACCGACCTGATGCAGATTGATTTTTTGATTGCCGAACTTGAGCGCCACTCTGCCTGCGCCAAACTCTTCTTTTTGCATGCCCAGCACAGAAACGTAGAATTGCACGGTGGATTCGATCTCCTTCACCGTAAGAACCAGATGATCAAGCCGCTGGATATGCATGGTGCCTCCTGTTTTCGTCTGACCTTATACGAGATAATCGCTTGGCGCTGCCGAGTTGATTGAGCCGTTAGACCTGGATTTTAGTGGGCTTCGTGAACCAACTTCCCTCATCACCGAGGCATCAGCGCGAACACACCCCAGCCCAGGTATTCACGCGTGTAAGCGGCGTAACGCTCGGGTTCCGAGGTCAGTTTGGCTCGAACCTCTTTGGCCAGCTCGTCGTCGGAATTGGCTTCAAGCCATCGGCGCATGGTGAGCCATTTAGCAGCCTCGTATCTGTCCCAGCCGTCTTGGTCAGCCAGAACCATTTCAACGACGTCGTAGCCAAGGTGGCCGAAAGACGCGAGAAGTTCAGGAAGCATGAGAAAATCCGAGATTGAGTTGGCAAGACACCCCTTGGCAACATCTTCCGTCGGCGGTAACTGCCGCCAGTAGGGCTCACCAATGAGGATGATCCCTCCGGTGCACAGGCTCCGTACCAGAAGTTCTATCGTGCCGGCGACTCCCCCGGCAATCCAGGTGGCACCGACACAGGCTGCC
Source organism: Geobacter sp. UBA6151 (assembly GCA_002423105.1). GTDB lineage: Bacteria > Desulfobacterota > Desulfuromonadia > Geobacterales > Pseudopelobacteraceae > Trichlorobacter. The sequence goes on along the minus strand of DIUT01000051.1, from coordinate 78,047 downwards.
ACACTGGCCTTCTCGTCAGAGACATAGCCGGAAGCGTTGCCATGGATGAATGTGACTTGATCGGCGACGCCGAGTTCCACGGCACGGAGTTTTGCTTGCTCGGTGAATAACCGGCTCATGTCGATGCCGGTGCCGATGATGCCGTGATCGCGTGCCCATGTGCACAGCATCTCCCCCGAACCGCTGCCGAGGTCGAGCACTCGTGCTCCCGATTCCAGACGCAGTGCAGCGCCGAGAGTGGCGAGTTTTTCGGGTGTGATCGGGTTGTGGATGCGGTGAGCACTTTCAGTGATGTTGAATATCCGTGGGATGTCCACTGCGAAAAGTTCCTTTCGGGTGTGAATAGATTTGGTGAGGGCCTAACGTTCACGAGATAACCGGCTGGCAATGCCGGAGCGATGTTGCTTGAATTGTCGAGCAATTGAGGACTGAGACATAAGTGGAATTCGGCGCACAGTAAGCCAGTCCGGGTTGATTGAGCCGTTAGAAGCAGGATTTACATGTGTGTAGGTTGTGCCACCAAACGTACGCCAAGGGCTGTACATACACGGTTAATGGTGTCGAAACGTGGGTGAGCGTTAGGGCGGAGGGCTTTGTACAGGGCTTCTCTGGTAAGACCTGCTGCCTGTGCAATTTCGCTCATGCCGCGCGCGCGGGCTGCTACACCAAGTGCGTGTGCAAGCTCGGATGAATCACCTTCTTCAATAACCATAGTTACATAGGCGGCAATATCTTCTTCGCTCTTCAACTGTTTTGCCATATCAAATTCAGGCAGGTCTGAAATCTTGGTCTTTTTCTTCATTTGTTTAATCCTCCAAGCTGCTGGCGAGTTCAATGGCTTTGGTAATGTCGTTGGCCTGTGTGCTCTTGTTGCCGCCGCCCAGCATTACAATAAGTACGTTGTTCCGCTGGACGTAATACATGCGCCAGCCCGGGCCGAAATGTTCCCGCATTTCAAATACGCTGTCGCCGACCGGTTTTATGTCACCAAGACTGCCCCGCTGGGCTTTGTCAAGACGGCGGCTCAAGCGTAGACGGGTGATGCGGTCTTTTAGGCCGTCAAGCCAAGCATCAAATTCAGGGATCGTCTTGATTATGAACATGAGCTAAATGTAATCGAACGACTACAAAATGACAAGGCGAAAAACTTTGGCTAAGGAATGCACTTACATCATCTAACGTTTACGAGATAACCGACTGGCGATGCCGGAGCGGTGATGATTGACTAACCTGCCAACTACCGACCTGGACACTGCTGAAATTGTGCGCGGCGTAAGCCAGTCCGAGTTGATTGAGCCGTTAGGGGTTGCCGCCTCGTTCACGTAGGATCATGCTGATTTCATTTAAGGCGGCTATTTGACGTGCCTCGAACTGAGTTGGTGCCTCAAATAACTTCACTGAAGCAACGCTTGCTGCAATGCCTGCAAGGCCAAGAATAATACTTGAAAGATTTGTGTTGCCTTTAATAAAGTAAAAATAGAGCGCAACAGCACTCCCAACGACGGCGAAAACCATCCATAACGTAGCGAGGCGTTTCCATTTGGCTTTGCGTTCTTGTCTGAGCAGGTTGGTGCGGTGCTCTCTTTCAATATGCAACTCGCTATTTGTGCAATCAATTAATAATTTGCTGTTGTTAGAGTTGTCTATGATGTTGATGTCGCGTCCAGCGTTCATATTCCCATTGTTATCGAAGTTCTGCAACACCAATCCTCCTATAAAACCCCTAACGTAGAGCTAACCGGCGCTGCGCGGCTTTATCGCGCAGCGTCCAGCGACCGAAGGGAGCGAGGTTGAGCGCCATGTTATGTTTTTTGCATGCAAAAGACGCTGTGTTCCCAATATTTCTTGGGTGAATTGTCAGCGGATAGCCACCCCATGCGCTTGAGATACCTTGCGACAAACCAGTTTAGCGAGCCGTGCCCAACGAACAATACAGTGCCGTGAATTGAAGCCAAATTGGTGAGCTGCTCGGCGCAGCTACGTGCTCTTGCCTTGGCCGATTTGAATGACTCTGCATTGGCTGAATATCCGAGCGCCCAGGCAAACCGAAAAAATACCAACCACGCTTGCAACGAGAGGGTTGGGAAACGCCACGCAGCATGAGGCATTTCCATTTCTCGGAACATGTGGGAATAGGCTCCAATACGCTCAACTCCAAGGACATTTGCAGATTCCAAAGAGCGCGGAAGATTGCTGCACACAGTAAAAGCACATTGACTGGCTTGCGCAACAGCTTCTTGCGTGGGTAGGCACTCGGTATCGATACCGGCAGCGTTGTATTGTTCAACCCAAACGCCAAACTCTGCCGCATTCAATCGGCGGCGCGTGTCGATCTTGGGTTTGCCATGTCGCATCAGGACTATTTGCAACGGTGGTCTCCTGAAACATAACGTTTACGAGATAACCGGCTGGCGGTGCCGGAGCGGTACTGCTTGAACTGCCGACCAACTGACGACTGAGAAACTGGTGAAATTCAGCGCGCAGTAAGGCAGTCCGGGTTGATTGAGCCGTTAGGGGGAAGGAGTTGGCGTATGGGTCTTGAGCCAGTCACGGAGAGCATTGTTCATACGGGTTTGCCATCCTTTGCCGGTTGCCTTGAACGCAGCAAGTATTTCAGCGTCAAAACGGATGTTTTGGGCAACTTTGGTTCCGCTGCCGAGTGGGCGCCCAGGCTTTGGGGTAAGCATTTCTTTGGCGACTTCTTTCGGAAATAGCTGCGGAAGCACTTCGCTGGCAGGCTTGAACTGTTTGAAGTCTTCGGTAGTAAGCTCACGGACTTCTCCGTCCTTGTCAGTCAATGGTAAGCGGCTTGCCATGTTTTTCTGCCTCCCTTCTGTTAGCTTTTCTGAAGCTGATTATTCGGATTGCGTCACTCGCTGGGGTGAAACAAAGAACATGTAAACGATTGTCGAGATACCCGACGGCGATATAGCGTACTTCAGGGTATTCATTGCGAAGATCGGATGCGATAACTGCTGAACTCCAGTCAAAATCGCTTGCACGCTTGAATGGTAGCTTACGTTCACGCAGGTTTTTGTCTGATTTGTCTTGGTCAAATTCGATCTTCATATGGATATTTGTGGCAACAAAAACAACGTATGTCAATAAAAAGGTTGCAACAAAATACCCCCCTAACGTTCACGAGATAACCGGCTGACGATGCCGGAGTGGTACTGCTTGAACTGCCGACCAACTGACGACTGAGAAACTGGTGAAATTCAGCGCACAGTTAGCCAGTCCGGGGTGATTGAGCAGTTAGGGGGAAGGAGTTGGCGTATGAGTTTTCAGCCAGTCACGGAGAGCATTGTTCATACGGGTTTGCCAGCCTTTGCCGGTAGCCTTGAATGCCTCCAGAATGTCGACGTCAAACCGAAGCGTGGTTGAGGCCTTTGTGCTGCCCGTTGGCCGACCGCGCCTGACAAGTTTAGTGCCTTTATGCCGATCTGCCTTTTCAAACCAGGCATCCGTCAATTCCGGAGCGTCGTCCGGGTCAACCCAGGTGTTTTTTGTAGCGGCTGATTTCGCGCTCATGTGCGTACCTCATGGAAATAATTCTGCGTGCATCTTCTCTGGTTGTCCAGACCACCACCACAACCCGCTCGTGCAACAAGCCGACAGTGAAGAAACGCGGCTCACCGTAGTCTGTTCTGTCGTCTGGTGCGGTAAAGTGCATGCCTTTGAAGATTTTTGGAGCATCGCAGAAGTCGATGCCGCGTTCTTCAAGCGTTTTCTGGCGTTTGGGCGAATCAAATTCGATGAGCATGAATTAAATGTACCAACAAAAAATGTGATAGTCAATAAATGTTACTACGTTAAATCCCTAACGTTTACGAGATAACCGGCTGGCGATGCCGGAGCGGTGCTGCTTGACTTACCTACCAACTGACGACTGAGAAACTGGTGAAATTCAGCGCAGAGTAAGCCAGTCCGAGTTGATTGAGCCGTTAGGGTAATGTGTTTTTGTTGATTTTATTTACAAAACTCTGCTTTCTAAGAAGTCTTCTGTAGTGTTCCTGAACGTCATGTAAACCTATGCGGAACTCTTTGATTTTTTGCTTACTCCAGCGTTCTGGCTGAATCCAATACTGGGATTTGTATTCACAAATTTCAGCAAATTCAGAATCGACGTGTCGCATTGGTATGGCAGCAGCAGACCAATATTTTGCAAGCTGTGCTTCAATCTCAAAGTCTCTGTCTTTACCGAGTTCAATGTTGCGGTAGTAGATGAAAGTTTCATTTAGGGCGTGAGATACAGCTCGGAGTGCGTTGTCACCAAGTTCCCTTTTCTCACGGGCTAAACCAGTTATTAATCCAGGTAGGGCTGCCAGTTTTTCTAAGAACCAATTATCCATTTTAGCAAGCTCCATATAACCCTAACGTTTACGAGATAACCGGCTGGCGATGCCGGAGTGGTGCTGCCTGGCTAACCGGCCAACTGGCGACTGAGATACTGGTGCAATTCAACACACAGTAAGCCAGTCCGAGTTGATTGAGCCGTTAGGGGGCAACGAAAGCGCCAAGTTTTTTGAGTGTGTCTTCCCTATAGTTTTCTTTGCTTATATGGTGACTGTAATGGGTCAATTGAATTAAAGATGAATACTCATTTTGATCTAACCCACGGCTTAAAATATTGTATGTCGCCTCGCCAAAGGCAAGAATGGTTGGCTTGATTGACTTAATGAACGCTATTTCCTCTCTAAATCTATTGAGTTGTATTTTGATTTCGTGAGGATTTTGGCGAAGATGTTTTCTTACGTCTCCTGATGATAACTTTGGAAAGTCTTTAATTATGTCGGTCATATAAGACCCGTAGTACTTTGTGTCTTCAAATGCGAAGCGAATTTTATAGTCTTGGCCATGTCGGTTAGAGTCGTGAAAGTTCATAAAGGGTAGTTCAAAAGCAACATCTCGCGAGAAGTTGAGCGCCACCATAATAACGTTTGTGTGGATGGTTTCTAGAATTGCTGGATTTGAATTGATATTAAAAACAGCCATGTTGGAAATATTTGATTTTGGTTTGTCGCCTGCCTTGTCCCATACAGCCCAGCTAGCTACATGACCGTACTTATTGGCAATTGCCTCGTACAACTCCTTTGAAACCATTTAAACCCCTAACGTGAATTAGACACCCTAAATTTTTGTTAAAAACGTCAAATCTGCTGCAAAAAACAGGCTGAATTTGTGGCAAGTTTCTGTTATTGTTTGCCTAAACCAAAGCATAAAAACGACCTAAAGTACACGGAAAAACGTCATGGAAAACCAGCCCGCCAAACCCAGGCTTCTTGATCAGATTCGGGATCGTATCCGTCTGAAACATTACAGTCGGCGAACTGAAGACGTGTACGTCGACTGGGCGAAACGTTTCATACTGTACCATAACAAACGGCATCCGCAAGAGATGGGAAAACAGGAGATTGAAGCGTTTCTCACCTGGCTTGCCCGTGACCGGCAGGTGTCGGCACGTCCCCAGTATTTCCGCTAGCTCCCCTTGGCCGCTTGCCCGCTGTCGCCAGGCATCGACTTCCACTCAGAATCAGACCAAACTTTACTCGGATGCAGGACTGGCTGGCCGGGAATTTCTCGGGACCATGGCTACGGCTTGAATCTTCTGTGATTTGTAGACAAGACCTACACAGTGATTATCAATAAATGTGATTGCGAAATGCATGCAAAATGCAGTAGATTGGTGTCGGAGGTGCGCTATGCCATCATTGCAAGTACGAGAGCTTCCTGAACACGTGTATCAGAGTTTGTGTGCTGAGGCGGCCCTGGAGCACCGCTCCATCGCGCAACAGGCGGTGGCCGTGCTGGCTCGCGGACTCCGGATCGACGAAAGCCGCCAGCGCCGCAGGGCCGCACTCCTGGCAGAAATCAGGGGCGATGGGTGCAATCTGATTCTGCCTGATCCGGCGGCGTTGGTCCGTGAGGATCGCGAGCGATGATTGCGGTTCTGGATGCCAGTGCCGCCGTGGGCGTTGTGCTGTGTCAGCCTCGGGCCGAGCGGCTGATGGAACCGTTGGAGGCAGCGTCTCTGGTGCTGGCTCCGGACCTTTTTGTGTCAGAAGTTTGTAATGTGTTCTGGAAGTATCGCAAGGCAGATCTGCTTGATCAGGAGCAGGCAGATCGAGCTTTGTCCAGATCGCTTGCCCTTACAGATCGTTTGGAACCGGCTTTTGCCTCTTATCAGGAAGCTTTTGCGCTGGCTGTCAGGCACCAGCATCCGTTTTATGACGCCCTGTATCTGGTGGTGGCCCGGCGCAACAATGCCCTGCTGCTCACCCTTGATCAGCGGCTTGCGGCACTGGCAACAACGCTCGACATTGAGGTTGCATAAAAGGGAAGGAAAAACAATGGCCCACACCACCACCCAGTTGCAGAACTGGGATAAACAGTACGTCTGGCACCCCTTTACCCAGATGCAGGACTGGCTGGCTGAAGAGCCGGTCGTGATCGTGAAGGGGGAGGGGAGCTGGCTGATTGATTCCGACGGCAAACGCTACCTGGACGGCGTGGCCTCCATGTGGACCAATGTGCACGGCCACAGCCACCCGGCCTTGAACAAGGCGCTGGCGGAGCAGGCGGCGAAGATTGAGCATTCAACACTTTTGGGACTGGCCGGTGAACAGTCGATCCTGCTGGCCAAGCGTCTGGTGGAGATTGCTCCGCCGGGCTTGACCCGTGTGTTTTACTCCGACAACGGCTCCACGGCGGTGGAGGTGGGGTTGAAAATGGCCTACCAGTATCACTGCCACAAAGGGGAGCCTGGGCGCACCCGTTTCCTGCGCCTGCAACACGCCTACCACGGTGACACGGTGGGGGCCATGAGCGTGGGTGGCATCCCGATCTACCACGCCACCTTCAGCCCGCTGTTGTTCAGTACCATCGAAGCGCCTGCGCCATACTGCTACCGTTGCCCGCTGGACAAGGGCGATCCGGCGGACTGCGGCATGGCCTGTCTGGGAGAGTTGGAGCGGCTGATGCAGGAACATCGGGAACAGTTGGCCGGGATGCTGCTGGAGCCGTTGCTGCAAGGGGCGGGGGGGGTGATCGTCCATCCCCGTGGCTATCTGAAGGGGGTGCGGGAGCTGTGCGACCGCTACGGGGTGCTGCTGATCACCGACGAGGTGGCCACCGGTTTCGGCCGTACCGGACGGATGTTCGCCTGCGAGCATGAAGGGGTGAGCCCGGATATCATGGCCATCTCAAAAGGGTTGTGCGCCGGGTATCTGCCCTTGGCCGCCACCCTGGCCACCGAGGAAATCTATACGGCGTTTCTGGGCAATTATGCCGAGCTGAAGACTTTTTTTCACGGCCACACCTTTACCGGCAACCCGCTGGCCTGTGCTGTCGCCCTAAAAAGCCTGGAGCTGTTTGAAGAAAATGATCTGCTTACGTCTGTGCAGCACCGTTCGAAGCAGTTGGCGGTTCTGCTGGCGCGGCTGGCGGATCATCCCCATGTTGGCGATGTGCGGCAGTGTGGCCTGGCCGCTGGAATTGAGTTGGTGGAGGACAAGAGCACGAAAGAGCCGTACCCCTGGGAGTTGAAGACCGGTATCCGGGTCTGCCAGGCGGCGCGGAAGCACGGGGTTTTCTCCCGGCCGCTGGGCAATGCGCTGGTGGTGTTTCCGCCCCTGGCGATTTCCGCCGATGAGCTGGATCTGCTGCTGTCCGGTCTGGAGCAGGCGGTAGGTGAGATTTGTTGAAATTGGAAAGGAGCATCCATGCAGGCGCACGCGCATGTTCTGATCATTGATGACGACGAATCCGGCCGACGGGTGATGGAGCTGTTGTTGCGGAAAGCCGGTTTTGAGGTGCGCTCCGCCGTTAATGGCGTCGAGGGTCGTGCCCTGATCCGCAACGGCACGTTTGATCTGGCGCTGGTGGATCTGCTGCTGCCGGACTGTAGCGGCATAGATCTCCTGAAGGATATCCGCGAAACAGCGCCGGAAGCGGAAGTGGTGATGATTACCGGCCATGCCTCGCCGGAATCGGCGGTCATGGCGATGAAGGCCGGGGCGTTTGATTACATTACCAAGCCGATCAATTTTGAAGAGTTGAAGCTGGTGCTGGGCAAAGCCCGTGAGAAGCAACGTCTGCTTTCAGAGAACGTGTATCTGCGCAAACAGTTGCGGGAGCGGTTCCTGTTTGAAAATATCATCGGCAATGCTCCGGCCATGCGCCGGGTCTTTGAACGGATGCAACGGATTGTCAAGACCGATTCAACGGTGCTGATTACCGGTGAATCCGGCACCGGCAAGGAATTGGTGGCCTGCGCCCTGCACCACAATGGCCGACGCAAGGACAAGCCGTTTGTTGCGGTTAACTGCGGAGCTATCCCTGAGTCGCTGATGGAGAGCGAGCTGTTCGGCCATGTGCGCGGTGCTTTTACCGGTGCGGTGCGCGACCGGATCGGAAAGTTCGAGGCTGCCAACCATGGCACCATCTTTCTGGATGAGATCGCCACCATGCCGCTGCATCTGCAATCCAAGCTGTTGCGGGTGTTGCAGGAGCAGGAGATCGAGCGGGTCGGTTCCGCCAAGGGGGTCAAGCTGGATGTGCGGGTGATTTCCGCCACCAATGTTGATCTTGAAGAGCAGGTGCGGGTCGGGGCATTCAGGGAAGACCTCTTTTACCGTTTGAATGTCATACCGCTGCACCTGCCGCCGCTCAGGGAACGCCGGGAAGATATTCTGCCGCTGGTGAGTCATTTTTTGGAGAAGTTCCGTAGTCTGATGGGTCGTCAGAGTATTTCGCTCAGCAAACAGGCCCTGGATGCTTTGGAGAAATACCAGTGGCCCGGCAACGTACGGCAGCTTGAAAACGTGGTTGAACGGATGGTAGCGCTTTCCGACGACGACAATATCACTCTTGACGATCTGCCTGCCGAGGTTTTGGAGCAGATGGAGCCAACACGGGGAATCTGTTTTGACCTGACACCCGGCGGGATCAATATGCCGGCAGCCATTGAAGAGCTGGAGCGGCAGTTGATCATGAAGGCGTTGGAGACCGGCGGCGGCGTGAAGGCCCGTGCGGCGGAGCTTTTAGGGGTGAACAGGACGACCCTGGTGGAGAAGATCAAGCGCTTGGGGATCTGATGCAGGGTCCAGGGTCTAGGGGCCAGAAAAGGCAACAAAACCAAGGGGCTTTCTTTCATGGAAAGCCCCCTTGGTGTAACTGCTGTCAAAAATTAGACTCAGGTTCTGTAGCGGCTGACCATCCCTTTCAGATCCTGAGCCAACTGGAACAGTTTGGCGGCGGCGGATGCCGATTCATGGGCGGCTCCGGCGGACTCGCCCACAACAGTGGTCATCTGATGGATGTTGTTGGTGATCTCGCTGGTGGTTGCGGTCTGTTCCTCAGCGGCGGTGGCTATCTGGGCCACCTGCATGTTGACCTCATTGATCTGGGCCAGAATCTCCTCAAGGGCTGTGCCGGAGCGGGCGGCTCCTTCGGTCCCTTTTTCAACCTCAGCCACTCCTTCTTCCATGGCCTGCACCGCGCTTTTGGTCTCATTCTGGATCGCCTTGATCATCTCGCCGATTTCGCGGGTTGCCCGTGTGGTTCGTTCGGCCAGGGCGCGTACTTCATCGGCCACAACGGCAAAGCCGCGTCCCTGCTCACCGGCTCTGGCGGCCTCTATGGCGGCGTTCAAGGCCAGCAGGTTGGTCTGGTCGGCAATATCCTGGATGGTGGCCACAATGGCGCCGATCTGGTCGGAACGCTGTCCCAGCGCTTCAACACTTGCCGCGGTTCCCTTTACCCGGTGGGCGATATTGTTCATGTAGCCCACGGTGTTCTGTACCACCTCGGCCCCTTCGTTGACCGCCGAGCTAGCCTGGTAGGAATTGTCTGCTGCCAGTTGACAGTTGCGGGAAATATCCATGCTGGTGGCTGACATCTCTTCACTTGCGGTGGCCACAGTCCCGGCCTGGGCCGCCACCTCTTCGGCGCCGGTTGCCGTCCGTTCGGCGTTAACGCTCAGTTGCTGGGCAGCGGTGGCTACCTGGGTGGAGCTGTCGGTGACCCGGTCGATGATCTGGGAAAAGGAGTCGGTCATGGAGTCAACGGCTGCCCCCAGGGCGCCAAGTTCGTCCTTTGTGGTCAAGCGGGCGCGCTGGGAGAGATCGCCGCTGATTACGGCCTGGCTTACACGGGCAAGGGTGTCGGTGGCTCCGGTGATGGAGCGCTGGACCATGAAGCCGACGACGGCGGAGACCAGGATGGAGCCCAGCACGGCCAGGGCGATGATGATCAGGGTACGGTGGTAGGCCGAGGTGGCATTCTGGTAAGTGCGTTTGGCTTCGTCGGTTTCATGGGCATAGATCGCCTTGGCAGCTTCATCTGCCGGACGGAAGGTGGGATTGCATCTGGTGACGATCAGGTGGGCTGCTTGGTCAAAATCGCCGACAAGCTCAGCTTCCATGACGCTGATCAGGCCGTCTTTGACAAAGATTGCCCGTTTTGCGGCAAAGTCGTCAGCCAGTTTCTTCTCCTCCGCGCCCATGGGTTTGCTGGTGTATTTGCTCCAGATGCTGGATATCTCTTCAATGTTTTTCTTGACGATATCGGTGTGGAAGTTTGTGGGGTGATCGTGCAGTTTAACGATGTGTGGATCCTTCGGGTTGTGCTGCAGGGCCAGCAGCAGATGGATACGGTTATCCCGCATCAGCTCCATGATACGACTGATTTCAAGAACGTTGGACATATTTTCCGCGTAAATGCCTTGAATGTCGTTATTACTGCTCTTGATGCCGAAAAGTCCCAATGCGCTGATCACCAGTACCGCCAGACAGCCGCTCAACATCATAATAAACAGTTTTGCCTTGATACTCATTCATTACCCCTCATTTTTTCGTAGTCGCCCGAAGCATACTCAAACCATGTTTGTAAAAGCCTTGTACTTGTACCGGAATGCTAAGCAAAGTGCAATTGACATTAATCAAATTTGTAAAGAATAGGGTAGGCTGCATAAAAAAACGGGCAGGTCATATGACCTGCCCGCACAGTATACGGTTGTATTAAAATTAGTGTTTGGCAGTGATTCTACTCAGCTCTTCCCTGTCATCTCCGGAAGCCGCTTGATGTGTCCAGTTGCCACCCAGGCTTTGTAGATAGCCAGATTCTTTTGACGCTTCTCCTCGTTTGCCCCCAGATAAGCATACAATTGCCCGCCTTTCCATCTTTGCTGTTTTTTCCGTCGGCAAGTCTGTGCATCAGTGCGCCGGTATTGGGCCAGTCGGCAAAGGGGATCAGGTATTACGGACATATGGATTGATATTGTCATGTCAGCTCATGGCCACACGGTTTCTGCCTTCATACTTTGCACGGTACAGAGCCTTGTCCGCTTCCGCCAGCAGCTGCTCGAAAAAGCGGCTTGGCGGGATGGCGCTGCCGCCGATGCTGACGGTCAGCTCTCCGCATCTGTCATATGGCTGAAAAACAAAACTTTCAACCCTGCGGCGTATCCGGTCTGCAATCTGGAGTGCTTCGTCCGGCAAAGTGCCTCGCAGTACCACGAGAAACTCCTCTCCCCCCCAGCGGCAGAGAAGATCACATCTGCGTAAAGCGCTGCCGACCACCCGTGAAAATTTCTTTAACACCATGTCTCCGGCGTTATGACCAAAGGTGTCGTTAATTGCCTTGAAGTGATCCAGATCTGCCATCAGCACTGCCAAAGGAAGATTGTTTTCTGTATAACGCACCACTTCATGCTGTAGAATTGAGTGTGCCGCATGACGGTTCAGGCAGCCGGTCAGTTGATCATAATTGGCCATATCTCGCAGAATTTCAAAATTGCTGCGGATTGATCGCACAACAATATGGGCGGCAAGGGTCAATGGAAACGCCAAACGGGTTCCATCAATCCCCAGAACAACTTTTTTGCTGCCGAAAGGGTCTGCATGCAGCATGTCAACGATCCTGCCTTCGCGCAACCCCATGTTCCGCAGCCGTTTCGTATCGGCACAATCACTGTTGATGGCAATGATTTCTGCTGCTTCACCAATATACATTTCGTCAATATGCAGTAAGGCCATTGTTGCTCCTTTTCAATCCAAGCAGATCCTTACTTAGCGTAGGTCTTAAGTGGCTGATGCTGACTGATGAATCGTTCCCGTTTTGACAGTTGTGCTGTTGCAGATTTTTTAAGTGGCGCCAATGCCCGCAAGCCTACCATGATGGTGCCCAGGTTATGCAACGTTGCGGCATAGATGGGGGGCATTGCGCCGGTAATGGAAAGCAACAGCGCCGTGGAGTTTACGGAGACAATTGTTCGGAAGTTGTCATCAATCAATGCCATTGCTTCCCTGCTGATTTTTCTGGCCAGCAGGATATCCTCCAGGGTGCCTTCCTGCAAAAGAACATCACATGTTTCGCGGGCTATGTCCGAGCCATGTTTCATGGAAATGCCGACATCGGCGTGGGAAAGGGCCGGTGAATCGTTGATGCCGTCTCCCACCATGGCTACCGTAAACCCTTCGTTTTTCAATGCCCGTACGATTTCAACCTTGTCATCCGGCAGCGCCTGGGCATGGAATTCGTTGATGCCCAGTTCGGCAGCGATGGTCGCGGCGGTTTCCCGGTTGTCGCCGGTCACCATCAGTATCCGTCTGAAGCCGTGCTGCTTCAGTCCGGAAATAAACGCCGCTGACTCGCTACGCAACGGATCGTGAATGGCGATGATACCGGCCAGCTGTCCGCCGATGGCCATGTAGAGCGGAGATTTGCCCTGTTCGGCCAATGCCTGTGTGTAGCCGGATGCCTGATCAAGGGTAATCCCTTCATCGTCCTCAACAAAGTGGCGGCTGCCGATAACCACCCGCTTCCCGTTGATTCTGGTGACAATACCGTGGGCCACGATGTATTCCACTTCTGAATGTTCTTCATCGTGACGCAGTTCCTGACGGGCCGCTTCCCTGACAACGGCCGTGGCCACAGGATGGGGGAAATGCTCTTCAACGCAGGCTGCAAGCCTCAAGACAAATTCGGGTTTGTAGCCGTTGAAGACAGCCAGCTCGGCTACCTGCGGAGCTGCTTCGGTAAGGGTACCGGTCTTGTCAAGTATGATGGCGTCGACGCTGGCAAACAGTTCCAGGTATTTGCCCCCCTTGATCAGCACCCGGTGCCTGGCAGCCTGTGCCAGCGAGGAGATGATGACCAACGGCGTTGAAAGCTTGATGGCGCAGGAGAAGTCCACCAGCAGTACTGCCGCGGCTCTGGCTGGATTGCCGGTCAGGGCCAGGAGCAGGCCGCTGGCCAGAAATGACCAGGGGACGATCCGTTCGGCCAGGGCCTCGCTCCTGCTCTGGGTTGCCGACTTCAGGTTTTCTGCTTCTTCAATGATCTTCACAACCCTGGCAGCCCTGGTCTGGTCACCGACCCGCTCTGCCTGCACCAGCAACTCACCTTCTTCAATGGCGGTGCCGGCATAGACGCTGTGTCCGAACCTGCGTGCCACGGCCAATCCTTCACCGGTCAGGCTGGACTGGTTGACCAGGGCTTCACCTTCAAGTACGACACCGTCAACCGGGATAAGGCTGCCAGTGCGTACAATCACTTTGTCCCCTGTTAGCACGTCAGTAAGGGGGATGCGCAGTTCGACACCGTCGCGACTGACCCAGGCCCACTCATCGGCAGTATGGAACATTTCCGACAACAGCCGCCGGGAATAGTTCCTCGTCCACAATTCCAGGTATTCACCCAGCTTGAGCAAAAACGAGATAATCGAAGCGGTCAGGAAATCACGGGTAGCCAGCGCTGCGCCCACAGCTGAGGCATCCAGCAGGTCAACATTCATCTGGCGTTGGTGCAGGGCCACAATCCCTTTTTTTAGGATTGGCCACGCGCCGTACATGGCCATAAACGGTCTGATCTGAGGAGGAATCAGCGGGCGTGATACGAGCAGCAGGGCGGAACGCAGAACGATCTGCTTTTTCTGCTCCAGTTCAGTGCGGGAACGCGGCCGTCTGCTGCCGGGCAGCGGGGCAGCGGCCACCCGCTCCAGAATGGCAGCGTCAGTTGTTGCCAGACCGTCATGGCGAATAAGCAGGCTGCCGGTGCGTGGTGTAAAAGCGACCTTTGCCACGCCGGAAAGGTCATGGAAATGGTTCTCAACCTGTTCCGTGTCAACGGCCGGAAACCGGGGGACGTTCAGACAAAGCCTGATCCGTCCCGGTGTCCGATGAAGAATAACGTACTCCATTATTTCTTGTCGCTTCCGCAGGTTGCCAACAGTTCTTCCACCATCTGCTCCAGTCGGCTCATGCTGGTTTCGGTATCGTGTTTTTCCTTGATGCGGCTGACCAGATAGGAACCGCCAAGAGCCGCTCCTGCACCAAGGGTAAGTTTCAGGGCGTGGCCAAGGTACTTCATGGTGTTGCGTTTTGTGTTCGTGGTGCTGTTCATGCCGATTCCTCCCCTGTGTTCGACTTCATCCGGGCCAGTTTTTCCTCAACCACTTTTTCAATCTTTTCAAGAATGGTCTTTTCCCGCTGGACCGTATCAGCTGATGCGCTCAGGTCTTCCTGGTACTGGTGCACCCCTTCGGCCACGATATCCTCGACATTTTCCTTGATCTTTTCAGCTTTGCCGGCCACCCATTCCTTGAAGGCATATCCTTCCTTGACAACGCCGACTGCAGCCGGACGCACTTTCTGTGAAGCCTTGCTTAAGCCCAGGAAAGCAAGCGCCCCCAGTGCGCCGCCGGCCAGCATCCAGAGATCTTTTTTGCCCACATGGAGACCGTCGAATCCTTTTCTCTCTTGTTTTCCGCTTCCGTAATTGTAGTCTTCCGTTTTTGCCGCCGTGTCTTCATGGTGTTCCATGGCTATCCCTCCTTGTGGTGGTGTTGCTATTCGTTCCGGCTATTTGCTAACTGCGACGTAGCGCAGGCAACAGCAGGTCAAACGGTGCAGGCAGAATCAGGTGCAGTGCCATGTCGGCAAGAATGCGGCCAGGCGCGAACGGCGAATGTTTGCCCCGAGCGACGGGCGTGCAAAGAGCGCCGGTGTCCACCTGCAATGGCTGCGCGTCGCTGAGCATACTGTTGATGCGTTGCGCAAGGTCGTCACGGCTGACATGGCATTCATTGAATTCCACCAGTACTCTGCCGGTGCGGTGGCTGGCGGAGACCAGCCGTATCCCGGGCAATTGGCAGATTCTACTTTCCAGATGACAGGCCAGGGATTCGTTGCCGATCAGCCTGCTGTCGGCATAACGCACCCGCCCGGGCAGGATGCTTAAGGGAGCCATTATCGTTACTCCGTGATCAGTATCGCGCGCCGTCTTTCAAAAAGATGCACGCTGAGGGTGGCCAGAAAGAGGACTCCTGCTGCGATATGCAGTGTCTCCGCGCCAAGGACGATGCCGATCAGACTGGTCAGTAGCGAGATAATCATGCCCAGATTGACCGCATTCTTGTGCAGGCGGGCAGTTGGCGAAAACAGTTTTGAACAGTGGCAGGCGCCGGGAATGTGGCTGTCCTCTGCGTTGCCGAAGACGGTCGTGAGGAACGCCAGTATCTGCTGCATGGTTTCTGTTGCAGCGGTGTAGATGATCAGCAGGCTGCCGGTGCGCGAAGCAATGGTTACGTCATGTACGCCATGCATGGTCAGCAGGTCGGTGCGAATCTGCTCTGCCTGTCCGGTACTGGTCAGCCGTTGGTCGCGAATGCGAATACGTCCCGGAATTGTGCTGGTGATGATCATGTCGTTGCCTCCCGTAAACCGGAATGTTGAATAAAAAACGCAGCGCAGCAAAACATCCTGTCAGGATAATTCTTGCTGGCTGCGTCATGGACGTGGCTGGCTACACGCACTGCCAACAAACCAGCAATATGATAATGTCAATTTTGGGTGTGCGTCCCAAGCGGGTCAGTGTCGCTTTGGATCGTCGCATCCGCCACAGCCCGAATCCCCGCAGCAGCCCTTTTTCTTCCAGAGGGAGTGGTAGAGGAGCCATACGGCTCCTCCGGCGATTGCAGCCATCAGCATGATTTCGAAAAATTCCATGTCAGCCTCCCAGGCCCAGCAGCCTTCCTCCCTGATAGATCAGAAGCGCCACGGTCCAGGCCAGAATAGTTGAGTAGGCAAAGGCCACACCGGCCCATTTCCAGGTGCCGAACTCCTGGCGCATGGCTGCGCCTACCACCACGCAGGGCATGTAGAGCAGAACAAAGGCCATGAAGGCGAAGGAGGTGAGCGGCGTGAACTGGCTCTTGATTGCCTGTTTCAAGGCAGATTGGTCCTCTTCCGGTTCTTCCTCAACCGGCAGGTAGAGCAGGGTGCTGACCGCGGTTTTTGTTGCGCCGCCGAAAGAAACTACGATTTCCTTCAGATCTTCGCCCAGGGTCGGCGTTTCTTCCTTCTTCTCTTCTTCCTTCGGCGCGTAGATTTCACCCATGGTGCCCACCACGATCTCCTTGGCGATGACGCCGGTGATCAGTGAGGATGCGGCCTCCCAGGTGCCGAAGCCCAGTGGCTGAAAGACCGGTGCAATGGCGCTGCCCGCCTTGCCCAGGTACGAATCGCGCTTGTGTTCAACGCCCCAGGGCAGGTTGAGCATGAACCAGACCAGCACCGAAACGGCAAAGATGTAGGTACCGGCCTTGATCAGGAAGTGCTTGCCCTTTTCCCAGGTGTGCAGGCAAAGGCTGGTGAAAGAGGGCATGCGGTAGGGGGGCAGTTCCATGATGAACATGGGCGCTTCACCTTTGAAAAGGGTCTTTTTAAAGATGAAGCCCATCAGGACCGCAAGCAGGATGCCCAGGATGTAGAGAACCCAGATCACGGTGCCGGAGTTGTCCGGAAAGAAGATGCCAACGAACAGCACGTATACCGGCAGCCGTGCGCCGCATGACATGAGCGGGATCAGCAGGGCGGTCAGTATTTTGTCCTTGGGATTCTCCAGGGTGCGGGTGGCATAAATGCCGGGAACGTTGCAACCGAAGCCCAACAGCATCGGGATGAACGACTTGCCGTGCAGGCCGATGGCATGCATGGCCCGGTCCATCACAAAGGCGGCGCGCGCCATGTAGCCGCTGCCTTCCAGGAAGGTGATGAAGAACATCATGGCAAAAATGACCGGTACGAAGACCAGCACCGAGCCGACCCCGGCGATGACCCCGTCATTGACCAGCGAGACGGTCCAGTCCGGAGCGTTGATACTGCCCAGGATGGCGGCGGTCCAGCGTTTGAATGGGCCGTTGGCCATTGTGTCGATCCAGTCGCCGAAGGGCGAGGAAAGGTCGAAGGTCAGTTTGAACAGAAACCACATGGCGGCCATGAAGATCGGGATGCCCAGGAAGCGGTTCAGGACGATCCGGTCGATCCGCTCGGTCATCTCAATGTTGCGCTTTTCCGGTCTGGTAAGTGCCTCGCGGCAGAGACCGGTGGACAGGGCGTAGCGCACGTCGGCCAGCAGGCCTTCAATATCGTCGCCGTGTGCCGTGCGCAGATGATGCAGCGCTGTCTGATCAGACGGCGTAAAGTCGGTCAGATTATGTTCCTTCAGTACGACTTGGTCATTTTCCAGCAGTTTCAGCAGCAGCCAGCGTGAAGGATACTGTTCAAGCAGGGCAGGATGTTCTTTGCGTAGCGAGTGTTCATAAGCGGTCAGCGCTGCTTCGATATCCTCGCCGTAGGGCAATATCCTCGGGCGATGACCTAAGCGGTCGCCGCCGGTGGCGACAACGCTGTTCAGTAGGTCATCCAGTCCGGTACGGCGCGTCGCCGACGTGGGAATGACCGTGATGCCCAGGGTCTCCTGCATGGTGCAGATGTCTATGCGGAAGCCCTTGGCCTCGGCTTCGTCATGGATATTGAGGGCCATTATCATGGGGATGCCCAGCTCAAGGAGCTGGATGGTCAGATACAGGTTCCGTTCCAGGTTTGTGGCGTCAACAACGTTGATAATCAGGTCAGGCTTTTCCTTGACCAGATAATCGCGGGTGATGATCTCTTCCTGGCTGTAGGGCGAAAGGGAATAGCAGCCGGGCAGATCCACCAGGCGGATCTGCTGCCCCTGATGTGTGAGGAGCGCTTCCTTCTTTTCCACGGTAACACCGGGCCAGTTGCCTACGTGCAGGCGACTGCCGGCAATAGCGTTGATCAGGGTCGATTTGCCGGCATTGGGGTTGCCGGCTACCGCAACGACAAGCGCTTGGCGGCTCATGGTGTCACCTCGATCTCTATGCCCCGTGCTTCTCCCTTGCGCAGTGACAGGTTGTAGCCTTTGATGGTTACTTCGATCGGATCGCCCATTGGCGCGACCTTTTCCACTTTTACCAATTCACCGGGGATGACTCCCATGTCCATCAAGCGGCGTCTGATCGGGCCGATGCCACTATCCAGTTTTATGATCCGGCCTTGCTCACCGGGCTTGAGATTGCTCAAATTCACGCTGCAACTCCTTTCACGCTGATGGTTCTGGCTATTTTCCGGTCAATGGCAATACGGGCTTCATCAACCAGGAGCAACAGCAGGTTGCCGTCATTTTTCAACACCTCGATCTGTTTACCCACCCGCAGGCCCATTTCTTCGGCTCGCGTGGCAGTGGCCTTATGATGGTGGCTGGTTCGCTCTCCATGGCTGTGAGGGGAGCAACTGCCAGCGCAACCTCCGCAGTGTCTGATTTCGGTAATTTCACCCCGATCGCCGGGGGAGAGTAGTTCCAGTGGCATCATTCATTCCTCCATTTTATTGAGATGTAGGGGCAATTCATGAATTGCCCCTACGGGTCAGAACTTCAGTACCAGACCGTAGAGCACGCTCAGATCATCTTCCGGTTTGGTAAGCCCCACTTTGATACCGGCATTGACGTCAAGGTAGTCGTTAATCTCGTAACGGGCTCCGGTCAGCGCATAGGCGGCCAGATCATTCGTGGCCTTGTCGGCGGCGGTTGCCAGGCCGAAATCGGCCACCACGAACAGGCCTTTCATGACCTCTGCTTCTCCGGCAATGGAGCCGGACCAGAAGTCGCTACGGGTGGTTTCCCGGGCTTCATCGGTGCGGTAACTGTGGTGCTCGTACCCCAGGTTGGCATGCAGAGCATATTTTCCGTCTTCAAACTCTTTGGTTGCGATCAGGGTGCCGCCGAACTGCCAACGGCCTTCAGACATTCCGTTACTGTATTTGCCGGTAGGCAGAATGACGGACGGCTTGATGGCAAAATTGACGCCGCCCAGTTCGGCAAAGGCGTATTTCAGTTCCAGGGTCATGTCGCCGAAGCCGTCGGTGTTGCTGATTTCTCCGTCGACATCCTCGCGAGCGTTGAAGGTGTAGGGGATGGCCAGCGATATTCCCAGATCTTTGTACAAGCCGGTGGTTATCTTGACTTCACCGTCGCTGGAGCTGTTTTTGGTGGTGATACCGTCAACTTTTTCCTTGTCGTGGGTGTAGGAACCGTTCAGTTCGATTTCCACCTTGCCGACATCAACGGTGCCGGCATCATCGGTGGCAAGGGGCGGGCCGGCCAGGGCGCTTCCGGCGGTCAGCAGGGCAAAGGCAAGTGCGGCGGTGGTGGTGCGGAGTGCGGCGGTGGTTGTACGCAGTGCAGTCATAACAATTTCCTTTCAATGGAGAGTGTGGTTTTGGCTGGCTGCGTCGTTGTGCTGGCTACGCGTGGCTGGCTGGTTTTCGGCGTCTATTTGGTCAGAATCAGTTTGTTGTTGCTGGTAATCCGCAGGCGGTACTGTTCTCCGGCATGCATGATCAGTATTTCGTGCAGTGTTCCGAATAGTTCGGCGCTGGTGATAACGTTTTTTGTCATTTCAGCCGTTCCTCTCCGCTTTTCTCCCGTTGCTGTCCGTGTTTTCATGCAGCAGCTTCAGGCAATTAAGGCATTCCCTCAGGGTGCAGACGCCACAGGCATGGTGCATGAACACGGGGATCCCCTGCTTTTTTGCGGCGCTGAACGCTTCGTTGCGTGCCTGATGTGACACTTTGTTGGTGAAAATTACCACAGCGTCGGAATGCTTGATCTTACCGGCCATGTTCCGTTCGGACTGGCTGAATATGCGCAGTTCCATACCCAGGTTTTTTGCTTCTTTCAGGTATTTTTCCCCCAGTCGGTCCATACCGCCGATAAGCGTGATGCTCATAATACAACCCCTTTCATTGGTAATGAGAGCTTTTATCAGGATGAGGATGAAAAAATTGCTTTCTGCTGGTTTTAAGCGCTGCAAGGTGTTCAAGTGGTGATCCGCAGCTTTTCAGGCGGCTGACCATAACCTGACGTGAATCACGAAACGAGTTAGCCAGACAGATGCTCTTTTCTGGATTGCCGTAGATCTTCCAGGGCCCCTGACAGGTGAACGGCAGGTCAACCAGTCCCATGAAGGCAGCGACATCCTTGGCCGGATAGCCGATGAACAGACCTATTTCATGGGGGAAATTCGCGGAACCGGCAATTTTGTCAGCCAGTGACGTCAAGAGTTCTTCACTGGAGAGCGAGATGTCGTACCCGGCTTTGCCCAGCAGAACCCGGATACCGGCATGTGCAAGGTGCTTGTCCAGTTGCCCCGGATGATAGCAGAAGAGCAGCAGGGCGCGTTGACTGGTTTGCAGAACCCTTAAGCGTAGAATGTTCATTGAGGTGGAGAGGCTTTGATGGTGGTCGTGCCAGATACTGTACAGATTTTTTCCGCAAGGCCGTACCCTGTTGACCAAGGACACAAGGTTTGCCGGCTTGATACCGGCAAGTGTTTCCGCGCACTCCAGCATGAGATGCGCAGTCAGGCAGTCGCGGGGATCGGCAAAGCGCGAGGGGATCTGCTGATATTCCATCTCCGGTCTGATTGATGAAACTGTATGTTTGGTTGTGGCTGATGCCATACACGCTACCTGTAATTGATTTTTGTTATCAATATCTGAGCGTGGCTTTTGTGTCAAGGGAAAAATGTTTGCCATGGAAAAAAGGATGTCAGGTGGAGGCGCAGGCGGTGCAGGTGCCGTACATGACGGCATTTTTGCTGTTGATGGTTCCCCAGTTGCGGACGTTTTCAGGCAGTTCAATATGGTCAAATTCCGGCCATTCAACATCCAGAACTTTTTTGCAGCAACTGCAAATGAGGTGGTGGTGAGGGGCGATGACCGCCTCAAAACGAGCCTGACTTTCTGCCGTCTGGATGCGGTTGACCAGCCCGTGTTGTTCCAGCGTCGCCAGGGTACGGTATACGGTGTCCAGGGAGATGGACGGTACTTCCCGCACAATGCGTTTGTGCAGCGCTTCAGCGGTGGGGTGGTCGGGCTGTTGCAAAAGTTCCCGGTAAATAAGGGTTCGCTGATGGGTTATTTTTAAACCGGCAGCACGGCAGGAATAGTTGAACAATTCCATCTGCTGCGTAAGTTTTTTTCGAGATGCGCTTGGCATGGTAACCCCCTAAGTGGGTATTTTTACTAATGATCACTTAAAAGGTCGCGTTTGTCAAGAATTGTGATGCATGGATGTAAAATAACTTGACAAATTATTAGGTAGGTATTATTCCGGTTTCATCTGCGCGAAAAAAATGTTTCTCGCGTGTTTGTCGGACCGATTGCGTATACAAAATTATTCCTATAAAAGTTTCAATCTTGAAATGCGGTAATTAGCTGGTACCCTTTGTCAAATCTGCGTCGGCACGGCTGGCTGTGTCGGAAGACTGCCGCAGCATGCGGCAACAATTAAAAAAGGAGGATTAGGAGATGAGCAACAAGAGACTTACCACCAGAAACGGCGCACCGGTTGTTGATAACCAGAACGTCATAACCGCCGGACCGCGCGGGCCGATGTTGCTGCAGGATGTGTGGTTTCTGGAGAAACTGGCCCATTTTGACCGCGAAGTCATACCGGAACGCCGTATGCATGCCAAAGGTTCCGGCGCCTATGGTACCTTTACCGTTACCCATGACATTACAAAGTATACCCGTGCGAAAATCTTTTCTAAAATCGGCAAGAAGACTGAGCTGTTCGTTCGTTTTTCCACCGTTGCCGGTGAGCGCGGGGCCGCCGACGCAGAGCGGGATATCCGCGGTTTTGCCATGAAGTTTTATACCGAGGAGGGTAACTGGGATCTGGTGGGCAACAATACGCCGGTCTTTTTTCTGCGTGACCCCCTGAAGTTTCCGGATCTGAATCATGCCGTCAAGCGCGACCCGCGCACCAATCTGCGCAGTGCCCAAAACAACTGGGATTTCTGGACCTCTTTACCTGAAGCGTTGCATCAGGTGACCATTGTCATGAGCGACCGGGGTATTCCGGCCACCTACCGGCACATGCACGGTTTTGGCAGCCATACCTTCAGCTTCATTAATGCCGCCAATGAACGGCACTGGGTCAAGTTTCATTTCAAATCACAGCAGGGGATCAAAAACCTGACTGACGCCGAGGCTGAAGCGCTGGTTGGCAAGGACCGGGAGAGCCATCAGCGGGATCTGTACGAGAGTATCCAGAAGGGGGATTTCCCCAGATGGACCCTGTTTATTCAGATCATGCCGGAAAATGAGGCATCCAATGTCCCCTATCATCCGTTCGACCTGACCAAAGTCTGGCCCCATGGCGATTATCCGCTGATTGAAGTGGGAGTGCTGGAACTGAACCGTAATCCGGAAAACTACTATGCCGAGGTGGAGCAGGCGGCCTTCAACCCGGCCAACGTGGTTCCCGGGATCAGCTTTTCTCCGGACAAGATGCTGCAAGGGCGGCTCTTTTCCTACGGCGACGCCCAACGCTACCGGCTGGGGGTCAACCACCACCAGATTCCGGTCAATGCGCCCCGTTGTCCGTTCCACAGCTACCACCGGGATGGCGCCATGCGGGTGGACGGCAACTACGGCAGTACGCTGGGGTACGAGCCGAACAGTTACGGTGAGTGGCAGGAGCAGCCGGACTTCCGGGAGCCGCCGCTTTCAATCGAGGGAGCTGCCGATCACTGGAATCATCGCGAGGATGATGATTATTATTCCCAGCCGGGCAAGCTGTTCCGCTTGATGAGTGCCGCACAGCAGCAAGTGCTGTTTGACAATACGGCCTGCGCCATGGGAGATGCCCCCAAAGAGATCAAGCTGCGTCATATCGGCAACTGCCTGAAGGCTGACCCGGCCTATGGCAAGGGAGTGGCTGAAGCCATGGGAATCTCCCTGGCTGAGGTGACTGTGTAACGAGAACTGGACAACGGATATTGATTGCCCGCGGCCGGTGTAAAATCCGGCCGTTACTATCGCAAGGAGGAAGAGATAATGAAACGTACGTACACGATGTTTGCCCTGATGTTGGCGGTTACGGCACTGGCAGGTCCTGCTGCTGCCGATGATCTGCAGGCCAAAGCAAAGGCGTTTTTCAAGCCGATTCCGGCAAAGGCTCCGGTATTGAAGGGTAATCCTGCCACACCGGTCAAGGTTGATCTGGGTGCCAAGCTGTTTTTTGATCCGCGCCTGTCGCGCTCGCATCTGATCAGCTGTAACACCTGTCACAACGTAGGGCTTGGCGGAGGCGACCTGCAGGTGACCTCCACCGGCCATGGCTGGCAAAAAGGGCCGCGCAACGCCCCGACAGTTCTGAACTCTGTGTATAATACCGCCCAGTTCTGGGACGGCCGTGCCAAAGATCTTGCCGAGCAGGCAAAAGGACCGGTACAGGCATCGGTGGAGATGAACAATACTCCGGAGCATGTTGTAAAAACCCTCACTAGTATTCCCGAGTATGTGAAGCAGTTCAAGGCCGCTTTCCCCACGGACAAGGACCCGGTTTCCTTTGACAACATGGCCAAGGCGATAGAGGTGTTTGAGGCAACGCTTGTTACACCGGATGCGCCATTTGACCGCTATCTCAAGGGGGACAAGAAGGCGCTGAACAGTAAGGAAACCGCCGGTCTCAAGCAGTTTATCGACAAGGGATGCGTGGCTTGTCACGCTGGTGTGAATTTGGGTGGTAACGGCTATTATCCTTTTGGCGTTGTTGCGAAACCGGCTGAGAATATTCTGCCGAAGGCTGATAAGGGACGTTTCAGCGTTACCAATACCTCCAAGGATGAGTATGTGTTCCGTTCACCTTCACTGCGTAACGTGGCTATAACCTTTCCCTATTTTCATACCGGCGTTGTCTGGAGCCTGAAAGAGGCGGTTGCTGTCATGGGTTCCGCCCAGTTCGGCATTACACTGAGCGATACGGAAACCGATGCAATTACCGCATTTCTGGGTAGCCTGACCGGCAAGCAGCCCAAGGTGGTGTATCCAATCATGCCGCCCAGCACGGACAGTACCCCCCGTCCTGCACTGTAGCTGCTTTGTCCCCTCCGGCTTCCGGTTCAGGAATGCCGGAGGGATAAATCAGTTACCTGGCAAATACCTTTTACAAGGAGGAAAAGCAATGGGAAGCAAGGGACGTGAAATAATCGGCATGGATGTGGATGAGCTGTTGGGATTGTTGCGGCGGGCCTATTGCGATGAGTGGCTGGCCTACTATCAGTACTGGCTGGGGGCCAAGCTGGTCAAAGGGCCGATGAAGGATGCCGTGGGCGCGGAATTGCTGATTCATGCCACTGAAGAATTGGCCCATGCCGATATGGTGGCCATGCGGATTATCCAGCTGGGCGGAACTCCGGTTACTAAACCGGAAGAGTGGTATCAGCACACCAACTGCGGTTATGACGCGCCTGATGACCCCTACGTCAAGACCCTGCTGGAGCAGAATATCAAGGGGGAACAGTGCGCCATCAGCGTGTATAAGCGGTTGATGGATATTACCAGAGACAAGGATCCGGTGACCTACAACATGGTGCTCACCATTCTGGAGCAGGAAGTGGAACATGAAGAAGATTTGCAATCATTGCTTGAAGACTACGAACTGTTGGTAAAGGCAATCAAGGGCTAGCGGGATTGCTGTCAAATCAAGTATAAAATGTGCTACATACGTATACAGTCTTGCTATTTACCGGTTCAGGTGATCATCAGGACCACAACACACAGTCAAGGAGGTAACACAATGGCAACAAAAGAGAATCTTGCTGAAGCATTTGCTGGTGAATCACAGGCCAACCGCAAGTACCTGGCCTTTGCAAAACAGGCTGACAAGGATGGGTTTCCCCAGGTTGCGCGGCTGTTTCGTGCCGCTGCCGAAGCAGAGACGGTTCATGCCCATGCTCACCTGAAGGCCCTGGGCGGCATCAAGAGCACCAAGGAAAATTTGACGGAAGCGATTAACGGAGAAACCCACGAATTCAAGGAGATGTACCCGCCGATGATCGAGGCGGCGCAGCAGGAAGGAGCAACTGAGGCGCTCCGTTCATTCACCTATGCCAATACGGTGGAAAAGACTCATGCCGAACTATATCAGAAGGCCTTTGATACCCTGGGACAGGCAGGCGAGCAGTTTGATTATTACGTCTGTCCGATCTGTGGACATACGGTGGAAAAAGGCGCGCCGGACAAATGTGAAGTCTGTGGCGCAGCCGGATCGGTATTTGTCCGGATTAGCTAGTGCCGCGTACCATCTAAAAACACCCCTATCAACACAAGGCCGCTTCCTGAATCAAAAGGAAGCGGCCTTGTGCGATTGCGGCTACTGCATTGTGGGTAGATTATTTCAGGAATACTTCTATTTTGGCCTTCTTGCGGGCTTCTTCAAGGGTTTTGTTGACTGCTTCGCCCACTTTTCTGCGCTTCAGCGACTCCTCAATCTTGGGTTTGACATCCTCAAGTGCAACCTTGGACGGTGCCTTCTTCTCCACAGCCTTGATGATGTGATAACCAAACTGGGTTTCAACGACGGCGCTGATTTCCCCTGGCTTCAGGGCAAAGGCTGCATCCTCGAACGGTTTAACCATCTGGCCTTTTCCGAAGTATCCCAGGTCTCCTCCCTGTTTGCTGCTGGGGCAACTGGAGTTGTCCTGGGCCAGTTTGGCAAAATCTACGCCTGCTCGAGCCTGCTTCAGCAAATCCTCTATCTTGGTACGGGCCTTTTTCTTTTCATCGGCCGTTGCTTTGGGATCAAGCGTGATAAGAATGTGGCTGACTCGTAACTGCTCGGGCTGGGTGAATGCCTCCGGGTTTTTTTCGTAGAAGGTCTTGATTTCAACTTCGGTTACGGTCTGTTTGGGAACGATCATCTTCTCGATGTAAGTGTCGATGACCACGTTACGTCGGATTAACTCCCGCAGATCTTTCTCGGTCATCCCCTGATCCTTCAGCGCCTTCTGAAATTCCTCTGCATCTTTAAAGCGGGTTTTCTTAAGGTTGTTGATATTTTCCTCAACCAGTGCCTCACGGTTCTTTAACTCGGTTTTACTGGCGACCTGATACATCAACTCGCCGGCAATCAACTGGTTCAGCAGAAACAGTTGCGCGTCACGTTCCTTGTCCGCCGGAGTCTGTGCACCCTGGGGTGAGCTTTTGAAAGCAGTGAATGCTTTCCGTAAATCTGCTGCTGTAATCGGGGTGTTATTGACCTTGGCAACCGGATCCGGCAACGACTTGGACTTTTCGGCTGATTTGGCGGGTGCCGGTTTCTTTTCTGCGGCAGATACGCCGGAAATCTGGGTTGCAGCAACGGCTATTGCCAGCAGGGCTGTGAAAAGAATGCGTTGTATGATCATGATTATGATCGCTCCTTTGTAAAGAAATTGGATTTAAGTGTAGCATGACCCCGGATAATCAAGTAGCAGAAAAATCCGCTGGATTCAATTTTGACATTTGATCCGCTTTCCGTTACAGTTTGCCGGAATTGATCAGCACCATGGCTGATAAACATGCAGTTCAGGGAGGAAAGCTGTCTATGAAGAAGGTGCTTGTGGTGGATGATAGTCTCTCCGTAGCCCGTCAGCTTGAAAAAATCCTTAGTGAATCCGGCGATTTTTCATGTGTTGGTCACGCGAAGAACGGTGCTGAAGCGATCAAGATGAATCATGCAGAAAATCCGGATATCATCTGTATGGACATGAACATGCCAGGCATGGATGGCCTGACTGCTCTGCGTAGTCTGGTGGTGCTGGACAAGGAGGTCAAGGTGGTGATGGTTACCTCCCTTGGCGGCGTGGGAGACAAATTTGCAGAAGCCCTCAAACTGGGTGCAAAGAATGTGATTTCCAAACCGTTTGAAGCTGATACGGTGCTGAATGTCTTAAGGGCGCTCTGAAACGCTAACAGTATTTTTACCGGAGATAAACAATGGCCGTTAAATTTTTTGGACAATACCTGATAGAGCATGATCTGGTCACCAGCGAAGCGGTACTCCGCGCCATTGAATTGCAGGAGCGGACCAACCTCAAGCTGGGAGAGATGGCGGTTGCCATGGGGCTGATCACGACCCGTGACATTGAGACCGCCCATGCGGCACAGTACAGCCGCGACATGAAGCTGGGCGACCTGCTGGTGGAATTGGGCATGTTGACACCTGTCCAGTTGCAGGACGTTATTGAACACCAGAAAGCCACCCATATCTATATTGGCGAGGCGCTGGTCAAGGTTGGCGCATTGACACCTGAAAAACTGGAACAATACCTTGATGAGTTCAAGGCTGATCAGGCCCAGTACATAGCGGAACGGGTTGATCTGCCGCCATGGCTGAATACCGATAAGGCGTTGTGGGAAGCTACGGTTGACCTGACTTACAAGATGATTACCAGGGTGATCGGGATCCAATTCCGCCCGGGCAAGTTTGAGGAAGTTTCTAAAATTTCAGCAAGTCATCTGATCGCTGCCATGGATCTGAGTGGTGATGTGGCTGCCCGTTATTTGCTGTCTGTGTCCGAAGGGGTTGCCAAGGCCATTGCCAGGGCAGTGTTGAAAGAAGATGATGTTGAGAACGAACCGGAAGAAATTATTGAAGACACCGTGATGGAGTTTGTCAATATCGTGTGCGGGAACGTGGTGGCCAAGGCGTCTCAAAGCGGGCTGCTGCTTGAAATTGCACCGCCGGTGACGATCAAGCCGCAGGCCAACGGTTTGCCAGTGCCGGATGGCTACCGGGCGGTTGTGTTTCCCATCCATGTCAGCGACGGTGAAACCATGGAAATGGCGATTTTTGTCAAGGGAGCATGACCGGTTCCGGCAGTAACCATTGGCAGTAAAACGAAAGGCCCGTCGCAATCAGCGCCGGGCCTTTTTGCGGGTCTCATTCTTAAAGGTTCCCCAGCGCCTTCCGCAAGCGGGCAGCGGCAATACGGTGGTCATACACGGCGCGGTAATACTCGGTGCGGGCCTGGGTCAACAGGGTTTGGGCGTCCAGTACGTCAGTGGCGGTGCCGATCCGTTCCTGGTAGCGATTCCGGTTGATCCGCAGGTTTTCTTGTCCCTGACGGATTGACTCCTGTATGGCGGTAATCTGTTCAGAGGCCACCTTCAGGTCGTTCGCGGCCTGGGCTATCTCCAGGCGTGCCTGCTCTTCGGCCAGACTGAGTTGCTGCTGTGCCTTTGAACGCCCGGCAAGAGCTTTCTGTTCCGTTGCCGAGGATGCAAAGCCATCAAAAACATTGAAGCGGATACCGGCAGTTGCGGCATAGATGGCCTGTTCGCGCAGCCGGTCATTCTGCAGGTAGTCCAGGGAGAGACGGGCAAACAGTTCGGGATAAAAGGCGGCGCGGCTTTCCTGTGCCGTCAGATCAGCGGCGGACGCGTTCTTGCGCAGCGCTTGCAGATCTGCACGCCTGCCGATGGCGACGTTCAGGTCCTGCATGCTGCTGTCGATACCCGGCTGTTCCGGCGGATCGGTCAGCTCGTGTTCGGTGGCGATTGGCAGGCCGGTCAGGAAGTTCAGCCGTAACTGCAGGTTTTTGACCCTGTTGCGGATACCCAGCAGTTTCTGGCGGGCGTTGGCCAGGCGGACGTCAGCCTGTAGCAGATCGTTGCGGGTCACGCTTCCGGATTCGTAGAGCGCTTGCGCCATGCGCCGGTGTTCTTCGACGTTGTGCAGTTCTTCCCGGGCTGCGGCACTGTTTTTTGTCCCTTCCAGAATTCTGTAGTAGGTCTCAATGACCTGCAACAGAATCTCCTGTTGCAGGTGCTCTGCTTCAAATTCCACGGCTTCAGCGCTGTTGAGGGCTGTCTGCTGCCGGGCATCACGTCGTCCGAAATCGTAGAGGGTGTGATTCAGGCTGATGCCTGTAAAGGCGTAGTTGGGCTGCTGGGTTTCAACGGTTCTGCCCAGCAGCTGCATGGCCTGGGCATCAAGTTGCGAGGTGTAGCCTCCCTGGATGTCGAGCCGGGGATAGCTGTTTGCGCCGGTCTGACGCACCGTTTCCCGGGCCATCAGGATATCGGACCGTGTAACCTTAAGCGCCGGATTGTTATTACGCGCCAGTACCAGACACTCGTCCAGGGTAAGTTGGTCTGCCGTAGCAAACGCGGGCATCAGGCAGAGCAGGACAAGTGATGCTGCCACGGATGTTGTATATAACAGACTGGTCATAGCTGTCCCTTTTGATTGATTTACAAAAAATCTGTCCATTTTGTTTGTTCACTATACGGGTTCTGTGTGTGCTGTAAATAGGTTCCTAGTGCTGTTTGTCTTGAATAGCGGTAAATCGATGCTACAATCCGCAGGCACGGACTCAATTCCGGGGGGGGATCATGGGACAGGATGTATTGGGATTTCTGGCAGGACTGCCGGAGGCGATGATCGAGGAACTCTATGAACGTTGGCTGCGGGGAGAGGAGCTTGCGGCGGACTGGCAGCGCTTTTTTGCCGCCTACCAGCTGGGCCGGGAAACCGGCGAAACGGTCGCTGCCTGCTGTCATAACCCGGCCATGGCCCTCAAACACTCAGGAGTGCAGTCGCTGATTTACCGCTACCGCGACCTGGGGCATTTGCTGGCCTGTACCGATCCGCTGTCTCCGTGCCCGGTGTCCTACCCGCTGCTTGACCTGGCGGCTTTCGGGCTGGATGAGCGTGATCTGGATACCCGCTTCACCACTGGCCGCCACCATCTGCAACAGGCGACCCTGGGTGAATTTCTGCACAGCATGCGCGAGACCTACGGCCGCGATATCGGGATCGAGTTTATGCATATTCAGGAACCGGGTGAGCGGCAATGGCTGATCGACCGGATGGAGCCAAGCCTGAATCGTCCCGCGTTTGCAGTGGAACGCAAGTTCAGGATTATGGAAATGCTCAATCGTGCTGTGCTGTTTGAGGCGTTCCTGCATCGTCGTTTCCAGGGCCAGAAGCGCTTTTCTCTGGAGGGGGGCGAAGCGCTGATTCCGTTGCTTGACGGGTTGGCACAGGCTTGTCCCGGTTCCGGTATCAGCGATCTGGTGCTGGGCATGTCCCACCGTGGCCGCTTGAATGTGCTGGCTCATATCTTCGGAAAACCCTATGCGCAGATATTTGCCGAGTTCAGGGATAGCCCGGACTTCGGCTTTATCGGCGACGGCGATGTGAAGTACCACAAAGGGTATTCCGTTGACCGGCAGTTTGGCGGAGGAACGCTGCATCTGACCCTGGCCGCCAACCCCAGTCATCTGGAGGCGGTTGACCCGGTGGTACAGGGCAAGGTCCGCGCCCGACAGGACCGGATCGGCAACGATGGCGCCGCAAAGGTGCTGCCGGTTCTGATTCACGGCGATGCCGCCTTTGCCGGCCAGGGGATGGTGGCCGAAGTGCTGAACATGTCGCAACTGGAGTCCAGCCACACCGGCGGTACCCTGCATCTGGTGGTCAACAACCAGATCGGTTTCACCACCCTGCCCAAGGATTCCCGTTCCACCCGCTATTCCACCGACGTGGCCAAGATGCTGGCCTGCCCCATCTTCCACGTGCATGGCGAACATCCCGAGGCGGCGGTGCATGCCATGGGGCTTGCCCTGGCCTACCGTCAGGCGTTCCGCCGGGATGTGGTGCTGGAGCTGATCTGTTACCGGCGGCATGGCCATAACGAAGGGGATGAACCTGCCTTTACCCAGCCGGTGATGTACCGTCGGATTGCTGAGCGCCCGACCATCAACCGCATCTATGCCGAGCGTCTGGCCGCCGAAGGGGTCGAACAGGCCCGGCTTGATGCCATGGCTGCTGACGTAAACCGGGACCTGGAACAAGCGCTTGAGGCGGCGCCGCCATCCCGCGTGGTGGGGTTCAAGGATATCTGGAACGGCTTCGAACGGGAGTACCGCCCCTTTGAGGAGCCGACCGGGATTGCCGCCCAACGCTTGCAGGAGCTGGCCAGGGAGTTAACGACGCTTCCCGCAACGTTGACTCCCCACCCTAAAATTGCGGCTCTGCTGAAAAAACGGCTTGAATCGGTTCTGTCCGGCAGCGCTATCGACTGGGGCACTGCCGAAACCCTGGCCTACGCCAGCCTGCTTGATGAAAAGGCGCGTATCAGGATTTCCGGTCAGGATGCGCGGCGGGGAACCTTCAATCATCGTCATGCAGCGGTGTACAACCAGGAGGACGGGGCGGTCTGTATTCCGCTGGCCGAGTTGGCCACCCGGCAGGGAGCGGTATTTGACATCTTTGACAGTTGCCTGTCGGAAAACGGCGTCTTGGGCTTTGAATATGGCTATTCGCTGGAAAACCCGCAGGGGCTGACCGTCTGGGAGGCTCAGTTCGGTGATTTTGCCAACGGCGCCCAGGTGATCATTGATCAGTTCATCGCTGCCGGGGAGACCAAGTGGAACCGGGCCAGCGGCTTGGTGCTGCTGCTGCCCCATGGCTACGAAGGGCAGGGGGCGGAGCATTCCAGCGCCCGGGTCGAACGTTACCTGCAACTGTGCGCCAAAAACAACCTGCTGGTTGCAATGCCCAGCACACCGGCGCAGATATTCCACCTGCTGCGCCGTCAGGTACGGCAACCGTTCCGCAAGCCTCTGGTAGTGTTCACGCCCAAGTCACTCTTGCGCAATCCGGCCTGTGTCAGCAATCTTGATGAACTAAGTGGTGAAAGCCGCTTCCATGAACTGCTGGTGACCGGTGATCCGGCAACGGCGCGGCGGATCATCTTCTGCAGCGGCAAGATATTCCATGAATTGTCGGCGCGTATAACCGCTAACGCTTTGCCGGGAATCGCCCTGGTGCGGCTGGAGCAACTCTATCCCCTGCGCAGCGATCTGTTGCAAACCCTGCTGTTGAATCGCCGGGATGACGCTGAATGCTGCTGGGTACAGGAAGAACCGGAAAACATGGGGGCGTGGCGTTTTGTGCGGCCACTGCTGGAGAATCTGACCGGACCGCTGCGTTACATCGGGCGGGAGGCGGAGGGCTGCCCGGCGGTGGGTTCCCACCATCTGCACGATGAGCAGCAGCAGGCTATTTTGACTGCGGCTTGCGGGTGACGGCAATGGCGGATTATGCAGTTACCCATTCCTGTGACAGCACCTCAGTCTGCTCCAGCACAATTTGATAGTCGTGAGTGCTAAATTGCTGAAGTCGTTGCGCATCTCTCACAATGGCTGCTGGGGGGAGTTGACGGCTTTTCGGAGTGCGCTTGATATGGTGGCCGATTCGCCACTGCCAGTAGTTGATAGTCTGACTAACGGCAAGTTTGCAGACCGAAAAACGTTGTTTTTTATCTGATCGCGCACTGACTGGAGGGAACCGGGCCGATGAAATGCATAGCCATCAACCTCGATGCCGACCAACGGGAGTTTGCCAATGGTGTCATAGATGAGTAGATCAACGTGGGACCAGGGGTTGGCAACGAACTGCCGTTCGCGTTCCGATAGACCTGATGTTTCTCCGACAAGCCACCCGAGGGGCACATGTCGAAGACAACTGAGGCTCATTCGGGCAAATTCGGGGCTGTTAAGTACATCTTTGATAACTGCTTCAGCGAGATTTTCGGACTCCCAAACAGAGCCTCGCTCTCGTGTGTAAAGGAACTCGCGGCGAGCGTCGTTATAGCTTGCATACAGCAAATCAAATACCGAACGCACCTGTGAGCGTAGCACGGGTTGTTGCTGGTAGCGGATATAGCGGACAAGATCGCCGAAATTGGTGGTGAAGTTGTCCTGCCCATCGGCCATAACCACGGTTAAACTGCGCTGAGCCCGCGACACGGCTACGTTAAGCAGCTTTGGATTATCAACGAACTCACCGATCTCGTTGTCTACCGTAGACATGATGATTGCCTGTTTCTCCGCGCCTTGGAAACCATGAACAGTGGCCACTTTGACTCCCTCACCCAGGGCGCTTTCCAAGGTAGCGACCTGGGCTCGGTAT
Source organism: Geobacter sp. UBA6151 (assembly GCA_002423105.1). Lineage (GTDB taxonomy): Bacteria > Desulfobacterota > Desulfuromonadia > Geobacterales > Pseudopelobacteraceae > Trichlorobacter. Next base: position 44,927 of record DIUT01000051.1, on the reverse strand, counting down.
GGTGCAATAATGCCAATGTCGGTCATGTTTTGCTGCTGCAGTTTAGGTAAAATCCCTTGACATATCTCGTCAATCTGTCGCTGGTTGATTAGACCTCTGGCATGGTTGCCTGGAACTGTAAATACTGCCTGCATTACGTCGGTTTCGCCTTGGTCGGCAGTCATGATGATCAACTGGTCATCGTAAAATTTGCGGTTGATAAAGCCAGCGATCTTTGGGTGGCAACGGTAGTGTTCCTTGAGCAACACGTTCGGTGCCTGGGGCCACAGAACTGTCACGGACGAGAGAAGGCTGTTGCAGGCGTAATTCCAGGCCGGGCAAGTCAGCTCATACTTGGTCCATATGTCAGTGGCTCGTTGTCTTGAGTTGTCGTCAATGACATTTGGTAGTTGTTTTTCGTCGCCGACAATGACAGCACGCCTGGCACATGACAAGGCAAGTACCCCAGTAGCCACATCGACCTGAGACGCTTCATCAACGATCAACAAGTCATACAGGCAGTCGGGCGACAACGATGTTTTGATTGAATGAGTCGTGCTCAATATCACCGGATAGTCGTAGAGGACATCTGCAAATTTGGGCCACAAGTCGTCTTCGGTGAATTTGTTTCTGCTGCTTTTGCCTCGGAAACGTTCGGCAATGCTTGCCTGTAGCAGCTCCCACGATAATTCTTCAACTTGTTGTTGGACTGATTGGAAGTTGTTTTCTAATAGCACCTTCTCAACGGTCGCCAGTCGAGTTTGTAGCTCAGTTAGATGTTTATTGTAGTACAGACTACGCAATACTACCGGCCCTGCTGCGAGTAGTTGACGACGCACCTTCAGCCCAGAGAAGCCGTAGCGGAAGATGTCTCTGAACCAATCCAACAGGCCGGAGCTAATGTTTGGGTTGGTCTCCTCACATTCGATTAATAATTTCAGTACGTCATTTGCCGTCCAGCGATTTAGCCTAGCCTCCCTGTCAAGTGGCGATAATGATCCTGCTATGTTGCGGTGAAATTCAGCCTCTGTTTGTACCTGTGAAATTTGCGCTGCAAGCATGGCGCGGTCGTTGTTTGCTTGGATTAATCTGTCCAAAGTGGCGGTCAACGATGCGATACGTGCATTGAGGCGCGATATCTCTTCGTTATTTCTGGCTGCTTGAGGTATCCAAGTAGGGTAGACACCGCTTTGCGCCTCAATAAATGCGTTCTTGTTGTCTTGTTTACCAAGAGTGGCCAGCAGGAAGCCAAGCCCCTTTCCCTCGAGCTTATCGAAGACGTTCTTTATTGCGTTGTTGTTATTTGACACAACAGCGACTGTCTGCCCAAAACGGATTGCATTGGCCACCATGTTCAAGATGGTCTGCGTCTTGCCGGTACCAGGAGGCCCCTGAACAACGGTTACCTGCGACCTGAAAGACTGCTCGACAGCGGCCTTCTGGCTGACATTCGTTCCGAACGGGTAAATCAACGGGCTGGGTGAATCCAACTCAGCTAACAGAGAACTAGGCGTCAGATAGGCTGCTAAGATGCTGGCATCAGTTAACCGCGACAGGTATTTGTACTGTGCTAACAATATTGGTTGGCCATTATCGTTCAGTATCGGCTGACCATCGTCGTTTTTGGGACTCGCCAACTCAGCCACAGTGCGGAAGTAATCCAGTGCAGTTTTGCAATTAGGGTTTACTGCAACATTTCGTTCTACGCTAACCCTGGAGGCTTCATAGAGTCTACGCGTATCACGTTTTGTAACGACGTAAAAACCAGGGTATTTGATTATTGACTCCACGTTGGCCAAGAGCTGTCTGCCGACCCTGATTTGAAATTCAGTGGGATTCAGGGTTGATGTTGCATTCAGAAGAAGCACTCGTTCCTGTGGGTATGACCACCATTTCTCTGGATTGTTCCTGTATCGGATCTTTATTTTCCCATTGGCTGGAACAGAAATATATTCGACAACCTCTTTGCTCTTGTCTTCCCATTGCCCAGTTTTGCTTAACACGAGCACAAGAGGGGTCTCATCCACAGTACTATCAACATCATAACTACACATTGTCAGATTTATTCCTTCGAGCCATACCCATCGTTAACTCCCGTGTTGCCGTGAAAATTCATCCAACCTTATGAGCCTGTGATCTTGGCATAAACTCGGCATCGCCTGAACGATAGCGTCCAAACATTCACGCAACTCTTGAAACGGCCCTGAGGACTCATCAGACAAGACGGCATCCAGCAAACTCAAGGCTGATTTAGGAAATTGGGCAGAGAACCCAGATTCACGCAACCGGCAAATAACGTAGTGTGGATACTTAACTGGCCGTAGCCATTTCCCGATCACTGAAATTGCCGACGGAAATTCTTGACCCGCTGCTATGCACAGTCGAGCCAGTGATTCGGCGTTGCTGTTCGATACCAACTTGTTAGACTTTGGCCAGATTCTTTCCCAAAACGGCTGAATTCGGTTTTTCCAATAGTCCTCCCGTTGGTTGCCAGCTCCCTCCAGCGTCCGCATCAGAGCTTTGATTGCTTCATGCTGGCCATCGGATGGCAGAGTACGGATTACAGTAGCTAGTTGAGCGGTGGTAAACGTATCTCCCGGATCGAGAGCAGCATATGTTAGCAACGATACGTATTGTCCGTTGTGTTTACCCAGCTCTGTATAGTGATTCGCTGTATCAAGGAAGGCGGGCTTGAGCAGTTCCATCAATGGGTGATACAGACGTGGCGACCATAAAAAACCTTTCCACGCAGCGCGAGCCTCGGTTTCGGAACAGTGCCAGTCGAACAGCGGCAGCAGGTACAGCGTTGCCCAATTTCTGTCTACACGGAACAAGGCTATGGCATGGGTTGCCAGCAACAGCCGACCGTGCCTGAATTTTCCAATCTGTGTATCGCAAAGCTTTGAGAAGATATGCTTAATGTTTTCGGGCAGCCCTTGTCCATCCTCAGGCGTCTGACGATACCACCAGCGCAGCAGTGCCTCTGTCACATGGCCCACCGGATGATTGATAGCGCGGAAGACAGGATCATCGGTGTCACCATCGTCCTCAAAATCCAACTGTAAGATGCGTTTTGCAAGCGCCCAAAAATACGCTTCATGGCGTTGAAAGGTTTTGGCAATTGATTGCAGCCACCAAGTTACACTGTGGGCGAGATTTTGCAGCACCTCATCCGGAATGCCCATTAAGACCGGTGCCATGTAGCGCCACGAACGAACAAGTAACTTTTCTTCAGACCAAGCTTGCAGAGCACTGCGCCAGCGTTCGACCGGCCAGATTCCCTCCTTGGTCAAAGCGTACAAGGTGCAGGCAGTGGTGGCAAAGTTGTCACTGCAGCGTTTACGCCAGTCATCTTCCTGCCAATGGTTTGTTGTAGGTTGCTGTCTGAGTCGTTCGATTAGCTCTCGGCGGCAACGCGGCGTAGGTGTGAACTCGCGCCATTCGTCGCCAACACCCATCCAGAAGGAAAATTCGTCGCTTTGATCTGCTGACAGCTTTAAATCAGGATAAAGGGAGGAAAGAGCATACAACCGTTTTTGAGCAGCCGCACCCAAGGCTGTAGTAGTTTCTGCGATTTTTGCTAGGCGCAGCCAGATTTCCCGGTCCACAATCTGATTCCAATCGTCTGACTCAATATCATCCCGGTACATGGCGCGGGGTGGCCCGGAAAGAATGACCTGCTCCAACTCGGCCAACATTGTCCTGGTCAACTGAGGTGCCAAGGCTATCAGCAAACGTATCGTCTCGCGCTTGGTTTCCAGAGACCACAGCCACCAGTGATCATCTGCCAGCAGCCAGTTGAGAGCGAGTCGATGGGGAATGACGTGCCCTTCCGTTGCGGCAAAAAACGCGAGACGTCGGAACAAAGGATAGGGTGTGTATGCCCAGGCCTCGGCAGCGATCCTTGCTTGTTCCGGCGACTGTGCAGCCTTGGCCAGCCAAGCATCACGGGCCAATTCAATCAGTGCCGTCCAGTCGTGGAAATCCTTGTTCTGTGGGTGTTTGCCTATTGAAGGTTGATGCACATAGGAATTGTCACTCTTTTCATCCGCACCGCCGAGTTCACGCATCAGGTCAAACGCATCGCGCAACAAAGTGCTGAAATCATCCAGCAACTCCGGCAGTATGATCGTCCAGCGTTTATCCTCGGACAGATCGCGCAGGTCGGAATGGACGTGATCAGCAGTAAGCACTATCTCCCATTCGACCAAGTCCTTGACCCGCTCTGGCTCGGGGTTCCCATCATCCTCACCCGGCCAGCGGAATGGCTCGCGCAACGAAACGCGCGGCGTCAGGGCTTCGCGCAGGGCGATGCGGACACTGGCAGAGAGCCCGTCGGTCTTGAATTGGTCGTGCCAATGGTAGAGATTCAAGTCGCACGCACCGGATTTCACGCGACCGGTAAGTAGCAAGCGCCAGAGTGTTCGCATAGTGGGACGAGGAATAGCATTCGGCGAGTTTGCGCGAATACGCGCCAACTCGGCGGTATTACCATCGCTATTGAGCTTGGCCAATTCAGCAAGACGACACTCGATCAGCCAGACCAGTTGGTCGTGCAGTTGCCCCCCGCGCTTGATCAGCCATATCAACAGGTGGCGGTCGTCGAGATGACGGGTCAGCCAGCAGGCCAGGTGGTGCATCACCTCGTTCCAGCGACTGCAACTATGCCCGGAATCGACAACAGACTCTACTACGATTCGTTCCTTGCCGCGCACCCCGTCCCGATAGGTCTCAGCCCAGGCGCGCAGTGTCTTATGCAAATAGGTGTGGTGCTGGTGCTCACGGTAAAGGATGGGCGTTACGTTCTTCGCCTTCCATTCATTGGCGCGTTCTGTTTCCCTCCCTTTGGGAAAACTCCCAAAAGCGAACATCTCAGGTGGTGATTCACCCAACAGCCGGTCTGCGGCCAGTGCGTCCATCATGTAGCGCAGCACCGGATCGTTGATGCTGTAACCGACAAAGCACACGGTGTAGTTGCGAAACAGCTCGCTGACAAAGCGCGCCGCCCATCGCTCGGCCAGATAGGCCAACCCGAAATCGCCACTGGAGATGACCAGCCGCTCCAGATCGCTTGGCGTGGGGGTGGCTGGCAACAGTCCGTGCAGATACACCATTCCGTCCCAGCGGTTTTTGGGTACAGGAAGCAACGGAGCCTGATAAGAAGGAGTTGACAGTAACTTCACTTCGATCACCTGCTCAAACAGGCGGTCAAAATTAGTCGTGATGAGTCTTGTTCGGCCTTCGCGGTTCTTGGCCAGTGTCAGCAGTGCTTCGTGGGTGACGGTGGCATTCGGGGTTGTGAGATCAGGTGTCAGGATAGTTGCTAATGCCCGGCGCACTGATTCTCTGCCTCCGACTACATCAGCTTCCAGAAGGCCGATGGCAGTGTCGAACCGTCCGGCTTTGATCGCGGCCTGCTGCACCGGGTTCGGTGTAACAGACAGGTATTGGTATATCTTAGCCACCAAACCGGCAAAATCCGGGAGCCGCGCAGGATATGAAATGCCCGCCCCACAAAACAGCACTACGCGTCCATCTTCATGCGCCAGTAAAAGACGTTCAGGAATGTCAGGACCTTGGCGGACGAATTTCATTCAAGCTCCTCAGTTTCAGAATCGCGTTCCTGCAACTCGCCGGAGAAGAGTTCAGGCAACAAGTGTTACACAGAGTCGCGTGGCATAACTCAAAGGTAATGTCTTTGCGGGCGTAGGTTGTGCCGTAGTGCTTTCCTTGGCGATGCGTGGCACCAATTCAGTCCAGCGCTTGGCCGTTAGAACAAAGCTGTTATAAAACCTGTATGGAGCTGATGTATGGCGGGAGAAACAATAGAGTACTACCCGCTATGGGTCAAGTTTTCAGAAACAAAAACCCCGCTAAAACAACCTGTTTGAGCGGGGTTTCCAGGATAAGATCATGTTCAGGAATCAGGTGCTGTTGTTCAGTGAAGAGGCAGAAAGAATGTGTCACGCTGCTTTCTTAAGAGTTTTTGCCCCCGCGCCTGCTTCATGCCGTCCAAGCCCTTCGGCAAGCAAGGTCAACACCAGCGTATTCATGCTTACCCCTTCAGCCTTTGCCCGTGCCTGCAATGAAGTATGAAGCGAACGGGGTAACCGTTGCACAAATTTTACCGGCTTGCCCTCTTCATTATATTTGGTCGGCTCCGGCACCGGTCTGCCCATATCGACCTGAGCTGCAATCCAGCTATTAAATGCGTCACGGCCATTGGCCAGTACTTCGTCAAGGGTATCACCGTCCGACATGCAGCCGGGAAGGTCGGGAAAGGTAATCATATACCCGCCGCCGTCCGCCTCCGAAAGCGGGGCTATGATATGCCCGTATGCCTCAAATGGATACGGTATTGATACCGCTTGTACCTGTTTTACCTTCATGCTGATTTCTCCCTGATGCTGTCGATCATTGTCACAAAGCGCTTGACGTACACCGGCTTGATTGGCCGATGAGCAGGAACGCACAGACTATCGCCCGTCACCGGCGCGGTAAATACATGATGACTCCCTCCGCTGTTGCGGACCTGAAAGCCGTGACGCTCCGCTACGGCCAGCAGGTCCTCAATCCTCCAGTCACGGGGATTGTTTCGCATACGGTCAAGGGTTTTGTCTGCGGTGGTCATGGCGTTATAGTATCAAATATAACATCACAATCAAGTGTTATTAAAATATCCAAGCTGACCTCAGACAAGTTCAAAAGGTAGGTCATAGGTAGGCCCTGAAATAAAAAACCTGCTAAATCCTATCATAGGGGTTAGCAGGTCAGTAAATGAAATATTGATAGTAACTATCTGATTTTTAACTATGTTTCTTAACGCTTCACAATCCTTCCTAATGCAGCAAAATCGTTAAGATAAGTTCCAGAGAATCATTTCAAAGATGTCTTTCGGACTCTTGCCCACCTCGGTGACCACGGTCGGTTCAAAGCCGCAGTGCATCATGCACTGGGCGCAACGGGAATCTTTACCCACGCCGTACTTATCCCAGTCCACCTTTTCCATCAACTCCTTGAAGGTGGGGTAGTGGCCGTCGGTGATCAGGTAGCATGGAGCTTTCCAGCCTTGGGGATTACGGGTCGGGTTACCCCAGGGAGTGCATTGCAGTTTCTTTTCTCCCTTCAGGAAGCGCAGGTACATGGGAGTTGACCAGAAGCGGTGCTTCTTGCTCATCTCGTAGATCTGCACGAACTTCTTCTCGATTTCCAGCCGTTCCAAGAACATCTTCTCTTCTTCCACCGCCTCGTAGCTAAAACCGGGAGCTGCCAGCAGGCCGTGCACGCCGAGTTCCTCCAGTTTGGTAAAGAGCATTTCAATCTCCACCAGATTGGTGTCCTTGAAAATGGTGGTGTTGGTGCAGACCCGGAAGCCCCGTGCGTGAGCAGCTTTGATCCCTTCTATGGCAGCCTTGAACGCCCCCTTGCGTTCCAGAATACGGTCGTGGGTCTCCTCCATGCCGTCCATATGCACGTTGAAGGTGAAGTTGGGATGGGGCTTCATCCGGTCAAGGGATTGTTCCAGCAACAGGCCGTTGGTGCAGAACATGATGTGACGGCCCCGCGCCAGCACGTGGTCAATCAGCTCAAAAATATGTGGGTAGAGGAGCGGCTCGCCACCGGTAATGGTGACCACCGGCGCCGGACATTCATCAACCGAACGGAGGCATTCCTCCAGTGACATCATGGCAGAGATGGTGTCGGCGTATTCACGGATACGGCCGCAGCCGGAACAGGCCAGGTTGCAGAGGTGGGTCGGTTCCAACATCAGCACCAGCGGGAACTTTTCCACCTTGTTGATCCGGTTTTTGGCAATGTACTTGGTCAGGTCGTAATTAAGACGCCAGGGAAAACGCATGAATGATTAATCCTTTCAATTCTTTACAAACTCTTGTGCCGCCGCAACGATTCCTGCGGCGTCAATGCCCAGGTCGCTGCGCAACTGGGCTTGAGAGCCCTGCTCAACGTAGAAGTCCGGAATACCGAGACGTCTGACCTGCACTCCGGTCAGCCCATGATCCTGGAGCAGTTCCAGAATCGCGCTGCCGAATCCGCCTTGCAGCACGTTTTCCTCCACGGTCAGGATGCGCCCGGTGGAGCGGGCCTGCTCGAGGATCAGCGTTTCATCCAGCGGCTTGATGAAGCGGGCGTTGACCACCGCTGCACCGATCCCTTGGGTTGCCAGTGTTTCTGCTGCTTCCAGCGCCGGTATGACGGTCGAGCCGATGGCGATGATGCTCAGGTCGTTTCCGGTGCGCAGCAGATCACCTTTGCCAACCGGCAGCAGGCGCAGCTCCTGGTCCAGCGGCACACCGTAGCCTGCACCGCGGGGGTAGCGGATGGCAACGGGCGCGTTCAGGGCCAGTGCGGTTTTGAGCATATGGCGCAACTCGTTTTCATCCTTGGGGGCCATGAAGGTCAGTCCCGGCAGATGACGCAGGTAGGAGAGGTCAAAAGCGCCGTGGTGGGTGGGACCGTCATCTCCCACCAGACCGGCGCGGTCCATGGCGATCACTACCGGCAGATTTTGCAGGCAGATATCGTGAAAAACCTGATCGTAGGCGCGCTGGACAAAGGATGAGTAGATGGCGGCCACCGGCTTGAGGCCGTCTGCTGCCAGGCCGGCGGCAAAGCAGAGTCCGTGCTGCTCGGCGATGCCTACGTCAAAGAAACGGTCAGGCAGGGCTTCGGCAAAGTAGTTCAGGCCGGTACCGTCCGGCATGGCGGCAGTTATGGCGACGATAGCCGGGTCCGCTTTACCCAATTCCACCATGGTACGGCCAAAGATTTCGGTGTAGGAGGGGACGGTCGGTTTTGATGGCGCCTTGCCGGTGGACAGGTCAAAGGCACCGACACCGTGAAATTTGTCAGGTGTGGTTTCCGCCGGATGATAGCCTTTGCCTTTGGTGGTCATGACATGGATCAGCAGCGGTCCGTCAAGCTCCCGCGCGTTGGAAAACATCTCGATCAGGCCGGGCAGGTCGTGGCCGTCGATGGGGCCGATATAGTCGAAGCCCAATGCCTCAAACAGTGCGCCGGGTGTGAGAAAGCTTTTGAGCGAGTTTTCGGCGCGGCGGGCAAATTTCAGAATATCCTTGCCGAAACTGGGAATGTTGTTGAGCAGCTCCTTCATTTCTTTCTTCAACTCGCGGAAGTTCTGCGTGGTCATCTTGCGCGAGACAAAGGCGGAGAAAGCGCCAACATTTTTGGAAATGGACATCTCGTTGTCGTTCAGTACGACGATCAGGTTTTTCTTTAAGTGCCCTGCCTGATTCAGTCCTTCAAAGGCGATGCCGCCGGTCAGTGAGCCGTCGCCGATGACGGCAATGACATTGTTCTTCCTGCCATCCAGTGACGAGGCCACGGCCATGCCCAGCGCGGCGGAGATGGAGGTGGAGGCGTGCCCTACGCCGAAGGCGTCATGTTCAGATTCAGAGCGCTTGGGAAACCCGGAAAGCCCTTTGTACTGGCGTTGGGTATGAAAACGCTCCCTGCGTCCGGTGAGGATTTTGTGGATGTACGCCTGATGTCCCACATCCCAGATGATCTTGTCCTGCGGGGTGGTGAAGCAGTAGTGCAGGGCCAGTGTCAGTTCAACCACCCCGAGATTTGAGCCAAGATGGCCCCCGGTTTCTGAAACGGTCTGCAACAGAAATTCACGCAGCTCTTCCGCCAGGGGCGAGAATTGTTCCAGTGGCAGTTTCTTCAGGTCTGCGGGTGTTTGTATGGTTTCAAGAATCATGACGCGCGTCCTCTTTGGTTCAGATATCCGTTGTCGCCAAACCAGGCTACCGCCTGCTGCAAAGCGGTTTCCACCGGAGTCTGGGGCAGATCCAGCTCTTGTATGGCCCGGGATGGGTCGAAAAACATGAACTTTCGTGCCATCTGGACTCCGGCAAGGGGGATCAGCGGTTCATGGCCGGTCAGTCTCGACATGCCTTCGTTGATATAGGCCGCCATCAGGATCGGCAAGTAGGGAAGTCTGACCTTTGGGGCTGACAGTCCGGTAATGTTTTCAAGCATCACAAATATTTCACGCAGTGTAAGGTTGCGGTTGCCCAGTATGTACTTGCGACCGATCCGTCCATTTTTTGCTGCAAGCAGATGGCCTCTGGCGCAGTCTTCCACGGCAATCAGGTTCAGGCCGGTATCCAGGTATGCCGGCATCTTGCGATTCAAAAAATCCACAATGATTTTACCGGTGGGGGTAGGTTTGATGTCCAGCGGGCCCACCGGGGTGGAGGGGTTGACTATAATCAGGGGCAGCCCCTTGTCAACGAATTTCTCCGCTTCCCGCTCTGCCAGAAATTTGCTTCTCTTGTAATCCCCCACCATGTCGTCAAAGGAAACCGGTGTGTCTTCGTTGCCGGGTTCGCCGTTGCCTGGATTACCAAGGGTTCCGACGCTGCTGGTGTAGACAACCCGCTGAACATCGGCTTTTAGCGCGGCTTCCAGCACCGCTTTGGTGCCATCCACATTGATGCGGTACATAACCGACGGGTCGCTGCTCCAGAGGCGGTAGTCCGCTGCGGCATGGTATACCTGTTCGCAGCCTTCAATACCGGCCTTCAGTGAACTTGGATCAAGCAGGTCTCCCTGCCAGAGTTCCAGATCCAGCCCCTGAAGGTTGCGGAGATCAGCTCCGGGGCGCACCAAAGCCCGTACCCGGCAACCGTCCTTGATCAACTCGCGGACGATGCTGGCGCCGATGAAGCCGGTAGCGCCGGTGACAAATACCTTCATGAAAACCTGCCTGTCAAAAGTCAAAAGCCCCGTGCTTACGGGGCTTCAGTCGTTACGCCACGATTGGCTGTGTCAATGGTGGCCGGAGCTCTCCCCGCGCAGACGGCGGAACCTGCCCAGAGCTGTCAGCGGAAAACAGTTGCGGTAGATATGATACTTTATATAGAAAAATTTGGGAAAGCCGGTGCCGGTAAAGGCGTCTTCATCCCAGGTACCGTCCTGCTTCTGGGTTGACACCAGATACTGTATTCCCCGCTCCACCACAGGCGTGCCCGCTTCCCCCACGGCCATCAGGGCCATCAGGGCCCAGGCGGTCTGGGAAGGGGTGCTTGCGCCGCAACCCATCAGGGTACGATCGAAGTATGATTCACACACTTCGCCCCAGCCTCCGTCGATATTCTGACGTGATTTTATCCAGTTGGCAGCCTTTTTGATGTAGGGCTGTTCCATGTCCTCGCCGATGGCTTCCAGGCCGATCAGAACGTACCAGGTTCCGTAAATGTAATTGACCCCCCATCTTCCAAACCAGGGGCCTTCGGGTTCCTGCTCTTTCTTCAAAAACTCCAGGGCGCGCACCGCCTGCGGGTGATGCTTGTCGTAGCCGAAGTTGCCCATCAGCTCCAGCATCCGTCCAGTCAGATCGGCCGTGGGCGGATCGATCAAGGCTTCAAGGTCGGCGAAGGGAATCTTGTTCAGCAGATGTTTGGTGTTGTCCTTGTCAAAGGCGCCCCAGCCGCCGTTTTTGCTCTGCATGCCCAGGCACCAGTCAATGCCGCGGCGAATAGCGTCCTGTTTGGCCTTGTTGTTTTTCACGTTCACATTCTTGATAGCAATCAGAACGGCTGCCGAGTCATCGACGTCGGGGTACCAGTCGTTCTGGAACTCAAAGGCCCACCCACCGGGTTCCAGTTCCGGCGACTTGATTTTCCAGTCTCCCTTGATCCGGACTTCGCGGTCAAGCAGCCATTGGGCAGCCTTGACCAGGGCGGGGTGATCTTCCGGTATGGATGCTTCCTGCATGGCCTGCAGTACCAGCGCCGTATCCCAAATCGGTGAAATGCAGGATTGCAGCATCAGGGAGTCGTCATCTTCAATGCAGAAGTTGGCCAATGCCTCAAGTCCCTTGACCACAACCGGGTGGTCATTGGCGTAGCCAAGACAGTGCAGGGCCAGGATGGAGTTAAGCATCGCCGGCTGAATGCCGCCCCAGTCACCGGTTTTTTCCTGATGTTCCAGAATCCATTGTTCAGCCGTTTCGGTGGCCTGTTTTTTGAACGGACGGATCGGGCTGGCTTCGTAGACTTTCAGGAGGTGGTCCACGCCGATAAAGAAATTTTTCCAGGTGAGGATGCCGTCTTCTTTGGTAAAGGTGTAATCAATAGGGCGGGGAGGCCGCACAAACAGCTCCTGCACCCTGGCATGGGGAGGAAGCTTGTAGACCGGGCGTGTGGTCATGACCACCGAGAGGGGGATGATGGTTGCCCGTGACCAGCTGGAAAGCTCGTACATATTGAAATAGGCCCAGTCCGGCAGGAGCATCAACTCAATGGGCATGGAAGGAACGCCAAGCCAGGAAAACTCGCCGAACAACGCCAGAAAAATCTTGGTAAAAACCCGGGCCTTGAGAATGCCGCCATTGTCCAGAATAAACTTCCGCGCCTTTTCCATGGCGGGGTGGTCAGCAGGATAACCGGCCAGTTTCAGGGCAAAATAAGACTCAATGGTGGTGGAAAGGTCGCCGGGACCGTTGTGCCAGAGGCACCAGTACCCTTCCTGTGTCTGTTGTCGCAGCAAATAGTTGGCCATCTTCCGTTCCTGGTTGCGGTCCACCATGCCCAGGAAATGAAACAGCATGACGTATTCAGCGGTGATGGTGCAGTTTGACTCCAGCTCTGCCCACCAGTAACCGTCAGGAAGCTGTTCCCGGAAGAAAAAGTCGCGGGTTCGGGCAATGCTCTGGTCAAGGGGATTGTCAGCTCCTGCTTCCAGGCTTTTCCAGATGGATGAGGGGAGGCGGTGAATCTTTCCTGCTGTTTTAATGGGATCGGATTGCTTTGGCTCGCTAGAGGTGCCAGATAGGTTGAACGATGTCAGAGCGTGGGAAATCGGTAGTTTTCTCGACTTTGTCATAGGTGAAAATCTCCTGGTTCGGCGTTGAATTTCAGGTGCTGTTAATTAAGCAAAACGTTTCTTTTGTATCATGCACACTAAAAAAAGTACATAATCTTTATGGAAAGTCATGACCGGGCATCCGGATGAATTGTACTGGCGCGGCATTCGGAGGGTGTGCTATACCAGCGAAAAAAAAGAGGGAAGGAATCATACAGACCATGTTGACTGGAAAACAAAAAAGACACCTGCGCTCACTGGGACATGCGTTAAAACCGGTAATCCTGATCGGAAAAAAGGAAGTTGACGAACGTCTGATTGCGGAAACCGAGGCGGCTCTGGCCTGTCACGAACTGATCAAGGTGAAGGTGCTGGAAAACTGCGGCCTTGACCGCCATGAAGCCAGTGAGGCCCTGTCAGCGGCCACTACATCGGATATAGCTCAGGTGCTGGGAAAGACCTTTCTGCTGTACCGTCCTGCTGAAAAGCCGGTGATCGTGCTGCCTTAGAGGCAGGGGCCAGGGTCAAGTTAGGGAAAAAACGAGGGCAGACTTTTTATCTTAAAAACTGCAGTTCATATCCACGAAGGACACGAAGTTTCACGAAGAATCAACAGTTTACAGGAAACAAGCGCTTCACCCAAAAGGTAAACCCTGTTTGGGCCAAACAAACCGTTTTTCTTAGTGTTTCTTCGTGTACTTCGTGGACGACTGTTTTTTAAGGATTATGGTCTGCCCCTGCTCCCTTTAAGCCGCTCAGCGATGCGGTTCTACAATCACCTTCAGGGTTCCGGTTGGCTCTGCGGCTATCCTGAACGCCTCACCAATCTGCTCGATCCCCAGGCGGTGGGTAATCATGTCATCAACCTTCACTGTGCCGTTTCTCAGCAGTTCAAGTGCCTGGCGGTTGTCGCGCGGTGCTGCTCCGTAGCAGGTTTTGAAGCTGATGTCGTTACGCCAGAAGGGGTTGAAATCCACAGCAACGGTTTCACCCGGCTGGGCCACGGCAAAGAACAACACCGTGCCTCCGCGATCCACCGACTGCAAGCCCGCTTCAGCGGCAGGCAGCGCGCCGGTGCTGATCACCACCCGGTCCGCCAGCCGCCCACAGGTTTGCATCAGATATGCCGGAACATCCTCAGATGCCTGCACCACATAATCTGCTCCTGCCTTGCGGGCCATTTCAAGCCGATAGGTATTGATATCCGCCACCGTGACGGTTCCGGCCCCCAGTGCCTTGGCCAGCTTGACGAACAGGATGCCGGCCAGGCCTGCGCCGTAGATCAGGACGCTGTCTGCAGGAGCAAGGGCCATGGTGCGGCAGGCGCGGACCACGGTGGCCAGCGGCTCAATGAAGGTGGCGGTTTGATATGAGATGCTGTCAGGCAGTTTCAGTAGCCCGGTGCGCACGCTGCGGCCGCTGACCTTGAGAAACTGGGAAAATCCGCCGGGGGTAAAGTTGTTTTTCTCCTGGAAGGTTACACAGGCGGTTTCATGCCCGGCAAGGCAGTAACGGCACTCGTCGCAGGGAACATGGTGGGTGGCGAAGACCCGGTCCCCAGTTTTGACCGTATCGACATTGCCGCCAACCGCAACGACTTCACCGGCCAGCTCGTGCCCCAGAACCAGCGGCGCCCGCTTGATGCGGTACCATTCCATCAGGTCGCTGCCGCAGATGCCGCTGGCCATGACCTTGATCAGGACGTCGTCATCACCAATGGCCGGAATATCCTGTTCCTCCAGCCGCACATCGCTGTTGCGGTAGTACATGCCCACTTTCATCGGTTTTTCAGCTCCAGATACAGCTCATGAGCATGTTCCGCCGACATGTTCTCATGGACTACCTTGCGTACCGCTGTGATCATGGCCAGCGGCGCGTCGGACTGGAAGATGTTGCGGCCCATGTCCACACCGGCGGCGCCTGCGTCAATGGCGTTGCGCGCCATCTTCAGCGCATCGGCCTCGGCCAGTTTCTTGCCGCCGGCGATGATGACCGGCACCGGGCAGGAGGCGGTAACGGTCTCGAAGTCCGGCACATAGTAGGTCTTGATGAACGCTGCTCCCAGTTCGGCCAGGATGCGCGAGGCAAGGCCGATGTAACGGGCGTCGCGGGTCAGTTCGGCGCCGACCGCGGTAACCCCCAGCACCGGAATGCCGTAGCGGTTGCATTGATCCACCAGGCTGGTCATGTTGGTCACCGATTGGGTTTCAAACTCGCCACCGATGAAAACCTGCACGGCAACGGCGCTGACGTTCATGCGCAGGGCGTCTTCAACGTCAACGGCGATCCGCTCGTTTGAAAGCTCTTTCAGGATGCTGGGTCCGCCGCTGGCCCTCATGACCACGGATTTCTGGGTTGACGGATCGATGATTGAGCGCAGGACGCCGCGGGTGCACATCAGGGCGTCGGCGTGGGGCGCCAGCGGATTGATGGTGACGTCGATCCGCTCAAGGCCCGAGGTCGGCCCCTGGAAGTAGCCGTGATCAAAGGCCAGCATGATGGTCTTTCCTGAATCGGGGTTGAAAATGCGCCCCAGCCGGTTTTTCATGCCCCAGTCGTAATTGTTTGAGCCTTTCAGAAAAAAGGGAAGACTCTGTTGCGGTATATTCAGATGATACTGTTTTTCTTTCTGGCTCAGATCCTGTTCGGCCATTATGGTATCCTCCTGATGTGGTTTGTTGCATGAATGGTGTGTATAAAAAGGGAATTATTGATACCATTCATCTTTGTCTCTCGTCAATGTGACATATCAGGCAGATCATCAATCTTTTGACCTGTTGCAAGCAAGCATGATACATGAAAGCGGAAAACCATGGACAACCGGCGCGGAAACAAGGAGACAGGCAGGCTGGGAGAAGAGGCGGCTACAGCCTTTCTGGTTGCTGGCGGTTACCGTATTCTGGACAGGAACTTCCGCTGCAAAGGGGGTGAAGTGGATATTATTGCCCGTGCTCCCCGAAGCGGCTGCCTGGTGTTTGCCGAGGTCAAGGCCCGCCGTAGCATGGGCTATGGTCTTCCGCAGCAGGCGGTGAATGCCTTCAAGCAGCGGCAAATATCCAAGGCTGCCCTGACCTGGCTTTCAAAAAATCGCCTGCATGACCGCGACGCCCGTTTTGATGTTATTGCTGTTTTTCTGGCGGATGACGGTAGTCACAGGATTGAACATATCGAGAATGCTTTTGATCTGGCGTACTAACCAGGAGTTCTGCATGAGTGACTTTATTGCTGTGATGGCCCAGATAAAACCTAAGCTGGGTTGTGTGTCCGACAACCTCTCCCTGATTGAACAGAGCATCAGGCAGGCTGTGGCTGACAAAGCCGATCTGGTGATTTTTCCCGAACTGGCTCTGACCGGTTATTTTCTGAAGGACCTGGTGCCGGAGGCGGCGCTCAGCCTGGACAGTCCGGTGATGACGACGCTCAAAAAGTTGTCGCTGGAGATTGCCGTTGTGGTTGGCTTTGTGGAAGTTACGCCGGACTACCAGTTCTATAACAGCGCTGCCTGGTTTGAGGATGGGCAGTTGAAGCATCTGCACCGTAAAGTGTATCTGCCCACTTACGGCCTGTTCGATGAACAACGTTATTTGGGGCGGGGTGACCGTTTCCGGGCTTTTGACACGAAGTTCGGGCGGGTGGGGCTGTTGATCTGTGAGGATATGTGGCACTTGTCGGCGCCGTACCTGCTGGCCATGGATGGCGCGGTGACGCTGGTCTGTCTCTCCAGCAGTCCCGGTCGCGGTGTTGAAGGTGAAGGATTGGGTTCCGCGGTAGCCTGGCGCAATCTCACCACGGCGGCAGCCCGTTTTTTGACCTGCCGGGTGCTGTATGTGAACCGGGTGGGTTATGAGGATGGTGTTGCTTTCTGGGGTGGTTCCCATGCCGTGGACCCTTCCGGTACGATTGTGGCGGAAGCCCCGGAATTTGAAGAGTCACTAACCCTGGTGCAGTTGCGGGATGCCGGGCTGCGGCGTGAACGGATCAGCTCACCGCTGCTGCGGGACGAAAGCCTCTGCGTTACCTTGCGGGAACTGTCGCGCATTGACCGGGAAAGGAGTTGCTGATGTCCGGACTGCATATCAACGCGCCGCTGGTGCGACGTATACTGACAGGGTTTCTCCGTGACGAAATACTGAAGGTTGGCGCGCGCAAAGCGGTGCTGGGGCTTTCAGGTGGCATAGACTCAGCTATTGTCTGCCATCTGGCCGCCGAGGCCTTGGGGCCTGAAAATGTTCATGCCATCTGCATGCCCTACAAAAGCAGCAATCCGGAAAGCGAGGTTCATGCCCGACTGGTGGCGCAGGCCAGCGGGGTAAACTTTACGGTTATTCCGATCACGCCGATGGTGGATGCCTACTTCGAGCAGTTTCCTGATGCCGACAACATGCGCCGCGGGAACAAGATGGCCCGTGAGCGGATGACGATTCTCTTCGACCATTCTGCCTTGCTGGGCGCCTTGGTGCTGGGTACCAGCAACAAAACCGAACTGCTGCTGGGCTACGGGACGCTGTACGGCGATATGGCATCCGCCCTGAATCCGATTGGCGATCTGTACAAGACCCAGGTCTGGCAGCTTTCCGAAGAGGTGGAGGTGCCACGACCGGTGATTGAAAAAAAGCCGTCCGCCGACCTGTGGGCCGGTCAGACCGATGAAGAGGAGTTGGGCTTTACCTATCGCGAGGTGGATGAGTTGTTGTACCGGATGGTGGACCAGCGGGCAACACCCGATGAACTGGCTGGCGACGGTTTTGCGTCGGCGTTTGTCAGTAAAATATACGGCAAGGTGCAGAATTCTCACTTCAAACGACGGCTGCCGGTGATTGCCAAGGTGTCTAACCGCACCATTGACCGGGATTTCCGTTATTCCCGCGATTGGGGGAAATAGGAGCGCGACTGTGCCGCACAACGTATTTGAAGCCATCAGTCCCAACATCAGCGCTCTGCTGGGCGGAGCACGGGTTGACCTGTCTGCTGGTGAAGGGACAGTGAACAGTGCTGAGGGGCGCTTGATCCAGCCGGTTGCCATTGATGGACGCGGCTACACCTTCTCGGCAGTGCGGGAAGGGTTGCCGTTTGCCAGAACCGAAATCCAGTTCTGCCGGGAACTTTTGACCGCCTTTTCCGGCCTGTACAGCGGTTTCAAGCTGGAAGGATATGCCGCCCATTTCCGGACGGCGCTTCTGGCCTCCATCATGGATATTACGGTGGCCCGTTTTCTGCGGGGGGACCGCAGCAAGGGGTTCTGGCCGATCCAGCAACTGATTCAACTGCTGAAAAATCTTTCCTACCAGCGCTATGAAGGCAAACCGGCCACCACCGGTTTTCTGGTGCACCGTACCACTGAACCGGTGCTGCGCAAGACGCTGAAAGAGCGGCGTCACACACTGATTTCGCTGCAACCGCACCAGAGTATTTCGCCAACTTTTCTGGATAATCCACTGACCTACCGCTTCATCGACGGCAACAACCTGTTTTTCATCTCCACCATTCAGATGCAGGTCGTCGGCCTGTTGCGCACCTCTGATAGTGTTGGACAGACCGATATCGAACGCTTGACGCAACGGGAAATTTTCTCGCTGGTACGGCGGCTGGGCGCAGGCGCTTTTGCCATAACGGTGAACGAGGCGTCGGAAATCGAGGTGTTGATCAGTCCGGCAAAGCTGCTGGTGCGGCGTAAAGGCAACTGGGCCATTTTCGACCCGGACGTTATTCGCACCTTCCTGGCCGACAGTATTGTGGCTGATGCCATTGATGATCTGCTCTGGACGGTCTATGCCGTTTCCAAACAACGCCACGGGACCGTCATCCTGATTCACGAAGGGACGCCCCGCCATCTGGCAGCGTTGAAGAAGGGCTCCGTGGGAGGGGACGACCCCATTGGCCGCCTGCTGACCAACCGGGTCAAGGGGCAGACCATTGCCCAGCTTAAGGAAAGCGGCACGCTGCTGCGGATTTTGTCATCTGATGGCATGACGGTACTTGACAAGCATGGCAAGCTGCTTGAGGCTTGTTTTATCATCGATACCTCCCATGCCCGTGAGATGGTTACCGGCGGCGGACGCACCACTGCCGCTATTGCCGCTTCGTTCTTCGGTAAAGTGATCAAGGTTTCCCAAGACGGGCCGATTGAGTTGTATCAGGACGGGCGCTTGCTCTACCGTTTCGGCTGAGCGTATTGATAGACTGTTTGCAATAGTTTTGTTGCGTATCGATGGAGTGTGAGAAGAGGCCATGCAGCTACCCGAGACGATTTTTCTGGATTTTTTCCGCCTGAATCCCATTCCCCAGGTGCTGATGTTGGCTGAGACCGGAGCTATTCTTCAGGCGAACAACGCAGCCTGTGTCTATTACGGACTTGACCCGTGGCCGGAATCTCCGCCGCACCTGTATGATTTTGATACCCACGTGCCTGCGGTCACCATCGCGGAACTGAATCTTGCGGCACAGGGGTTCGAGCAGACGATCAGGAGTATCCACCGGACTGTTCTGGGCATGCGGGAGGTGGAAATATACACCAGCGTAGCCGGAGCCGTTCCGAATACCCTTGTTCTGGCCACGATCCATGATGTTACCGAGCAACTTGTCCGTGAGCGTTCTGTTTCTTCTGATGAAGAACGCTGGCGTTCCGCCCTTTGCGGAAGCGGAGAAGGGGTCTGGGACTGGGATATTACCAGTGATGAGGTTACCTGCTCACTGCGCTGGAAAGAGATGTTGGGGCACAGCCGCAACGAACTGGGAGACGATATCAGAGAGTGGCTTTTGCTGGTATCTGCTGACGACAGGGACCAGGTAACCACTGCCTACGAAAAGATACTGGCCGGTGGCTGCAACAAGATGGAGATGGAATACCGCATGTGCCGTAAAGATGGAGGCATGCTGTGGATTCTGGACCGTTGTACGGTGCTGCGCTGGGATGTGAACGGGCGTCCTGCACGGATTATTTCGGTTCACAGCGATATCACCCAGCGCAAAATAATTGAAGCCAAGCTGCGCTCATTCAACGAATCCCTGGAGCAGGAAGTCAAAGAACGCACTGCGGAACTGAATCGTGAACTGACGGTACGCAGGGAGACCGAGCACCGGTTACGCGCTTTTCAGGACCGCCTTGCTGCGTTGACCGAAGAACTTTGTCTCACCGAAGAGCGGGAACGCAGACGGCTTGCCGCCTGGCTGCATGACGATATCGGCCAGAACTTGGCGCTGCTCAAAATTCGCCTCGACAGGCTGGACAAGCAGATACCCAGCGGACGGGAACGTTTTCAGGAAATATCCGGACTGCTTGCCATGACGATTGCGGAAATCAGAAGCCGTACCATGCAACTCAGTCCGCCGTTGCTGCAAAGCCTCGGATTGGCGCCAGCTATTGTAAAGCTGGCTGACGAACTGGGCGCGATGCACGGCTTTTCCGTCCAGGTGAACGGACACCAGGTTTTGCCGGAGCTGCCGTTGTCAATAGCTTCCATCATGTACCGCATCGTCAAGGAATTGCTGGTCAATGTCGTGAAACATGCCGGAGCGGACCAAGTTGTTCTGGATATAACCTGTACTGGCGAGCAGATAGCTCTGTACGTCCGTGACAATGGCAGGGGCTTTGACCCGGAGCAGCTTGAAACGGCAGCAATACACAATAATTCTTTCGGCTTGTTCCATGTCAGGCAGCGGATGGGGCTGTTGGGCGGGGTGCTGACTGTGGATTCGTCTCCGGGGCAGGGCAGTGTTTGCTCAATACATGTTCCGGTCCCGTCAAGTGATGCCTGGCCTCAGGAATTTCCCTATTGATGTATGAGCGGCATGGGTGGAAGAGTAACGTCAATCCAGGGAGCAGCGGACGTGATGAAAACCAAGGTAATACTGGTTGAAGACCATGTCATTTTCCGTACCGGCCTCAAGACGATTCTTGATGACGAGCCGTGTATTGAAGTGGCGGGTGAGACTGGCAAAGGGGCCGAATCGCTGAAAATGGTTCTCAGTCTTCTGCCGGATCTCGTTATCATGGATATCAGGCTGCCCGACCTGGACGGTATAGAGGCTACCCGCCGCATTCTGGATGCTGTCCCTGGCTGTAAGGTGATCATGCTATCAATGCATAATGAGCCCGAGATTGTCTGTGCCGCCCTTGTGGCAGGAGCCCAGGGCTATCTTTTGAAAGATTGCGCTGCGGATGAACTGGTGGAAGGGATTTTCGCCGTCCGGCGTGGTGAGACGTTCATCAGCAGACATATCGCCGGCGCCGTGGTGCGAAATCTGGTGACACAACAGGTGGGTGCGCAATTGTCTGTTTCCAAGTTGTCACCGCGGGAAACACAGATTCTCACCATGCTGGCCCAAGGCAGGAACAACAAGGAGATCGCCTTTGATCTCGGGATCAGCGTCAAGACCGTTGAGACGCACCGGAGCCAACTTACAAGAAAACTTAATATTTTCAGCATTGCCGACCTTACCCGTTACGCAATCCGTAATGGACTGATTTCTTCCGAATAGCCCCCTCGGGATTTTCCTGATTACCCCTTCCTGATTATCCGGGTTCCTTGCCGTGTCCAGACAGAATATTCTGAAATTGTATGATTCCGTTGTGGTGTCTGCCAAAAGACGATGGGATGTCATTCAACCAGCACTCAGGCAAGGGGGTAGGGCCATGCGCGTACTGATCGTGGACGAGAACAAGGAACGCGGCGAGATGTTTGTTTCACTGCTGTCCAAGTATTGTGATCATTGCGAAACGTATGCAGTGGTAAGCGGCCGTGACGCGGTGCTCAGCTTTGTCAGAAATCATGACGCCGGCACCCCCTTTACTTTTATCTGCATGAGACACCCGCTACCGATTGTGGACGGCCTTGAAGCGCTTCAGCAGATTCGTTATTACGAAAAAGAGCATTCAGGTGAAGCGCCCAGGTGTGCCGTCTGTATCATTTCAGCCCGGCCCGATTGCCAGAAGTTGTTCACCGATTTTCTGGGATGTGATCCCCACGCATCCTTTATGTCCCATCCGGTTAACCTCTTTGAATTGCTGACACTCATCAAGGAAAGTCATCCTGTAAAATCGAAACCACCTGTTTCAGCACACCATAAATCTCCCATCCTCCTTAGAACGCTGCAACGTGTTGGGCTGCATGCGTAACCGTATGAACACGCCAGGGTGAAGAATATAGTGTCTGTCGGGCGGATGGCCGCCCTGATGTTTCCTGCCGCAGAATTCATTGGATATCCAATGGACGTCTATCGTTTCAGGGGGAAAACAGATGAAAAGGGTTCTTGTTGTTGACAACAGTGGTGCCGAAATACAGCAACTTGAGCGCATAATAAAAGAAACCGGCGGTTTTGTCTGCATCGGCAAGGCTAAAGATGGCTACGAAGCAGTCAGGATGAACTATCTGGAAGATCCAGAGGTGATCTTCATAGATGTGAATATGCCCGGGATGGATGGTCTGACTGCATTGCGTACTCTGAAGTCGCTGGACAGGGACGTCATAATTATTGCGGTTTCATCCCGGGAAACACTTGGTACCGTTTTGGAGGCGGCGGGTAAGCTTGGCGTACAAAGGACCATTTCCAAGCCGTACAGCTCAGAGGATGTTTTGCAGCTTCTGCAGGAACTCTGAACAAGTATCAAGACAGCAACGACAATCCCGTTGTGAACACTCTGTATATATGTGGACGGTTCCGAAGCTGTTGTTCAGTCTATTTCCCTTTTCTTCTGGGGGGTTCCGTGGAAGATGGGCTGAGGTAGGCGCTCAGGAATTCCTGCTTGAAGGTTGTAAAACAATCATTGGCAATGGCCTGACGGATTTCGCTCATCATGGCCAGATAGAAATGCACGTTGTGAATGGCTGACAGCACCGCCGAAAGCACCTCGTTGGCGGCAAAAAGATGGTGCAGATAGGCCCGGCTGAAGTTTTGGCAAGTGTAGCAGCTACAGGACGGATCAACCGGGAAAAAATCCCGTTTGTAATTTTTGTTTGACACTCTGATCTTGCCCCGCCGGGTAAACAGGGTAGCGCTACGCGCGTAGCGGGTGGGAATCACGCAGTCGAACATGTCCATGCCCCGTTCAACGCTTTCCAGAATATCCTCAGGTAGACCCACCCCCATCAGGTAACGCGGTTTGCTTTCCGGCAGGTGGGGGGCGGTCCATCCCACAACCTTTTTCAGTAGTTCCAAGCCTTCGCCCACACTGACACCGCCGATGGCGTAGCCGGGCAGATCCAGCTTTCCCATCTCTTTTGCACACATGATGCGCAGGTCTTCGTACACACTGCCCTGCACGATGCCGAACAGAGCCTGGTCGGGATTGGTCCAGGCCTTCCGGCATTCCTTCAGCCAGCGGATGGTCTTTTTGGTGGACTGTTCCGCGTAATTCTTGTCGCAGGGATAGGGGATACACTCGTCAAAGGCCATCATGATGTCAGAGCCAAGTTCCTGTTGGATGGCGATGGCACGGGCCGGATCCAGATAGATCTCTTCACCGGTATTCTCGTGCCTGAAAAAGACGCCATCTTCCGTGATCCGCTTCTTAGGCAGAGAAAACACCTGAAAACCGCCGGAATCGGTCAGAATCGGCCTGTCCCAGGCCATGAATTTGTGTAGACCGCCTGCTTTTTTCACCAGTCCCTCACCCGGTTGCAGATGGAGGTGATAGGTGTTGGAAAGGATGATCTGGGCGCCGGTTTCAGTTATCTGGGCCGGGGTGAGCGGTTTCATGGCACCGTGGGTGGCCACCGGCATGAAGATCGGGGTTTGAATATCTCCCCGGCTGGTGGTCAATATGCCCAGGCGGGCTTTTGATGAGCGGTCCTTTTTCAATAAAGTGAATTTCATGGCGTTGGCTGATCTCCGCAGTAGTTCTGTTATAGTCCTGTCAATAGCATATGAATCATGTCCGGCGCAAATAGTCTGTCATGGCAGAGGCGGCAACTGGTCGGAACCGGTTTCCCGCGGTACTGTTATTTAACATGCTGTATACAAAACCCTTGTAATTTTTCATAACGACGTTTACTATGCGGCCCGTTGTTCTTCTATGTTTCATGCAGCTGTCCGGGTATCCCATCTGTAAACATAAAGGAGGCGTTGTCATGCACAAAAGCTGCGAACGTAATTGGCGAGGCCCACCTGATCTCCAGTCTATAGCTCCCCCATACTAACATTTTAGTACCGGCTTTCAGCAAGGTTGCATCGCGTGACCTTAACAATTTTCACACCAACTCTAAGGAAAAGGGAAAGACGCTATGTTCAGTACATCCATTGGCAGAAAGATCGTGATGGCAGTGACAGGGTGCTGTATGCTCCTGTTCGCCATTGTCCATCTGCTCGGTAACAGCTCCATCTTTGCCGGCGCAGTGGGCTTAAACTCCTACGCCCAACATCTGCACAGCCTGCCGTTGCCGATTATCATGGCCTTCAGGGCTGTCATGCTGGGCTTGTTCCTGGTCCATGTTCTTTATGGTATCCAGCTTACCATTGAAAACCGCACCGCGACCCCCACGTCATATGCCGTCAAGGTGTCCCGCAAAACGACCTTTGCCAGCGAAAACATGATCTGGACCGGCCTGCTGCTGGGCGCTTTCATCGTTTACCATCTGCTGCACTTCACTTTCCGGGTTACCCCCGGTCTGACTCTGGTCAACGATGCCGCAGGTCACTTCAACGTGTTCGCCATGGTGGCCTCCAGCTTCTCCAGTTTTGCAGGCGCCGGTCTCTACGCTGCCGCCATGGTGGTGCTGTTCCTGCACCTCTACCACGGTATTCAGAGCTTTTTCCAGACCATGGGCTGGAACTGCGACTGTATCCAGCCAAAAATCACCACTGCGGGAATGCTGGTTGCGCTGGTTCTTCTGCTGGGCTATGTGTCCATTCCGCTGTCTATATTCTTCGGAATTTTGAAAGGTTAAGGGGGTTATCGTGATTCTTGATGGAAAATGTCCAACCGGACCTATTGAACAAACCTGGGACAAGCACCGCTTTGATCTGAAGCTGGTCAACCCGGCCAACAAGCGCAAGTACAACGTCATTGTGGTCGGCACCGGCCTTGCCGGTGGCGCGGCTGCCGCCTCCCTGGGGGAGCTTGGCTATAACGTACAGGCCTTCTGCTATCAGGACAGCCCCCGCCGCGCTCACTCCATCGCGGCACAGGGCGGCATCAACGCTGCCAAGAACTATCCCAACGATGGCGACTCCATCTACCGCCTCTTCTACGATACCATCAAGGGGGGCGACTTCCGCGCCCGCGAGGCCGATGTCTGGCGTCTGGCCCAGGTATCCAACAACATCATTGACCAGTGCGTGGCACAGGGTGTTCCCTTTGCCCGTGATTACGCAGGCTACCTGGATAACCGTTCCTTTGGCGGCGCCCAGGTTTCCCGTACCTTCTTTGCCCGCGGACAGACCGGCCAGCAACTGCTGCTGGGGGCCTATTCCGCCCTGTCCCGCCAGATCAAGGCCGGTACCGTCAAGATGTACAACCGCCGTGAAATGCTGGATCTGGTGGTGGTTGACGGTGTGGCAAAAGGGATTACCTGCCGTAACCTGGTGACCGGCGAGATCGAATCCTACGCAGCCGACGCGGTCTGCCTCTGCACCGGCGGCTATGTCAACGTATTCTACCTCTCCACAAACGCCATGGGCTGCTCGGTAACCGCCAACTGGAAAGCTGCCAAGAAGGGCGCATACTTCGCCAACCCCTGCTACACCCAGATTCACCCCACCTGTATTCCCCAGGCCGGTGATTACCAGTCCAAGCTGACGCTTATGTCCGAGTCGCTGCGGAACGACGGCCGTTGCTGGGTGCCCAAGAAGAAGGAAGATTGCGGCAAGCATCCAAGCGAGATTCCCGATGCAGACCGCGATTATTATCTGGAGCGCAAGTACCCGTCATTCGGCAACCTGGCTCCCCGGGATATCGCTTCCCGTGCTGCCAAGGAGCAGTGTGATGACGGCCGTGGCGTTGGCCCCGGCGGTCGCGGTGTATACCTTGATTTTGGTGACTCCATCAAGCGTCTTGGCGCTGATACCATCAAGGAGCGTTACGGAAACCTGTTCGAAATGTACGAGAAGATCACCGACGAGAACGGCTACAAGCGCCCGATGCGTATGTATCCGGCCCCCCACTACTCCATGGGCGGTCTCTGGGTTGACTACAACCTGATGAGCAACATACCTGGCCTGTTCGTGCTGGGCGAAGCCAACTTCTCGGTGCATGGCGCCAACCGCCTGGGCGCTTCAGCCCTGATGCAGGGTCTTGCTGACGGCTACTTTGTCATCCCCTACACCATCGGCGGCTACCTGGCCACGGTGAAACCTTACGGCACTGCCACTGACCATGCCGAGTTCAAGAAGTCGGCTGAGGATGTTGCTGCCGAGCAGAACAAGCTCCTCTCCATCAACGGCAAGAAGACGGTGTTCGAGTTCATGCGCGAACTGGGCGGCCTGATGTGGGAAAACTGCGGTATGGCCCGCTCCAAGGAATCTCTGGAGGAGAACCTCAAGAAGATTCCGGCACTGCGTGAAGAGTTCTGGCAGAACGTCAAGGTGACCGGTTCCGGGGCAGAGTTTAACCAGCAGCTGGAAAACGCCGGCCGTACCGCTGACTTCCTGGAGTTCGGCGAGTTGCTCTGCCGTGACGCCCTGCACCGTGAAGAGTCCTGCGGCGGTCACTTCCGCGTTGAACACCAGTACGATGACGGCGAAGCGATGCGTAACGACGCCGACTTCTGCTATGTCGGAGCCTGGGAGTACAAGGGGAACGACAAGGAGCCGGAACTGCACAAGGAACCGCTGAAATTCGATAACGTCCATCTCGCAGTAAGGAGCTACAAATAATGAGCGATCACAAGACCATGACAATCAACCTCGTCGTGTGGCGCCAGAAAAACGCCAACGACCCAGGCAAGTTTGAAAACTATACGGTCAAGGGGATTACCGAGCACCATTCCTTTCTGGAGATGCTGGACGTCCTGAACGAAGACCTGATCAAGACCGGAAAACTGCCGGTTTCCTTTGACCATGACTGCCGCGAAGGGATCTGCGGCATGTGTTCGCAGGTTGTGAACGGCGCTCCCCATGGCGGACAGGAGCGGACCACGGTCTGCCAGCTGCATATGCGTAACTTCCACGATGGCGACACCATCTACATTGAGCCGTGGCGTGCGACGGCTTTCCCGATTGTGAGCGACCTGGTGGTTGACCGTACGGCTCTGGATACCATTATCCAGGCAGGCGGCTATGTTTCCTGCCATACCGGTGGTATTGCCGACGGTAACGCCATTCTTATCCCTAAGCCTGCTGCCGACGAAGCGATGGATGCCGCCGAGTGCATCGGTTGCGGCGCCTGCGTAGCCGGCTGCCCCAACAGCGCCGCCATGCTGTTCACCGGCGCCAAGGTTTCCCAGTTGGCACTATTGCCACAGGGTAAGGCTGAAGCTAAAGCACGGGTGAAAAATATGGTTGAAGCCATGAAAGAATGTGGTTTCGGTAATTGCACTAACCACTATGAGTGCCAGGCTTCATGTCCCAAAGGGATTAATGTCAAGTTTATTGCCCGGATGAACAGGGAGTATATCAAGGCCCAGTTCTAACGGCGCTTGATATGAAAGGAAGGTACGGGGCGATTGGTAACAATCGCCCCGCTTTAGTATGAAGTTGAATCTTGTCAAACTGTTGCTGCCATTGTCTGACGTTCCTGCATCGCTGGCCGACGCATTGTTCAACGGCAAGGGGGCGGTTTTTGAAGAGGCATTGCGGCAGGCCTGCTGCACAAGAAACGTCTGTGTTCCTGAACCCTGTGATGGATTCACAAGCTGTCCGATTCCCGGCCTTGTCTCCAGAAATGTCTCTCCTGATCCCGATCTCCTGAAAAAGCATCAAAAACCGGGACTTCCCTATGTTTTTCGCAAACAGGGCGACCGGCATCAGTTCAGTCTTATCCTGCTGGGCAACGCCATAGCGCATCTTTCCCTGTTTCTTGAGGTTCTGGTCCTGCGGTCGGACAATCATACCCCATACCCTGTTGTTGCACGTGACGGTCAGAACAGCCCCGTGGCCATTACCTTTGATGGTGAGGGAAATGCAGAAAACCTGCCGTTGCTTGAAGCGCATGAACTGATTGATCACTCCTGTGCAGACTTTCATGCATGCCAACGAGTACGTATCGACCTTGAAACACCCCTGCGCATGGTGCGGGACGGTCACGAGTTGAACCGCTTTGACCCCGTATTTTTCCTCCGTTCATTGCTCAGGCGGCTCTCTTCTCTGGCAGCATACTATGGTGAGGGGGTTGATACGGACCATTTTCGATATCTTGCCGGTCTGGCGGGAGAGGTTCGTCTGCTGCGTCAGGCTGTTGTCAGGGATACGGCTTCCCACAGAGGAATTAGCGGAAGTTATGAATTGCAGGGACCGTTTGCGGAGCTTGGGCCACTACTTTGCCTGGGTGGTCTTGTAAATCTGGGCAAGGGTGCATCCTATGGGCAAGGAGCGTTTGACTTGACTCCCATTCCTTGACAGTATTGTTCAAGGTGGGCTACAAGAGCCAATGCTTTCTCACGCGCCTGCCCACAGTCTGTTTCATGCCATTACGGTTGATCTGGAAGACTGGTACCATGTCTGTGGTGTGTCAAGGCAGACGACAAACAGCTCCGGTATGGAACGGATCGTTCCGGTAACGAAGTCGATTCTGGGGTTGTTACATCGGCATCAGAGCAAGGCAACCTTTTTTGTCCTGGGCTCCGTTGCCGAACAATACCCTGAGCTGATTGAGAATATCGCGCAGCATGGCCATGAGATCGCATCACATGGCTGGTCGCACCGTCTGGTGACGGAACTGACGCCGGATGAGTTTGCTGATGAACTGCTGCGAACCGCTGATCTGCTGGAGCGCCAGACCGGAAAACGCCCGGCCGGTTTCAGGGCTCCGCAGTGGTCTCTCTGCCGCAGGCGCACTCCCTGGGCTTTTGAGATACTAGCGCAGCAGGGCTACACGTACGATAGCAGCCTGACCCCGTTGGCGTTTGTCGGTGATGCAGGTGGCCCGCGTATACCGCACCGCATTGAAACGCAAGCGGGAGTGCTCTGGGAAATTCCACCGCTGGTGACGCCGACGCCATGGGGTAACCTGCCCACAGGTGGCGGCTGGGGATTCAGAGTTTTCCCAGAGTGGCTGCTTCGCCAGACCTTGCTGGCCGATCAGCGCCAGGGACAACCGGGAGTACTATTCATTCATCCCCGTGAACTTGATCCGGATGGCCCGCGTATTGCATTAAATTTCCTGCGCAGCTTTCTGGCCTATGGACCACGGGCAAGCTCGGAACCACGCCTGGAACGTCTGCTGGAGCTGTTCAGATTCACAACATTGGAAGAGCTGGTTTCATCATGGCAGTCTGCATCCTGATTCCGGCATACAATGCCGAAGAAACCTTGCGCAGCGTGGTGGAGGAGTGCCTGATTCACGGTCTGCCGCTGGTGGTGGTGGATGACGGTTCCACCGACGGCACTGCCGAGAGTCTGGCAGGACTGCCCTTGACGGTGTTAAAGCATCCGGTCAATTGTGGCAAGGGGGCGGCTCTCAAAACAGGTTTTGCCTGGGCGCTCGCCCAAGGGTATGATGGCATAGTAACTTTGGATGCCGATGGCCAGCATGATCCGGTTGCGATTCCGCACGTGGTGGAGACGGCACTTCGTGGCAATTTCGGTATCCTGCTTGCTTCCCGTCACACCCAGTTTGAGCAGATGGCGGGCTTACGCAAGTTCTGGAACCGCTTCGGAGTCTGGTGTCTGCGCAGGCGCACCGGCTTTGAGATACACGATAGCCAGTCCGGTTTCCGCTTTTATCAAGCTGACCTGTTGCGTAGTGTAGAACTTGAGAACAATGGTTACGATCTGGAGATGGAGTTGCTCATGAAATGCTGGCGGGCCGGTTTCAGTATTGGATCGATGCCAGTGGCGGCCAGGGTAGCTGACGGCAGGTCAACCAGTCATTTCAAGCCGGTGCAGGATACCTGGAGTATCTGCAAGATATTTTTGAAACAGATGGTGTGAGGGAGTTGTGCATGCTGCAATCATTAAAAAATTATACCCGTGACAAAGCGGTTTCCACCCTGCTTGATCTTGCAACAAGTTCATCGGACGAAACCCTGATCACCATGACCCGTCTGATGGAGATGACTGCCAAAAAAGACTATTATAAGGATCGCCTGCGCTGGATCCGTGAATTGATCCGGACAAAACATCCATCCATTGAATTTCCCCGTCGTATATTGCGGGATCTGCACCCGAACCAACGGGAGAAGTGGATCAGCAATCTGGCAATAAATCATCTGTTATCAGGCACTAACAAGCGAAAAGAGTGGGCTGAGAAGAATGGTTTTTACCCACCATCTACGGTGGTTATTAGTCCCACCATGCGCTGCAACCTTTCCTGCTACGGCTGTTATGCCGGTGATTACGGCAAGACGCTGGAGCTGTCGCTGGATGAATTTGACAATGTACTGCTGCAGATGAAGGAGATGGGGCTCTATTTTGCGGTGATTACCGGCGGAGAACCGTTCTTTATGCAAGGGATCTTCGAGATATTCAAAAAGCATAATGACATGGCCTTTCTGGTTTTTACCCACGGTGGCCTGATTGACGAAGCGATGGTGCAGCGTTTGATTGAAGTGGGTAATGTCATGCCGGCCTTTTCCCTTGAAGGCTATCAGCCTGAAACCGATGAGCGTCGCGGCGCCGGGCATTTTGACAAAGTGATGAATGCCATGCGGCTTTTACGGGAAAACGGCCTCTCCTTCTGCGGTTCCTTTACCCATACCCGCAACAACAGCCATCTGATCACGGATCCTGCCTATATCGATTTTCTGCTGGAGCAGGGGGTGTTTGCCCTGTGGCTCTTCTCCTATGTGCCGGTTGGGCGTGAGCCGAACCCGGATCTGATGCCTACACCGGTGCAGCGTGATGCCCTGCGGCAAGCCACGGCGACCTATCGTGACACCAAGCCGATGGTGTTTATCGATTTCTGGAACGACGGGCCGATCATCTCCGGTTGTCTGGCTGGCGGACGTAAATATTTTCATATCAACGCCAATGGCGATATCGAACCCTGTGTTTTCTGCCATTTTGCAGCGGACAACATCCGCCGCACGACACTGCGTGATGCCCTTGCTTCGCCGCTGTTCCGCAAAATTCGCGAACGGCAGGCCGAGCACGGCAACCTGCTGCGTCCCTGTATGTTGATCGACCATCCCGATGCTGGACGGGAGCTGTTCGGGAGTGAAGGGGCTTACCCCACCCATGAGGGGGCTGAAACCATCTTCACCACCCTTGCAGACCAGATGGATGACTATTCACGGGCCTATGCCGAAGTTGCCGATCCGGTCTGGGAAGAGGAGTTTCAGGATCATCCGACGCGGCGGCGTACAGCCGGATGTAGCTAGGCCGTATGTCGCTGTACAGTAGTTTCAACCTGTTCCTTATCAGCCTCTTTACCAGGCTGGTGCCGCGTGCTCTGTTTCCGCCAGCGGCCTTCTTCTGGGGAGGCCTGTTTTACCTTGTGTTTGGCAAAAAGCGGCGCGGAGTGCGTGCCAACCTGCGGGCGGTGACTGGCAGGCAGCAGGTGGAAGGTCTGGTTGTTGCCACCTATTACAAGTATTCCCGCAACTGGTGCGACCTGATGCTGATGAGCCGCCTGCAGGGAGAGCGGCTTCAGGCGCTCATTGGACGCAGGTCTTCCGGTAAACCGCTTGATGAGGCCCTGGCAGCCGGAACCGGCGCCATCCTGATCTCTCCCCACCTGGGGACTTGGGAGCTGGGTGGGCTGGGGCTGGCAGACATGGGGTACAAGGTCAATGTGCTCACCTTTCGCGAACCGGACGAGCAGGTTAACGAACAGCGCGAACAGATGCGCAATCAGCGCGGTATCGGCGTGATCTATGTTGATCGTGAGGACACTTCCCCGTTAGCAATCATTGAGGCGGTCAATGCCTTGCGCAGAAACGAGATTATTTGTCTGATCGGTGACCGCGACGGTTCTTCCAACACCGTGACCGTTCCGTTCTTCGGCTGTCCCACAGCGCTTCCTGCCGGGGCCGCCCACCTGGCTCTGGCCACTGGAGCGCCGGTGATTCCGGTTTTTGTGGTTCTTGAGGATGATGGTCATTATGCTACCCTGATGGACGAGGCGATTTTTTTCAGGGGAAGTCACGGACACAACCATCAGACGGTACAGGAAGGAATGACCCGCCTGGCTTCGGTTTTTGAGCGATATATCAGGCAGTACCCTGATCAGTGGTACAATTTTTTTGATTTCTGGAATTCTCCCGTAAAGGAATAGCTATGTCCGAAGAACTGATTCCGCACATAAAGCAGATGATCATTGATGCCCTGCGTATCGAGGGTATGTCAGCTGATGAGATTGACAGCGATGCACCGCTGTTTGGCGAGGGGCTGGGACTGGATTCCATTGACGCCCTGCAACTGGTGGTGGCCATGGAAA
Source organism: Geobacter sp. UBA6151 (assembly GCA_002423105.1). Lineage (GTDB taxonomy): Bacteria > Desulfobacterota > Desulfuromonadia > Geobacterales > Pseudopelobacteraceae > Trichlorobacter. Next base: position 12,628 of record DIUT01000051.1, on the reverse strand, counting down.
AAGAGTTTGGTGTGGTTGTGCCAGATGCCGCCACCGGGACCAAGGTGTTTGCCTCGGTGCGGGCCATGTCCGCCTACATTGCTGAACACCGCAAATAGCCGCCGACTGTCTGATGAAGATCCTCTTTCTCTCCCCCGGCTGGCCCAAAGGACGCTTGTGGGGAGAGCTCGGCTTCAAGTTTCCCACCCTTTCCCTGGCGACCTTGGCGGCAGTGACCCCCCCTGCATGGGATGTCGCCTTCCATGATGACGCTATCCGTCCCATCTCCTTTGACACTGACGCCGACCTGATCGCCCTGACCGCCATGACCGCCCAGGCAACCCGCGCCTATCAGTTGGCCGATGGCTTCAGGCAGCGCGGCAAGACCGTAGTAATGGGCGGATTCCACGCCAGCAACCTGCCTGATGAAGCGTTGCAGCATGTAGACAGCGTGGTGGTTGGGGAAGGGGAGCTGGCTTGGCCGCACCTGCTGGCTGATTTTCAGGCAGGAGCCTTGCAACGCATCTACCGGGCCGATGGCCTGATTGACACCAGCCTGATTCCCCCTGCCCGGCGGGATATATATAAAGGTTCCGGTCACTTCTTCACCAACACCATCCAGACCACCCGTGGTTGTCCCTTTGACTGTGAATTCTGTTCGGTCACTGCCTTCTATGGCCGCAAGTACCGCAAGCGTCCGGTCCCCCAGGTGCTGGCTGAACTGGAAGAACTGCGCAAGGTCAATTCCTTTGTTTTTTTTGTGGATGACAACATCGTTGCCGACCGCCGCTATTCCCTGGAGCTGTTTGCCGGTATGCAGGGGATGGGGCTGAAATGGCTTTCCCATGCGCCGATTGATTTTGCCGAGGATCAGGAGTTGTTGCAGGCGGCAGGCAGATCGGGCTGTGTTGGCATGTTTGTCGGTTTTGAATCCCTGAATCAGGAATCCCTGGTTGCCATGGGCAAAGTAACCAACAGGGCTGCCTCGTACCTGGAATACGCCGCACTGTTCCGTGACCACGGCATCGGTATTCTGGGCTCCTTTGTCATGGGCTGTGACGGTGATACACCGGCGGTCTTTGAGCAGACCCTGCGCTTCTGCGAGGATGCCCGGCTGGAGGCGGCTATTTTCCCCATACTGACTCCGTACCCGGGTACTGCGGTTCGCCGACGTCTGGAGGCGGAGGGGCGGATATTCAACAACAACTGGCAGGATTACGATATGGAGCATGTGGTGTTTCAGCCGAAAGGGATGAGCGTGCAGCAGTTGCAGGATGGCTATGACCGGATCTGCCGCGATTTCTATTCCCTTGGCTCCATCTGGCGCCGAATTTTCAAGCTGCATCGCTCGGTGCAGGTCTTTGGTCCCATGAACATAGGGTTTCGTTCGGCTATTAGAAGAAAGCAGGCCGACGCATGACGCTCTGGCTATTTCCCGGCCAGCCGCTCACGCCGGAACCGGCAGTGCCGGATGATGACGATTTTTATGCCATAAACGAGCTCTGCCGTGAACGCTGCGGTTTTGATCTGTCACATCATTTGCCGCTGTCCGGTCACAACCTGAGCAACCATACCTGCCTGCAAATATACGGTGTGGCCATGTCGCTGTACCGGGCCAGACGCCTGAGAGGAACAGGGATAACCCCGGACCTGATTGCCGAGCATTCGCTGGGCATCTATGCCGCCCTGGCTGCTGCCGGTTGTCTGGAGGAGGGAGCTGTTCTGGAACTGGTCTGCGGCATCGGCAGTGCAATGGCCACCGCGTTTACGGGTAGGCAGTATGCTCTGGGCTGTCCCATCGGTCTGCCGGTGGGGCCGGTGGAGTCGGCGGCCCGCAATAATGGGGTCTTTGTGGCAAATTACAACACATCGCGGCACTTTCTGCTGGCAGGGGAGACGTCCGGAATCGAGGCAGCCCTGGGGGAATGTCTGGCGGCAGGCGCCTTCAGCGCAAGCCACTTCCCCTGTGAAGCGCCGCTGCATACGCCGCTTTTGGCGGAACTATCCACAGAGCTGACGGCAATCGTTGCCGGATACCGCTTCCGGGAACCGCTCGTGCCGTTGCTGGAACATATCAACCAGACCCGGCTGACATCGGCAGCCATACCGGCCTTTCTGGTGGATGAACTGTTGCAGCCGGTTTGGTGGGAAAAAAGCTGGAAGGTGTTGCGTGCCAAAGGCTTTAGCCGTTGTAGCGAGGTGGGCAGCGGGCAGGCGTTGACCAAGTTTAACCGATGGATAGATAGTGAGAGCACAGACTGATGAGATACGATGAAACCACAGTACAGGTTCGCTTTAACGAGGTGGATGCCTATCAGGTGGTCTGGCACGGCCACTACGTGGGCTGGATGGAGATCGGGCGCACCGCCCTGGCGCAGCGTTTCGGTCTTGATCCGTTCCAGTTGTCACAGCTTGGCTACCAAGGGCCGGTGGTGTCGTTGGAACTGAAATTTCTACGGCCTGCCCGTTTTAATGATCTGATCACCATCCGCACCACCCTGGAGCCCTCTGAGGCCGCTACCCTGGTGTTTCTGAGCGAGGTGCTGGGGATGGATGGCAACTGTTTGGCCACCGGCCGCACCGTTCATGCCCTGACCGGTACGGACGGAGTTCTGCAGTTCCGCCTGCCGCCTGCCATCGCGCCGCTTGTGGGCGCGCTCCAGGATTGGTGTAGTGGAGAAGAACCATGAAACTGCTGCTGGTTTCTGCCAATCGTGAACGGACCCCCTATCCGGTCTTCCCCCTGGGGCTGGCCTTTCTTGCCGGACCGCTGGAGCAGGCGGGGCATCATCTCTGCGTACTTGACCTCTGTTTCGAGCAGGATCCGCCAGCAGCCCTGGCTGCTATGCTGGATGAAGAACGGCCGGATACCATCATCATCTCCCTGCGTAATCTGGACAACGTTACCTGGCCGGATACCCGTTCCTATCTGAGTGCTTTGCGTGAGCTGGTGGATGTTTGCCGGGGTCGGGCCACGGTTGTGCTGGGTGGTTCGGGCTTTTCCCTGATGCCACGGGAAATATTGGCGTACTGTGGCGCCGATATCGGTGTGGTGGGCGAGGGGGAAGAGATTTTGCCCAAGCTGCTGGACTGTCTTGCCGATTGCGGTTCTCCTGCCGGGCTGCCGGGGGTTGTGCTGCCCGGTTCTCCAGACATTTTACCACCTTGTCCGGTGGAGCGGATCGGTTCTCCTGACCGGAAACTGTTCTCTATTGCACGTTATCTTGAAGAAGGGGGGATGGCCAACATCCAGACCAAGCGTGGCTGCCCCTTCGGCTGTAGCTACTGCACTTACCCGCTGCTGGAAGGCAGCAGAATCCGGCTTCGCCCTGTTGAAGAGATACTGGCGGAGATTCGCAGCCTGGTGCATGACCATGGTGTTGATTACCTCTACTTTGTTGACGACATCTTCAATTTTCCCACAGATTTTGCCGGACAGCTCTGTGCAGCCATGGCCGATGACGGGCTTGCGGTGCGTTGGTCAGCGTTCATCAATCCCGGCTTCATTACCCCGGAACTGCTTGCAACCATGCAGCGGGCAGGATGCGATGCCGTGGAGTTCGGCACCGATTCAGGTTCTCCGGCGATGCTGAAAAGCATGGGCAAGTCTTTTTCCGTGGAGGACGTGCGCAGGGCCTCGCACCTGTGTGCCGATGCCGGGATAGATACTGCCCATTACCTGCTGTTCGGCGGCCCGGGTGAAACAGAGAATAGCATTCTGGAGAGCTTCAGGCTGATGGATGAACTGGCCCCCACGGCGGTGATCGCCATGACCGGGGTCAGGATATATCCCGGAACAGCACTGTACCGCACCGCCCTTGAGGAAGGAATAATCACCCCGGACACCGATCTGTTACAGCCGGTCTTCTATCTGTCGGCAGCGGTCAGAGAGCAGCTGACGGAACTGGTGATACGGGAGGCGATGCAGCGCAGGAACTGGATCGTGCCGGGGCTGGAGGTGAATATGAGTGATGCGATGCTGGAAGCGTTGCGCAGGTTCAAGGTGCGTGGCCCGCTTTGGAAGTTGCTGAAGCGCTCGGGACGCAGTAGAATAGCACCGATGGCGTAAAACAACTGAATGGGGAGTGCAACGTGTTGACAACGGAACAGGAATTTAAGGATGCAACGGTTGTAGTGACCGGCGGTACGCGGGGGATCGGGCGGGCGGTGTCGCTTTTGTTCGCTGCCCATGGTGCGCGGGTGTTTGCGGCCTACCGCTCCGATGACGATGCCGCTGCAAGACTTGCGGCTGAAGCTGCCTCGTTGCCCGGCTCAATAACCGTTATCAAGGCTGATGTGAGCAGTTCCGAGGGGGCGATTGCCCTGATCGATGCTGCCAGCGCTGAATCCGGACACCTGGATATCCTGGTCAACAATGCCGGAATTATCCGTGACGGTTTTCTGGCCATGATGGCGGAAGATGACTGGGATGCGGTGATCCGCACCAATCTCTATCCGCTGTTTCACTGCTGTAAATGGGCGGTGCGCAAGATGCTCTCCCGCCGCAGCGGGGCAATTGTCAACCTTTCCTCCATCTCCGGTATTGCCGGGGCAGCAGGGCAGACCAACTACGCCGCATCCAAAGGGGCGGTGACCGGTTTCACCAAGTCGCTTTCCCGCGAACTGGGGGGGATGGGTATCCGGGTCAACGCCGTTGCCGCCGGGCTGATCCAGACCGATATGACCGCCGGACTGAAGCAGGATCAGGTGGAGCGGATCGTCAGGTCATCGGCCCTTGGCCGGATCGGCCAGCCGGAAGAAGTGGCCCAGGTCGTAGCCTTTCTGGCATCGCCGCGAGCTGCCTACATTACCGGACAGTGTCTTGTGGTGGACGGGGGGATTCTGTGAGCAGTTCCAGGGTTGTCATAACCGGTCTGGGGGTAATCAGCGGTCCTGCCGCAGGTGTCTCCGCGTTTCAAGATGCCATTCTAAAGGGTAAAAGCGGGATAGGCCCGCTTGACCTGTTCGATGTCTCTGTTTTTCCGGCACAGATCGGTTCCCAGGTTAAAGACTATCGTCCTCGTGAGCATTTTACCCGCCGCGAACTGAAGCACCTCTCCCGTACCGATCAATTTGCCCTGATTGCAGCCAGAGAGGCGGTTGCCATGAGTTCCGTCAGCGGTAGCTACAATCCATATGAGATCGGTGTCTGTGTCGGCGGGGGAGTAGGGGGGATGCTCCATGGCGAGGCCTGGCTTGCTGCGGACATTCACGGTCAGACAGCATGTCCGGGATTATTGCGTACCCTGTTGCCGGATTGCACTGCCACCAGGCTGGCAGAGACCTTCGGCTTTGCAGGTTACCAGGGCAGCATCACCACCGCCTGCTCTTCTTCGGCAACCGCCATCGGCTGGAGCGCGGACCAGATCAGGTCTGGACGTTTGAAGGCGGCGCTGTGCGGCGGGGCTGATTCTCTGGCAATGCTGACTTTTGCCGGTTTCAACTCGCTCAAGGTGGTTGATCCCGAGCCATGCGCGCCGTTCAGCCTGGGCCGCAACGGCATCTCCCTGGGAGAAGGCGCGGCCTTCATGCTGCTGGAGGATGAAGCGTCAGCGGTCAGCCGCAGTGCAACCATTCTGGGGTATCTGCTGGGCTATGCCCTGGCAGGAGAGGGCCACCATATGACTGCGCCGGAACCGTCAGGCGAAGCTGCGGCCTGTGTGATGCAGGCTGCCATTGCAACAGCCGGGATCAGGCCTGAACAGGTGGGGTGGGTGAATGCCCATGGTACCGGTACGCCGCTCAATGATGTGGTGGAATCAAACGCCATGAAGCTGGTGTTTGGCGAAGCGGTGTCAGGTGTTCCGCTGATCTCCACCAAGCCGGTTACCGGCCATTGCCTGGGGGCTGCCGGTTCCATTGAGGCGGTTGCCACACTGCTGTCCCTCAATGCCGCTACCATCCCGCAGACTCTGCACTTTCGCGGCAAAGACCCCGAATGTGATCTGGAATACTGCCATGGCGGGCCAAAAAAGACAGATGCTAGGATTGCCCTTTCAAACTCCTTTGCCTTTGGCGGTAACATTACCACCCTGGCGCTTGCCGCAGCCGACCATGGCCGGAGGGACAGCTGATGGAACGGCTTGACGGACAGATCGCCATAACCGGGCTTGGCGCGGTGGGAGCGGCAGGCGTGGGAATTGCGGCGGCGCTGGAGGCGGTGCAGCAGAGGCGCTGTTGTCTTCAGCCGGTTCCTGAAGAGTTAGCCAATGGAAGGGCCGACTATCTCTGGGGCAGGGCGGATGCCTTCAAGGCCACGGATTTTATCGCCCCGCTGAAGGCGCGCAAGCTTGACCGCGCCAGCCAGTTTGCGGTTGCCGTGGCAGGGCAGGCTCTGGCTGACGCCGGAATTGTCAAAGGCGCTGTTCCGGCAGCCCGCATTGGTATAGCCCTGGGCTGCGGTTTTGGCGGCATCGCCAATTCAGTCGAGTTTTTGTCCGGCTATTTCAGGGAGGGACTCGTCGGTCTCAACCCGATGTTGTTTCCCAACACTGTAGCCAACGCCCCGGCCAGTAACGCATCAATCGAGTATGGGCTTAAAGGGCCGAATATTACCTTTATCCAACGTTTTTGCTCCGCTGAATCGGCAATCCTGGCCGCCTGCCGTTTCATAGAGGAAGGCAGGGCGGATCTGATGCTGGCTGGCGGAGTTGATGAGTTGACCCCTTTGATGGTGCGCGGTTTTGCCGCGACCGGCCAATTAAAACGTTTTGCATCAGGTTTTGGCGAGGGGTGCGGCATGCTGCTGCTTGAACGGGCCAGCCATGCAGAAGCCCGTGGCGCGGTTGTCAAGGCACGTCTGGAGTCGATCCGTACCATCGGTTTACTGCTGCCGGGCAGGGAGCAGGAAGGGATAGACCGTTTGCTTCCGGTGACCTCCGGTTTCAGCCACATTGCTCTGTCCGGGGCAGAACCTCCGGGAGAACCGCTTTCCAAAGGGTTGGGCAGGGAAAACCTCATCCGTCCCGGCGATAGCATTGGCCGCTCCCTGGCCATGGGAGGTGTTGTCAGCAGTCTGTTGGTGTCCATGCTTGCCCCGCAAAAAATGGGACTGCATCTGGCAGCATCGCCGGAAGGACCGTTTTTTGCGCTGACATTCCGGGGAGGGCATTCTGCATAACCTGCTTCCATCAGCATATCTGCCGCACCGCTTCCCCTTTTTATTGCTTGACCGGATAACATCCCTGCAGCCTGGCCATTCCGGCGAGGCGCAGGTGCTGGTTACCTGCAACAGCCAATTTCCACAGATTCTGCTGGTGGAATGTGTGGCCCAGCTGGCCGGCATTGTTGCTGCCCGGGAAGCAGGGGAGGGGGGCTTTCTGGCTGCCATCCAGCAGGCAGCCTTTGGCCGGTTGCCGCTTGCCGGTGATATTCTTGTTGTCTCTGCCGCAATGAGCGCCGCTTTCGGCAGGCTTGTCCAGGTGCACGGCATGGTTACCTGCTCCAATGAAGAGCTGTTGACCGTGGAGATGACCCTGGGGATCGGAATGGTATGAGAAGGATATTTCAAAAGGTTCTAAAAATCTGCGTACATCCGCTGCATCTGCTCAAATCTGCGTGCTATTGCAGTTTGGTTTTTATAATGCTGCTCCCCGCCTCCGCCAGTGCCGCGCCGCTCACTCCGCTGGAGGGGCTTGAGCGGTTGCGCCTGGCTTTGCAAGGCCTTCAGGATTTTTCTGCGGAGTTGACCCAGGAAAAGCAGGTGAGCGTACTGAAGAAGAAGCTGGTCATGAAGGGGACAGTCCGCTTCATGAAGCCGGACCGGTTTGCCATGGAGCTGTTCCCCCCCTATAAAAGCCGCATGCTGCTGAAGAATAATCTGCTGTTGCAGCGGATTGGCGAGCGCGGAGAGTTGCAGAAGATTATTCTGCCTGAAGACCAGGGGCTTTCCCAGTGGATCGGCAAGCTGTCGAAACCGGTCAGCTCACTGCCGGAGGGGATGGAGATCAAGGCTGAAGAGACCGGCAGGGTGACCACGGTAATGATTCGTCCCGCCGGTTCCGGACAGATGAAAGAGATAACCGTGCAGTTTCAGGACGATGGCTTGATCCGCAGGCTGGTGCTGGAAGAGCGGAACGGCGACCGCAGTACTATGATCTTTGGCAAGGCCAGAAAAAACAGTGGATTAACTGATGCTGATTTCAGAATGGAGTAATCAAATGCGTCTTACTTATACCATAGCTCCCCCTCCCTTGACGGGAGGGGGTTGGGGGGAGGGTGAAGTTGCGACAGGGCAATTTCATGGACAGTTCCCCCCCACCCTGACCCTCCCCCGCCAGGGGGGAGGGAAATTTTTATATATGTTGCTGCTTTGTATCTGTGCTGTGCTGCTTACGGCTTGTTCCACCACACGGCCTGTCCTGGATATGGGCAAGACCGTTGCCGGAACGAGCCTGGAAACCATCTCCAGCACGGTCTCCATCTCATTCCGCTCCCCTGAAAAGAATATGAGTGCCCGTGGTGTAATGGTCTATCAACAACCGGACAACCTGCGTCTGGTTGTTCTGACTCCTTTTGGCACCACGGCCCTGGAGGCGTTCCTGGTGGGCGATCAACTGACCCTGCTCTATGCTTCAAAAGGGGTCGCCTTCAACGGTCCGCTTTCGCAGATTCCGGCGGATGTGGGGCAACGGGGCTGGGGAATGATACGCTGGGTGCTGGCCGGTTCGCTGCCATCAGACAAAGACGGTGTATACCAGCGTCCCTGGTTGGATGGTATTGAGACGGTCACAGTAAAAGACGGTCTGCTGATGGAGAAAAAACTGACCACCGGTGAGAAGGTGACCTACAGCAGGCACACCATTGTGGCTGGTCTGGTGCTGGCACAAGAGCTGGTGATGGAGAATACCGAAGGGGACCGCATCCGTTTGCTGCTGGAAGAGCCGGAGGTGAATGTGGCTCTGCCGGAAAACGCCTTTGTGCCACGGCTGGATGGCCTGCTCCTGCTGCCGTTGTCTGCACTGAAAGGCTCCTGACCGGTGGCCTCGTTTCTCAGGCGCTTCAAACCGGGGGATGCGGTTAACCGTCTGATAGCCGCCCACCTTGCCTGGATTGACCGTTGCACCCGCAACAACCCCCGCCTGGTGCTTGCCAGCACCCTGGCTGCAGTCCTGCTTTCCGTTGTTTCCGTCGTCAACATCCGCTTTGAGACTGATATCTTTCGTCTGTTTCCCGCTGACCGTCCAGCTCTGCGCCTGTTACTGGATTCTCTGGAGTGGTCCGGCGGGGCTCGTGACGCCTATTTTCTGCTGGAGGGTGAACCAACGCAGCTGCCACCGGAGGCCGAGCGCTTCGCTGCCCGCCTGAAGGCGTTGCAGGTGGAGGGAAAACCGGCCTTCAAACGGGTGGTCTACCGGCTGTACGACGAGGCGGAAGCCCGCTCTTTTCTTGAGTTGATCGCCTTTGCCGCAGCCCATCCGGCAGCCTTTGTGCCGCCGGACAAGGTAGCGGAGCTTGCCTGGCGTCTGTCTCCCGCCGCCCTGCCGGAGGCGCTGTCCGGGCTTACCGCAACTATTGCCGGATCAGTTGGCGGCTTGGGCAGCCAGATGGCCGTAGCCGACCCGCTGGGGCTGAAGGATCTGATATTGCCCAGGCTGAAGGCAGGCAGTCAGGCCCTTGACCTGGATCCGGATTCACCCTACCTGCTTTCCCGTGATGGCCGGGTGCTGATCATCATCGCCGAACCGGTGCAGCCGATGCAGAACATGGCCTTTGCCCGCAAACTGGTGGCGGCCATCAACGAGGCCCGTGAGGGGAGCGCGGTGAAAATTTCCTGCGCCGGAGCCCACATCAGCGCGGTGATTGATGAAGCCGCCATGAAGAAAAATATCCAGATTTGTATCTTATCGGCGTTGGTTGTGGTGCTGGGCCTGTTTTACCTCATTTACCGCCGTCTGCTACTGACCCTGTTGATCCCGGTTAATCTCTCTGTCGGAGTACTGCTGGCCCTGGGGCTTGCCGGGCTGCTGCTACCCTCCATCCATATCATCTCCTTTGCCTTCATGGCCCTGATTATCGGCCTTGGCGCTGACTACTCCATACACCTCTATGACCGTTATCATTCAGAGCGCGCAGATGGTCTGGATTGTAATGAGGCGCTGGCTGTCATCATCACCGATACCGGACATGGCCTTTTTACCGCTTCATTTACCACAGCCCTGCCGTTTCTGGCTCTTACCATATCCGATGTGCGCGCCCTCTCTGAGTTGGGTCTGCTGGTGGGGCTGGGGGTGATCTCCTCACTTTACGCGACCCTGTTTTTTGTGCCGCTTCTGCTGCGGCTGACCGAACGTCCGGGCCTGGTTTATCAAACCCTGCCGTCCTTCGGGCTTTCCCGGTTATGGCTGTTCACCGGACGTTACGCACAGCGGATAGGGGTTGTGGCCGTCCTGTTCTTCTTGTTTATGGGAGCCGCTGTCTCGCAAACATCCTTTGACAGCGAGCTGAAGAACCTGCAGCCGCGCCATTCCGAGGCGTTCCACGCCCAGGAGCTGATCGAGGCCCATCTGAATCTGGCGCCCCGGCATCTGCTGCTGGCAGTGGATGACGCCACACTGGAAGCCACCTTGGCCAGAACTGCCAAGGTGGAGGCGTTTGTAGCTGAAACGGTACGAACCAGCAAAGGAAGCAGTTGGTCTGCCCTGGGCCAGGCCATCAACAGCAAGGAACAGCAGCAACGAATCATAACCTCCCTGGGGAAACCGTTGTCCAGCGCAGTTATGGAGCAGCAACTGTTGCGCCATGGTTTCAGTCTGGAACCGTTTAATGACTACCTTGTCCAGGTGGCAAGCGGCAGTCTGAACAGGGTGGTGGATGATAAGACCGTGCTGGAGCGTCTTTCCGCGTCGCCGTTGCGCGGTGTGGTGGAGCGGCATCTGGTGCAGGATGAGGCAGGATGGCATGGTTTGACCTATCTGCATTATCATCCGGACCGCCTTAATATTGATCAGTTTAGCGCATCGCTGGCAGAGGTTGATCCCAAGGTTCGTCTTACCGGCATGGAACCGGTTGCCCGTGAACTGCTGGAAGCGGTGCGGAACAGCTTTGCAATCAGCGTTGTTATCGGCGGTGCACTGGTGCTGATGTTGCTGCTGCTTCACTTCAAGGACAGCATAGGCATTATGGCGCCACTGGGGCCGGTGGCCTTTGGTGCCACGGCAATGTTGGGAGTTATGGCTCTTCTTGGGATGAAGCTCAATTTCATGAACGCCATGGTGCTGGTGACCATTGTGGGCATGGGCAGCGACTACGGCCTGCATATCCGTCATAGGCTGGTGCAGGGTGATCCGGCAGGGGAAGAGCGGCGTTTTGTGCAGGTGGGCCGCTCGATCATGATGTCGGCCATGACCACCATCGCGGGTTTTGGGTCACTGGCCTTCACCGATTACGGGGCCATGGCCTCCATCGGTTGGGCCACCAACTTCGGCATAGGTTTTACTGCCCTTGCCGCGCTGGTGGTATTGCCTGCCGCTTTACGGCTTGTAGGAGAAAGGAGATAAGCAGATGTTCCTATTGAAAGCGATTGCGGGTATCGCGGCTATTTGCTCTCTGGCAACGCCGGTCCGGGCCGGGCAGGTTGCCGAAGAGGTGAAACAGTCGGCGAGCGAGACCAAACAGGCCATCAAAAAGGCTGGAACAACCATTAAGCAAGATGTGAAAAAAGGGGCTAAAGAGGCAAAGGAATCCTTTAAACAAGCCGGTCAGGAGATAAAGGCGGGCAGCAAAAAGGCAGGGAAAGAGATCAAGGAAGGTTTTAAGCAGACTGGCCGGGAGATCAAGGATGCCGTGAAAAAATGATTGCCTGATCAGGTGATTCGCCGTATACCGTGTTGTGAATTATACACAAGATATTGTATAAATAATTATATCAAGCAAGGAGGCATTAGAATGGCAACGGTCAATTACAGTATTCCCGATGACGTGAAAGAGTTGTTCAATACTGCGTTTGCCGGTGCCAATCGGAGCGCGGTAATCTCCGGGCTGATGCAACAGGCTGCTGAACACGAATTGCGTCTGAAGCGCCGGAGAGAATCCGTTGACGCCCTGTTAGCGGAACATGATTCGGCGCCGCAGGTATCAGTGGCCTCCATTCATGCTGCACAAGAGGAAGTGCGCCATTGAAACCGGTGGTGGTGGTTGATGCCAGTGTCGCCATCAAGTGGTTTGTCTTTGAATCCCCCGATGAAGGGGACACAGAACAGGCGCTTGACCTTCTGCGCGCGTATCGGGACGACCGGATAGAGTTCTATCAACCGCCAATCTGGCGCGCCGAGGTATTGGCAGTGCTGGCCCGCATCGCACCGGAGAAGGCAGATCAATACACGTGGAAACTGCTGGCTTTAGACCATACCGAAGCGTCAGGAAGCGCCGTCTTTCTCAAAGCGGTTCAGCTTTCAACCCAGCTTGATCATCACCTTTTCGATACCATCTATCATGCTGCGGCATTGACCCATCCATCGGCAACCCTGATTACGGCGGATGAAAAATACCGGATCAAGGCGGAATCCCTCGGCAGGATGCTTTCACTCAAGCGGTGGTCTGAGGTGTTTTCCTGAAAAGCGGGGTTGAAGCCCTGTGCGGATATCGTTGAGACACCTTTAAATGGGCAATGTCCCGCTTTTTCCCCCGATGAAGGGGACACAGAACAGGC
>DIUT01000045.1 GCA_002423105.1 Geobacter sp. UBA6151 | reverse complement strand
CAACCATGGGCTGTGCGCCTTTGTACAGCTGTTTAACCCGTTTTGAGGTCATCATCACCAGCATGAAACGGTTGTTTACCTGCTCCAGACAATCTTCTACTGTAACCCGTGCCATATCCAGTGTTCTCCTTCCAGAGTCATACAAGTTAATAGGGAGGCTGATTATACTGATAACGGTTCAAATATCAAACATTTTCGACACCTGACCCAGCATGCGCCCGGTGGCGCACCTGGCGGCGGTTACCACGGCGGCCAGGGACTCCTGAGCGTCCTCCAGCCGGTCGTTGATGATGATGTAATCGTACCAGCGGGATTCGCGGATTTCTGTCGCTGCCATGGCGATGCGGCGTTCGATGACGTCACGGTCGTCGGAGGAGCGCGCCTCCAGGCGCCGCCGCAATTCATCCATACTGGGCGGCAGCACAAAGACAAATACCCCCGCCACACCGCGGTTTTTCAGAATCTTTGCCCCCTGGCAGTCAATGTCCAGCAGGATGTCTGTTCCTTCCTGTCGTGCCTGATCAAGGGTGGCGATGGCGGTGCCGTAGTAGTTGTCATGCACCTGTGCCCATTCGGCAAAGGCGTCGTCGGCGATCATTTCCCTGAAGCGTTCCACAGTGACAAAATGATAGTCGATGCCGTTAGTCTCACCGGGGCGCGGCAGGCGGGTCGTATAGCTGATGGATTCTCGCAGAGCGGGAAAACGCCGGGTCAGTTCACGACAGAGCGTGGTCTTCCCCGCGCCGGAGGGGGCGGAAATAACGATCAAAAGTCCTTCGGGCTGCATACAAACCTTTCTACTCAATATTTTGCACCTGCTCCCGCATCTTCTCCATCTCCGCTTTCAGCGTCACCACCAGCGAGGTGATCTCCACATCATTGGATTTGGAACCAATGGTGTTTACTTCCCGGTTCAGTTCCTGCATCAGAAAGTCCAGCTTGCGGCCCACCGGTTCCCGCAGGTTCAGGGTTTCGTCAAATTGCACAAAATGACTGGCCAGCCGTACCAGCTCTTCGGTCACATCACAGCGGTCAGCCAGGAGTGCCACCTCCTGAGCCAGGCGCTGCGGGTCCATCTCTGTCTCTCCAAGAAGTTTTGCCAGTCGTTGCTGGAGCTTGAGCTGATATTCTTCGACCATCAGTGGAACCCGTAAGCGTATCTGTCCAACCAGCTCTTCCAAAGTCCGGCGGCGCTGGAGCAGGTCATCGGCCAGTGCTTCGCCTTCCCGCAGACGCATGGCATCCAGCGCATCAAGTGCCAGACCTGCCGCCTCCATCACCTGTGGCAGCAGGTCGGCGCCATCCTCCGAAACCGATTCCTGCATCACATTGCGCTGCGCCACGATCAGTGAAAGCGGAATCTCCGGCGACATCAACAACTCGTGTGCCAGTTGCTGGAATGCGGCATGGTAACCTTTGGCAGCCTCGATATTTACCGGTGGGGCCAGAGCGGCATCAACGGCCGGTTCCCACTGCACAAACAGGTCGGCCTTGCCCCGTTTGATGCGGGTTGCAGCCATTTTACGCACGTCGTGTTCGCAGGCCAAAAAGGTACGGGGCAGCTTCACGGTCATTTCGCCGTAGCGGTGGTTGACCGAACGGACTTCCACCAGACACCGCCCGCGTGACGATACCGATTCACCCTTACCATAGCCGGTCATGCTTCTTATCATCATTCCTCCCCGAATCTGTTCCTTGAACGCGCTATTTACCCAGCTTGGCCCGGATCGCCTCCACCACATGATAGGCGTCGTTGATGGCGGTGTAGATCAGGTTGGGATGTTTTTCCTCCTGAATGGAGCCCTCGCAGATCTTCATGTAGGAAGGGGAGATGGCCCCGCCCATCACATACACTCCCTTGCGGGTGGTTTCGAAATCCGCGGAGAGCAGCACCAGCCGGTCTCCTTCCTTGGCCACCTTGCAGACTCCGGCGGTGCAGGAGATGGTCTGGATGCCCAGCTTGTCAAAGATCGGCACCGGCCCCTGGGAGCCGATGCAGGCGATGACATTCTGCATCGGAAAACTTAAGGCATGGTACAGGTCAATGCCGTCGGATTGCTTGAATTCGTTAATCCGGATCACCAGCCGGTCGACCCCTTCGTCGTCAACCTCGCCGATGCGGGGGGTGGCGCCGGGCAACAGGCGGATATTGCCCCCCAGCAGGATCTCTTCGCCCAGGCGCTGGGCCGTTTCCTTGTTGACGTCAAACTTCTCCGACTTGTGCGCCCAGTAAACCGGCTGCGTGTCATGCATCTCACGTTTGGTCTTGAGGATGGCGATCACCACGTCGGCCGCGGTATTGCCGCCGCCGATCACCAGGGTCTTGACCCCCACATATTTCCCCGGATCATCGACGTTCTTGGCCACCATCTTGGCATCGCCGTACACAGAAAGCTCGCGGGGGATGCTACTGCCAAAGGCCAGCACCACCTTACGTCCCTTGAACAGTCCCTTGTCGGTTGCCACCGTCAGACTGTCACGCTCATCCCGGATATCTTCAAAAGCCACCTCGGTCAGTATCTTCAGTTCTTCGTGCTGCACAAAGTGCTGGATATACTGGAGATAGCTTTCCACGGTCACCGGTTTGTCGGGCGGACGCAGCTCTTCAATCAAAAACGGTTCCGGCGCATCCTTGGGTTTGGACGGGTAGACCAGCTTGCCCTGGGGATAGGTGTTGGCAATGCCCTGGAAAACCGCTTTGCCCGACTCCAGCACCTGATAGGACAATCCGTGCTTGTGGCAGAGGTAGGCGGTTGCCAGTCCGGCGGGGCCGCCGCCGATAATGACGACATCGTATAGTTTATGTGACATCGGTCTCTTCTCCTTGAAATTGCCTGATGGTTACGGCTGATTCGCCGCTGGCCGGAATCAGGCGGGTAAAGTAATCGATTGAAGCAAAATCCTTTGATGGGGCAGGGCAGATGGTTGAGCTGTAACGGCAAATGTAGAGCAGATAACCGATGCCGTACAGGCGGGCGGTTTCAAGGTTGGCCTCGGTGTCTTCGCCCAGCAAGGTACGGGACGGGTCATAGCTGACAAAACGCTGCAAGCGTTCCCAGAACGAAGCATCTTCCTTGGGAACGCCCACCTGATGCGCGGAAATGATGCCGTCGAAATAGGGGCCGACCCTGGTTTTTTTCAGCTTGATGGCAAGGGTCTTGGAGTGGGCGTTGGTCACCAGCCAGAGCTGTTTGCCGTGCTGTCTGCAATAGACCAGAAACTCCACAACGCCGGGATGTACCCCGATCAGGTGCTCCACCTCCATCTTCAGTTGGGGAACATCCATGCCCAGCCGCTCCGACCAGTAATCCAGGTCGGTCCAGTTCAGGGTCCGCTCCTGGGAACGGAAGAGGGTGTACAGATGCTCCTTGGCCTGTTTCAGGGGGACCTTGTGCTGTGTGGCCCAGCGTCCCGGCAGATGCTCCAGCCAGAAATGGTCGTCAAAATGCCGGTCCAGGATGGTGCCGTCCATGTCCAGCAGTACGGTGTCTATACAATTCCAGTCAAGTTTCATAAGTCAGTTATTATGCATCGGTTGAATCGGAAAATAAAGACTCTCGTGTGAAGCGTTGCAGATAACCGCTGCTATCAGCCAGTGCTGCCCTGTGACGGGAAGTGGCCATACTCATATCTGGCTCAACGCCTGCTCGGCATCCACCAGCACCCGCCAGAGGTCCTCGCTGTCGCCCAGCCCGACCCTGATCAGATAGGAGGCGATACTGAGGTTTGCCCGGGCTCTGAACAACTCCACCTGCCACAGGAACTCCTCCGTCACCGGCGGGCCTTCGTCCAGATAGGCATCCAGGAAGACTGATTCCTGAAGTTGTTGCAGTATCTGAGGGTGGTTGAAGAACTGGTTTTTGAACTGGGCCAGGAAGGTGCCCACATCAAAGGCGGGAGGCAGCATCAGGGAACTGCCGAAATCAATGGCGGCAATAAAGATGGAATCTCGGTCTTCCTGATCGTCCTGCCCGATCATGATGTTTTTGGGATGATAGTCGCCATGGCCCTGCACAAAGCTGTCGCCGACAAAGGACAGCTCCTGCTCCAGAGCCAGCAGGGCTTCCGTAATCTGCCGGACTCTGCCGACGTGACGGTGATCTATGGCTTCGAAGCGGGACAGGTAGTGGTGCAGGCGGCCTTCTTCCTGTTCCAGGAACTGTTCCGGCGGTGTTATGGCCAGGGCGGCATGGTGCAGGCGTCCCAGCCAGCGGCCGGCCAGTTCCAGATACCAGCGGCTGTCGTTGCGGCCAGCGGCGCACAGCTTATCAAAGAGTGACCTGCCCCTGATTCCCTGTTCGATGATGGTCATCCGCTCCCGGTCTACTTCAATGGGGCGCGGCACCCGGTAGCGCCCTTCGGCGAACCCTCCGGCGGCAACGGCTGCCATGATGGTTTCGGCCCGCTCGGTGCTACGCCATTTGCGCTCGTCCTGGATGGTGCGGATAATGATCCGTTCCCGGCTTTGATCCCCTTCCTTGGTGCCGAAGGTGACTTCAGTGACAACGGCATTGGCCCCGGAGCGGGGAATCTCCTTGAAGAAGGGGCGACAGCGTCCGGCGCGCAACTCCGTTGCCAGTTCATCAATGTCGGCAAGCGGATGATCGAAAATTGTCGGATAGGCTCCGGCATACTGGCTGCCATGGGTATCGGTTCCGGCGATTGCCGTAAAGCGCAACCGGTGCCAGTCAGCCAGTCCCCTGCTGTTTTCGGCCACCCCGTGGTTGGAACTGAAGATCTCGACACCATCAAGCAGTGGGTCCATAAGCAGGGAATCGGCGGGGTGGCGGCCTTTGCGATAGGCGTGGGCAAGCACCAGGGCCGCTTTCGGCCAGGCCCTGCGCAACGCGGAGAGCTGCGGCCCTTTTGGAATGGATGCAGAAGCGCCGTACACCAGGATATCACCACAATCGGCGGTGGTGACCTCTTGCGCGGCCAGGATCAGAAAATAGTCCGGCACCCCGGCTTGCCGCCGTAACAACAGCAGTTCTTCAGCACTCCAGAGTGCATGGTGATCGGTCAGGACAATGCCTTGCAATCCTCTGGCCAGTACCCGCCTGACCAGATCAACCGCCGGCACTGAACTGCATCTGGATTTTTCCGAAGTATGGCAGTGCATTTCAAGCAGCATGGGATCAGCTCCTTTCGCCTAGCCGGCCTTCCAGCGCCCGTTTGGTGCGGTGGGTGGCCGGGGCGTTCCAGGGATCGTCGGGCCAGGGATGTTTGGGGTAGCGGCCCCGCAACTCCTTGCGCACCTCGGGGTAACCCCGTTCCCAGAACCCTTTCAGGTCACGGGTGATCGCCACCGGGCGGCCGGCAGGGGAGAGCAGATGCACCAGCACCGCCATCCGGCCACGGCAGATGGTGGGGGAATCGGCCAGCCCGAACAGCTCCTGCAGCTTGACCGCCAGCACAGGGCCTTCCGGACTGCTGTAATCAAGCTGCATGCTGCGTCCGCTGGGAACGGTCATGGTAGTTGGCGCAACAACATCAAGTGTTGTCAATAGCTTCCATCCAAGCATCTCACGCAACGGCTGAAGCAGATCGACTCGCTCCAGCTCCTGCCGGGAGCGCAGACCACAGAGACACGGCCCCAGCCAGTCTGCCAGCTGTTCCAGCAGCCAGGGATCGGAGAGTTCGGGCCAGCCTTCTTCCGGCAGCAGTCGCGCAGCCAGCAGCACCCTGCCTTGCAACTGACGAGCAACGGTTGTCCAGCCCAGTGACGCCACTCCCCGGCGCTTCACCTGTTCCAGCAGGAGCGGCACCGCTTCAACGTCGGCGGCTTTCACCTGGCGACTGGACAGAACCACGGCGCCAATCCGCTCTTCGCAGGCTGCCGTCACCCGCCCGGCGGCCTCGTCCCAGCAGACCTGCCGGACCTGCTGCAGCAGACCGGGCAGGGTGTGTCGAATCTGGTCAATGGTAACTGCCGAGGCCAGATGGATCACCCCTTCTGCGCCGCTGCCGCCATCAACCTGCAGCGCAACCAGCAGGTCGTGCTGCCTGACTCCGCAGTGGGGAGAAAGTCGCGCCCCGCGGCCGGAGGCCAGCAGAAACTGTTCGTCGTCAGCGCCACGTTTCATGGCCAGCCGGTCGGGCCAGGCGGCAAGCACCAGCGGTGCCAAAGTCTCCGCATCTGACTTCAGATGTGAGTTGCAGTTATCGCTTCCAACCAGCCGTAATAACTGTTCTTCTATGCGGCGTACGCTTGCGCTTTCGTTGCTGTTGTCCTGCTGTTCCATCCGTTCCAGGCGGCTGCTCAGGTCGGAGGCACAGAGCATGGCTGCTTCCCGGCGAAAGGGGTCGCGTCCGGAGAGCAGGGCCGCCACCCGGCAGGCGCTGCGTTCAACGCCGTGGGCCTTGCTCTCCAGCAGTAGCCGGGCAAGGCGCGGGTGCACCGGCAAGCGGACCATCTCCCTGCCCAACGGGGTGATTCTGCCCTCGGCAGTCAATGCTCCCAGCAATCGCAGCAGTTCGGCCGCCGCGGTCAGTGCTGCTGCAGGCGGCGGGTCCAGCCAGGGCAGGCTGCGTGGCGCAGCCGCTCCCCAGGCGGCCAGTTCCAGCAGCAGTGGGGCCAGATCTGCGGTCAGCATCTCCGGCGGGGTGTGGGAGGTCATGGCCGTAAAGCTGTGTTCGGAATAGAGCCGGTAACAGACACCGGGAGCGGTTCGTCCGGCCCGGCCGGTGCGTTGCAGGGCCGAGGCCTTTGAGCTGCGCACCGTAACCAGCCGGTCAAGGCCGCTGGACGGATCGTACTGCTGACGGCGGGAGAGGCCACAGTCCACCACCACCCGCACGCCGTCAATGGTCAGGCTGGTTTCGGCGATGCTGGTGGCCAGCACCACCCGCCGCTCTCCACCGGGCAGGATGGCGCGGCGCTGCGCCTCAAGGGAAAGATCGCCGTACAGCGGGCAGACCAGCACACCGGCATTGCTTCCCAGTTCCCGTTGCACGGCCCTGATTTCACCGCTGCCGGGTAGAAAGGCCAGCAGGTCTCCATCGTCCGTTGCCAGCGCCTGCCGGATTGCACCGGCCATGCGCTGCGGCAGCCGGAGCCGTTCATCACCGCTTACGTAGCGCACCTCCACCGGAAAACTGCGGCCCTGTGAAGCAACCAGCGGCGCGTTGCCCAGCAGCCTGATAAGCGGTTCCGTCTCCAGGGTTGCGGACATCACCACAAGCTTCAGATCATCGCGCAGGGCTGCCTGGGCCTCCAGGCAGAGGGCCAGCCCCAGATCGGCATGGATGCTGCGTTCGTGGAATTCGTCGAAGATCACGCAGGCCACGCCGGACAATGACGGGTCGTCCTGGATGCGGCGGGTCAGCATCCCTTCGGTGACCACTTCGATGCGGGTGCGGGGTGAGACCTTGCGTTCGAAACGGACGGCATAACCCACGGTCTGTCCCACCGGCTCCCCCAGCGTATCGGCCATGAAACGGGTCGCCGCAACAGCGGCGATCCGGCGTGGCTCCAGCATGACAATCCGTCCGGCCTCTGCTGGAATAGCGGAAAGAAGCGCCAGGGGAACGCGGGTGGTTTTGCCCGCGCCCGGCGGGGCCGACAGCACGGTGTTGGGGTGCGTCTGCACGGTGCGCAGCAGTTCCGGCAGGATATGTTCAATGGGGAGGATGGACACGTGTGTGGTTCCTGTATGGCAGTAGTGTAACGGAACTCTAACAGATTACAGTTCACAACCGGGAAAAAATAGGTCATATTTCGGCCATGGAACGTGCCATTACCCCCGAACGTCGCGACGACGACACCCAGTATGATGCCACCCTGCGTCCCCGAACCTTACACGACTACATCGGCCAGGAGAAAATTCGCGATAACCTGCGGCTGTTCATTGATGCGGCCAAGGGGCGGGGGGAGGCCCTCGACCACCTGCTGCTGTACGGTCCGCCCGGATTGGGCAAAACCACCCTGGCCAATATCGTGGCTTGCGAGATGGGGGTCAACCTCAGGTCCACCTCCGGACCGGTCATTGAGCGGCCCGGCGATCTGGCCGCTATCCTGACCAATCTTGAACCCCACGATGTGCTCTTCATCGACGAAATTCACCGCCTGTCCCATGTGGTTGAGGAAATACTCTATCCGGCCATGGAGGATTTTCAGCTGGATATCATTATCGGCCAGGGACCGTCCGCCCGTTCCATCAAGCTGGATCTGCCGCACTTTACGCTGGTGGGAGCCACCACCAGGGCCGGACTGCTCTCATCTCCCCTGCGTGATCGTTTTGGCGTCATCTCCCGCCTGGAGTTCTACACCCACGAACAGCTTTCCGTGATTATTTCCCGCTCTGCCCGGATTCTGGGGATGAGCATCGAACCGGTCGGCTCCCTGGAGCTTGCCCGGCGTAGCCGGGGAACCCCGCGTATCGCCAACCGCCTGTTGCGCCGCGTGCGTGACTATGCCCAGGTGCGCGCCGACGGCAGCATCACCCTTGAGGTGGTCAGGGAGACCCTGAAGCTGCTGGAAATCGACGAAATGGGTTTTGACCAGATGGATCGCATGATCCTGTTGACCATTATCGACAAGTTCGGCGGCGGACCGGTGGGGCTGGATACCATATCGGCGGCCATCAGTGAAGAAAGCGACACCATCGAGGATGTCTACGAACCGTTTCTGATCCAGAACGGTTTCCTGAACCGCACCCCCCGCGGGCGGACCGCCACCCCGGCGGCCTACGCCCATTTCGGCAGGATCATGGCCCAACCTCCCCAAGGGGCGCTCTTCTGATGCAGCAACAGGTTCTGGACCTGAGCGTCCCCCCACGCCGCGACTTCGCTTCATTCATCCCCTGTGCCAGCAGTTGTTCCGCCCTGGAGTTTGCCAAGCGCTGCGCCGACCCGGCTGACCCTGAAAAACTGCTGTATCTGTATGGCCCCGGCGGTTCCGGCAAGACCCACTTGCTGCACGCCATAGGCCGTCAGGTGGCGGGTGACGGCTACCGGGTCTTTTCCTGTGGGGAGATGCGGGCAGAGGAGGCCGGAACACTGCTGGAAGAGCTGTCCGGGCTCCCGGTACTGCTGCTGGATGACCTTGACCAGCTACCGGACTCGACAGAGCTGCGTTCCGTGATCTGGGAGGCGTTCAACCGGCAGCACGTAAGCGGCCGTCCCCTGGCCCTGGCCGGCCGTTTTGCTCCCCGTGAGCTGCACGATCTTGACGATCATCTTACCTCCCGCCTGCTCTGGGGCTTGGTGGCATCATTGGAGCTGTCCGACGACAGTGCGCGCCGGATGCTGATCGTCAAGCTGGCCCAGGACCGTCAGGTGCTGTTGCCGGACGATGTGGCCAGCTGGTTGTTGACGGTGCTGCCAAGGGATTCCGAAGCGCTGGTGGCGGCCTGTGACGAGCTGTATCACGCTGCGCTGGTCACCGGTCGCAAGATCACCCTGCGCCTGGCACGGGAGCTGTTTTTACCCCACCACAACCAGACAACAGGAGTTGCAGACCCATGAAAACTCCGGAAGAGATAGAACTGAATGAAAAACGGCATCTCTTGGCCCAGTTGCTTGAAGAACAGTCCGGCTACGAGCGGGAGTTTGCCACCATCAAGTCGGAGATCCGGCTCTTTGAACGGGCCTACGAGCAGGTGCTGGGGGGGCGGATCGCCGAACTGGAACAGCTTGAATGGCAGATCAGCGGCCTGCTGGGCACCGGAGAACGCACAGAGGAACACCACAAATATTTCCATACCGCGGAAAGCGGCGCGTCATTTTCCACCGGAACAACCCCGCATCTGGACGAGGATATTGACCCCACTACAAAAATTGCCGCTGAAAAAAGTCTGAAAACCCTCTACCGCAAGGTTGCCAAGACGATCCATCCCGACCTTGCCAGTGATGAGGATGAGAAAAGCCGCCGTCAGGAGTTGATGGCTGTGGCCAACCTGGCCTACCAGGAAGGCGACCGCAGCCGTCTGAACAAAATTCTCAAAGAGTGGCAGATGGGGCCGGAAACCGCAAAGGGGATCGATATCGGCGCGGAACTGATCCGTCTCATCCGCCGCATCGCCCAGACACGGCAGAATATCAAGGATCTGATCGAGCGGATCGAGGAGTTGCGTAACTCTGACATCTACTGCTTCCGGCAGCGGGTTGACGACGGGCTGGCCGACGGCATCGATTATCTGGCGGAGATGGCGGCAACCGTTGACCTGGACATCGCCAAGGCCCGCAGGCGGCTGGCCATGCTGCAGGGAAAACCGGAACCGGTGGAAGAACGTCAGGCGCCTGCCCTGGAAACACGCATCATCCGTTTTCCTGCCGAAGCGGCCTGCGGCGTGCTCTATCTGCGGGCTATCAGTTCAGTGGATTATCGCGATTGGCAGAAACTGGGACCGGCCCGCGGCGCACGGGAGATACCGCTGGATAAAGGGGTACGGCTGGATCTGCGGGGTGACGGCGACGGCACCTGCTCCATGGAGTTTCTGGAACTGTTGCAGCCGGACGATCTGCAGGCGCTGTTTCTCTATGACGTGGGCAACGAGGCCCTGACCTGGTTAAGTCGTCTGAACGGGTTGCAGGAGCTGTACCTGTCCAACAGCTCCATCACCGACGAAGGGCTAAATGAGCTGGCCTGCCTTTCGGGACTGCGCAGGCTCTACATCTATCACACCGAGATAACCGACGAAGGGCTGGAAAACCTCTGTGCCCTTAAAGGATTGCGTTGGCTGACCTTGAGTGGCACCCACGTCACGGACGAAGGGCTGGCCGCATTCCGCGGCGCCATGCCTTCCTGCAAGGTGATTACTTTTAAATGGCGGTATGAGTAATAGGGTTAGCTTGGTCCGACCCCGAAGCAATCTCTTCATCAACGTACGTATGAGTCAGTGAACTTTTAAACCAAGTTCCCGGAATTCTTTCGTCTCATTCCGCACCCCAGCCACACCCCGCAGAGATGGAGAAGGTAGTCCAGGACGCATTAAACGGTTCAGGGTACAAACCTGCTTGAATCATACAACCTTCAACAAGGGGATTTGTCACGGTTTTGGTGGCTGTTACGGTATTTCCCTTATAATCCTTGAGGGTGCAGGTTGCCGTGCTCCTGATGCTGTCGCCCGCGACGAGGGGGGTGAGCGTAGTCATTGCCGTATACTGGTTGAAAGCGAGCTGCTGCGTGAAGGTCGTGCCGGCAATGACCTTGCCGGCCAGTAGAAGCTCCGTCTTCATGTTCGTACAGACCCCATTCGCGTTGTTGGAGAATCTGTTCAAATGGTTCATCCAGTACATGGTGTAACCGGCCGCCGAAGCAATGCCAATCCCCATAACCATATATGCTGCCGCTGCCATTACCACAAGACGTATCACTTTCATCGTGGTTCCCCCTCCGTGTCTTAGAGTTATCTTGTGTCATTTTTATTCTATTCCTTGGTCAACTTCAGGCCATCGGTCTTGTTACCCCGGATGAACCAGTCCGAGCTGTAGCACGCGATGGCACAATCGTTTTCGTCCTTTGCCTTGCGCCCCGTGAAGCACCGGTATTCATCGAAGTGGTTGCCGCAGGCGACTTGTATCACGGCAGGGCATTTTGCGCCGAATTCAAAGGTGTGGCTGTTGTTGGGGTGGTTCGGCTCATACCAGAACGACTTGCTGCGCCGTTCGTTGTCCATGTTGACAAATGTTAAATAATGCACCCATACATTGCACATCTCGTTGGTCGTGTTGGTGATTTTTACCTTGTGGTTGATCGCCGCCGCCGGCGCGGCATGGAAGAGAGCCATCACTACAAACAGAATGAGGCATGTTGCCCCGATCTCCCATCGTTTCATCGCCGTGCTCCTCCTTTGTTTGTTGATTTCATCTTTGTACTAGCAATCGGCGTGCCGTCAGAAATATCCTTACATATCAGCATGATGAGCTTGTTGACGCTGCCAACGACCGTCCCGCTCCGCCAACCATGTTGGCGGTCACCACAGTGTCGATTTGCGCGTGCCATTCTTAAAAGCTCGTTTCGATGGGTAAAAATGCACTTCTAAGCGTGAAAATGAGGCTGCTTTTTGAGATTATCTTAATAAATTCGAATTGTTAATTTGGTCAGACCCCAGCTATGACCACCACGTGGCCGAGGCGCACCGGCGGAGCGTAGCGTAGACCGAGTGCCGCCGAGTGGTTGGAAATCACAGCTACGTTTTATTTAAGGCCACATTCAATTGCTCTAAACGTAATGTCTGCTGGGCCAATCCGCTTGGCTGATGTTGCAGAGGTTATAGAATCTTTGCTTGCGGAAGCGGCATAACAGGTATCTTTTCGATTTTGAAAAACAGCGGTTCGAACATTCACAACAGCTTCGTTCTCCTGATAACTAACTATTACACCTCGTTCTGGTGCGGCATTAGCAAGCTCTACTTCACGTATGAGTTCTCCGGTCAAAGCAAACATTTGCATTAAAAATGTAGCCGTACCTGCTTTTCTTTTGAACCCAAGAACAGTGATACCATCTTCGTTGCAAATTATTTGATCGGCATCCGGCATTGCTGACGACGAACACCTCTTTCCATCTTTGCCAAAAAATAATAATTGAGTACGGCCATAAATTCGCGTCCGTTCGTCGCAATTTATTCCTCTTGTAAATTCGCGCCGTTTGTCAGGTTGAATCCCCACCATCTGTGTTTGATACTCACCCGATAAATGCATCACCTCATGATTCCCTGTTGGACAAAAAGGGTATGGATCGACCTTTTCGCCTTCTTGAACAAAAATGCTATCAATTAGGTTTTCTTCTCTTGTATGTCTGGTTTCTGGACAGATCAATCCAGGGGCTCCGGGCACACCTTGACGAACATATGAAATTTCTTCGCCTATTAGTTTGCCATCTTCAATAGAAGTTATTGCCTTTCTGCTTCTATAGATATTGTATCCGTGGGATTTTGTAGTCGATGTTGATTCCTCAAATCGGTATTTTCCGTATATAGTGCCCCAATGTGGAAATAAAAAAGACTCTCCTTCATCTGGTATTATTGTTGGAAAACGTCCCGGTTTAAGATTAATCTTTTGATAGACATGTAACCCACCATCCTTTTCACATAGCGATCGCGTCTCGGCATTTGCCGCGAACCGCCCTGGATTTAAATTGTCTACCAACAGTGGCACAGCAGTGCAGCCATTTAGCAGCAATATCACACTAATAAGAAGCCACAGAAAGTTACAGCGCATTGTTAACCTCACAAAACCAAGGATGACGTTTCAATCGGTTGTTATTTTTGTAAGTACCAACGGGGGCGCCATTGACCCGTCCGGGCAATCTTGTCGCCCGGTCGGTGTCCAACGGTGTTGTTGGGAACCGCATTTTCAGAATATTCAACTTTCAAGGGCAAAATATTAGGGAGTTTCCGTCTCACCGTTTCACTTAATAGCTTAGGGGACTGGGGTCGGACCAAGCTAATGTCCTTATTTCAGTCAGAAACTCTCCCAATAATAACAATTTTACTGCCTTAGAGCCTCGTTTTCCTGGTCGAAAACGGCATTATAAGAAGCTGGTTGTTCTCTGATGATGCAGATGTCGCCATCATACTTTTCAATCTTTCTGCCGACTGCCCTTGTCCCCAGCCTCCCTTTTATTTCTTCAACATAACCGCTGCTGCCGACGGCAATTGCCTCTGTCCAGAGACGCTCCCGCTTGCTCGCGTCATTTTGCAAGGCATCTTGTACCCAATGCCGGTGATGCTCGGCAAAAGACTCACATTCGGGGATGCCGCAGAACTCGTGTAGCCCGTGGCGATCGATCACCCCGTACCGAGCGGGTGGATTCTGAATCTCGTTGAAGCCCCCCGCCTCCCACTCGGACGGATGCTTTACCACCCCCGCTCTGACCATGTTCAGATCAATGTACACAAGGCAGCGGGTCAGATGTTCATTCCGTTCAACGGCAGTGGCGTGATAACGGTCTTCCCAAAATGCACCCTTCCGCTCTTTGCGCTGATTGAATTCCTGGGCAGTCCTTCCTGCAATACGCTGGATGCTGTTGGGAATCACATCAGGACCGCTATCGATTACAAGGAGGTGTATGTGATTGGATGTAACCACATAGTTGAGCACTCGAAGGCCAAAACGTTTCCTGGCTTCAAACAGCCATGTATGCCAGCGCCGCCGGTCCCTGGCAAACTTCAGGAGAAATTCCTTTTTATGGCAGCGATGGGTGATATGCCACACTTGCCCCGGAATATGGTGTCGATTTGCGCGTGCCATTCTTAAAAGCTCGTTTCGATGGGTAAAAATGCACTTCTAAGCGTGAAAATGAGGCTGCATTTGAGATTATCTTAATAAATTCGAATTGTTAATTTGGTCCGACCATAGCCATGACTATGTAGCCCCTCGAAGGTTTCCCGTGTATAAGCCCTCGCAAACCAGATTTTGTCTGGCTATTCACTTCCACTACCTCGACGAAATCTCCTCCGTATTGCCATTAATGTAATTGCAGCTTGGCTAGGCACAAACAGGAACGTAACGATTCGTAGAAACTCTCCTGGCGCTGTGGTTGTTTTATATAAGGTATCTTTTTGGAGCGTGGCCACGCTCAACGTGAAAAGGACTGAGGAAACATAATCATCGATTAATTCAGCAGGTTTGACTAGTCTATTACTGGCACATGGAAGTAATGAAACCTGAATTTTGTGAGCACCGTCCTTTAGGTGTGAATGTGTGATGGATTCAGTTCTTGTTAGCCCGCTAAGCAGAAACAGAAACGCTAGAAGAAGAATCATACCTCCGAGAACATTCAGGCTGTGAAGGTAGTTGGTACCGTACTTACTCAGCGCTTTATACACGCTGAAATCATTCCAGGATGTCAGCCTTCTCATAAGACCCAAGTATTTTGTGCCTCTTATGGCTCCCTTCTGGCGTTGCATCTCCATCTCACCCACATGAAAATTCTCAGCTAGGGAAAAATTACGCTTTGCTTCGTGGTTCTTTACCAGTTGCCGGTAGTTTTCTGAATTAAATTCGATTTCTGCGACCAAACTACGTTGTTCATCCGGGCTCAGTTTCTTGTCACGAGGGAGCAATAATATTTTGTCCCGTAAATTAGTTTCTGAAATTAAGCCTTGTCGGCCGTCAATTTGAGTCCACTTTGTGTTGATAAAGTTGAATTTTTCAATGTTAGTATTTAGAAAAGTTGTGTTGTCAAGGGGAGTATTTATAAAACTGATAACAGTTTTATCTCGTTGGACAATATCGCAAAGCTCTCCTTTTCCAAAGCCAATATTTTCAAATTTCAGGCTTGCACCATCCGATAATAGCAATTGACAAAAGTTAGCTGATGATACTGCCATGTTTTGAAAATCTAGTGCAGATTTCTCGGAAACTTCAACGCTGTGAAAATCCAAGCCGGCACACAGCAAATCATCTTGTTCGTTATGTGCTCCGAAATTGAGTCGCCCGGTAAATATCGAATTGCGAAAGTCAAAATATGCACTTTCGTCAACCATCATTGACAAAAAATATGCTTCAGTCTGAAACTGACATAACTTAAAGTCGCAATTTCCATAAAAAGTAGTCATTGCAAACTCGACACCGGCTAGAAATTGATTTCCAGAAAAATCAGGGGTATCGAGATGACATCCCTGGAATTTGACCTTCTCCTCGAATATGCAATCCTCCAAGACCGGATTCTTTCCAAAATTAGCAAACCAGAAATTTGCTTCTCCAATGAAACGACATTCTTTAAACTTGATATTCCTTTCTATGCCTAAGAACTTACTTTTAACAGCTTCGAATCCGCCGATAAATTGGCATTTGTTGAAGCTTGTGCCATGCTCAAATGTGGCTCCTGATAACAATACTTTTCGAGGAAAGGTTTTGTTTTCAAGCTTAAGGGCAGGAAAATGTGCTCCATTCCAGTATAATACCGATTGTGATGGAGCTGTTTTAGTAAATTCAATTTCTTTATCGAGAGCATCCAAAAACGCAACTTCAATCTGATGTTTTTCTTCTTCCGTCTCTTGCGCAACAGTTTGCTTATCAAGATGAATAATACACACTCCGTCTTTATAGGGCTTCCGATTACAATGAATATGATGCTCTGTGCCAGAGTGCATATATTTACCGTTATAAGAGCAAGTAGGTTCATTCATTTTTGACTCCTTTGCTTTTTGCAACACCGGGTAGGTCAGGAGCCTTTCGG
>DIUT01000018.1:187960-188203 GCA_002423105.1 Geobacter sp. UBA6151 | reverse complement strand
CCCGCTGGTTCATCCAGGAACCGAATACGGCACCGATGGCTCCCCAGAGTTGCTCTTTCGGGTCTTCGGGGAATTCTTTGCCGAGATCGGCCTTGATCTGAGCCTTAAACTGGGCCACCAGGTCTTTCCAGTCAGCTGCGGTAAGATCGGTGTCCAGATGGACGTTTTTATCGGCCTTTTTCTTTTCCAGAAGGTGCTCAAGAGTATGCTTTTCCATACCCATGACTACGTCGGCGTACATCT
>DIUT01000018.1:6398-187939 GCA_002423105.1 Geobacter sp. UBA6151 | reverse complement strand
TGTCCATCATGCCGGGCATGGAGGCACGGGCACCAGAGCGGACCGAGACCAGTAGCGGTTTTTTTGGATCACCAAAGGTGCGCTCCATGATCGCCTCAACCTGTTTCAGGTTGGCTTCAACTTCTGCGGTGAGGGAGGCCGGGTAGGTTTCGCCGTTGGCGTAATAATAGGTGCATACCTCGGTGCTGATGGTAAAGCCGGGAGGAACCGGCAGGTTAATGCTGGTCATCTCGGCAAGGTTTGCCCCTTTGCCGCCCAGCAGGTTTTTCATGTCGGCCTTGCCCTCTGCCTGTCCGTTCCCGAAGAAATACACATACTTTTCTGCCATGTTTGATCTCCTTGCGTGTGATGATTTTAATTTCTGTGAAAAGGTTTCAACCATAGTAAAATCAATAACTTATGCAACATACCGCATTTGCGGGTGCATCTCAAGGTAATTTTACCACAAAAAAAGGGGGTTGCATGGCAGCCTCCCAAAACCTGAGTGGGAAAACGTTTATCTGCCCCGCAGCACCCGCTTGTCACCGGTGCGAATCGTCACTTTCAGGCTGTCAAAGTATTCCAGCAGCGGAATCATGAATTTACGGGAAAGCCCGGTAAGTTCACGGAACTCCGATGGAATGATCTCGCCTTTATCACGCAGATAGCTAACGAGCCGATCCTGTAGTGCCTTTAACACCGTTGCATCGTAATAGATATCCGCAGACACCTTGCCGATGCTTCCCTCTCTGGTCAGAATTGCCAGATGGTTGCGGATATCCTTTTCCGGCGCATCCAGAAGTTCTGTCAACTCCTTGACGGTGGGCGGTTCAAGGCCGTTTTTAGCCAGCAGTGCGCTGATCTTTCCACTGAGGTCCGAACCTTCCGGCAGTGCCTTGCGGAGAGATGCTGCAAGGCGCACGATATCCCGGTCAGGAACCAGCCTGCCTTCTTTCTCAAGGTCAGTCAGCAGTAGGGCAAAGAAGCGCTGGTCGCTGCGGCGGGGCAGGCGGGTCTTGAGTTCCTCCTTGCCGATGCCACTGGCCAGCGGATTGGCAGCCATGAACGCGGCCAGTTCGTCAACAAGGGTCTGTTTGAGGATGGCCACTGCTCCGGCCGAGAGAAAAATACGGGGTTCGCGGGTCATCTGGACTGTTTCGCCACTGGCCAGAAGACTCTGGAGCGCTGCCTCGGCCTGTTTGCGGGATATGCCGGAACGCAGTACGATCTCTTCCAGGCTGACGCCGGAAAGCAGCGACTGGGCAACGATCAGGCCGCAGGTACGTACATGCTCGGCTGCATCCAGTGAAACCAGCAGACTCAGGGCCTCGCTGCTGCGTCTGCGGCGGGCCGGGGGAAAGGGGTCCAACACGATGCCACCACCAATGGTTGCCGCCGGTGAAGCGATCCGGACCAGATAGGGGTCGCCGGAAACCAGCAGCATCGGCTCCGCCAGCCGCAGCTGGGCGTAAGCAGTGTCACCGGGCGCTAGCAGATCCTGATCCAGCAAGATCACTTGAGCCGCCACCTCGCGGGTACCGGCGTGCAGCCGCACGTTCGAGCGGTGACGGAGATCGCGGGGGGCGGCGGCGAGATAGTCCAGCCGTACATCCACCCTGCGAGTGGTGCGGAAGAGCCCGTGGGGCACAACTACGTCGCCCCGTGCCACCTGATCCAGATCAATCCCTTGCAGGTTGACCGCCAGGCGCTGGCCTGCCTGACCGCTGTCGGACTTCGCACCGTGGGCCTGTATGCCCCGCACCCGTCCGCTAATCCCTGTGGGTAGCAGTTCCAGCTCATCTCCTGTCTTTATCTCGCCGGCCAGCAGGGTGCCGGTAACTACGGTGCCGAAACCGGCCACGGTAAAGACCCGGTCCACCGGTAGCCGAAAACTGCCGTCACGCTTCTTTGTAGCCACGCCTTCTGCCATCCGGGCTAACTCAGCCTTCAGCTCTTCCATCCCTGCGCCGGTTTTGGAGGAGACCGCAATGATCGCAGAACCTTCCAGAAAGGTTCCGGCAACGAACTCCCGCGTCTCTTCCGCCACCAGCTCCAGCCAGTCCGAATCAACCATATCCTGCTTGGTCAGGACCACCAGACCGTTTTTCACCCCCAGCAGCCGCAGAATATCCAGATGCTCGCGAGTCTGGGGCATGATCCCCTCGTCAGCCGCAATCACCAGCATCACCAGGTCCATCCCGGCCACGCCGGAAACCATGGCCCGCACAAACTTTTCGTGACCCGGCACGTCCACGATGCCGAAGGTGATGCCGCCCGGCAGCTCAAGGTGGGCAAAACCAAGTTCAATGGTAATACCGCGGGCCTTCTCCTCCTTCAGCCGGTCGGTATCAATGCCGGTCAGGGCTTTCACCAGCGAGGTCTTGCCGTGGTCGATATGTCCGGCGGTGCCGAGGATGAGGTGTTTCATGGATTGTTTTGCATCCTTCTTCCAATAGGGTAGTGTTGAGTTCAATAGGGTATTAACAGGGTCTATGCTACCCTATTGAAATGGGGAGTGAACGGGTGTTCAGCGGTTTGCTACATCAGCTAACGGACTACCTGTTATTGGCAAAAAATGCTTGAATTCCCTGGCTAAGTAAAGTCAATACCCACAACTTCCAGGCCGTCAATGTCCAGGCGTCTGGCAAGGTAGCTTTTATAAGAAGCTTTTTCGATATCGGAATCTTCGTCCACATCGAGAAACGTACGATTTAGATCAATATATTCAGCGCGCACAAGGGCTCCACATTATGTTTGGGACAGGTGCTGGGAAAGAGTCATCATAATTCCACCCCCAGCACCTCACCCACCGCCTGATATACCTGTTTCAGCATCTTGTCACCAAGCTGCAGCAACGGCCCTTCAATCAACCGCTTGTTATCAATGGCCCGCAGTTGATCCACCAGCAGGTCGGAGTTTTTGGCAAGTCCGCCCTGTGCCGGTATGCGCATTCGTAGCGGTTCGGCATCGTCAATCAGGTTGGTGGTAAGGGGGATGATCAGGGTGGAGGGGTGGTCGGCGTCAAGCAGAGCCTGGTTTTGCAGGATCAGCACCGGCCTGACTTTGTCTGCTTCCGTGCCGCGGCCGGGATTGAAGTTGGCCAGCCAAATTTCACCGAGGTTACGCATGGGGTGTATCCTCGATGGCGCTGAATTCCGCATTCACCCGCATGCTCTCAGCCCGAACCTTCAGACTTGCCTCCATCAGCCGGACGCGGCGCTGCTCGGCTGCAACCGCGGCGTTCATCTGCTCCAGAGCCTTGCGTACATAGGCCGCCCTGGGGATATGCAACTGTTCGGCATGGAGGTCTATGTCTTGCAGCAATTCTTCGGGGAGTCGCAATGAAAGTGTAGTCATGTTTGTGCTCCTTTTTGTAATACACATGTAAATACTAAGGCAAGCACATCAATGTGTCAACTCCGCCAGGATCGAGCGGCTGTGTTCATCATCATGGCAGCAGGCACAGAGGATAGTGGCGTGACATTCCGGCTGTCGCATGGCATGGTAACACCATGAACCTGCGCCGCCTGAAAGCCGTTGCCAGCAAGGAGTTCCTGCATGTATTGCGTGATCCGCGCAGTCTTGCGCTGGGAATTGTTACGCCAATGATCATGTTGTTTCTGTTTGGCTATGCCCTGACCCTGGATGTGGACCGGGTACCGCTGGCGGTCTGGGACCAGAGCAACACACCGCAGAGCCGGGAACTGGTCAGCCGCTTTCAGGGATCACGCTACTTTGCCTTGCGCCTGAATGGATCATCCTATGCCGGGCTTGAACAGGCCATAGACCGCCGGGACGTGCTGGCCGCTCTCGTTATTCCTGTTGATTTTGCCAGCCGTCTGGGAGTGGGGAGAGAGGCGGCAGTACAACTGCTGTTGGACGGCAGTGATCCCACCACCGCGACCATTGCCCTGGGCTATGCCGAGGCAATTGTGCTGACCTGGTCGCGCCAGATCATGGTGGAGACGCTGCAAAGAAACAACCCGCATCTGGCTAAAGCTGCCACGCCGCTTGAAATCCGCCCCCGCATCTGGTTCAACACGGACATGGTTTCCCGCAATTTCATATTCCCCGGCCTGATTCCGGTGATCATGATGATTGTGGCCGCCTTGCTGACTTCGCTCAGTATGGCGCGGGAATGGGAAACCGGTACCATGGAGCAGATCATTACCATGCCGGTCAGCAGGGCTGAGTTGGTGATCGGCAAACTGGCCCCATATTTTTGTATCGGCGTGGTGGATCTGGCGCTGGCTGTCGTTATCGGTGTTTTTGTGTTTGACGTGCCGCTGAAGGGCAGCCTGTGGCTGCTTTCGCTGATGTCCCTGCTCTTTCTGCTGGGGGCGCTGTCTGTGGGGATGCTGATCAGTATTCTGGCCAAAAGCCAGCTGCTGGCCAGCCAGCTGGCGCTGGTTATTACCGTGTTACCCGCCTTCCTGTTGTCCGGATTTATCTTTCCGCTTGAGAATATGCCAACCCCGATTCAGGTGGTCAGCCATATTGTGACGGCCCGCTATTTTGTCACCATTTTGCGCGGCATTTACCTGAAAGATGTGGGACTTATAGTGCTCTGGCCCCAGGCGATGTTCCTGCTGGCTTTTGCCGGAATCATTTTGGGGGCGGCGATCCTGAAATTCAGGAAAAGACTGGATTAACTAATGTTTGAGCGCCTGAAGGCCATGTTGATCAAGGAGTTCATCCAGACCTTTCGTGATTCACGAATGCGGATCGTGCTCTTTGTCTTGCCGGTGATCCAGACGGTGATCTTCGGCTATGCCGTTAACATGGATGTGCGTTCAGTGCCGGTCGCTGTCATCGACCGGGATAATTCACCGGAAAGCCGCGATTTGCTGGCAGTGCTCTTCTCATCAGGCCACTTCCGCCTGAAAGCAACTCCGCCCGATCAGCGTGCAGCACAAAAACTGCTGGACAACGGCGCTGCACGGCTGGTGCTGGTGATTAATCCCGGTTTCAGTTCAGACCTGTTGCGTGGCAGACAGGTATCGATTCAAGCATTGCTGGACGGTTCGGATTCTAATACGACCGGTATTGTGCTGGGATATCTGGCCAAGTTTGCAGAACACTGGAACACGGAACAGCTGCGCAAACAGGCATTGGACCATGGAGCAGGCCTGCCGGGCCAGGTACGGCTTGAGCCGCGGGCCTGGTTCAACCCTGATCTGGCCAGCCCGCCGTTCTATGTGCCGGCGGTGGTGGCTAACATCGTCTACATCATCACCATGCTGCTCTCTGCCATGGCCATTGTCCGGGAAAAGGAGATCGGCACCATCGAGCAGGTGATCGTGACACCGATCAGGAAAACCGA
The DNA here is from genome assembly GCA_002423105.1 of Geobacter sp. UBA6151. GTDB lineage: Bacteria > Desulfobacterota > Desulfuromonadia > Geobacterales > Pseudopelobacteraceae > Trichlorobacter. The sequence goes on along the minus strand of DIUT01000018.1, from coordinate 182,637 downwards.
GTTTATTCTGGGCAAGACACTGCCTTTTGTGCTGATTGGCTATGCCAACGTGGCCTTGATCAGTCTGGTTGGCGCATTGGTTTTCGATGTCCCCATCCGGGGCAGCCTTTGGCTACTGGTGTTTGCAACCGGCCTGTTTTTGATGAGTTCCCTGGGTACCGGGTTATTCATCTCCACCATCAGCCAGACCCAGCAACAGGCTAAGATGAGTGCCTTTTTCATCATCTTTCCCGCCATGCTGCTTTCCGGTTTTGCTTTTCCCATAGAGAATATGCCAACCGTTGTCCAGTGGCTGACACTCTTTAATCCGATGCGCTACTATCTGGTGATCATCAGAGGATTATATCTGAAGGGGGTTGGCCTTGAACTGCTTTGGCCGCAGTTGTTGGCTTTGGCAGTGCTGGGGGTTGCCGTACTGACAATAGCGGTTGCGCGGTTCAGAAAGACGGTGGGCTAGATCACCGTATTCTGAAAGATGACAAACAGGTGGTTTGTGGTATCGTTATACCAACTATCTGCTGCCCCAAAGGAGGAACGGGACTATGTGCAGAAAAATTTTCATCGGGGCCACCGGTCAGCATTGTGGCAAGACCACCATATCTCTTTCCCTGATGCATCTGGCGCGGAGAAGGTATGCCAGCGTTGGATTCATGAAGCCGATTGGTCCCAAGTGTATTGAATACAACGGCATAATCATGGACAAGGATGCTGCCATGATGGCCAGTGTCTATAATCTGGATCAGGATGCTCCGTTGATGTCTCCCATGACCCTGACCCCAGGTACGACACGCCGTTTTCTTGACGGGACTATTGATGCACGGATACCACGGCAGCTGATCTGCGATGCCTGCGCCGAGCTGGAAAAGCGTCATGACTTCCTGATTATTGAAGGGGCTGGCCACGGTGGTGTCGGGTCTGTGGTGGGGGTCAACAACGCGCAGGTTGCGGCCATGCTTGACACCCCGGTACTGATGGTGACCGGCGGCGGTATCGGCAATGTCATTGATGCGGTGGAGTTGAACCTGCCACTGTACGAGCGGGAGCATGCCAGGGTTAAGGTCATTATGGCCAACAAACTGGTGCCCCACAAACGTGAAGAGTCCATGTCCTACCTTGCGAAAGCGTTTAAGCATCGCAACCTGCTGGTGAGCAGCGCCTTTGACTACTCCCGGACTTTGGCCGACCCTACCCTGCAACATCTGGCAGAACTGCTGCAACTACCGCTTTTCGGCGATCCCGGCGACCGTAGCCGTATCTGTCACACAATTCAGATCGGCGCCGCCTCATCCCAGAAAGTGATCGAAACCCTGGACGATTCGACGCTGCTGATTGTCACCAGTTCACGAGACGAACTGATTGTGACCGCCTCCGCCTTGCATCATATTCCTGAATTCCGTGCCCGCCTTGCCGGACTGATCGTGGCCGGACATACGCCGATGTCAACCATTACCCAGCGCATCCTGGTGGACAGCGGTATACCCTATATCAGAATTGAGGAAACCACAGCAGATGTCTTCGCGCTGCTGCGGGAGCATGTTTCCAAAATTGGCCCGGAGGATACCGAGAAGATTGAGCTCATCAATTCTACAGCGGAAAAATTCATCAATTTCGACGCTATAGACGCCATACTGCGTTAAGTTCCTTCCATTGCCCGCAAGTGGTCGGAATAAATGCTTGACCTTATCTAGTTATTTGATATTCTTCGCAAAAAATTAACTATGAGGTTTTCATGATCCTCGTTACCCGTCTTGACCGTCAGGTAATGCTGCTTAATCCGGACCATATCATCAGCATTGAAGAAACCCCAGACACTGTCATTACCTTGTACAATGGCCATCATATTCTGGTGCGTGAGCGCAGCCGGGTGATTCTCAACCGGATCATAGCCTTTCGTAGCAAAGCACTGCGACGGGCCGGCAGTTTCTGTCAGCGTCCGAAATATCTTACACGCAGCCGATTGGGTCTTTATGCGCCTCTTGTTGATGATGCCCAAAAACAACAGGTGGCAAGAACCGAATTTTCTCCACTTCATCACCAGGATACCTGACCTATGGATTTAGCAACAATTATTGGCCTTGCACTGGGCTTTGGCGCTGTTTTTGGTGGCGCCATTCTGGAAGGTTTGCATCTTTCGTCACTGATTCAGCCCACTGCTGCCTTGATCGTACTCGGCGGTACCTTTGGCGCAGTCTTTGTTTCATTTCCACTGCCAGCCTGCATACAAGCGTTTAAAGATGTCAAGATCGCCATTCTGCCGCCCAAGATGGATCCGGAATCGATAGTCAAGGACATCATCGGTTATGCCACCAAGGCGCGCCGTAACGGCTTGATCTCCCTTGAGCAGGAAGCCCAGAATGCCAGTGACCCTTTTATCAAGAAAGGGATATCTTTGGTGGTTGACGGTATTGACCCGCAGAAATTGCGGGAAACTCTTGAGGCCGAGATCATGGCCTATGAAGACCATCAAAAACACTCTGTGGAGTTTTACGAAGCAGCCGGCGGCTATTCACCAACCATCGGTATTATCGGCGCCGTGCTCGGCCTTATCCACGTCATGAGTAACCTTTCCGACACCTCCAAGCTTGGCGCCGGTATTGCCGTTGCGTTTGTTGCCACCATCTACGGTCTTATGACCGCCAATATCGTCTGTCTGCCAATTGCTTCAAAAATTAAGATTCGCATGAAAGAAGAAGTTCTGCGGCGGGTTATGATTGTCGAAGGCTTGATTGCCATACAGAATGGCGAAAACCCCCACTTTATCGAGCAGAAGCTTAAATCATTTGCCGGTGCGGACCATTAGAAGGAGCCACAGGTGGCGCTGAAAAGAGAACCTGAAAAGCATGCCAACCACGAACGCTGGCTGGTGTCCTACGCCGACTTCATTACCTTGTTGTTTGCCGTCTTTACCACCCTTTATGCCATGTCCCAAACCGACAAGCAGAAGGCTGAGGAGGTTATGCAGTCGCTACGGGAATCTTTCGGCTACTCCACCATGGCTGCCGCAGGGCAGAAAGCGGTGCTGGATTCCATGGATTTGCGCACCATACCGGCCATTAAGCCGGAAATGGCCGTTATTCCCATGACGCGCAAGATGCCGGTCGCCGGACAGCGCCAGGGCGGGAAATCAAAAGGACAGGCGGAAGAGAAGGATTTCAAGGAAATTCAGTCTGCCATTGAGGCCTATCTGATCAAGCATGGTGCCCAGAACAAGGTGTCAATCGGTATTACCAACCGTGGCCTGGTGATCAGCCTGAAGGAGGCCGGATTCTTCGATTCGGGCTCGGCCACGGTCAAAGCGTCCGGCTACCAGATCCTGAACACCATCATTGAGGCCATGACCCAATACTCAAACCCGTTGCGGATTGAGGGACATACCGACAATATACCGATCAGCAGTTCACAATTTCCTTCCAACTGGGAGCTTTCAACGGCACGATCCACCAATGTCCTGCGTTATGTCTTGAGGAGCTACGAGGTCGATCCTTCCTCAATATCAGCCACCGGTTACGCTGAATTCAGGCCTATGGCTGAAAACACCACCTCTGAAGGTCGGGCCAGAAACCGGCGCGTCGACATCGTGCTACTTTCCGGTGACATGGCCAAGACAGAGCCGGTTAAGCCACAGCCATAATGCCGAACCCTTAGTTGTGAGCCTTGAACTGCCGCTGTACAATGCAACAACCTGCCCGTTGTTCCGCATCCCAGATCCTGCATCATTCACGACGGCAATTCACTCTCTCAGGCAACGCTATCTGCTCTGGAGTGCTGTCTGTCCCGTTCCCCTGCCAGCTCCAGGTTTGATGATTACGCCGGAAATCCGTTGCCAGTCTGAGGTTTATCTGCCATTGGCGGAAATCTCCCGCGCCTTCCGCCGTTTCTATGCTCAGAGCCTGTCGTACCCTCCACACCATTACAGCAGTCCGTTCCATGCTGCTCTAAGCTGGGCCGACGTGTACGGCGGGCTGCCATGCTGGCTGCAACAGACACCAAACCCGGCAGATTTCCTTGAGCTTTTGCTGGCTTATCCATCGCTGCGAGCTTGTTTCCTGTTTTATTCCTTTCTTCCCAAGCGATACAATGGCGCAGGATTTGGCCGCTATCCGGAACAGGCAACATGGTTGTTACCTATTCTGAACGCATGGTTGCGGTCGGGTAAGCGCTCTATCAGGTGCCTTGATGCAGCCTGCGGTAGCGGTGAAGGCACTTGGGAATTAGTAGAAATGCTGGGAAAAAGCGGCTGGCAGCTGGATCAGGCACGGGTTGAAGGATGGACCATTGAACCACTGGAGGTATATGCCGCCAGTGAGCAATCTCTGCCCCACGACCTGAAACGCCAGCAAGGCTACCGGCTACGGGTCAGCTATATGAAAGAGCTGGGGTGGAGTGAGCGAGTCTGTTTCAAGGCAGTTGACCTGTTGGATTGCAATTCCAGCTCCGGAGCGTACGATCTGATCGTTTGCAACGGTTTGTTAGGAGGGCCGATCATCAATGCACCGGACGTAGTGGCCGGTATCGTTAAAACACTGGTGGAGATGCTGGCTCCCGGTGGCTGTCTGGTTGCTGCCAGCCAATTCCATGATGGCTGGAAAAAGAAAACCCCTGAGGAACTGCTCAGGGGTTTGTTTGAAATCTCCGGTTTGCGGACAGAGCAGGCCGGCGAAGGTATTGCCGGGTTCAGAATCTGATCAGCAAACCTCCCCAGGAAAGGCCGCCGCCAAAGCCCATGACCAGCACCAGCTGGCCTGGCTTGATCGTGCCGTTACGGCGAAACTCATCCACTGCCAATGCCACTGAAGCGGCGGCTGTATTGCCATATTTCTGCAAGTTCAGCAAAAACTTCTCCTTGGGAATATCATGCTTCTTGGCCACAGTGTCGATAATCCGTACGTTCGCCTGATGGGGAATGATCCAGTCCAGGTCAGCCGGGGTGATGGAAGCCATGTCACAGACCGTTTTAATCAATTCCGGGATCGCTTCGGTTGCAAACACGTATACCGGTTTGCCGGACATGTAGAAGGTATTCTCTTTTGCGGCAATGGTTTCTGAAGTGATCGGCTTGCGGGAACCGGAGGAGGGAACCTGGATCAGTGGCCAGCCATTACCGTCAGTCCGGATGAACGAGTGCAGAATACCGCTGTCAGGCATATCCGTTGCCTGTAGTATCACCGCAGCCGCCCCGTCGCCAAAGATGGGGCAGGTCGTCTTGTCGTTGAAATCGAGAATTTTGGAATAGGTGTCGGCGCCGATCACCAGGGCGGTACGGGCCTTGCCGGAACGGATGAAGCTGTCGGCAGTGTCCATGGCAAAGACAAAACTGCCGCAGACCGCATTGAGGTCGAAGGCAAAGGCGTTTTGTGCGCCGATCTCCTTCTGTACCATGCAGGCAGTGGCAGGGAGGATCATGTCGGGGGTGGAGGTGCCCAATATGATGCAGTCAATCTCGGTTGCCGTAATTCCCGCATTGTCCAGTGCCGCGCGTGCTGCCCGTACGGCCAGATCAGAAGTGGATTCATCAGGGCTGACGAAACGTCGCTCCCTGATGCCGGTACGTGAACTGATCCACTCCTCCGGATCCTCCACCAGATACGAAAAAAAATCATTGCCGACAACCCGTTCCGGGATGCCAGCGCCGCTGCCGATAATCTGTGCATGTCTCATAGTGTATCTGTTATGGCACAGGAAAACGCTGTTTGTCAAATGTCGTTTTCACCCTTCGATTCACGGAAGGCACTGATCAGATCCACAACTCCGTAACCCCAGATGCCCAGAAACGCTGCCAGTAAGAGTTTGCCCCAGAACGTGTGGGGCTGAATTTGGGCCATTATCAGTGTTGAGGTAAGCGGTGTGCCTGACATCTGTGCGCCGATTAATGGTGCGGACAGCTTCATGAGCAAAAAAAATGCGGCAAGCAGCAACAGATTCACTGCCACAACCAGAATGCCCCCTTTGATTTTACGTCCCAGATACAATTGGCCCAATCCGGGAAGTACAAACGCCGAGAGTGCCAGGGCGATAAGGGGGCGTTTCATGGTCTTTCCTCCGGCCAGCTTATTGATCAATTAAGTGTGATCAATAAGCTTGTTGTAATTGAATGCGATGGGTGTGAATGGCAGCATGTACGGCTGTAGCAGAAATGTTTATTCATGGCAAGGGCTCGCCCCGCTCTTTGCGGCAGGCATCGGCAATGACGCTTGCCAGTTCCTCTCCTATTCCCTCCACTAGTGACAGCTCTGCGACTGTTGCCCCGCGTATTCCTTCCATACTGCCGAATCGGGTCAACAAAAATCGTTCACGGCGAGGGCCAACTCCCGGTATGTCGCGCAGGGCCGAATGCAGCGTTTGCCGGTCACGCAGCGTGCGATGATACTCTATGGCAAAACGGTGGGCTTCGTCGCGTATGGCGGCCAGCAGCCTTAGCGCCGCAGAGTCTTGCCGTAGTTTAACCGGATTTCTGCGGCCCGGCAAAAAAACCCGTTCTTCGCTGCGCTGTACGCTGGCGTCTCTGCTGCCTCCACGTACCCGGCTCTTGGCAAGCGATATTACGTGCAAACGTTCAGTCAGCCCCAGCTCTTCGATAACAGCCAGCGTGCTATTCAACTGGCCGATACCGCCGTCCACCACCACCAGGTCGGGCAGCCCCCAGTCCTCAATCCGCTCTGAACTGAAGCGTCTGGCAAAGACTTCCTTCAGCATGGCGAAATCATCCTGACCCAGTACCTCCCTGATCCGGTAGCGCCGGTAGTGAGCTTTGTCCGGTGCGCCATCCAGAAAAGCTACGCCGCTACCCACTGAGTTTTTGCCTTGCAAAGTTGAGATGTCATAGCATTCGATGCGCCGTGGCAGAATCAATAGGGCTAGTTTTTGCTGTAATTCGTGCAACACGTCATCAGTGGAGCGTTCGCTTGCAGCCTTTTCCTGAAGTGCTGCCTGCGCATTGCGCACAGCCAGGGTCACCATATCCGCTTTATCGCCCCGCAGCGGGCGATGCAGCCGGACTTTTTTCCCGCGCTGTTCGGCCAGCCAGTCCGCCAGTAACCCGCTGTCTTCAAGCGACAGCGGCAGTAACAGTTCACCGGGAATGAAACGATCTTCGCCGTAATAACGCTGGATAAAGGCTGACAGGGCATCGGCATCATCCAGTTCGCCGGAACCGTGCAGCACGGTGCTGCCGGACAGAACACCACCACGCACGAACAGCACTGCCACCGCCACGCGCTCTCCATCGCGGCAGATCCCCAGAATATCGCTGTCGCCTGCCTGAGTAACGACTTTCTGATGTTCCAGGGTGGTTGCGATGGCCTGCAACAGGTTGCGCCAGCGTGCTGCCTCTTCGTAACGCATCGCCTCTGCCGCGTGCTTCATCCGTTGTTTGAAGTCGGCGACCAAATCCCGACTTTTGCCTTCCAGAAACAGCAGCGCCCCTTCCACCAGGGAGGCATAGTCTTCAGCAGTGATCAGCCTATGGCAGGGAGCGCTGCATTGACCGATCTGGTGGTAGAGGCAAGGGCGAGGGCGGTTCATACAGCTTTTGAGCGGGTAGTGGCGCAGGGGGAACATTCGCTGGAGCTGGCGTACTACTTCCCGGGCTGCCGAAGCCGAGGCATAGGGACCAAAATAACGGGCGCCGTCCCGGGTTATTCTGCGGACCACGGTGAAGCGGGGAAAGCGTTCCCGCAGATCAATCCGCAGGGAAAAAAAGGTTTTGTCATCTTTCAGGTCAAGGTTGTAGCGAGGTTTGTGCTGCTTGATCAGGGTATTTTCCAGCAGCAGAGCTTCCTTTTCGGTGTCCGTGACCGTGAATTCGATATCCACCACTCTGGTCATCAGAAATCGTACCTGCGGTCGGCCGTCGGTGGCGCCAAAATAGCTGCGCAACCGCTGACGCAGATTACGGGCCTTGCCTACATAGAGCACAACGCCACTGGCATCGTACATGCGGTAGATGCCGGGTGAGGCCGGGAAGCTGCGTATCTTTCCGAGCAAATCCATGCTCCGGATACTACGCTGGTTTGACTGAAAAAGAAAGGCGCAGGCCTGCTCGTTTCTAATGCATGACTGCCTAGAAACAAGGCAAAAACTGTTGCCGAATAATCAGGCATATGCCTGATTTATCAACCAGTTAATTCGACAAATTGCGATTGGCGGCCTTTTTGCAGGGGTTGCGCTGCTGCCGTCATTGCAGGCAGGTATGCATATTTTCTCTTCAGGAGGCCAACAATGGAGTTGTCACCCCTCACCCCCTTCAAGCAAAGCGGAGATGTTCTTTTTCTGATGCTTGGCGCAGTCATGGTCTTTGCCATGCACGCCGGGTTTGCTTTTCTGGAAGTGGGTACCGTGCGCAAAAAGAGCCAAGTGAACGCTCTTGTCAAGATTCTCACCGACTGGTCGGTTTCCACGGTTGTTTACTTTCTGATCGGCTTCCCTCTGGCCTATGGCATATCCTTTCTCAAACCGGCGGACCAATTGCTGAAGGCGGCCCAAGGGTACGATCTGGTCAAGTTTTTTTTCCTGCTCTGCTTCGCTGCCTGCATTCCGGCCATCATCTCTGGCGGCATTGCCGAGCGGGCCAAGTTCTGGCCGCAGGTGATTGCCGGAGCGATTTTCGCCGGGCTTTGCTATCCGCTGTTTGAATCGCTGATCTGGGGTAAAAACGCCTCCTTTCTGCAAGGTCTGTTCAAAAACATCGGCGGGTTCGAGTTCCATGACTATGCCGGGTCGGTGGTGGTGCATTCCATTGGCGGCTGGATCGCCTTGCCGGCGGTGCTGTTGCTGGGGGCGCGCAAGGGGCGTTACAGTCATGGCAGATCACATCCGATTCCGGTCAGCAACATCCCCTTTCTGGCATTGGGATCATGGATTCTGGCCATTGGCTGGTTTGGCTTCAACGTTATGAGCGCCGGAAATCTGGAAAAAATCTCCGGTCTGGTAGCGGTAAACTCCCTGATGGCCATGGTTGGCGGGGTCATTGCAGCCCTGGTGGCAGGCAGGAATGACCCCGGCTTCATTCACAACGGTGCCCTTGCCGGACTGATTGCCGTCTGCGCCGGTAGCGACCTGATGCACCCGCTTGGGGCACTGGTTACCGGCGCCATCGCAGCCGTGATCTTTGTCTATGGTTTCCATTACGAGCAGGAAAAGCTGAAGATTGACGATGTGTTGGGAGTCTGGCCGCTCCACGGTGTGATCGGCACCTGGGGAGGAATTGCCGCCGGTATATTCGGACAGACCTGGTTTGGTGGTATGGGAGGCGTCAGCCTGATTTCGCAGATTTGCGGTAGCCTGGCAGCCGTCCTGTTTGCCTGTGTCAGTGGCGCTGTGGTGTATGGCATTCTGAAGAAGACGATGGGGATCCGGCTTGACGAAGAAGAAGAGTTTAACGGGCCGGATCTGGCGATCCACAAAATCGGCGCCTACCCTGAGGAGCACATCCGCTGAATCAGCGTTCAAGCCGCTTTCCACGGTTGACAAGGGACGGCGATAGATGCTATGAGATACGCATTTTATCCAAGTATTTCTTGGCAGTTATCGTTGCCATCCCTGTCAGCCAAGGAAAGGGTTTCCCGTGAAGATGCTCAAATACTGCCGCTTGCTGGCATCATTGCTTGCCTGCCTGGTTCTCGTAATCCTGTTGAGCGTCCCGTTGGTCTCTGCCCAGGACACAGAAGATTCCCGGCTGTTCCTCGCTGGATTCAATGCTTATCAGCAACAGAACTATGCCGCTGCTATTACCAATCTGAATGATGTACTGCTGCAACATCCTGATACTGCCCTGCGTGACATGACCCTGTTCTGGCTGGCCCGCTCCCATTTCAAGGGCGGCAATAAGCAGGAAGCAGGGCGATTCATGGCCCAGTTCTCCCGTGAATTTCCTGAAAATCCCCTGAAACAGACCGTTGAAGAAGATCTTCTGGCACTGGCTGTAAGTTATGAAAAACAACATCCTGCGGGAACAAAACCGGCAGCGGTTGCCACGGCGGATGCGACAAGACGCCAGGCCGAGCAGGAACGGCTGGCTAAGGAACAGCAGCGTCTGGCTGATGCCAAGGCCCAGGAAGAGCGCCTTGTCCGGGAAAAAACCGAAGCTGAGCGGGTTGCACAGGAAAAGGCTGCTTCACAGAAGCTGGCACAGGAACAGGGTGCGCGTGACGCTGCTGACAGGGCCGAAAAAGCCCGTTTGTTGAAAGCGGAGGAGCAACGTAAGCAAAAAGAGCAGTCAGAACAACAACGGCTTGCGGCAGTAAAAGCAGAGGAAGAGCGGGTTACCCGTGAAAAGGCGGAAGCTGTGGCGGCAGAGCAGGTTCGTATCCTGCAAGCCAAGGCTGAAGCTGAACGGATTGCCAAGGCAGCGGCTGAGTCAGAACTGCTTGCCCGTGAAAGGGCGGAGCGGATTGCCCAGGCCAAGGCAGAAGCTGAAAAACGGGCTGCCCTGAAAGCTGCCGAACAGCAGGCCGCAGCCCAGAAAGCTGCTGAGCGGCAAGCGTCAGCAGCCCGGACGGTTGAAACAGGTTTCAAGCCGTCCAAAAAAACCAGCCAGGAACGCACTGCCCTGAAAGAGAAGGCCATTGCGGAATACAAGGGCATTCTGGAGCGCTTTCCCAATACTCCTGCAGCCCGGACTGCTGTGAACCGTCTGAAAGCGCTGGGGGTTGCTGTTGCCCAGCCCGCCCCGACACCCGTTGTGGCAAAGCCGGACCAGATAACCGCCAGCGCCCAGATATTAACCCTGGAAGTGGCGCAATACGCCGCCTTTGAATTTAACCCGCTTGTTCCCGCACCGCCGGTGGAAGTTGCTCGTCCCACGGAATTTCCCTTTGAAATAATCAACCGGGGCAACGGGCGCGACAGCTTCTATCTGGCTTCAGGCTTCCCCAAGGAGTTCGGCGTGCGTTTTGCAGCCGAATCCAATCCGCAACAGTCCATTAACCAGACTCCGCCTCTGGCTCCCGGTGAGCAGTTCAAAGGGCGTATCATCCTGACCATACCAGCCACAACCATTGACGGATTGCGAATGATCTATCCGGTACAGGCTGCTTCTCAATATATGGCGGAAGCCACCCAGAGTCGCGAAATTGCTGTTGTTGCCTCTGCGCCACTGCTGAGAGCGGTGGTGAAAGCTGATAAACTGCAGCTTGCGCCGGGTGAAAAGACCCAGTACCGGGTTACTGTCCTGAACGTTGGCTCGGCTGTTGCCCGTGACGTAACCCTGCGGATCAACCATCCGCCGCAGCTTGAGCCGGTGGCGCCGGTTGCCGGAGGATTGCGTCAGGAAATGAAGGCTGCGCTGGTGTTGGACGGATTGCAATTGAAGCCGGGCGAAAGTCGCGATCTCGTGCTGCCGTTCCAAGTACGGGAAGATGCGCTTGCCCGGGAAGAACTGATGATACGGGCTGATCTGATCAACACCCCGCTGCAAACCCGCAGTTCATTCCTGTCCAATGTTGCCCATGTGCAGCCCCGCAGCGATGTGGCCATTCGCCTTGCTGAAAGCCGCATCATCGCCATTCCGGGACAGACGGTGTTGCTGCCGGCCATTGTCGTCAATCGTGGTAACCTACGGGAAAAATTCAGTATTGTTGCAGGAGTCCCTGCTTCCCAAAAAGTGACAGTCTACCATGACTTAAACCGTGATGGCAGTCGCCAGGCAAATGAGCCGGAGATTGCTGTGATCGGGCCTTTGGGTCCCCGTGAAGAAGCGGCGCTTTTGTTCGAGATAACAACTCCTGGTAGTGCACAGGATGGCACAGAAGCCGGAATTACGGTAAGTGTTGCTCCTGAAATGGCGCAAGGTGGCAAGCCCGCCCTGGCTTCAAGCCGCATGGTTTTCTCCCGTCCCGTGGTGCAGATGGCCATGAAAGGACGTGATGGCCGCCTGATACCTGGCGAATTGCTGACAGTTGAACTGTCTGTTGTTAATCGGGGCTCCAATTTGGCCAAGTCTGTTGAAATGGCAACGAGCTGGCCGGAGCAGATGGAGCTGGTTGCCACCGAGTTTGCAACAAAAACATCACCAACCGGCGTGACCTGGCGTTTTGCGGAACTGGGAGCCGGAGAACGGCGAGTAATCAAGGCATCATTCAGGGTAAAGCCAACAACCGCCGTGGGTACCGGACTGCAATTGAAGAGCGTGTTGAACTATCAGGATCAACTGGGGAACAGGTACTGACATGACGAACAGATCGCACATGCTGGCTGGTGCCCTTTTTGCCCTGCTGTTTGTGACGCCGTTAGGGGCACAGGACTATCTGTACACACCCGCTCCGGCAGATTCCACTGCAGTGAGTCCAGACGGGGTGCTGGTGCGTGAGGTAACGGTGAAAAAAGGCGATACCCTGTATCACCTCTCACGTCAGTTTTCCGGCAGGGGGGGGTATTATCCCCAGATTCTGCTCTTCAATGAACTAAAAAACCCTAACCTGATTTATCCCGGAGAGGTGTTGCGTATCCCGGTTTCCCGCCGGGGCAAGGCTGTGCTGGAAGCAACGCCGCGTAGAAAGGCAAAGTCCATGCTCAGGAAACAGCGACATGCCTCATCGGCATCCTCTCCGGTTTCCAGGAAATCTCCGGACCAGAAGGTTTCAGCACAAAAACCAGTTGCTGTTGCAGCGGCATCTGTGGTTGGCGTAAACGAACGCACCAATTATGAGGCTCTTCAGGAAACACTCAAGCGTGGTGACTGCGAGGCGGCCTTACCATTGCTGGACAGCTTTATCGCCAGTTATCCGAACTCTTCCCTGGCGCCTGAAGTGACCTTGAACCGAGCTGAGTGCTATCTGAAAATTTCTTCGCAGTAACCGTCAGCCAATCATGAGGCAGCCCATGAACTTCATCAGTCAGCTTGTTGGCATTACGGTTTTTCTCCTGTTTGCTGCAAGCCAGGCTGTCGCCGCTGATTTCAGCCAGGCTCTTCATCCAAACTACAAACAGGGCGAACTGATCGTCCGCTTCAAGGATCAGACGCTGGCAGCAACCTCCCTGTCTGCCCGTAAATCTTCAGTCTTGAGGAGTTACAAACGCCTGCCGTTACATCACATCAAACTGCCCGACGACATCACGGTTTCTGAAGCGCTCACGGCATACAGAAATGACCCCAACGTCCTGTATGCCGAGCCCAACTACCGGGTGCGCAAGCTGGCCGTGCCCAATGATCTGCAGTTCGGACAACAATGGAACCTGCCCATGATCGCGGCTCCTGCCGCCTGGGATATCTTTGTCGGCAGCAGGGCTGCAGACGCGGTTATTGTGGCCATTCTGGATACCGGCATCGCCTATACCCACCCTGACCTTGCCCAGAATGTCTGGGTAAATCCTGATGAAATCTGCGGTGACGGAATTGACAACGACAGCAACGGCATTGTTGATGATTGTTACGGAGCCAATTTTGGAGGGTTTACTCCGGGCAATCCCTGGGATGATGACACTTCTGACAGCCACGGCACCCATCTTGCCGGAATAGTCGGTGCTGTGGGCAATAACAGCCTGGGAACTGCCGGAATCAACTGGGCTGCCCGGATCATGGCGGTTAAGTTTTTACATGGTCCAAACGGATCAGGCGACTTGTCCGATGCGCTGCGGAGCGTTGAATACGCCCTTGCCAAAGGCGCCAGAATCATCAATATGAGTTTTGAGGTTGAAGGTGACTCCCAGTCGCTACGGGATGCGTTGGTTGCGGCAGACCGTGCCGGAGCCCTGGTGATTTCAGCCGCAGGCAACCTCGCCCTGAACCTGGACAGCCATACCGTGTATCCGGCCTCCATCCGATCGGCAAACAATATTGCCGTTGCCGCAGCAACCCGTACTGACAGTCTGGCATCCTACTCGGACTACGGACGCCATACCGTTGATCTGGCTGCTCCCGGAGGAGTGACCACCGGAAGCGCCAACGCTGTATTAAGTACGGTCTGGCTGAATAATGGCACGACCCTGTACCGCACAACTGCCGGCAGCTCCATGGCCCCTCCCCATATCGCCGGTGCAGCGGCACTGATCTGGGGCCGCTATCCCGCACTGTCCGTCTATCAGGTCCGGGCACGCATCATGAACAGCGTTGACCATGGCAGCGCATTCAGCGCCACCACAATCACTGGCGGCAGATTGAATCTGAGCAAAGCGTTGACGGTTGGCGATCTGCCAGCCATCTTCAACGTCAGCCCCTGGTCGCTGCCTGCAATCGGCGGCACAATTATGGTGGATGGGGTCAATTTTGGCGCTGCTCAAGGCACGCTGACCCTTGGCAGCGCTCCATTAGCCGTCACCAGCTGGTCAAACAGCGCCATCACCGCCATAATACCGCCACTGGCTACCAGCGGCACCCTGCTGGTAAACAGTCAGGGCAGCGGATTCCCGATTACTGTCCTGAGCAGTGCCGCAACAACGGTAGCCCTGACTGCCAATCCTGCTTCAGGCGTCACACCGCTGTTCGTTACCTTCACTGGCACAGTAACCGCTGCAACACCCATTACAAAGTATGAATGGGATTTGGGGGACGGGCTCTTCAGGGAGATCAGCGGCAGTACTGCCAGCACTTCTCATACTTTCAACACAGCTGGAACCTATACGGTTCGTCTGCGTGTTACTGATAGCAGCGGTCAAACAAGTATCGGAACGGCCATAGTTACCGTGACCTCCAATTCCTCTGGCGGTGGAGGAGGAGGGGGTGGCGGCTGCTTTATCGCAACAGCAGCCTGGGGCAGCTATTTACATCCCAAGGTGGCTTTATTGCGGGAATTCCGTGACCAGTATCTTTTGAGCAACGGTCCTGGGCGGCTGTTTGTGCGGACATACTATACGCTCAGCCCGCCCATTGCCGATTTCATTGCCAAGCATGAGAGTTTGCGTGCCGTAACCCGCTGGATGCTGACTCCGCTGGTACTGGCTGTGGAAACGCCCCTTGTTCTGCCACTGTTTCTTCTGCTGCTACTGGGTTGCCGGGGCGTCTGGCACCTGATGCGTAATGTACAAAAAGATGCGGCCCGCCAAGCGGAAATTGCCTGACGGGCCGATAGACGTTTACGGTGAGATGCATCGCAGATTATGGCCAGATAACCACAATTCCCCGCAGCCGTCCTCCCTGCGCATCACGATACTGTACAACCTGGAGTCCTCCGGATTCGCCACGGCGGATTTCATACCCTTCCTTTATTTCAGATGACACGGGACGCATGGCGCTGACCCCTGCCACCTCTTTCAGTATGGTGACGTAAAAGGATTCCTGAATGCCGGTGCCGCTCCGGTCAAGTACCTGGATGGAACGGATGGTCCCGTCTTTTCCCCTGAACAGACGGTATTCATTTGCCTGTCCCAGATACCGTTCCCATCCCGGATGCTCCTTGCTGTAACCCTTATCCAGGCTATCGCTTGGAACAAAGGCCGGTAGTCCTTTGGGGCGGCCAGTGCCATGGACGGCAAGCGGCTTTGAAGGCACCGGGGTGGAACTGTGCGGAATCTGCGGTTTTACCGCTGGTGCGGGTTTCACAGCAGCAACCGGGGCCGCTGCTGATTTGCCGGAACGGTGCTGGTATGCAGTTACCGCCACAGCCGCCAGAACCATGAACGTCAAAGCCTGCACCCAGCTGCGGCGGTAGAAGGGCGGCTGTGACTCCTCGATGTCCGTAATCAGCAGATCATCGCGATGATGCAGTGTTTCATGCAGATGTTCCGGCGGTGCCGGATCAGGAGGGGGCTGCGGCGCAGCCAGGTCATCGGAGCGTGTATCAAGCTGCTGGCTGAAGGCTGAAATCACCGAGCGGTTCGGGCGGCGGGGCTGTTCATAGGTCAGTGGTTCCGGCGGGTTTTCCAGCGTGGAAATTGGTTCCTGAGCGGTAAGCGCCGTCTCTGCAGGTTCGGTGGGTACTGAAGATTCAGGGGGAAACTCCTGAAATATCGGGCCGGTCTTGGCCATTTCGGGACTGTTGTCCCCGGTCTGCACGGATGAGGCGGCAGTACGCTGTTCACTGGGCAGCGTGAAGGCATCCAGTGTAAACTCAAGTTCTTCGTCGGTCTGGGATGGGTCCATGATCCCATCGAATCTGGCTGAGGTCTCAGCATCCAGGGCTTCGGAGGGGCTGATCAACACAAAACGGCAACGGCGTCGGCCAATCCGTGACTTCAGATGTTTGAGCAGGATATCGGCGGACAACCCGGAGAGATGGTTCTGGAGAATGATAACCCCTGGCTTTATCCGTTCCAGTTCTTCAATGCCGCGATGGATTTCACTGACCACGGTCAACCCCTCCCTATCGCGGGCAAACTGCTCAAAGAGGTCGGTCATGCGAGGAATATCTGTTATGACAAGGACGGTCATGGAGTGCTCCTGTGGAAAATGCAGCCGCATTCTACGGGAAGGAACCGTTCCAGGCAACAGGGAATCGTCTTGCCAATGCCGGACCCGATCGGGTACAGTTTCAATTCATTTATTTGTCTAGCGAGGTACATCCATGCTTGAGCCTGCCCTTTATCAGGAACTTTGCGACATTGTTGGCGCGGAAAATGTCACCATAGAAAAACAGGATCTGATCTGCTACGGCTACGATGCCACCCAGATGGAATTTCTGCCGGGAGCAGTGGTGCATCCGGCACATGCGGAAGAGGTCTCTGCTCTGCTCAAGCTGGCCAATCTGCGTCGGTTCCCGGTTTTTCCGCGTGGCGCCGGCAGTGGCTTTACCGGCGGCGCACTGCCCACGGCAGGCGGGGTGGTGCTGGTGACCACCCGTATGAACAGGATTTTGCGCATTGATACCGAAAACCTGATTGCCGAGGTTGAACCGGGGCTGGTGACCGAAGAGTTCCAGAAGGCGGTGGAGAAGTTGGGACTGTTTTATCCGCCGGACCCGGCTTCGCTCAAGTTTTCGACGCTGGGTGGTAATGTCGCGGAAAATGCCGGTGGTCCCCGTTGCGTAAAGTACGGGGTGACCCGTGACTTTGTCATGGGGCTGGAGGTGGTGCTGCCAACCGGCGAGATCATTCGTACCGGCACTGAAACCTACAAAGCGGTGGTGGGCTACGATCTGACCAAGTTGTTGTGCGGCAGTGAGGGGACCCTGGGAGTTATCACCAAGATCATTTTCAAATTGCTGCCGCTGCCGGAATCCAAGAAAACCATGTTGACCATCTTTGATTCCATTGATGGGGCGGCCAAAGCCGTGTCAACCATCATCGGCGCCAAAATCATCCCCACCACGCTGGAATTCATGGATTACGCCACCTTGCAGTGCGTGGAGCGCCGCTTCAACCTGGGGATTCCGGCGGAAGGGCGGGCGGTGCTATTGATCGAGGTGGATGGCGACCGTGATCTGGTGGATAAACAGGCGGCCCGCATTCAGGAACTTATCGCGCCGCTGGGGCTTGTGCAGTGCACGATTGCCAAAGATGACGCCGAGTCGGAAGCCTTGTGGAAAGTACGTCGCCTGGTTTCGCCCTCGTTGCGGGATGTCAACCCCCACAAGTTTAACGAAGATATTGTGGTGCCCAGAAGCAAGGTGCCGGAAGTAATCCGGCGCATTGAGCTGATTCAGCAGAAATATGATATCCCCATTGTCAACTTCGGCCATGCCGGGGACGGCAATATCCATGTCAATGTAATGATCGACAAGGATATTCCGGGACAGGAAGCAAAGGCCCACGAAGCGATCAAAGAAGTGTTTCAGGCTGCCCTTGATCTGAACGGCACCATGTCCGGCGAACACGGTGTGGGACTGGCCAAGCAGCCTTATATCGAGATGGAACTGAACCCGGCGCAGATTAAAGTTATGCAGTCCATCAAGCTGGCGCTGGATCCTAACAACATACTGAACCCCGGCAAGATATTTCCCTGGAAGGATTGAGACCATGCAGCATGATGATTCAAAAGAGTTGCAGGAGGCGTCGTTGGTGGGGCGTATTCTTTCCCTTGAGGCGGTGTTGCTGCTAATGGGGATTGTCTCGCTGATCTATGGCCTGCTGAACAGTGCAACCATCAATATCTTCTGGGGTGTGGTGATCATTCCCGGTGTATTTGTTCTGCACAAGGTCCGTAAAAAAGACTGGAAGGCGCATTGGGCGGCGCTGGAGCGTGAGGCGGAAGAACGGCGGAACAGAGAGCATAAGCCATGAATGACATTGTGCTGGCCTCTGCCTCACCCCGCCGTGCCGAACTGTTGGAACTGGCCCGCATACCGTTCCGTGTAGCTCCGGCCGACATAGCGGAAGAGCCATTGCCAGGCGAAGAGGCTGTGGCTCATGCCATGCGTCTGGCTGAAGAAAAGGCGCGGGTTGCGGCGGACAGGGAAAACTCCGGACGCTGGTTTATTGGTGCGGACACCATCGTTGTGCTCCAGGAACGAATCCTCGGCAAACCGCTGGATGCTGTCGATGCGGAAGCCATGCTGTCGGAGCTGTCCGGCCACCGCCATCAGGTGGTGACGGCCTACGCTGTTTTCGACCGGCAAAGCGGTGCCTGTGTCAGCCGTGCGGTGCGGACGGAAGTTGTTTTCAAACAGTTGAGCACAAGCGAGATACAGGAGTACGTTGCAACCGGCTGTCCTCTGGACAAGGCCGGCGCCTACGCCATCCAGGGCGGGGCGGCTCATTTCGTGCGGGAAATACGGGGGTCGTACACCAATGTGGTGGGCTTGCCCACCTGTGAGCTCTACCGGACACTCCAGCAGATGGGGGCGCTACAATCACCATGATGACCATTGCGCAGCATCTTGAAACAGTGCGCCAGCGGATTTGTTCAGCTTGCGAACGGTGTGGCCGCAGTCCGGAAACCGTGGAGCTGGTGGCGGTGTCAAAGACCCGGCCTGCATCGGATATTCTGGCGGCATTCCGGGCAGGGCAGGTCATTTTCGGCGAGAACTATGTTCAGGAATTGACCGCCAAGGTTGCGCAGCTCCATGAACCGTTGCACTGGCATTTCATCGGTCACCTGCAATCCAACAAAGTCCGGCAGATTGCCGGTCAGGTCAGCCTGATCCATTCCGTTGACCGGCTTTCCCTGGCCCAGGAGATCAGCCGCCAGTGGGGGCGACTGGGGATTGTCTGCAACCTGCTGGTGCAAGTGAATGTCTCCGGTGAGGCAAGTAAATCAGGCACAACAGCCGTGGAGGCCCTGGAACTGATCAGAGCTATTGCCGTTTTACCCCATGTGCAGGTACAGGGTTTGATGACCATGCCCCCCTTCTTTGACGATCCGGAAGAGACGCGCCCATTTTTTTGTGAGTTGCGTCAGTTGGCCGACAGGATTAGCGGGGAAAACATTGCGGGCGTCAGCATGGAGCGGCTCTCCATGGGCATGTCCGGTGACTTTGAGGTGGCGATAGAAGAAGGGGCTACTCTGGTACGGGTGGGTACGGCCATTTTTGGTGAACGGTCTTACGCCCATTAACCATGACACAACAACGGTCAGAACCAGAAAGGTGGGCCTGGTGCTGCACAGAGCTTTAGTTTTCACACTGCTTGGCGCATGGTGCATATGCGCCCTGCTCACCTTGATTGTGGTATCCCCGGTGTATGCGGAACGAAGCCGCAGTGTTACCAAGGGCACTGCTGCATCATCTGCCATTGTTGGCTCAGTACCATTAACTCCGGAAGAGAAGGTGTATCTTGAACGCCTTGGTCCGATCACCGTCTGCCCGGACCCTGACTGGCCCCCCTACGAACAGATGGACAGCCAGGGCAACTTCACCGGCATTGCGGCAGACCTGCTGGCTCTGATTGCCCAGCGTCTTGGTATCACCTTCACCTATATCCAGGCTAAAGACTGGGATGAGGCAGTTCTTCTCTCCCAGGCCGACAAGGTTCATCTGCTCCCTTTTCTGAATCAGACGTCAAAGCGTGAGCAATGGCTGATTTTCACTGAGCCGCTCTTTTTTGATCCCAATGTGTTCATCACCCGAGAAGAGCATCCGTTCATCACCAATGCCGCTCTGCTGAAGGACCATACCATTGCCGTGCCCAGCGGCACCTCCATTGAAGAAAAGGTCCGTCGTGATTTCCCCAACCTGCAAATCCTGAACACCGGTAACTCCGAGGCCGAAGTATTCAAGGCAGTTGCCGAGCGCCGCGCCGACCTCTCGCTGCGCTCCCTGACCGTTTCAGCCTATACCATCCGCAAGGGGGGCTGGTTCAATCTGAAGATAGCCGGGCAGGCTCCGGATGAGTACACCAACAGGCTGCGGATCGGGGTGCTCAAATCAGAGCCGATGCTGCGGGATATTCTGAACAAGGGAATCGCCACCATAACCTCTGAAGAGCGGGAGGAGATAACCAACCGTCACGTCAATATAACCGTGCTCAAGCCGATGGACTACGGCTTTATCCTGCGGGTTGCCGCTGTGCTGGCGGCGTTGATCGGCCTTTCATTTTACTGGAACTTGCGCCTCAAGCGAGTAAACGCTGCCCTGGTTGAAAGCGAACGCAGCAAGTCGGTGCTGCTGGCCAACCTGCCCGGCATGGCCTACCGCTGTCGCTTTGATCGAAACTGGACCATGGAGTTCCTCTCTGATGGTTGCAAGCAGCTAACCGGGTATTCCAGCGACGCTCTGGTCATGAATACCAAGCTTTCCTTCAATGATCTGATAGCTCCGGCATATCGCGACCGGTTGTGGGAACAATGGCAGCAGGCAGTGGAAAACCGTCAGCCGACCAAGATGGAGTATCTGATCATTACGGCGGACAACAGAGAGAAGTGGGTCTTTGAGCAGGGTGTTCCGGTATATGGCAAGGATGGCCAGATTGAGGCCATTGAGGGAATAATTGTCGATATTACCGAGCGCAAGCTGATTGAGGAGCGGATGGAGTATCTGGCCCGCTACGATAACCTGACCGATCTGCCCAACCGCGCACTGTTCAGCGGCCTGCTGCAACAGGCTCTGGCCCTTGCCCAGCGCGGGAACAGCCGCCTGGCTCTACTCTTCCTTGATCTTGACCGTTTCAAGCCGGTGAATGATACCTATGGCCACCGAATAGGCGATCTTCTGTTGAAGGAAGCAGCACGGCGGATGCGCCAGACGTTGCGGGCCTCTGACACCATCGGCCGTATCGGCGGCGACGAATTTGTGGTTTTACTTGGAACGGCAGAGGGGGAGCTGAACCCACTGCCGGTAGGGGAAAAACTGCGTGCAGCCCTGAAAGAACCGTTCCTGCTTGAGGGTCACAGCATACAGATTTCAGTGACCATCGGTATTGCGCTCTATCCGGATCACGGTAAAACAGAGCTGGAACTGTGTCATCATGCCGATCTGGCCATGTATGCCGCCAAAGAGGCCGGACGGAATGCGGTGCGACTATTCAGTGAGTAATTTTGATTTTCTTGTCAGGAGCGCCGGATGCGTCTTTTCGCTACCATCTGCCTTGTAGTCCCTTTAGCTGTTTCATCCGTTACCCATGCCACTGATCAGGCTGTTGCTGCTGATCCACAGGTTCTCCGACATCTCAAGGAAACAATCAGACAGCAGCAGGCTCAGTTGCAGCAACAGGCAGCACAGCTCAAGCATCAAGAAGAGCTGTTACGGCAACTGGCAGAGCAAGTTTCTGCCTTGACCCGGCAGAGTGCGCAATCCGCCACAGCACTCAAAGCGCCAGCCGCTGTACCGGTATCCGGCGGCAACAGTAATATCAAGTTGACTCTTTCCGGCCAGATCAACCGGGCCATGAACGTCGTTGGCGACGGTGGCGGGACTGCCATCTACCATGTTGACAACAACGTATCCAATTCCCGGATCAGGCTGGTGGGTACTGCGCCGATCGATAGTGACCTGACCCTGGCTACACGGCTTGAGCTTGCCTTTACGGCAGACGAGTCGTCAAAGGTGTCACAAAAGGATCAGGCGCCCGGCACCTACCTGAACGCTCGTTGGGCAGATATCTCGCTTGCCAGTAAAACCTATGGCAAACTGTCCCTGGGCAAGGGCAATACCGCTTCCTACACCACGGCGGCGGCTGATTTTTCAAAAACCGATATCGTGCATTATTCTTCTGTTGCCGACATTGCCGGTGGGCTTTTATTCCGCAAGAAAGACGGGAAGTTGACATCCACCGCCCTGTCAGACGTCTTTACTGATTTTGACGGACTCAACGTAAAATCCCGCCTGCGCTACGACAGCCCTAAATTTTACGGTTTCAACATGGCTGCTTCATTGATTACGGACCGCCGTTCCGATCTTGGCTTGTATTGGGCAGGACAGGGCTATGGTTTTGAGGCTGCAGCCGGTTTCGGCCTTGCCGACCCGCGCCTTGCCGACAGCGGCTTGCAGTACGATGGTTCGTTCTCTCTTCTTCATTCGGCAACCGGCCTTAACCTGACGCTTTCCAGCGGAATACTGGAGAAAAAACGCGATAACAATGCTTTCAGCTACTATGGCAAGCTGGGCTGGCTAGCTGATCTTACTAAGCTGGGCAGCACCGCCTTTGGCGTTGATGTGTCCCGTTCTGAAAACAGTTCTGCTGCCGGTGACCGGGGGATTTCGGTGGGAGCGGCAGTGGTGCAGGAGTTCAAGAAACTTTCTTCCGAACTGTATCTGCAATACCGTATCTATGCGCTGAAGATGGGTGACGGAACTCCGGTGCATGACCTGAATGTCGGCACCCTGGGGGTCAGAGTCAAGTTTTGATCTTTAAGAACTTGGAATACGGATATCGAACACCGTTGCCCCCGGTCTGCCGGATGCAAGTGAAATCCGGCCTCCATGGGCTTCTACAATCTGCTTGGTGATGAACAGCCCCAGACCACTGCCCCGAACATTTTTCCCCTTGCGCACTGTAGTGCCGCGCACATATTTCCTGAACAGCTCTTCGGCATTGGCATCGGCAATGCCACGCCCCTGGTCCTTCACCTGAATCAGTAGGCTCCCCTCTTCAAGGACAGCCACAATCTCCACCAGACCTTCCTCGGAATATTTGACGGCATTATCGATCAGATTTGACAATGCCACCCTGAACAAGGCCGAGTCAAGCCGCCAACTGCCTACGTCATCTGCGCAGTTTATCTTCATGTTATGCCGGGGGGACCAGGCAACCAGTTGGGCTGCCTCTACAAGCAGCGGTTTCAACTCTGTCTCTTCCTGCACCGTGCTGAAGCCCGCCTGTTCCAGTTTTTCAGTGCTCAGCAGATTCTCAACAAGAACTGACAGTGAACGGGCGGCCCTTCGTATCTGAAAGGCCCGCTCATCAAGCTGTTCCTGATCTTCCGGCGGAACCACCGAAAGGTTGACAGCGGCTGAATCAATCACCGCTAGCGGAGTACGGAATTCATGGCTGACCATACTCAGAAACTGCCGCTGCTCAAGCATGGCACGTTCCTCCCCGGCCCGCGCTTCTTCAGCGCTGTTCCGCGCTTCCACCAGCAGTTCCGTTCGCTCATGCACCGCCTGTTCAAAACGATCCGCCGCCTGCTGCGCATTTTTCAGCTCATCTTCACGCATCTGCAACAGATTGCCGTAGGTTGCGCGGATATCAAGCCACATGGCACCGCAGGCCAGAAGGGCGAACACCACAAACTGCACATTTCTGGCAAACAGCAGACTTGTTGACGCCGGAACAAAACCGAGCAGCGGCAGGAAAGTCAGCAGGTAAAAGAAAAGAAAGATACAGAGCACCGGCAACTGCACTTTTTCAGCAACACCAAAGCCGGTTCTCCTTTTCAGCAAAAGGAAGATCGCCCCCAGCGTAGCAAAAAGCATGAGAACAAGCGCCACCATCATGGCCTTGCCGTAACCCCCTGTCAGCAGCCACAGAGGCAGTGTCAGGCAGTAGATGATGAATGCGACATACACTCTGTCTACCCAGGAAGGCTTCAGATCACGAGCAAAAAATTCCCGCAAGGCCCAGGCGATGCCGGCCAGCGCCAGGCTGGCAGTTACCCCAACGCTGGCGTCTGCAACACCAGGCCAGTTGCCCCAGACAAGAGCCGACAAAAACCCCTGCTGATTTGCGGCATGAATACCGTTTGCGGCAAGCCCGGCAGACAGGGCACCGTACTTACGACTTCTGGTAATGGCAACCATAGCGCCCATAAACAGCAGGGCAAGGGTCAGAAGTCCAAAATACCCGCCCCAGCGCAAGCTGATACGCCAGTTGCCCTCGGCAAACTGCTGGGGAGAATAGAGCGTTGCCAGCAGGTAGAGCGAGCCTTTGCTGGCCAGCCTCAGATAGACGGTGCGCCGTGGTTTGCCGACCTCAGCTCCGGCATCGGTATCTGCAAGCCTGAACACAAAAAAACGATAGTCAAGTTCCTGCTGCTGCGCCAGGTGGGTATCTCCGGAGCGCCGCAGCCGCCAGCCGTTTTCTGTGGGCTCGTACAGTTGGATATCATCAAGAAACGGAGGCTGTAGTTCCAGCCACCAGACTTTTTCCAGCCAGGTGGTCTGGGGAAGTTCAAAACGGACCCAAGCAGCACCACGGGTATAGCTTAACGCAAGGCCACCCTGAATCAGGCGGAAGGCAGAAGGTGGCAGGTTTGCAATTTCGGCAATGGTGCGATTGCCTTCTGGATCAAAATAGAGGGAGTAGGGATAATCTGTGCCAAGCGCCAGGCGCTCGGTATGGTGAGGCAAGCCGGAGGCAGGCAATGGCGCAAGGCAGGTCGCCAGCACCAGAAAAACAAGTAACAACCTGGATAAGATCGGCATGGGTCAGGGTACAACCATGCAGGGGGCGATAAAAGCCAGCCCTTTGCCGAAAACAGCCCGCACTGGCAGGCGTTGTCCGGAAGCCTGCTGCACCTTGGAACGCAATCGGGAGAGCAGAACTTCAACCGCATGAAAATCCTGTTCGCTGTTTGCGGGGTAGAGCAGCTCAAGCAATCTGGTTTTCAGCATAACCGTTTCACGGTTGCGCATCAGCAGCTCAAGCAGGGCAAGCTCTGTTGCCGTCAGCCTGACGCGCACCTCCTGCGGCGTCACCAACTCTCCATCCACACGCAGCAGTCGCCACTGGCCCGCCTGCTCACTATCACGGAGTTCAGACAACGCCAATCGTCCGCGACTTCTCAGCACCGCCTCCATTGCAGCAACCAGCTCATAGGGATCAACGGGCTTTACAAAATAATAATCAGCTCCGGCATGCAACCCGGCGATCCGGTCGGCAACAGCGCTGCGAGCAGTCAGGGCCAGTATGGCTTGTCTGCCTGCGTTGCGCAGGTGGGCAATAAGCGACAGGCCGTCCTCTCCCGGCAGGCCCAGGTCCACAATCACGAGGTCAGCCTGGCGTACCGCCATCTGACGGTAAAACTGTTCCGCCGAATCGGCTGTCCAGACAACAAACCCTTCATGCTCAAGAAAGCGGGCAAGGTTGTCGCGTAGCACCTCTTCATCGTCAACAATGGCGATAACCGGCGGTAGCGGTGCAGGAACAGAGTCTGTCCGCATCAGCGCTTTGGCAGAAAAAAACTGGCGTAGGTTATAGCGTTCATGGCTGCATAACCTATAGCAACATCGTCACTATATCAACGGATTTAGGAGGCCGTTACGGTTCCTTCAAGCGGGCATTGTCTGTGAACATCATACCTTTACCGAATACAGCCCGTACCGGCAGATTCTGACCCAGCTCCTGCTCTGACTTTTTACGCAAACGATACAGCAGGGTTTCAACCCGGTGAAAGTCATCATTGCTGCTGCCGCTACAGGCACCCTGTAGCGTTTCCTTCAGCACTGTCCGCCCGCATGCCGCCATCAGACAACTTAAAAACGCAAGCTCACGACTGGTAAGCTGCATGGCCTTACTGTCCGGTGCAAACAGGCAACTATGAGCATAATCCAGAACCCAGCCCTGCCGTTCCTTCTCCGGTAGCCTGGGCCTATGTTGCGCCCCCCGGCGCAGCACAGCCCGGATAGCAGCCTCCAGCTCATACAGATCAACCGGCTTCACAAAATACATATCCGCGCCGCTTTCAAGTCCTCGTATCCTGTCGGCAAGCTCACTGCGTGCTGTCATGGCGATCAGGCCATAGTGCCCTGCTGTTGCCAGATGGCTCAGCAGGGAAAATCCATCTTCACCAGGCAGATTGATATCCACCAGCAGCAGATCAGCCTGTTGCACCAGCAGACACCGGTACAGCTCCTCGGCAGAGGTTGCCCCCCAGCAGCGGTATCCGCGCCCCTGCAGAAACGAAGTAATGTTGCAGCGCAGTTCATCCTCATCCTCAACAATAGCTATGGTCAGCTCTTCGTCACGCATACCGGCACCTGTATCTGAAATGTATCGTGCAGATACCACACCTGCAGGCCGACTCGCCACGCACCAACACTCACAACTGCTCACAGCAGGCAATTCTGCGTTAAAAAAATGCGCCTGTGAGTAATTGTGCGTGGTTGTGAATGACGATCAAATCACTCTTTTTGCTAAGGTTCGCTCCATTGATGATTCTAAGCATATTCCTAACCCCACTTGTCCTCCCCTTAGCTAAGGGGAGGGACGCTACGATCTGACAGAGAACAGCTATAAAAAAACCGGCCGAAGTCCGGGCCATACCAGGAGACAGACCATGCAAATTCCCAGTAACAGGCAGGTTGTATGTATTGACGCAGGGGTGGAAGATCGGCAGGGGCTCCTTGCCGGGTTGCCGGATGATGTGGAGGTTCTGCTGCTGAAGGGGCATGAAGATGGCCTGCAGCAGGTTGCCGCCGCCCTTGAGGGGAGAAGCGGCATCACTGCCCTGCACCTGATCTGCCACGGCGCGCCGGGCAAGCTGTTCCTGGGCAACAGAGCCGTTGGCCGCACGGCCCTCCCCGGTTATGCAAGCGAGCTTGCGGCAATCGCTAAAGCCATGACATCGGATGGCGAGCTGCTGATCTACGGCTGCGAAGTGGCTGCGGAGCGGGAAGGAAGGCTGTTCATCGACATGCTGACCGACATAACCGGGCTTAAGGTGGCGGCGGCGACTCATAAGGTGGGGGCGGAAGAACTGGGTGGCGACTGGCGGTTGAATGTGGGTATGCCGGTGGCGAAGACGTTGCAGGTGGCGGAGTGGGGGCATGTGCTGGCAGCACCGGCTAACGGCATTTATACTTTTGTTGATGCAGTAGACAACTCTGACGGAACCTACACCACCGAGGATGGTTTTTTTCTGGTCAGCGCTGTTTGTGGTGAGGTGGCCGATGAGACTGACGATTTGGTGTATGCCGATGGAGATGGAGCAAGTCTTAGCGTTGCAGGACCCTATACGACACCAGCAAGTCCAACCTCATATCTGGAAGTCAAGCCGACGGTAACAGGCAGTTTTATTCTAAACAGTGCGGACATTGGTGAAACTTATACCGACATCACAACAGACAACGACTACACCAATATTTACGTTGTTGGTTACGCGAACGGTGTAGAAATTGCTCGAACAGCACCCTACTCGAGTGTTGATGTATTAGAGCCTTCATACTCGTTTCCTCCAGATTACTTCACACCCTTTGCAGATAAATATATAGACACAATTCGCCTCTATTTCGATACACCCACAGGTGACATGGCTGACCGGATTACCTTGATTAGCATGGATATCTCAGGAGCTTCAACTGATCCAGCACCCACTAGCGACACCACCGCAGTCACCAACACTAGCGACACCGGCGCGGGATCCTTGCGCGCTGCACTGGCTGCTGCAACGACGGGCGACACCATCACCTTTGCCACTGACGTTGCTGGCACCATCACCCTGGCCACCGATTTGACCGTGGCGGATGGTGTCAATATCGACTTCTCTGGCGTGAACAGTGCGCTGACAATTACCGGTTCTAAATTGATTTTTGGCGGCAATAGCACAGCTAAGGTCGGTGCGGATGACACCGTCACGATTGCTTCGCAAATAACAACCATCGCAAATAGTTCGCTTGCCAAGACAGGGGCAGGCACGCTGAATTTGCAAAGCACGCTCAACAACAGTGCCGCGTTCGCGGGTAACTTGACGATTCAAGCAGGCAAAGTTGAGCAAGTTCTCGATACAACATACACAAGCGGAACCCAGGCGTTACCGAACAAAATCACACTCGACGGCGGCACGCTCAGTCACCTCTACAACACCGCATTCAGCGGGGTGGTAACAGTCAGTGCCAACGGCGGCGTAATCGAGAACGGGAATTCTTCTTATTCGCCAACCTTAAATGGCAGTGGCCCACTGACTGTGAACGGTGCCTTGGATCCCTACCTGACAGATTATTTTGGGGATTTGTTCATTACCGCTGGACAGTTCTTTCCAAAGACAGCCATCGCCCACAACTCAATCACTTTAACGGGCACTGGCTTCATCTATCAAATGGGTACCCCATCGATAACGATAGCTGACGGCAAAACCCTTTCAAGCAACACAACACAAAACAGCGTCGGTAATTTCGTCATAGCAAGCGGCGGCACACTGAGCGTGGGGCCTGATGGCGCCGCAGGCAAAATGAACATCGTTGGCAACCTGACCATCCAGCAGGGCGGTATTTTGTCAGTCGATATTGGCGGTACGACTGTAGGAACCCAGTACGACCAAATCAATGTAATGGATGGCGACCCCGCTCGTCCTGGCTTGGTTGATGTCACTAACGCAACACTTCAAACCAGATTCTTCAACGGCTACACCCCCGCCGCTGGCAACACTTTTGTACTAATCAATAACAGCCTGACGGATGCCGTCACAGGCACTTTTAATGGCATCGCGCAAGGTGGCACGGTCACGGTGGGTAGCACTGATCTAAAAGCCAGTTACACCGGGGGCACTGGCAACGATGTGACGCTAAGTTTTGTTGTTCCGCCAACACTAACCACCATCGCCACCCTGACGGGAGGAACCGAAGACACCGCCAAAACCATCACCTTGGCCGATCTGAAGAGTGCAGGTAACGAGGCTGATACCGACGGCACCGTCGATGCTTTTGTCGTCAAAACATTGACCAGCGGCACATTGACAATCAATGGCACGGCATGGGCACCAGGCACAAATGACATTATTGATGCCACTAAGAGTGCAAGCTGGACTCCAAACAGCAACGCCAACAGCACGCTGGCTGGCGGTGCGCTGGCAGCCTTCGAGGTGGTCGCCAAAGACAACAGCGGTGAGGAATCCGCTACACCAGTGGCCGTCACTGTCACTGTGGGTGCTGTTCAAGACCAACCGTATCTGCAAAATCCAGGTGTGTTGTATTCGGGTCAGTATTTTTTGAACAGTGCTGGTGAGCGCGAAAACGTCGTTGGTTCTGCTTCGGGTAAATACATTCCGCTGAAGGATGGCTTGCTGATTGTTTACAATTTAAAGCCTAATGTACTTGATAGCAATGGCGATGTGACAACTATTACCCTGAATGATCCTGATCCGACTGTCTTAATCACTGAGGCATACCATTTGGTTTCATTTGGTGAAAACAAGGCGATGTTTGCTGCATCTGTCTATCATGAAACTACTGGCACTAACCCACAACTGATCCTGACCGATGGTACCCCAGGCAACACGCAGGTGTTGACGGCAGACATGGGTTTGGTTAACGAGATTGGCGGTCTGGTTACTGTCGGCAACAAAGCATTCTTCCTTGGCAATACCGCAGAGACAGGTCTTGAACTTTGGGTGACCGATGGCACCAGTAACGGTACACAGATGGTGGCTGAAATTGGTACAGGGGCAACCGGTGGCAACATCTTTGGGGGATCACTAACGCCTTGTGGCAACGGTGTATTTTTCACTGCGCAAGACGCAAACGGAATTTATTACAGCGATGGCAACACGATTACCACGCTTAGTGCGGATCTGAAAATTAACACCAACACACAAGCGCCGATTCAGTTTGGCAACAATGTGGCATACATCACCGAAGACGTTGTCGATGGTGTAACGACTTATAAACTCAGGGTAACCGATGGTACCGATGCTGGCACTGCGGCTATCAATGATTTCACAGCCAAGGCTAACACGCAGTTGGTGACTATCGATATAGACGGTGGTAGTTTGTTATTGATCAAAGACGGAACAGCGTCGCTTTCCATGCTTTATCCTGCATACGATCAATCAGGTCCGATCCCAGGCCAATTCGTTGTGTCACCGCTTTACACCCCACCTGATGGATATGAACTCTTCACGCTTTTCGACGGCACGCTCTCAGATGGCAGCATTGTGTTCAGTCTCAAAAACAGCTCGACCAATATATACAGCATCTGGAGAATTGGCGAAGACGATCCTGGCTTGGTGAAAGATGGTTTCGCCCAAATCGGTGAGGTGTACAATTCAAAAATCATTGATGGCAAGCTCTGGTTCACTGCAGCAGAGAGCTTCGATAGTGCCACCCCATACAAAATGTGGGTTACTGATGGCACGGCTGCCGGCACCGTGGCTGTGTCGCAAGAGGGTTTTAGTCAGCCTCCAACCAACATTTACCCGTGGGCAAAAGTTGCCACTGACAATACGGTGAAGGCAACACCCTTTACTACCCTCTCTGATACCGACACCGCAGACAGTATCACCGGTAACACCATCGCTCAACTGGTAACGAAAAACATGATCGCCGACCCGGATGTAGCGACTGCGCCTGAGGCGATTGCGATTACGGGATTCAACGACTTTGGGGGCAATGGAGGCATTTGGCAATACAAAATAGGCAGTGGTAGTTGGACAGCGATTAATGCATATAACCGCGATGGTAACGGCAACGCATTGTTATCCAACGCCCTGTTGCTGGACGCTACCGACAGCGTCCGCTTTGTGCCAAATGAAGGTTACCTGGGCACCATAGCCGATGGCATCACCTTCCGTGCCTGGGACAAGAGCGGCAGTGAAACCGCCGGTAGCTATGTGGCAACCGATGGCAAAACGGGGGTAGATGGGATCTTTTCGGCATACACAGCAACCTCTTCCATCACAGTGGCAGACAAAACAGCACCACTTTTGACAAGCGCAGAAATAACCGGCAGCAGCCTGATATTAAAATATAACGAAACGCTGGGCACTTTGACATCGGATGCGGCTGATTTCACCGTTAAGGTGAACGGCCAAGAGGTTACTGTCTCAACAGTAGCTGTTGATCAAAGCTTATGGACAGTCACTCTCATGCTAGCGACAGCAGTTGAGCAGGCTGATACCGTCACCATCAGCTACGCCGACACCGGCACGGTAAATCCAATCAAAAATCAGGCAAATCTGCTTGCGGACAACCTGACTAATGAAGCGGTTACTAACAACACGCGTCCGCCAGTCACACTGACCGAACTAAGCACGCTGGACGTGGTGGCGACGGAAGATACGCAGCAGGTCATTACCTTTGCCAATCTGGCGGCCAAGGGCAACGAAGCTGGCTACCAGGTGGTGTTCAAGGTCACCAGCGTGAATAATGGTTCGCTGAAGATCGGTGCCAGTGCGGCAACAGCGACAGCTTACGACTCTAGCACCAATGCCATTATCGACAGCACGCACAACGCCTACTGGACGCCGGAGTCGAATGTCAATGGCAGTGCAGTGACAGCGTTTGAAGTCGTGGCGGTGGATGATATGGGGACTGAGTCAAACGCCTCTATGCCCGTGCAACTAGACGTCAGTGCGGTCAACGACGCACCGAGTATCAGTTTCTCCAGCGGTCCCATCACAACCGACTTCAACCCGCAAACGTGGGACCAGTCTTACCGGATTCTCGATGCAGGCAATGGCAAGTTTGTGCTGGCCGGCACCAGCGGCAGTGATGATTATTTGACTGTGGTACGCTACAACGCCGATGGCAGTTTGGATACCAGTTATGGCACGGGTGGCAAGTCGGTTATCCCGATCGTGATGGCTTCATTTCAAGATGCCACCATCGATACGACAGGCAATGTGTTTGTTACCGGAAAAAAAGATCAGTCCTACGAAACAAAATATGTCGTCATCAAAGTAGGGGCTACTGGCGCGCTCGATACCAGTTTCGGCACAGAGGGGATTGCAACCAGCTACCTGCCCAGCGAGGGAACCGCACGCGGCATTGCCGCTTATGACGGCAAGATCATCACCGTGGCACGGCAAGGCGGCGACAGCCCGCGCGACTTCTTCGTTGAGCGCTTCAATGCGAATGGCACCGAAGATACGACTTTCGGCAGTGGCAATGGCTATGTCAGCACCGACCTCGGTGCTAGCGAGTATGCCTACGAAATGGCTGTCCAGAGCGACGGCAAGATCGTTCTGGTAGGCGGCAGGGAGGGGGATGATGATGAAATTGCCATCATCCGTTACAACACCGATGGCACGCTCGATACCAGTTTTGGTGGCGGTGATGGCTCCATCGTGGAAGGGAGCAGTGGCACCTGGAGCAGCTATTCTGCGTACTACTACAACCCTGTGGTCGCCCTGCAATCCGATGGCAAGATTGTTATTGCAGCAAATGCAGATGGTGATGGCACGTTGCTGGCCCGCTACACCAATAGCGGTGTTTTGGATAGCAGTTTCGGCACAGATGGCAAGGTCGCGATT
The DNA here is from genome assembly GCA_002423105.1 of Geobacter sp. UBA6151. GTDB lineage: Bacteria > Desulfobacterota > Desulfuromonadia > Geobacterales > Pseudopelobacteraceae > Trichlorobacter. The sequence goes on along the minus strand of DIUT01000018.1, from coordinate 150,275 downwards.
GATGGATCTCTCCCTATTAGCAACTCTTACGATATCAAGATAGATGCCAACGGCAATATCTTCGTGCTGGGCCGGGGAAGTGATTTTACGGTTGCCAAGCTGACAACCGCTGGAGTCCTGGATGACTCATTTGGCACCAACGGCATTGCCAGAATTGCTATCGATGGTTACGCGAGAGGAAGCAGTCTGGTTTTGACCAGCGGCGGCAAGATTCTGGTTACGGGGGAATATGAAGAACCTGTGGATGGTGATGGCGTGTTCATGGTCGTTCGCCTCAATGCCGATGGCACGCAAGACGCCACCTTTGGCGGAGCGAAAAGCTATGAATTGGGCAGTGCCCCAATAGCATTGGGTTCTGGCGCGCAGATTACCGACCCGGATGTCACCGACTACAGCGGCTTCACCATCACCGTTGCCCGCGATGGCGGAGCGAATGCGCAGGATCTGTTTGCAGACAACGATGATGTTGTGACCTTCGGTGCAGACGGTGAACTTTTCTATAACAGTAGCCAGATTGGAACCTATACCCAGAGTAACGGCACCTTGACGCTCAATCTGGGCGATGCAAACTTCGGCGCGATTGATGGTGATCTGGTCAATACCATCGCCCAAAGCATCACCTATAAAAACAGTGCGACCAGCGTCCCTGCAAATCCGACGATTGGTTTGAAATGGACAGTGAATGATGGCAATGCCGCCAACGCCCAAGGCACTGGTGCTGCGTTGTCTGGTGCCACGGTGCAGACTTTGACGCTGACCCCGGATGCGACAGCGCCGACTTTGGTGTCGTCGACCCCGGCGGATGATTCCACCACATTTGGTATTTCACAAAACATCGTGCTGAACTTCAGCGAAAACGTGTTGCGGGGCACCAGCGGCAACATCGTCATCAAGAAGACGTCTGATAACAGCCTGATTGAAACCATCGCCGTTACTGATGCCACCAAAGTAAGCATCAGCAGCAAGGTGGTGACAATCAATCCCACGGCCAACCTGCAGTTCAGCACGGATTACTACATCGAGATTGCTGGCACGGCCTTCAAGGATGCAGCCGGAAACAATTTTGCTGGTATCGCGGATAGCACCACGCTGAACTTCACGACAACTGCGCCGCAAAGTTCGGCTTCGTTGGAAGTGCTGAATCCGTTTACACCCGCTGCTGACGACACAACCACCATCACCTTGAAGGCACCAGATGGGATGAACATCAGCGGATTTGAAAACTCTGCAGTGAGCAACTTCCCCAAGAACGTCAAGATGCCGCTGGGTCAGTTCGGCTTCAATATTGAAGGCGTTGAAGTCGGCGGCACCGCAACCCTGAGCATGACGGCAGACAAGGAGTTCAAGCAATTCAACTACTTCAAGAAGAGCGTAATCACCGGCAAGTGGGTGAATATCACTGAAGGGGTGACCATCAACGAGGATGGCACGGCCACCGTGAAGTTCTCGCTGAAGGATGGTGGCGAGTTTGATGCTGACGGCATTGCCAACGGCGTGATTGTCGATCCGGGCGGCGTGGGTGAAAACGCGCTGCTGCCAATGATTGCGGAAAACACCACCGAGGTAGGCAACATTTCCTTGCTGGATGAAAATGCTGCGTCAGGTACGTTGAGTTATGCCATTACAGGAGGGGCAGATGCTGCCAAATTCAGTATCAATGAATCGAACGGTCTGCTGAGCTTCCAGTCTGCTCCGAACTATGAGAGCCCCAACGATGTCGGTGATACAGCAGGCAACAATACTTATGCCGTACAGGTAACCGTTACCGGCAGTACCAGCGGAACCGAAGTGCAGAACCTGATTGTCACCGTGCTGAACGTGGCTGAGGACGGCGATAACCCGAACACAGCGCCTGTCATCATAGGCTTGCGTGCAGATGCGCAGGCGGTGACGGCGGGCACAGCGGCAGTGCTTGACGATATCCGGGTTGCCGACGTTGATGGCAATTCCCTTGCGGTTACCCTGACGCCAACAAACGGAACGATTGGCGGGCTGACTGATGCTGATCCTGCAACGCCTGGCATTCAGTTGACCGGTACGGCGGCACAAATTAATGCGGCACTGGCCGGGGCGACCTTTACGGCATCCGCAGTCGGAGTTGCCGGGGTTTCGTTGGCTGTCACCGATGTATCTGTTGTTGAAGGTGGTACGGCGATCACTACCACCGCCTTCTATGCGATGACTGCTGCGGCTGCACCACCACCACCGCCAGTTGCCCCGCCAGTTGCCCCGCCAGTGACGCCGCCTGAAACGACTCCCACCATTCCGCCTCCGGTTGAACTGGTTCCGGTACAGGCAACAGTGACAACGGAAACCGTTACCGTCACCCGTACCCAGACCGATCCGGTCACCGGTCAGCAGACCCAGGTGCAGGTGCAGACCGAGCAACTTACCGTTGCTCCGGTCAGTCAGGGACTGGGAAGCGACACAAAAGCAGAAGTGGCTTCTGTGCCTCTGTTCTGGGGCGAAAGCAGCCGCACTGAATGGGCCACCACCGCTCTGGTGCCGGTTGGTGTCCAGATGCAGGCCGAAGGCTCCCGTGCGCCGGTTTCAGAACGAACACCACAACAGGTGCTCAATGAACTGCTGTCAATGATTGACCAGACTGCCCCTTCCACGGACGCCGGTAAAGCAGCGCTGCTTGGCGGTGGTCAGCAGTTCCTTCAGGATCTGGGCAGTCGGCTGGAAACTCTGGTGGTGAATAAAATTACCCTTTCTGCCGCACCGCAGGCTGATGGCACACCGGCTGTCGCAAGCACAACACCGATCGTGATTGAAGGGGTTGCCACTGCTGTTACCGTGGCTCCGGGTGAAAGCCGCGCGCCTGTGGAGGCGCTGGTAATTGACACCCGCAGCCTGCCCGCCGGATCGATCCTTGACCTGAAGAATATCGAATTTGCCGTGATTGTGGGAGACAATGTCACCGTGCGGGGCGGAGCGGGAGCTAACATTTTCTATGCTGGAGCTGGTAGCCAGAATATCAAGCTGGGTGCGGATGACGACGTACTGTACGCCGGTGACGGTGACGACTGGGTTGGTTCTGCAGAGGGCGATGACCGGATATTTGGCGAAAACGGCAATGATATCCTGTTTGGTGGTACCGGCAATGATTACCTTGACGGCGGCAGCGGTATCGACATAGCCCTGTTTGCTTACAACCGTGCCGAATACACCCTGACACAGCAGCAGAACGGCTCATGGATCATCAGTCATGCTGTCGAAGGGATCGACACCCTTATAAACATTGAATTTGCAGAATTTGCCGACCAGACCATAAGCCTTGCCGGTACTGATGCAGTCAACCAATGGGCGCATACCACGCTGGTGCTGTTTTGATCAAGAAAGGAAGAGATGATATGAACCGATATACACTAAGCCGTTACACCTTGATACTTGCCGCAACTGTTCTTATGGCTGCCTGCGGCGGTGGGGGCGGTGGCGGTACGGCACCAGCTTCCGACACCCCCTCGGCTCCGGCTCTAACGCCGACACCAGTCCCGACACCGACACCAGACCCAACACCGGTGCCGACGCCTGAGCCAACACCGCCCCCTGTGCCGACGCCGACGCCCGTGCCGACACCACCACCGGAGCCGGTTGTCACGTATCTGAATTTGACCACCGCCACCTACAGTGACTACGGTGTGCTGTTTAACCGAGCCCTGGCCACAGAGGCGACCGATATACGTGCCGCCTATCATCAGCCGTCAACTGATCCTCTGCGTCTGGCTGAAATGCTCTGGCTACGCCCGGAAGCAGCAGCACAGATCAAGAATACGCTTCTGGCGGCCATGCCGACAACTTCCGGCACCCATGTCTGCTCCCAAGGCGGCAGTATGACGCGCACTCTGAACGATGGTAATGGCGACGGTAAAATTTCGATAGCCGGGGAGAGTCAACAGCTTGTTTTCAGCAACTGTTCCAACGGTACCGTAACGGCCAATGGCAGCACAAGCTATCGCGTAACGGCTGCATCGCCGACGCTTGGGGTTGAAGTGTCGTACAGCGGCCTGACTGTCGTACGCCAAGGTACAACCTACAGTGCAAGTGGGCAGAAAACCATTACTCTGTACACTGTCGGAGGTCTGGATCTGACCAGCACAACGGTAACGGCTTTCACGACAACCGCTCAAAGTTCCACTTCAACAACCGCCACAACACTGCAGATCGGCCACAGCTCCCGTTACACCGAAACCGGCACCCAGTGGAGCATACGCACAGCAGGTTCTTTGCAACTGAAGATTGGCAATGACATAGCCAACCTTATGCTTACCCAAAGTATACCATTTTCTGGTGATTTCAGTGGCGCAGCCTATCAGCCTCCCGCAACAGGCAGCTACGAACTGCTCTGGAATGGTGCGCAGAGATTGACCACAACTTCAAGCACTGCAGGATTATTGACGATTGTGTTTGACAGTGACAATAACGGAACAGTTGAAGCAACATTTACCAGGAACTGGGGAACTCTGACCATACCTGACTAGCACCCACGGCATGCACATTTTTCAGGCAGGCTGCCTTCTGTATTGGCAGCCTGTTGCCGTTTCTGTGTATGCTAACTGCTTGAAAACGTCGGATCAGTGCTGGCATGGCATTTGCGTGTTGACATACACAGACGTCATATTCGGAGGTGCGCCATGTCAGCGGAAGCCATATCTGCCCCATCATTTTCACCACGTGCAACCATTGCCCTGATCAGCGGCAGCCGTTATGGGCTTGAACTTCGAGGCTACCTGAAGCCGGGCTGGTCCGGCCGTCTGGCTGGCCGTCTGGCTGACGAGAAAATCAGCGTACTTCGCGGAACAGGGCGTAAGATTTCAGCCATCAACTGGGAAGCCCGACTGGAACTGGAGATGCCGCCACTCCTGAAAATGCCGGAACAGCTTGACTATCTTGCTATGGTCTGCGATCCGCTGTCGGGACGTCCTGAACTACCCGGGATCATGCTGGACAAGATTAGCGTAAAGCCTGACGAGCGCCATGCCGGATCGCTGCTGGTGGATGTGTCCGGTCCCGACCGCCTGGGATTCCTGGCCTCGCTTTTGCGGGTATTCAGTTTCTATTCTCTCTTTCCCGTTGAGATGGAGATAGAAACCGCAGGCAATGTGGCCAGTAACCGATTTTGGCTGAAGGGCATTGGCAGCCTGACTCCCACGGCTGATGACCAAGCCAACCTGCATGCGGCGCTGACTGACTTGGGCCGGAACAGCTAAATTCAGTAATTATATTGGCAGAGGCTGTCTGCATTTGCTACCTTGTGCAATCATGCAGACCACAGCTATACATAGACAGCATCTTCGAGGACCGGTCCCACTGGTTCATCTTGTGCTCAAACAGTTTGTTCAACCCGGTGACCGGGTTGTGGATGCTACCTGTGGCAACGGTAAGGACACGGTGCTTCTGGCTGAGCTGGTGGGGGAAAACGGCCTCGTTGTTGCTCTTGATATCCAGGAATCAGCCCTGGAGCGGACCGCTGCACGGCTGCAAGAAGCCGGGCTTAGCCGCCGGGTCACGCTGCTGGCTGCTGGTCACGAAGAGATGGTCCGGCTGATCGCGGTCCCGTTGTCAGCGGTTGTTTTCAATCTTGGCTGGCTTCCCGGCGGCAACCGGCAACTGGTTACCCGTCCCGAAACCACACTGCCCGCCTTGGATAGCGCCCTACACCTGCTACAGCCGGGAGGTGTTCTGGCAATTACCTGCTATCCCGGCCATGATGGCGGAGATACGGAAACCGAAGCGGTCTTGGCCTGGGCCGCCACACTGCCTGCGCAGCAGTTTCATGTCTGGCGCATGGGACAGCTGAATGTGTCTGCTGCCGCCCCTTTTTGCCTGATCATACAGAACGGAACCCATACTGATGTTCCGTAACTTCCTTCCCTTTCTTGTAGTGTTGCCCGCCACCATCTACAGCCTGCTCTCGCTCTGGTGCGGCTGGCGGTTTTTCAAGGGTCAGGGGCCAAGGGCCAAGGGCCAGAAAATTTCTGCTGTTACCGGACCCCGGACCCTGGACCCTGGACCCTGCTGTGGTGTTACCATTCTCAAGCCGGTCAAAGGAATAGACGAGGGCAGTTTTGATAATTTTGCTTCCTTCTGTTGTCAGCAGTATGACGGCCCGGTTCAGATACTGTTTGCCGTTGCTGCTGAAGATGATCCGGTGATCCCGGTCATCCGGCAGTTACAGGATGACTTTCCGGATCGCGACATACGGCTTAACATCGATCCAGCCATACACGGACCGAATCTGAAGATTTCCAACCTGATGAACATCTTTCCCCTGGCGCGCTACGATCTGTTGCTCATCTGTGACAGTGACATCCGGGTTGAGCCGACTTTTCTGGCTTCGGTTACCGCCCATTTTTCCAATCCCCGTACCGGCCTTGTTACCTCGCCATACCGCACCTGTCAGGTTCACGGAACAGCAACCGCGCTTGAAGCGCTGGGCTTTACCGCGGAGATGGTTCCTAATGTTGTGGTGGCGCTGCAACTGGAAGGTCTTTCATTTGCCCTGGGGGCTGCGATGACCTTCCGGCGGCAGGCGCTGGAAGAGATCGGCGGTTTGGGCTCCCTTGTGGACTATCTGGCGGATGACTACCAGCTGGGCAACAAGATACACCGGGCTGGCTGGGAACTGGTTCTTGACCGCCAGTTTGTGGAAAGCATGGTGCATGCCGAAAACATACGCGGTATACTTTCACGTCAGTTGCGTTGGGCGCGTACCATGCGGGTCAGTCGACCGGGCGGCTATCTGGCTTCCGGCGTTACCCTGCCGGGGCTGGCCGTGCTTATTGTTCTCGCTGCCGGGCCGCTTCCCTGGTCTCTGGCTGCAATCCTCCTGCTCTATGTGGTCCGCTCTGCTGTTGTAACCCTGTTCAGCCGTAGTCTGCTCAAGGACCGCTTGCTGCCGAAATGGGGCTGGCTTTTGCCACTCCGCGATCTGCTGGCTTCCGCAACCTGGCTGTGTGCTTTTCTTGGCAACAGCGTGCAATGGAGAGGGCAGCGTTTCCGGGTTCTAGACAACGGAAAGCTTGAAATCATCAAAAAATAGTTTGACAATCTGCTTTACAGCCTTTTGGTCTGACACTATACTATTCCGTCTATCCAGCAACTTGGGGGCGCCAAACTTTGACGGAGCATCTGCGTATACTGGGCCGTAGCGGCCTTGAAAATTTAAGCGGACTGGGCAGGATGGGCAGCTTTTTGGGCTACGCCCTCTATTCCATGCTGCGCTATCCGGGACGTCCGGTGCATGTTCTGAAGCAGATCAACTTTATCGGTGCCAAATCGCTTTTTGTTATTGTGCTGACCGCTGCTTTCACCGGCATGGTGCTTGCTCTGCAGGGCTATTATACCCTGGCCAAGTTTGGCTCTGAAGGGATGCTAGGGGCAGCCGTGTCACTCTCGCTGATCCGGGAGTTGGGGCCGGTATTAACCGCACTGATGGTAACCGGGCGGGCAGGATCAGCCATTACTGCGGAAATCGGTATCATGCGCATCAGTGAGCAGATTGACGCCCTTGAAACCATGGCGCTGGATCCTTACAAATATCTCATTTCGCCAAAATTCATTGCGGCCATGATTTCTGTGCCCCTGCTGTGCGCCATCTTTGACGTGGTGGGTATTTACGGTGGCTGGCTGATAGGGGTCAAGCTGCTGGGGGTAAATCCCGGCGCTTATTTCACCGAAATGTACCGTGCCGTTGAGTGGAAGGATGTTTACTCCGGTATCATCAAATCTTATTCCTTCGGTGTCATCATCGCCTGGGTGGGCTGCTACAAGGGCTACTATGCCGGACATGGGGCGGAAGGCGTGTCCCGCGCCACTACCGAGTCGGTGGTGCTGAGCTCGGTCCTGGTCCTGGTGTGGGACTACTTCCTGACCTCGGTGCTGTTATGATCCAGTTGATTGATGTGCATAAATCCTTTGGCAGTCAGCGGGTTTTGCAGGGACTTAACCTGACGGTTCCCGTTGGCGCCATAACCGCTATCATCGGCCCCAGCGGCGAAGGGAAAAGTGTCACGCTCAAGCAGATGATCGGTTTGCAGCAGCCGGACCACGGGGATGTGCTGGTGGATGGCCGCAGTATTATCGGTCTGCGCCGCTCGGAACTGAACAGCGTGCGTGAAAAGTTTGCCATGGTATTCCAGAATTCGGCGCTATTTGATTCAATGACGGTTTTTGAAAATGTGGCGTTTCCTTTACAAGAAAAGACCGCGCTTGGCAAAAAAGAGATTGCGGAACGGGTCGCGACTGCGCTGCAGGAAGTGGGCCTGCGCAATGCGGACCATAAATATCCCGATGAACTGTCGGGCGGCATGAAAAAACGGGTGGGGCTGGCTCGCGCCTTACTGCTGGAGCCGCAGGTCGTGCTGTTTGACGAACCGACCACCGGCCTGGACCCGGTGATCCGACGGGCCATTCACCAGTTGATACAGGAAACCCAGGCCAAGTTCGGTTTTACCGCCGTACTGGTTTCCCATGACATACCGGACATTTTTGAGGTGGCCCACCATGTTGCCATGCTGTACCAAGGAACCATCCTGCAGTTCGGTACCCCCGATGAGATCAAGTCATCGGATAATCCGGTGGTCCGTCAGTTCATCAGCGGCAGTCTTGACGGCCCCATTAATAGCGGAGTTGAGTAAATGAACACAGCAAAATTAGAGCTTTCTGTCGGTATCTTCATGTTGATCGGCATTCTTTGCATGGTCTACATCTCGGTCAAATTGGGCAAAATGGAGTTGATCGGCGGCAATTATTACCGAGTCATTGCCCGGTTTGATTCCGCTTCAGGCTTAAAGAGCGGAGCCCGTGTCGAAGTAGCCGGGGTTGAAGTGGGCAGTGTGGCGGCAATCGGCCTTGACAAGGCGGATGGTGATCGGGCGGAGGTGACCCTGAAAATTCGTGATGGCGTCAAACTGACCGATGATGTTATCGCTTCGGTGCGTACCAGCGGCATTATTGGTGATAAATTCATCAAGCTGAAGCCTGGCGGTTCTGACCGTCTGTTGAAGGATGGGGGTTCCATACGCGAGACGGAATCAGCCATCGATATAGAAGAGCTCGTCAGTAAGTTTATTCACGGAAAGGTTGATTAGGATGCTCCGGATTGACAAAATTTTAACTATTGTATTCTCTGCCTGTCTTTTGAGTGCTCTTCCGGCCTTTGCCGGATCTCCGGCACGTACCACCCTGGTACTTGATCTGCAAGGCTGCATCAGTGCGGCGCTCCAGTCCGCTCCCGAACTTGGCGAGGCGCAGGCTGACATTCAGCTGACCAGCAGCAAGCTTGAGCAGGCAAAGGCGCACCGCTATCCGCAGATTGAAGTCATGTCCCTTTTCGGACCTGCCCCATCGGCACGGCGCGAAGATATTGCGCCGGTTGTCAAGACAGACAAAGCTTTCAGCATTCGGGAGTTGACCTGGTTTGCCAGTACTGACGTGCTGGTTACACAGCCACTTTGGACCTTTGGCAAGATCAGCGAAAACATGAAGGCGGCCCGCCACGGCATTGAGGTGGACAAGGCCAAGAAACAGCAAAAAGCCAATGAAATTGCTCTTGAGGTGAAGAAGTACTATTACGGCTACCTTCTGGCCAAAGAAATCCAGAATGTGCTGTCTGAGCTGCAACTGTACATGACCCAAGGCAAACAGAAGGTAAAACAGTTAATTGCCCAGGAGAGCCCTGCGGGCGATGAAATGGATCTGTTCAAGATCGATGCCTACTCCGGTGAAGTCAACAACTATATGGATGCTGCCCTGAAAGGCGAACGTCTCGCTTTGGCCGCTCTCAAGGCACGTTTGGGCCTGGGTGAGAATGTTGATATTATCCCTTCAGATTCGCAGTTGACCATTGAATCCAGAGAGATGCCTGACCGGGCAGCCACTGTTGTCAAGGCTCGTGAGCAGCGCCCAGAATTCCGGCAGCTTTCGGAAGGGCTCCAGGCACGGACTGCACTGGTTGAGGCTGCAAAAGCCGGATACTATCCAGATGTTTTTCTGGCAGGCATGCTTTCCTGGGCATACGCCGATGATCGGGACCGCATCAAAAATCCTTATTTCAGTGACCGTTTTCAGCATACCTATGGTGGTGTGGCATTGGGACTCAAGTGGCACCTGGATTTCGGCATCACTGCCTCAAAGGTTGCTGCGGAGCAGGCACAGCTGAATCGTCTTGAAAGTACAAAAAACTATGCCGAGGCCTTTATACCGGTTCAGGTCCAGAAAGCGCTTCTGGAAATGAAGGAAGCGGAAAACGTCGTATCGTCCAGCTTCATTGCCTATCGCAGTGCAAAAAAATGGGGCGCTGTGGCCCTGGCCAACTTTGATTTCGGCATTGGTAACTCACGTGATATATTTGAAGCTGTGAGTATCTATGGCAAGATGAAAGCCGCACACTATCAAGGTATCCATGATTTTAACATGGCCCGGGCAAACCTGGAGTACGCCATCGGAGAGTATCCCGTACCGTCGGCAAAGTAACTGCCTTTGTGCAAAGGAGCATACACGATGTTTAAAAGAATGATCATACTGGCTATGGTCGGCGTCATGGTAGCAAGTACCGCGCTTGCATCGGTTACGACGGATGTCAAAAAAACCGTCGATGAGATCATCCGTATCATTTCCGACAAGGAAATGAAAAAACCGTCAAACGAGCAAAAACGTCGCGTAGCTATAAAACAATCCATTGGCGCTATCTTTGACCACCAGGAAATGGCAAAGCGTTCGTTGGGAAAGCACTGGAATCAGCGTACACCGGAAGAACGCAGACAGTTTGTCGATCTCTTTGCAGGCCTGTTGGAGAACTCATACGCCGACAAGATAGAGTCCTACAACAACGAGCGGATCGTGTATATTCGGGAACATATCGATGCTGACTATGCCGAAGTAAAATCAAAGGTAGTCACGGCAAAAAACGAAGAATATACCCTCGACTACAAGCTGCTGAAGCAGGGAAACAGTAAATGGATGGTGTATGATGTGGTTATTGAAGGGGTCAGCCTTGTTTCAAACTACCGTACCCAGTTTAACAAGATCATTACCGCAAACGGTTACCCGGAACTGTTGAGAAAGCTTCAATCAAAGAGCAATGAACTGAAAGTCCGTTAGTTTTTTATTGCTTGACAGCTATCAAACGCTGTGTTAAAGGGACGCTGCGATAAGTTTCGGATATGTGCGCAGTGCCATGAAGCTCCCGCAGTATCTGCCCTTGCTTGTGGAAACGCCCGAATCAGCTCCGGAAACTTAGTTCGATTCTACATCCGGCGAGGACCGGGAACCCAAGAAGGAGGAAGCACGTAATGGCACAAGGCAAGGTCAAGTGGTTCAACGACACCAAGGGGTTCGGATTTATTGAACAGGATGGCGGCGAAGATGTATTCGTCCACTTCTCTGCAATTCAGTCCGAGGGCTTTAAGTCTCTGGCCGAAGGCGAGCAGGTCAGCTTTGATATTGTTCAGGGGCCCAAAGGACTTCAGGCTGCCAATGTTCAAAAAGTAAAATAATACGTTAGCTTCTAACAGGTCCTGTCAGGCCCGCCGAGCAATCAGCGGGCCTTTCTTTTTCCCTTGCGCAGAATTCTTCTGCTCTGCTCAGCAGGTTACAGTCTGGTAAAATTCTGGTTACGAGTGTTTTTAGCGTGGTTGTCTAGTGTATGGTACGCACAAAAAACGATACAACAATTGCGTCGGATACTTTCAGTGCTACACTAATACGCATACGAGGAGTTTGAGATGTCGCCTGCTTCCACAATTTATGCTGAAATAGCCACGATGTTCAGAAAACAGGAATTACCATCTGCACCGGTGGACCATCAGCGGGAGGAGTTGTTGTACCGGCTTTCCTGTATGGATGATCCAAAAATGCGGGAATACGGTATCCGCGAACTGAACAACATCATGAGCAGAAATGATAGCCAGTGCTATCATTAAAAGGGCCATGAACGAGATCACCTTTACCGCCTTTGCCGTGAGCGGCGAACTGGACCTGAACCGGCTTGCCACCAGGCTTTCCATTCCCAGAAAGTATCGCTGGGAAGAACCGATGCGCCTGAACCCGGTTACCTTTACCCCCTCGGCTGCGTCCGACACCCTCTGGGTACATCTCTACTATTTCGGCGGCATGGTGTTTCTTAACTGTTCCGACGATATTGTGGCCCGCTTTGTCGAGGGACTGCAGCGTCATGTAGAGCAACTGAAGGGGCAGCCGCAGTTGCCATTCCGTGATGACTACCGCCTGGAAATAGCTGCCGATGCCTCCCCTTCCATTACCAATGACGGAGCGGTCATGCCGCTCTATCGGGAGGTGCTGCCGGATATCATCAGTTTCGTTATTGCCAAATCTGTTGCCCTTGAGTTGATTGAAGAGCGGATTGACACAGTCTTTGATGAGGTGGGCGGGCTGATCGGAAGACTGGGGCAGGGGGTGCTGGAGTTGTCGGACCGTAGACTGGCTCGGCTGGCTTCCTCGGTGCTCAGCTTTAAATATACGTCAATCTCCCACATCATGGTGCTGGACAAGCCGGAGATCACCTGGGACAACGAAGAAGCAGATCGCTTCTACCTTACCATGGCCGAACTGTTTGAACTGACCCCCCGCTATCAGGAGATCAAGCACAAGTCGGAGACCCTGATGGATGTCACCGATGTTTTTTCCTCCCTCTCCCACGCCCGCCGGTCAGCCCGTCTGGAGTGGATCATCATCATCCTGATCGCCTTCGAGGTCGTCATGACCCTGCTGGACAAGTTTTGGCCGCATTAAGATAGGGTTGCCTAAGGAGCTGCGTTTCAGCCGTTCCCGATACTCGTCATAATCAGGCACAACCCGCTCATAGCTGTCGTGCATCAGGGTTGACGAAATCATAAAGTTCGCGGTGGGGCGGTTGCAGGCCACCGGGATTTTCCAGACCACGGCAATATGCAGCAGCACCTTCACATCCGGGCCATAAGGTTGCGGCGATCCGTTTGTACGGCTGCATTTCAATTGTCTTGTAGTTCATCATTACCCTCCCTCCATCATTAGTGCACCCAGCTTACAATTCAAGACAGATTCAACTCTGTTGCTGACAATTTAACCTAGTCGGCGACTGAACGGCACGCCAGATCATTTTTGCTGTGCTCTTTACCCCGGGACATAAAAAACTTCTGAACGCATCGGAACACTTGTTTCGCAACTGTAGCGTTTCCGAACACTGTCTGAAAAGTTCAGGATTTATATTGTCTTAAATTTGTACTCATCTATCACCAAACAATGGAGGAACGAAATGGGCAATCAGAGATTTTCAACCGTTGGCACAGTCCTGGGAACCGTGGCGCTCTGTAGCGCCATGCTGCTGGGTGGATGCAGCAGCGACGACAGCCAGGCGGCAACAGACAAAAGTATTGTCTTTACCGGGGTCAAAGCTCCGGAAACCGATGCAGAAAAGCAGTCAATCCTGGCTTCAAGTAAGGCCACAATCAACGGTAAAGAGTACAGCATCGGCTTTAACACCATTATGCGTAGCGGCGACGTAGTCGGCGGCGGCACCTTCGGCATGATCTATGACAAAAACGGCAATCCGCTCAAGGCTTCTGACGGCTCCAATTACATTTCCAACGACAACGATTTTTCCTCGCTGCTGACCGGCAAGACCGATGGTAAGCTCTACATGGTATCCCACTTTGAGATGTCACCGGGCGCCATGTATGTAACTGAGCTGAATCAGGACAAGGCTACCGGTAAACTGACCCCGGTAAAAACCAAAAACATTGACTTCAGCGGTTTTGGCGGCGGCTGGGTACACTGTGCCGGCAGCGTAACCCCCTGGGGCACCCACCTGGGTTCCGAGGAGTATGAGCCGGATGCACGCAAGGTAACCGCCAGCGGCTACCTGAACAAGGACAATTACGGTAATACCCAGGCGCTGTACTTCGGACTTGACCCCAACAGCACCGCAACCGACTACTTTACCAATGGCGGCCTGAATGCTTACAACTATGGCTGGCAGATCGAAGTAAAGGTCAACAGCTTTGATAGTGTCACCTCCACCAAGCATTACTCAATGGGCCGGATTGCCCATGAACTGGGTTACGTAACCCCCAACAAAAAAACCACCTATATCTCTGATGACGGCCCCAACGTTGGTCTGTTTCGCTATGAGGCAGATACTGCAGAGAACCTGACCTCCGGCGAGCTGTTCGTTGCCAAGTGGACCCAGACCGCCAGCACCAACGGTGGCAGCGCCGACATCTCCTGGATCAGCCTTGGTAAGGCAACCGACGCCGAAATCAAGGTTTACATTGACCAGAAGATCAAATTTACCGATATGTTTGAAACTGCGACACCAGACGCAACCACCAACGCCTGTGCAACCGGTTTCACCTCCATCAATACCACCACCGGTCATGAGTGCCTCAAGGTAAAGACCGGCATGGAAAAGGCCGCCTCCCGCCTTGAAACCCGTCGTTATGCCGCCATCAAGGGTGGCACCACCGAGTTCAACAAGATGGAAGGAATCACCCTGGATCCTGACACCAAGACCCTCTATATCGGCATGTCGGTGGTGGATAAGGGAATGAATGACAACGACAGCACGTTTGACAAAGGCGGCCCCAACCACATCAAGCTGCCCAAGAACATCTGCGGTACCGTTTATGCCCTTGACCTTGACAGCAATTACATTGCGAAAAATATGCACGCCCTGATCTCGGGTACGCCAAAGACATATGATGCCAGTAGCCCCTTTGCTTCAAACAAGTGTGATGTTGACGGCATCTCCGAGCCTGACAACGTCACCTTCATGCCCGGTTACAAGACACTGATCATTGGTGAAGATACTGGCAACCACCAGAACGACATGATCTGGTCCTATAATGTTACCTCCAAGGCACTGACCCGTATCCAGACCACCCCTTACGGTTCAGAGACTACCTCACCCTACTTCTACCCCAACGTCAATGGCTGGGGCTACCTGATGAGCGTGATTCAACACCCCTATGGCGAGTCAGACCAGACAAAGCTGCCAGCTGCCGAGGCCAAGCGGGCCTACACCGGCTATATCGGTCCCTTCCCCGCCATGAACTAGGCTTACCGGGCTGATTCTGAAGTATCTGAAACAGCGGGGAGACGTGCAGATGCGCGTCTCCCCTTTTGCAATCTGAAGAAGGAGGAATGAAATGCATCTGATCAAAAAAACCACATTTTTCATGATGTTACTCATGCTGGCAGGCTGCGGTGGCGGCGGCGGTGGTGGAGGCACAGCCACAGTGCCGGTCACGACTGCCGGAACGACCATGGACCTGCGTTCAAAGACTATGGTCAATGAAACCGCCTATATTCCCTCCATGTGTTGGACCAAAACCGAGGGAAATAACGGCACGGTTCACAATCCCTGTTTCAGTTGTCACACCAAATCCACTGAACCCAATTACAATAATGACCAGGAACTGCAGTTAAGCTATGACTTCCCCGAGTATGCCAGAACCAACCGCTGGACCAACCTGTTCAAGTCTCGTACCGCCCAGGTAGCGGCCATCAGCGACAGTACTATCCTCAGCTATGTCGGCACCAACAACTACCTTGACGCAAACAAGACCATCATTCCTGCCTCACTGCTCAAATCAGTTCCCAAGGGTTGGGATTTTAACGGTAACGGCGTCTGGGACGGCTATACGCCTGATTCCTATTTTAACTTTGACAGCGAGGGGTTTGACAAGACCCCCGCAGGCACCTATACCGGCTGGCGCGCTTTTGCCTATGCGCCGTTTCTCGGTACCTTCTGGCCCACCAACGGCTCCACCGACGATGTGCTGATCAGACTGGGCAGCGCTTTCAGAACCGATACTGCCGGGGCATTTGACCTGACGATCTACAAAACCAATCTGGCCATTGTGGAGGCATTGATCAAACGTGCTGATGTGGCGATAGCAGCGGTTGATGAAAAAAAACTGGGGCTGGACCTTGATAAAAACGGGGTGATCGGCACCGCAACCAAGGTAAAATATGAGTGGGAGCCGCTGAAGGGCAAAAACATGTCCTTTGTGGGCCAGGCTGCTGTCCAGCAAGCAGTCGGCAGCATCCACCTTGCAGCCGGACTGTTCCCCGAAGGGACCGAATTTCTGCATAGCGTGCGCTATATTGATGTTACCGACGCCGGTGAGATCGCCATGGCGCCGCGTATGAAGGAACTGCGCTATGCAAAGAAGCGGTCATGGCAAAGTTATCCTGATCTCCAGATGGCAGCGGCAGGAGAGGTCAAGGAAAAGCATGATTTTCCTGATCGCATCTCACTCTTTCTGGGTGATGTCGAGCAGGGCTTAAGCAACGACCAGGGCTGGGTCTACCAGGGATTTATCGAAGACAGCAGCGGCGACCTGCGGCCCCAGAGCTACGAAGAGACGGTCTTCTGCATGGGCTGTCACAGTGGGCTGGGAATTACCACTGACGGTATCTTCTCGTTTGGTAGAAAAAAAGACGTCGGTGATTTCCGGGGCGGCTGGTATCACTGGAGCCAGAAGGGGCTGAAAGGAACCATCGAGCCCAAGATCGAGATCGAAGGGGCCGGAACATTCCATGAGTACTCTTTCTACCTGATGTATAACCGGGCGGGGGATGAGCTGCGTGAAAACACGGAGGTGTATGAGAAGTTTTTCAGTCCGGCCGGTATCGTCAAGACTGATATGCTCAAGCAGCTCCATGATGATGTCACCTTGCTGCTCAATCCATCACCCCAGCGGGCACTGTTGCTGAACAAGGCCTATCGGGTGATTGTCCAGGAACAGAGTTTTGTTTATGGCCGGGATGCAACGGTCACCCCTGCCGTCAACGTTCATAAAACCGTTGAAAAAGACCAGAGTACCAAGATTACCACGGCAGTTAACACCCTCGGCACTGCTGGCCGGTTTAACGCTGCCCGCATTGCTGCAGACAGTTCAACGGCATTACCTGCAACCTCAGCCGCCAATGCCGTTGCGGTAACCGGGGCAGGCATGGCCGGTCCTGACGGCAGCGTCTACTCCGTTGCTGCAGACGGACTGGTCTACAAGAGCAGCTACAGCATGCAGGGGGTCACGTTTCCCTTCCCGGATCGCCTGACCCTGCCGGTTCAGACCATCGTCCCGCTGAAAACCATCGCCTCCTGCTATACCTGCCACCGGATCAGCTACTCCGTGCCTGCCGGAAACCTGAGCGGACGCAGTCTGTACACGGCTCCTGTCATCGGTGGCACTGAAAATGGCAAACTGACCCGGCTCACCACCTCGGGCGAAAGCGACCTCAACCCACGTTTCAGCGCGGATGGCAGTTTGATCGCCTATGTTTCCGGTCCTCCAGGCAGCTCGCACCTCTGGGTTATGAACAGCGACGGCAGCAACAAGCGTCAGCTGACCAGTGCCACAGGGATGCAGGCCTGGCCGGAATGGAGCCCTGACAGCAGCCGTCTGCTCTACTGGGAATACAACGCAACATCCAAACTTTATGCCATCAGGAGCATCAAACTTGACGGCAGTTCCATCATCACACTGGCTGAAACGACCAACGTCCTTGAGCGCCCGGTCTGGCGGCCCGATGGCCAGTATATCGCATACGCAGAGGAACGTGACGGGAACTGGGATCTGTGGGTAAGTACCAGTGACGCCTCAAAAAACTGGCGGATGACCAGTTCGGCAGATATGGAAACCAGCCCGCTCTGGAGCCCGGACGGGACCAAGATCGCCTACAAGACAGTCGCTGTAACCGGCAGCTATAACCTGACGGAAGAGAATATTATCAGCGTTGCAGACGGTTTTGATGCGCCAAAGATCTATACCTGGAACGGCCCGCAATCGATCCAGATGAGCAGCTGGAACCATAACGGAACAAAGATCGCCTATACCGCTGAGGCGGTCTCCGGCACATCCGGCAAAGACCGGGTCAGCTATCTTGTGGCGATATCGGATGTTACCCTTTCCGGGTCAACGGCGCAGGCTTCCAATTCGCAGGTGCTTTCAACCGTTACCCTGGGAGACCGGGGGGCGGTGTTCTCACCAGATGGCAGCAAGGTGGTGTTCTGGGGCTGGGATCAATCATCCCGTGCCGTGCTCTGGCTCTATGATGTAGCCACCAAGAATGTGCGGCGGCTCACCACTGAAGGATTTGATTACAACCCGCGCTGGAGCCCGGACAACAAGAAGATCGTGTTTGAATCAAACCGGGGCGGCAATCTGGATATCTGGGTCATGGCGGTGGAATAGACGGATACAAACTGTTAAAAAGCACTGCCCCCTGTGTCCCGTCACACAGGGGGCACACCTCTCAGGCGCTGCGTTTCAGCCGCTCCCGGTACTCGTCATAGTCAGGCAGAACCCGCTCATAGCTGTCGTGCATCAGGGTTGACGAGATCATAAAGTCGGCGGTGGAGCGGTTGCAGGCCACCGGGATATTCCAGACCACGGCAATGCGCAGCAGCGCCTTCACATCCGGGTCATGGGGTTGCGGTTCCAGCGGGTCCCAGAAGAAAATTACCAGATCAATTTCACCATCGGCAATCCTGGCGCCGATCTGCTGATCTCCCCCCAGCGGGCCACTTTGCAGGCGAGTTACCTGTAGTTCAAGGGTTTCCTGCAACAGGCTGCCGGTGGTGCCGGTGGCGCACAAGTCATGTTCCACAAGAATGGCGCGGTTATAACGGGCCCACTCGACCAGATCACGTTTCTTGTGATCATGTGCCACCAGGGCAATCCGTTTGCGTGGTTGCATCTCAATAGTCGTGTATTTCATTATCCACTCCTTTGCTTGAATATTCGTAGCCTACTCTGATTTCAGCCGTACTGGAAGTTGATGTTTGGCAACAAACGCCGTTCCAGGCACTTGACTCCTGATGTGCAGGCGCTTGCTTGTCACCAACCTGCAACATTCCGGTAACTCTCCGGTAGCATGATCATGCAATGGTACGTGAATTATGTATTCCGTTCAGGGGGGTTAAGGAATGAAAAAAGAGAAGGTCTTGTTTGTCTGTGTTCATAACCGCATCCGTAGTCAGATGGCGGAAGCATTTCTCAATCGGTTGGCAGGAGAGCGCTTTGAAGCCCATAGCGTCTGTCTTGATCCCGTTTCACCCAATCCGCTGGCAATTGAAGTGATGCTTGAGCTGGGGATTGAGCTGTCCGGCAATCAACCGGGTGATCTCCCTGCTTTCTTGAATCAGGCAGAGCTGTTCAGCCATGTAATTACCGTCTGTGACGACATCAGCCGTGAGCGTTGTCCGGTTTTCCCCGATAACGCCAGCCGCTGGCACTGGAGTTTTCCGGATCCTGACATTGAAGGAACGTGGGATGACAAGCTTGAGGCAGCGCGGGAGATTCGTGACGGAATCCGGGCAGCTGTTGTTGAGTTCATTGTTGAGCAGACGTAATAAGAGCCCTGTCGTCCCTGCTTATGCCCCTTCCGGGTAATTGAAAATATAAAATCCTTGATACCCCGAGTTGCTCAGACCGGAGCAACTTGTTCATCGATCAGGTTGCAGCCTGACAGGTAGACCCTGCCGATATTACCGTTGCTGGAGTAACTGCTCTTCAACTCCGCGCCGCAGGCATAGTTTACAATTTCCATCCTGAACTTGGGCAGTACTTCATCCACTGTTGTGCCAACAGCCCTGCTTCCGCAATCCAGACAAAATTCCCTCAGATTTTTCATGATAGTCCACCTCCGGTTTTTCGAATGTTAAAGCAAGCCTAGCGTAGCAATGTGTCAGTACGGTGGTAACTGTCTAACCATTGTGCAACGCACCTTGCGTTTGCGCCGTTGCGGGGGAAGAGAGGCGCTGTTGCGTGGGGAGCGTATTTATCACCAATTTGACACCTGGCAGAAACAGGACGGCAGTTATTGTGTGTCACAACTTGTCCGTAGTGATTCTACAACGAACAGGGAGACAAGACATCATGCTGCCCTCAATTGCAATGCGCCTGAGTATTAAGACAAAACTGCTGATATTAATTGTGTTTACCTCCCTTGGTATTGTTGCCCTTGGCGGGCTTCTCTGGAATACGTCCAGTGTCATGGGGGGATATCTTGAAGAACTGGGTATGAAAAACTTTCCTTCAGCACGCACAGCCCAGGAACTGCAAACCGTTAAGGCTCGTCAGGCTGCAAATCTGGCCTACTTTGTCGCTTCAAGGGATGAACGCTACCTGAAGGAGTACGAAAAAGGGAAAGAGCGCTTTGAGCTGCTGCTGGCGGAACTTGGCAAACATGAACAGACTGCTGAAGGCACATCGGTCTTAGCCGAGATAGGCAAGCTGAACGTAGAGTATTCTTACAAAGCGGATGATGTCATTTCCCTTTCCCGCGGCCGCTATGGTGAAGATGCATTCAAAACGCTGGAAGAGGCGCTCGGGGCGCTGGACGGGAGTATTCTTCAGTTGTCGATGAAGATAGCGGACCGCAATACGTCCTACATGGAACGCCAAAGCTCCGCCGCAATGGCATCGGCTGCGTGGTACAAAATCGTTGCCATTGCTACTCCCTGTTTATTGATGCTCGCCCTGCTCTGGTGCTCGTTTCTGCTGGTGCGTTCAATTACTTCGTCTCTGGCAGGCGCTGTGGCAATGGCCCATGAAATACAAAAAGGCAATCTGTCGGCCAGGGCAGATGTCCTGCGCCATGATGAAGTTGGTGAAATGGTTGCCGCCATGAACCAAATGGCGGAGCAGCTTGGTCTGGCAATGACAAGAATTTCGCAAAACAGCACCAGTATTACCGGAGCCGCAGATCAATTGCATGTAATAGCTGTGCAGACTGCGCGAGACGCCTGCCAGGCTTCCAGCCAGGCAAACACCATAGCAACCGCTGCTCAAGAGATGGCAGCCACCTCCCGTGAAATCGCACAAAACTGCGAAAATGCAGCTGAACAATCCGGTCAGGTTGGCATGGCAGCGAAAAATGGCGCAGACGTTGTGCACTCCTCCATTGCTTCCCTTGAAAGAATTGCAGAGCTGGTCAGGCAGGCATCTGTCTCCATTGATGGGCTGGGCAAACAGAGTGAGCAGATCGGCAGCATAATACTGACCATCGGCGACATTGCTGATCAGACAAATCTGTTGGCCTTGAATGCCGCCATTGAAGCGGCGCGTGCCGGTGATCAGGGGCGCGGGTTTGCAGTGGTAGCTGATGAGGTCCGTGCGCTTGCAGAGCGGACAAGCAAGGCGACCAGAGAGATCGAGCAGATGATAAACGCCATACAGGTTGAAACCCGCCATGCAGTGCAATACATGGAAAAGGGAGTACATGAGGTGGAGCAGGGAGCAAGCGATGCCGACTGTTCAAAGGAAGCCTTGCAACAGATCCTTTCCCAGATAGATGCCTTGACGGAACAGGTCAACCGGATTGCCTGCGCAGCGGAAGAACAGACCAGTACCACAAGCCAGATCAGCCAGAATATCCATGGTATCACTGAGGCGGTTGGCAGTACTGCCGATGGCGCCGAAGAGTCAGCGGCTGTTATTGGACAACTGGTGGGCATGGCCAGCGGCCTTCGGGAGCAGGTTGATTATTTCAGAATGATTTCCGATTGTGCGCACCATGATCACGGCATCAATCGCGAAGTCAGTGGCGGGAAACAGCAGGGTTTTTCCATCAAACACCTTGGTTCTGCTACTCCCCGGCTTGTACCTGCCTGAAAAATGCGGTCTTCACGTGTGCCACGAGACCCGCAATGAACTTCAGGCAGCAATGGCTGCTGCTGACGTTCATGGTTTGTTGTATGCCGGTTGCGCTGTCGGCAAGTACTCCAGGCATGACCGTGGCCCACTATGATGTCACAACACGGGGATTTCGCATCGGTACGGCCCATACCAGCCAGCGTTTCAGTGTCATTGGTGGCGAACCGACAGTGCATTTTGAGACAAAAACAGATGTGAAAGCGTCCTTTCTTTGGTTGGGGTACCGGCTTGCCGTTGTTGAGACCGGTGTGTTGAAAAACGGTGTCCTGGTCGGATATTCCAGACAAGGCGAGGAAAACGGGCGAAAACTGGCGGTGAAAGGACGATTTGACGGTGCGGTATTCAGGTTTGATAGTGTTGAGAACGGCGTGGCAAAAACAATTCATATTCCAAGGTCAGAGTACGACGGTACCACTGTCGAATGCCCGGAAGCCCGGTTGGATTTCAGAAAGAACGAAGCCGTAACCCTACGTATTCTTGATGTTGAACTCCAGACAGTGGTGCGCCGGGAGTACCGGCTTGTTGGAGAAGGAAGCCATACTATCGAAAGAACTACGTATCCATGTAGAATTATTGAATATCGCGACCCTAATAAACACGCTCGCCGATGGTTCCGACATGATGAGACTTCCGTGGTGATGTTTCGTCAGGATGGTCGTGGCAGTAGCGGCTACTCGGTAAAGGCGGTCAAGTTAGCGCGGGAGGAGTAGCGCTGCTTGGGAATAGCATCCCCCACATTTCACCTGATTGTCACGCGGCCTCGGCAGTGCCGACACATTTTCGTGCTACTACTGTCAGGGTATGCAGCCTTGCGCGACCATACTCCAGCCAACCTCCATAAACCTCGACCGCCCGAGGAGAGAGCATGCCCGACCCACATAGTAACCGGTACACCACTGTTGTCAGGGACCACAAACAGGAAAACGCGACGATCCGCCAGGCACTGAATCTGCTTGGCGCCCGTGCGGATCTGGCGGAGACCCTGCCCTTTTCGCCGGGTGATGTCACCGCGGGCTCGGAAAGTGAATTACAGGCCGTGGTGGCTGGGGACAAGCGGGATGTCGACCTGCCGCTGATCATCGAACAATCGAATTTTTTTGCCAACATGATGAAACGGGCTGCATCCGGCGAGACCCCCCGGAAGGTGGTGGCCGACCTGGAGCGCTTTCTCGCAGACAACACCTCCAAAGTCTGGGAAAACAGTTGGGTGCGCTTTCCTTTGGGGCGGCTCTCAGCCTTTGCCCGGCAGGTCTTTGAAGATGACCTGCTGGCGGACAAGAAAAACAGAGGGGCCGGTAGACGGGCCGATGCCTCCCGCTTCTTCTGCTGTGGCGCGGATGGCCGGGAGCTGCTGCGGCTGCCGGTCAGTTACCTGCTTAAACTGGCCCTTGCCGACCTGATCGGCTCCCAGCAGATTCTTCCGGGGATTATCCGCGACACAGGAATCAGGCTGCTGAACCATTACTTAAACGACAATACCTCGCCGGAAACCTTTTCCTTCAACGTGGTTCCGCTGACGCCCCAGGGTGGCATGGGGGTGGCCCTGGCCGAAGAGACCGCCATCCGTTTCCTGCTGACCCAGCTTTTGGTCTGCTATGCCAACCAAGCCTTTGGCATTGCCGAACTGGGACAGCAGGCCATGGTCTATTTCGCCCCTCATCCGCCGGTCCGCCAGAAGGAGTTGAATGAGCACGTTTCCGACAGTTTCTACCGGGAACTGTTCATGAGTCCCTGTCTCTCCGGCTGGGACAAGGGGGAAGAAAAGTTCCGCTACATGCAACTGTGCCACCAGGTGCTCTCCCGCAGCCAGTTAAACGCCGTTGCCAAGTTGCGGGACGCCGGCATTATCCTCAACAACCTGGTGGTGCTGCCCACGGTTTCCAACGTGAGTCTGGCCAACAACGGCACCCATATCAGCCTGGGCAGCAAACGGATGAGCCGGGCACTTGCCGACAGCGGGTCCGGTTTTCATGCCGGCCACGAGAAACTGCTGGGGGATATGGTCATCAAGATTACCGAGCATTTTCTACCGCTCTTTGTCGGCATCTATACCGCCGCGCCGTTCCGACTGGCCTTCACCGATTTTCATCCGGAGAAGGCATTGGGGTTTCTGCCTCACGAACTGGATTATACCCATCTGCGGATGCTCTGGCGACGCTGGCGCAAAAAGGCTGATATCTCCATCTTCGGCCAGTCCCTGACCCCCTTCGGGCCGCCTGCTCTGGACAACTTTCTGGGCAGCGCCTTCCGCCTGAAGGGAGATTTTGTGCCGGACTACCGACTGGTGGACTACCTGGTCTGTCTGCTGTCCACCGGCAGTAGCCCGGCACTGAACGGTCAGCAGGGCAACAGCGACCGCCTGCGCCGCGACCTGACCGATATGGGAGTCTTCGATGAACAGATGTCGGTGTATCTGCTCTACAAGCTGCGGGAGTTTGCCAAAATGGGCTTTTCCGGCTTTGAGGGCCGCCATTACAGCCTGTTCGGCACCTTCCGGGAGGACATGGGGCGGGCCGCCGACCTGCAAACCCTGATCACCGCCCTGGCGTGCAAATACATGTCTGAGGGGATCGAGCATCGCCACATACCCGATGATCCGGCACTTGAGAGCGAACGGCGCCAGATATTTTTCGGGGCCGCCATTGCCATCCCCACCTTTTTTGTGCGCAGAGACACCGGCAATGTTTTTCTTGCCCGGATTATCGCGAGGACCGCCGGGGTACGACCGAGCCGCCGCTATCCCGGTTATCTGCGGGTACCGAGCAATGAATACCGGCTGGCCCTCCTGCGAACATTGCGGGAAGATGGAGCGGAACTGATTGAGCTGCTGGGGCTGGAGCAGACCATGGACGACCTTGCCCGCCGTCTGGCCGATCCCTCCCGGCTCTCTGCGGCCGGACGCCTGACCACGGGGATACTTGAAACCGTGGGCGCCGCTTCAGCCATGGAGGCGTCGGCCCATGAGTTCAACACCGGCGCGGAGCGCTACTACCGTACTACCCTGCGTCGGCAGCAGATGACCGAGGCCTTTGACCTGTTGCATGACGCCTGCCGGACACTGGATACCACGGCAGCGCAGTCCGGCGGTGCGTTTCACACCGCTCTGCGTCTGATCCTGCATGACCGGTCAGCCGAAGAGTTCATGATGGCCATCCG
The DNA here is from genome assembly GCA_002423105.1 of Geobacter sp. UBA6151. Taxonomy (GTDB): domain Bacteria; phylum Desulfobacterota; class Desulfuromonadia; order Geobacterales; family Pseudopelobacteraceae; genus Trichlorobacter. Next base: position 125,451 of record DIUT01000018.1, on the reverse strand, counting down.
GCGGGATACCCTGGACGAACAACTTGATCTTGCCACCCTGCGCCGCCTGATGAACCTGCTGCTCCTGAAGGTGCGGCACGATGAACAGGCGCTGACAGCGCCGGAAGACGAGCGGAAGGATATAGGGGATGATGCGGCACCAGTATATCGAGCGGGATAGCGGCACTGTCGTTACGGAACGCCTGCTGGGGGACCGGATGGTCCGGTTGCTCTACCACCGGCTACGGGAGAACAACACGGTGCTTTTCAAGCTGTTGACCAGCCGCTGGTCATCACGTCTGCTGGCAGCGGTCAACTTTGAACGCCGCCTGACCGATCCGGTCGCCTTTGCCACCCGAAACGGCATTGATCTCTCCGAATGCCTTGATCCACCCGCCCGGCTTGACACTGCCCGCAAACTCTTTGAACGTACAATCCGTTATGAGAGCTGCCGACCGCTGCCGGATGATCCCCATGCCGTGGTTTCACCGGCCGATGCCCGGGTACTGACCGGCTCGTTGCGGGAACAGTCGCTCTTCTTTCTGAAGGAGAAATTTTTTTCCTTTGAGGAGCTGCTGGACGGAGAGCGCACCTGGATCGACACGTTCAAGGAGGGGGATTTTGCCGTATTCCGCCTGACCCCCGACAAATACCACTACAACCATTCACCGGTAAGCGGATTGGTGTGTGCCCATTTTGCCGTGGACGGCATCTATCACAGTTGCAACCCGGCCGCGGTGGTCAGCGTTGCCACCCCCTATTCGAAAAACAAGCGGGTGGTGACGGTGATCGATACTGACGTCGCAGGGGGAACCGGCGTCGGCCTGGTGGCCATGATCGAGGTGGTGGCCCTGATGATCGGCGATATTGTACAGGCATACAGCGAGCAGGGGTATGATGATCCGCAACCGGTGCTGCCGGGCATGTTCCTGCGCCGGGGACAGCCCAAGAGTCTGTACCGTCCCGGCAGCAGCACCGACATTCTGCTGTTTCAGCCGGACAGGGTCCGCTTTGCCGATGACCTGCTGCGAAACCAAAACCGCAGCGACCTGAGTTGCCGCTTCAGCCAAGGGTTCGGCAAGCCGCTGGTGGAGACCGATATCAGGGTGCGGTCCTTGCTGGCAAGCACAACCAGAGCGACAGCAGCCAACTGCGAAAGCTGACGAGGGTTGTACATTAAGCAGAAGCAGACAAAGGGGTTTGGGGGCCGTGACCATACAACAACTCTGATACCCTGTTCTTAACCTAGTTGACTGCTTATGTTTGTATTGACTCCTGCCAGATATTGCATTCACACTGTACCGATGAATCAGGGCAGCTTTCCGGAATATCCCCAGACTGTTCCGGGCGAATGAGGGTGCAGTATGAACGAGAGAGAGCAGAAAAACGGGTTTGCCTGTCTCCAGTTGCCTGATGAACCGGGCCTGGAATGCCTGCGCAGCAGATGGGACCTGGAGAGCTGGCCTCTGGAAACCAGGAATCTGGTTTTCTGGGATACCTTTGAGTGGGGAGTCTGGTTTGGCGGGTATCTGCTTTACAGTTGTGAGAACTTGTACCAACTGACAGAACGGCTTGAAAGATGGCCTGGAAAGCCCCTGTATGAAGAAGCTGCACCGGAAAGCCGCCGCTTCTGGCAAGAGTTTGAAACCGGGCCGCTGCGGAAAGCGCTGCGGGATCTGCTGGGGCTGAGAGGACTTACTGCAGTTGCTGAAGGGAGCTTCCGACGGCAGCTGCATGACCTGCGCAACGAAGCGGGAAAGGTGATCTGTCGGCTTGAGCTGCGTTCCGTTTCTGAACTGAAACCTGAAAAAATGCTGCTGCAGGTTTGCCAGGTGCTGCCGTTGCGCGGTTATGAAACAGAAGCACGGGAGGTAACGGCATGCCTCACCGGAGCCGGTGCAGCCCCATGCGAGCAAAACCCTGTAGATCTGCTCCTGCAAAAGTCAGGTAATCTGCCCCACAGGTACACACTACGGCCTGATTTCGGGCTGGAGAAAGCAACACCGGCCAGAGAGGCAATCGGTACTATCGTGCGTACCATGCTGGCAGTTGTTCACGCCAACCTGCCCGGCATCCTGCATGATCTGGACACGGAGTTTCTGCATGATTACCGGATCTGCCTGCGTAAAATCCGCTCGCTGCTGAGTCTGGTAAAAGGGGTCTATCCTGCTGCGGATATTCAGCAGATACGCGCGACTCTCGGAGATCTGGCCAGGCAGACCAACCGGCTGCGTGACCTTGATGTCTACCTGCTGGCCCGGGAAGAGTACCTTGGATTGGTTCCTCCCGTATTCCGTCCTGCACTGAGCAGCATGTTTGACGATTTTTTAACTGAACGGGAAACTGAGGTCCGCAACGTTATCGCTCTCCATGCCAGCTCGGCTTTTCAACAGCTGCTGCATGAGGTTTCGGAGTTCTTTGCAGAGGAGATATCTCACTCCACTTCACCGGCTGCTGAACTCCCGGTGGGACCGCTGGTCTTTGCACGCATCTACCGACGCTACCGTAAAATCTGCAAGATTGCAGCCGGGATTACTGTCTCAACCCCTGATGCGGGGATTCATCAGCTGCGCATTGAATGTAAAAAACTGCGCTACTTGATGGAGTTTTTCAACGAGCTGATTCCGGGTGACGTCCCGACACTGCTGCAAAAGCAACTGCGTCGCCTGCAGGGGCGACTAGGTGAGTTTAACGACGCCTCGGTGCAGCAATCTTCGTTGCTTGATTACCGGGAGCGGCATACACCTGGGCCAGAAGTTGCGCTCGGGCTGGGGGGGCTCATTTCAATTCTCTATCAGCGTCAGCAGCAGTCTCGCACCCTTATCGGACAGTCACTTGATGAATTTTGCAGCGCTTCAACCGCTGCTATTTTCAAACGTACCTTTAACATTCCGGCATCTCTCATAAAAACGGATCACTACAGGCAGGCAGACCAATGAATATCATCTCTTCCTACAGCATCAAGGGGGGCGTGGGCAAAACAGCCCTTGCCGTTAATCTGGCCTACGCCCTGTGCGAATCCGGACATCGAACCCTACTGATCGACCTCGACCCACAGGGGGCTGCGGCCTTTTACTTCCGTATGGGCAGTGCAAAGAAGCTCCGGATGCAGGACACAGATGCGCTGGCAGACGGCTTGCGCAGCAATATCCGGGAATCTGACTTTCCGGAACTTGACATCATTCCCTCAAATCTTGCTTACCGTAATTTTGATATAGTGCTCGACAGCATGAGCAAAAGCCGCAAACGGCTTCGGAAGGTTCTGGAAGAATTCAAGCCTGAATACGATGCCATTGTCCTGGATTGTCCTCCCAACATCACGCTGCTCTCTGAAAATGTGTTCAGGGCATCGGATGCCATTGTGGTGCCGGTCATTCCAACGGTACTCTCGCAACGGACCCTTGAACAGCTGACCTCGTTTTTTCACGACGAAGAGCTGCCCGGCGATATACTCCGTCCGTTTTTTTCCATGGTACAGAAGAGAAACAGGATGCACCGCGACATCATGGCTGAACTGCCGTTGTCCTATCCCGGATTTTTGAAAACGGTCATCCCCTTTTCTGTGGATGTTGAAAAAATGGGACTGCACAGAATGCCGCTGCTTGCCTATGCCACCAAAAGCGAGGCAGCGCTGGCCTACCGTGCGCTCTGCAACGAAATCCTTGGCAAAGCAGTGACGCAGCCATGATTGAGATCGAACGCAAGTTTCTGGTAAACGAGCTGCCTGCTGACCTCCCTGAAGGGACCCGCATCCTGCAGGGGTACCTTGCCCATGACGACCAGATGGAAGTACGTATCAGACAGTACGGCATCCGGCATTTTCTTGCGGTGAAAGAAGGCTCCGGCCTGACCAGGCGTGAGACCGAGATTGAGATATCCCCCCAACAGTTCCAATCGCTGTGGCCCTCCACCGAAGGACGGCGGCTGGAAAAACTGCGCTCACGAATCAGCTCTGGCACCTGTCAGATAGAGTTTGACCGCTACCTGGGAGATCTTGAGCCGTTGTTGGTTGCCGAGGTGGAGTTTGCTTCTGTCGCCGAGAGTGAACAGTTTGTAAAGCCAGGTTTTCTGGGACTGGAAGTTACGGAAGAGGAGGCATACAAAAACAGCTCCCTGGCCATACATGGTATCCCCGATGAACTGTCACAGAAGTGCCAGATCGGGGCACTCCCCTTTCTGATGCGCAGGGGACAGCTGCATCTGGTTATTATCACCAACTCTGCCCAGACCCGCTGGATTATCCCCAAAGGTCACCCGGAACCGGATATGACCCGCCAGGATGTTGCCGTCATGGAGGCGATGGAAGAGGCTGGGGTTATCGGCAGCTGCATCCCCGGACTGCGCTCCAGCTGTAGCCACAAGGGAGAAAATTCACTTTCGATCTATCCGCTGAGGGTCACTACCGTACTGAAAAAATGGCCGGAAATGGAGTGGCGTAAACGTGAGGTGCTGCCTGCCGACAAGGCCCTGAAAATGATCAGTGATCCGGAACTTGCAGACTGTATCAGACGGCTGGTTGCACGTCTGACTCGTTAACTGGCTTTGCGCTACGTTGGACAGGCGTTACTTGGCCTTGATTGCTGAGAATATCTCTGCTGCGGGGGGCGAACATCTTGTCTTTGAGTGCGAGGTGATCATCTCCTGGCTGCCGAGAAAGCCGCATAAACAGCTGAGTTTAAACCAATACAAAGACTAACCAGCAAGCAATCCATATTGAAATACCCTCATAAAGTTCGTATGATCCACCCACCAAAAGTCAAAAACCGGGATAAATCCATAGAGCAGTGCCAAAACGGGTCAGTTCAACATCAGTTTACGCTCTGGCTCCGCGGAGGATATTCGGGGGACATAGCACAGATTAAATCTTCACCAAAATCCACTTGACCATTATACGCTTAGGACGTATATTACACCTATGCACACTTTTATTGAATTGCACCCGTTTGCAGCGGTTCGCGACAAGTATCTGAATGATGACGAGTTCGCGGCTTTTCAGCATTATCTGACCGCTCATCCTGACGCTGGAGACGTAATTCCTCGTTCAGGCGGTTGTCGTAAGCTGCGATGGGCAATTGATGGACGAGGGAAAAGAGGTGGAGTGCGTGTTATCTATTTCCTGCGCCTCAATTCAGGGCAAATTGTGTTGGTTACAATGTATGCGAAGAACGTACAGGAAAACATTGATCCCAACCTGTTAAAACGCCTCAAGGAGGTTTTTGAAAATGGCTAAACTATCGGAAAAAGAACTGGCTGAATGGGAAAATAAGCGTGATTTGAATGCTGAGCTATTGCAGTCTTTGCATGATATGAAGCGCGGAGAATGGGCTAGAAAAACCGAATTTACACCTCAACCGGATGGATCAATTCGTCGTGTAATTTTGAGACGTGACGGAACAATTGAAAAAGATGAAATCATCGTAGCAGAAAAAGCACAAGTCGCGGTCGCAAGGGCTGCAACCGGTTTATCTCAAGCACCATTTGCAAGGCTTTTGGGTGTTTCAGTGCGTACGCTTCAGGAATGGGAACAAGGCAGGAAAATACCATCTGGAGCTGCTGCTACGTTACTTAAAGTGGCTACGCGGCATCCTGAAGTTTTGCAAGAACTTGCTGCGTAACCGTGTCGGAACAGAACAAGGGTCGTGTCCATCTGCGAGTTTTTCACATATGGCCACGACCTTTGTTTTTTCTGCACGGAAGGATGCCAACCATCGGCACGCCCCGCCGAGGGCGGGTCAGCCTCAGCCCCATTATGCCAAGAATGGAGAACAAATATGAAACCACGGATTACCGTTATTACACTTGGAGTTGACGATTTAGAAAGGTCGCTCAGGTTTTATCGGGACGGACTTGGCCTCCCGACATGAGTTTACACAAACGTAACACAAGCAGAGCCATACCGTAGCGCTCATGGCTTACGGTGAGGCTACCCTGAATCAATTTCGAGAGGTACTTGTGTCCACCGCTACAAACCGATTCAGATCGACGGTGATTTTGTGGGCCATGCCCGGTCCGGCTGACCCCACTCATTGATGCCTTCCAGATTATTGTCTGAGCTTTGGTGTATAAACAGCTTTATTCCTGTTTTTCTGCTCTGTCTCGGTCTGTTTCCGCCAACCGCCGCTGCCGACACCAGACTGAGCATCTCCCTTGACGCTCCGGCACAGCATCAGGAGCAGCCAGTTGTCCGGCGGGCTGTTGACGACACCCTGCGTCTGTTGGCCCGGGCCTTTCCATCGGCACAGGTCTCGCTCAACAGACGTGACGCAACGGTAAAAATCAGCCTGTCTTCAACAACGGCACAGACTTTCCTGCCGCTGCCGATCTCCCACACACCACCGGACCAGTCATATCTCTGGCGTTCCCGCAAAAACGGCGGTGGCATTCTGCTGACTCTCGCAGCTGACACTCCTGAGGCGATTGCAGCCGGGCTCTACGGACTGTTGCAGGAAAAACTGGCCATCCGCTTTATTCATCCACGCCAGACCCTGTTCCCCCGGCATCTGCGCTGGCCGCTGCCTGCCGAATGGACCTTCTCCGCCCGGCCCCGTTTTCAGCATCAGGGTTTTCACCTGCATACGCTGCACCCGACCGAGCTGACCGAACAGTTGCATGATCCGACCTATCCAGACGCTTTTGAAGACAGCGCTGCATATATCGACTGGCTGGCAAGAAATTGCCAGAACAGTTTCCAATTCTTTCTGCTGCGGGGAGTTGACCCTGTTGCCTGGATACCCCATGCCCGCCGGATCGTGGAATATGCCCACAGCCGGGGTATCCGCTGCGGCGTGGAGATATCCCTTGCCATGCTGCAACAGCAGGCATTCCAGAGCATTAGCTTGCTGAAGCCGGTGCCATCCCACAAAAAGCAGGTTGAGCGGACCCTGGCCTGGCTGTTTCAGGTCCCCTGGGATTTCATCACCCTTGAATCGATGATGGGTGAACATCTGCCGCTGCTGGGCAGGTTGTTGCCCGAAACCCAACTACATTTTGAACAGCTCGTGACCGAACAGTACCGACGTCGTCTGCTTTATGCCACCCATGTGATCCGGGGCAGCGAAGAAGAACCTGTCCGCCGCCCCAGGCACCCGCACAGCGCCATCCTGATCCATACCGTGATGTGCTGGTCTGTTTCAGAGCCAAAGGCGCCGGTCTATGGCAACACAAACCAGCGCTTCATGCTGGAAGCGGCGAAAGAAGAGGTAAAACGCCGGGAAACCTGGTACTGGCCCGAATCCTCCTACTGGGTGGGATTTGACAATTCTGTGCCGCTGCTGTTGCTCCCCTACCTGGACAGCCGTTTGGATGATATCACCACCATGCAGAAGATCGGGGCACAGGGCCACCTTACCTTTTCTTCGGGCTGGGAGTGGGGCTACTGGCTGGTGGACTGGAGCATTGCCCGCTGGGCCTGGCAGTATGCTGACAATGGCAGGGAGCGCCAGGTAACGGCGGCATCCCGTCTGAACGACCTCTTTTCCACGCCGCTCCTCACTCGGCTCTGGCAGGAAACTCTTATACTTCAGAAGCGGTTTCTTAAAGATAAGGAGCTGATCCGTTACATGGCTGCCTCCACCCCCTTTGCCGAGCTGCCAGCTCCCTTTGATCTGCCGTTCCAGCCGGTGCCCGACTTCACCTATCCTTGGCTGCTGCTGACCGCACAGCCTGCACAGGCCGCCGCCATCCTGGACGGCCCGGTGGCCGGGCTTGAGCGCTATGCAGCCGCCATGCACGGGCTTGTCGTTCGCCTGCGTACAGGTAGTCGGCACCTGAAAAAAGAACAGCACGCCCTGGCAGATGAACTCACAAGCGCTTTGGAGGTAACAGCGTTGCGGGCAACCCACCGGGCGCTGACACTGCGGGCCATTGTTGCCAAATACCGTCCATCCTTCGGCGGGCGGCAGCAGGCAGATCAACTTCTCCAGAACGCCGCTGCAATCAGGCAACAGGCCCTGTTGCTGGTACGTAGACAGGAGCAGCGTTACCGCTATCCGCTTCCGCTGCTGGCCGACCGCAGACCGAGTTTCACCGCCTACCCTTTTGGCTATCTATATCCTGTCACCACGCTGCATTTCTGGGAGCGGGAAGAACAGCAGGTTCGTCACGAACGGTTCGATCCGTTCTTCATGAACCTCTGGGACATCAGAAGAACTCTGGGGATCGGCAGCCTGCTGTTGCGCTAACAAGATAGTTGCACGATTTCAACATGATCGTAATAGAAGAACGGTATGCTTTTACTATCGATGTCATACTCATTGATATGCCAGCTCAAGGACGCCCATGAAAACCTTCAAAGTCGATCTCCATCTGCATTCCAGCCATTCCAACAAACCGACCTACTGGGCAATGCGCAAGTTCAACTGCCCGGAAAGCTACACATCCCCCCGGCATCTCTATCAGACCGCTCTGGCACGGGGGATGGATTATGTCACCATAACCGACCACAACAGCATAAGCGGCGCCCTTGAGATCGCCCATCTGCCCAAGACCTTCATCAGCTCCGAGATCACCACCCACTTTCCGGAAAACGGCTGCAAGGCGCACGTGGTGGCGCTGCATATCACGGAGGCCCAGTTCAGCGAGATTATGCATCTGCGCAAGAATGTCCATGAACTTGTTGCCTGGCTGCGTCAGGAACGGATCGCCCACTTTCTGGCCCACCCGCTGTACAGCCAGAACGACAAGCTGACCATGGAGATCATTGAAAAGTCCTTGCTCCTGTTCCAGACCTTTGAGGTGAAAAACGGCTGCCGGGCGCGGCGTTTCAACGAGTTTACCGAAGCGCTGATACAGTCGCTTACCCCGGTGGTTATTGAGCGGTTGGCGGAAAAACATCCGCAGATAGCGCTGGACAGCATTCCCTGGCACAAGGGAGTGGTGGGCGGATCAGATGACCATGGCGGCCTGTTTATTGCCAGAGCTCACACCTGTAGCCGCCTGGGTGAAACCTTGGATGACTTTATTTCAGCGGTTCATGGACGCCTGACCTGGGCTGGCGGGCATGACGGCGGACCGCTGACCATGGCCCACAGCCTCTACGGCATTGCTCACAGCTTTTACCGCGAGCGGTTCGGCGAACGCCGTCGAAGTACAACCCCCTTTGTCAGCGCTCTGCTGGACCGTTTTTTCAACCTGGGCAACGACAACAGCTCTCTGCTGGAAAAGATCCGTCTGTTTGTGCTGAAAAACCTGCCGGAAAAGAAAAACAGTAAGGAAAAAGGCTTTGAAGAGCTCTTGGACAATGAAGCGTGCCGTCTGTTGAATGATGAACAGTTCATGGCAGAACTCAAGAATGCCGACCTAAATAACAAGATCTTTATGGTGACCAGCAGGTTGCTTAACCGGATCCTGTTCCACTACACTACCCGACTCACCTCACTTTCCCTGCAATCCGGTTTTTTCGAATACCTCAACACAGCAGGGACCATCGGTCTGGTGCACCTGCTGATCGCCCCCTACTACCTGGCTTTTCATCACCAGCACAAGGGCAAGGAGCTGATAGGGCAACTCAGGCAGCAATTTTCCGAACTACCGCTGCAACCGGCCCAGGAAAAGATCGCCCTCTTTACCGACACCCTTGATGAGATCAACGGCGTTGCCATTACCATCCGCCGTCTGATCAATACCGCCAGAGAGCGAGGGGTAAGTCTGACCGTGATCACCTGCGGCGGTGGGCAGGCTGTCGAAGGGGTACAGCAGTTTAAGGCGGTCGGCGACTTTGTCCTTCCGGAATATCCGGAGTTGAAGCTCAGCTTTCCGCCGATCCTGGATGTGATGCACTATATCGAGCAAGAGGGAATTACCCGCATTCATATCAGCACCCCCGGCACCGTTGGCCTGCTTGGCCTGCTCATTGCGCGCTTGATGGATATTCCGGTGGCGGGCACCTACCACACCGACATACCTCAGTACGTTGGCAGCCTCACCAATGACGAGTTCCTGGAACAGGCTGCCTGGAACTACATGATCTGGTTCTACAACCAGATGGAGGAGGTCATGGTTCCATCCGCCGGGACACGGGAACAGTTGCGCTCCCACGGCCTGCCGTTGGAAAAGATGAAACCGCTTCCCCGCTGGGTTGACACCGAGCAGTTCACACCGGAGAAAAAAACGACGCGGTACTGGACCGGTTACGGACTAAGCGGCAGGGTGACACTGCTCTATGTGGGGCGGGTATCCAGGGAAAAGTCGCTGGACCTTCTGGCCAGTGCCTTTTGCAGGCTGGTGGATGAAGGGGCTGATCTTTCCTTGGCGGTTATCGGCGATGGTCCTTACCGCACAGAGATGGAGGAAGCCCTCGTTGGCTATCCGGTCTGTTTCACCGGTTTTCTGCATGGAGAGTCATTACAGCGGGCCTACGCTTCATCTGATCTCTTTGTCTTTCCCAGTGCCACCGACACCTTCGGCAATGTGGTGCTGGAGGCCCAGGCTTCAGGGCTGCCGGTAATCGTATCCGACGAAGGAGGACCCAGGGAGCTGATGATTGATGGCGAAACCGGACTGGTATTTAGCGCCGGAAATCTGGATGAACTGACCAGCGCCATAGGCCGCATCGCGGAAAACCCGCTGTTGCTTGCCGAAAGCGGCAGACGTGCGCGGCTCTTTGTCCTGGAAAAGGGGCCGGATGCGGCAGACACCTACAACACCATCCTGCATACCAATCCCGGAAACACCGAACCATACCTGTCAGCCGTCCCTGAACAATGATCCTGTAATAAGCTTGCGTATTCCAGAGGAGAGCACAATGTCCCTACTGCTGGGTAGTTTGACCGTTGTTTGTGGAATCTATCTTTGGTGGGGTTTCACGGTCCTGCCCGGCGAACGCTGGCAGATACTGGCGGCTGTTCCGGCCGGAAAAGATCCGGAAGGAAGCTGGCACGGCATAAACTTTACCTGGTATGGTCTCTTGACCGCCAATGCCTATCTGGTTGCCGTGGCGGTGCTGCTGGCGCTGATGGGAGCGGTGGGGGTGACGCCGGTGGCAGTTGCGCTGCTGGCAACGGTCATGCTGCTCTGCTGTGTCCCAGCCTCCCGGCTGGTGGCGCAGATCGTTGAGAAAAAAAATCATACCTTCACGGTCGGCGGTGCGGTCTTTGTCGGCATCCTGATTATGCCGCTGGTCATCAGCCTGCTCAATCGCAGCATCGGCGTCCTGTTTTCATTTCATATCCCGATGATGGCCGCCTGTGCCGCCATCGCCATCGCCTATGCCTTTGGCGAAGGGCTGGGTCGCCTGGCCTGCATCAGCTTCGGCTGCTGTTACGGCAAGCCGGTCGCGACTCTGCCCGGCTCTCTTGCCGGATGGTTCGGCAGATATGGTTTTGTCTTCCAGGGCAGCACCAAGAAAATAGCCTATGCGGACAACATGGAGGGGATCAGGGTTATTCCGGTGCAGGCCCTGACCGCAGTCCTGTACACCGCCTGCGGCCTGTTCTGTACGGCGCTGTTTCTTGACTCCCGCCATACCACGGCATTTCTGGTCGCATCCGTCGTCACCCAGGGATGGCGCGCCTTTTCCGAGACCCTGCGGGCAGATTATCGCGGTGCAGGGCGCGTTTCAGCCTACCGGATCATGGGCCTCATTGGTGTACTGTACGCCGTCGGCCTGTCGCTTTTCATCGCCCCGGAACTGACCGCCCATGTCGGGCTTGCAACGGCCCTGGGCAGTCTCTGGCGGCCTGAGCTGATCCTGTTCCTGCAGGCGGTCTGGGTTGCCATCTTCATCTATACCGGTCGCAGCACCGTCACCGGCGCAACCATCAGACTCCACCTGCATACCGACCGGATTTAATCCGGCGGACCGCAGTTGCACTGACCGCAGACGCAGATGCGCAGGCCGCATTTCCGACAGAGCGGATTCTCCGGATCGCGACCGTCAACGGTCTTGCCGCAGGCGGGACAGATGGCTCGGTAGAAGGCAAATCCGCAATTCTTGCAGACAAATATCTGCTCTTCTCCCGCCTTTGGCATGATATGAATCGAACCGCAGATCAGGCACAGTGATGCCATCTCCGGACAACTGTGCACGCCGTTTTTTCTGGTGCGGAATTTTTTGAACAATTTTTGGGCTTCTTCGCGGTCAAGCGGTTCCGGCATGGGGCACCTCCAAGGGGTTCCAAGTCCCAATGCAGCTTTCATGCCGCCATGCTGATTTCTCCATCCGTCGCAGCCACAGCCGGGAACGTATCCGGCTGACCTGAACCTTCCCGCACCACCACCGAAGAACCCTTGACCGCCTTGGCGGATTTTTTAACCTCGGTGGCCATGGAGGCAAGCTGAGCGTATGATTCCACGGCCCGCCGCGCTGCGCTGATGATGGCGATGGAGAGGGAGAGCAGGCTGAAGGTTTCCTGTTCCCCCTTGCGGTTGGTGGAGACGTAGTAACCGGTTGCGTGATCTTTTGCGCCGTGCAGCAGCGGCAGCCGGGTCTCAAAATCGCTGATCAGGCGCTGGGCAAGCTGCGCCCCGTGACCGGCGGCAGTGATGATGATGAAGTCATCCCCACCGATATGGCCGCAAAATGTTTTCTGCATACCGCTGACCGGCGGTTCTTCGCTAAACTGATTCAGAATGTCCGCCACCATCCTGATGGCCATATCGCCCCGCTCAAAACCGTAAAAATCGTTGTACGGCTTGAAATGGTCGATGTCGATGTAGGCGATGTCAAAGGGCGCGCCCAAGGCCAGGCAGCGGTTGATTTCGCGCTGGATGCTTTCGTTGCCCGGCAGGCCGGTCAGCGGGTTGGCCCCCTTGGCCAGTTTCAGGTTCAGGGCGGTCATGGCATCCACCAGAGTGCGCAGGTCCAGCATTCCCAGATAGCGGCCACGGCGGGACACGCAGATATTGTCCAGCCGCATCCCTGCCGACAGCCCCTGAATGATGCGCGCCGCTTCTTCTATGCCGGTGTCCGCATCAATCACCAACGGCACCGGATGCATCAGATCGCGCACTTTTTTGGCATGGTTAATATGGAAGGCGTAGCCGATCCGGCCCAGTATCTGCTCCTCAATGAATTCGCTGCGGTTCATGATCCCTTTGGCCTGCCCGTCATCCACCACCGGCAGAGCTTTCAACTGTTTGTCGCTCTGGAAGCGTTCCAGTACCGTGGTCAGGCGGTCACCGGGTTGGACCGGCGGTACCTGCAAGGTAATTTCCCAGACAAAATCAAAGATGCGGCTACTGTTTGATTCCGTCGGAATCTCAAGCGGCATAGCCGGTAAATGACTCTCAGGCTCTTCGTTGCCATCGCTTTCATGTATACCGGAAGGAGGTGGACAGTCCTGCAGCAGAAACTGTTCAAAGCTGTCCCGTTCCATCGGTCTGCCGAACAGGTAGCCCTGCATCTGATCACAGCCCAGCTCGCGCAGCAGGCGGTGTTGTTCCGTTTTTTCCACTCCTTCGGCCACAATTTTCAGGTTCAGTGATTTTGCCAGGGCAACAATGGCGGTGACAATGGCCCGGTCATCCTCATGCTCCACCAGATCTCTGACAAAAGAACGGTCGATTTTGATCACATCCACCGGCAGATGCTTCAGGTAGATCAGTGAGGAGTAACCGGTGCCGAAGTCATCGATTGCCAGCTTTACCCCCAGTTCTTTGAGGCGGAATATCCGTTCTCTGGTTTCGTCGTTGTGGTCCATCAGGACGGTTTCAGTCAGTTCACAGCAGAGCGCGGCGGGCGGCAGGCCGGTACGGTGCAGTATGGCGGCCACCCGTTCCACAAAATGCGGGTCCTTCAGCTGACGGGCCGACAGGTTGACGGCAACGTTAAGGTTGGGATGTCCCATATCCCGCCAATGCCGACAATTCTGGGCAGCCAGCTCCATGACCAGTTCCCCCAGCGGCACGATGGCGCCGTTTTGTTCGGCGATGGAGATAAAACGGTCCGGTCCCACCAGCCCCAGGGTGGGGTGACGCCAGCGCGCCAGCGCCTCGATACTGATCAGGCGCTTTCCTTCCCGGTCAAACAATGGCTGGTAGTTCAGGAAAAATTCTCCCCTTCTGATGCCCTGCAACATGCCGGCCTCAAGTTGCAACTGCTCAGATACGGTCTTGTTCATAGATTCGGAATAGAACTGAAAGCAGTTCTCCCCCAGGCATTCCTGGGCCTGGACCATGGCCAACCGCGCATTGTTCAGCAGCGCCTCGGGTCCCCGACCGTCAACGGGAAATACCGAAATACCGATATGTCCCTGCAGCTGATACTCACCATCGGTCAGAATGATCGGCTCCCGGATGCATTCCAGCAACTTGTTTACCACCGGCACCAGTTCCTGTTCCGTGGCGGTACGGGGCATCAGCGCGGTAAATTCGCCGTAGTACGGCACGGCCAGGGTGTCGGTCTCCCGCAGCGCTGTGCGCATCCGTATGGCAATGGTGCGCAACAGTTCGTTGTAACTTTCATGTCCGCTGACCGGACAGCGGGCCAGAGCGATGGCGATGACGGTAAACGGTTTACCGTCACGGCTGTTCATGGAGATCAGATGCCCCAGACGGTCCATCAGCAGATTGCGGTTGGGCAGACCAGTGATGGCGTCAAAGCGGGTCAACTCCTCCACCTGAAGACTGATCTGTTTTTGCAGGGTAATGTCCTGAACAAAAACGATGGTGCAGGGTTGCTCTTCAAAGGTTATGTGTCGGGCGCTGACTATCCCGTGGCGCAGTGAGCCGTCCCGGTGCACAAAAGTCGCTTCAAACTCCTTGACCGCCCCGCTCTCCTGCAGCCTGCGCACCATTGCGGCGCGCTCATCACTGCTGTGCCAGAGATTAATATCTCCTTCCCGTTGTCCCACCAGCTCACTGTCGGCATAGCCGGACATGCTGCTGAAGGTCATGTTGACCAGCAGATAGCGGCGGTCCAGGTCGCGGATGACGGCAATACCGTTGCTGGATGCTTCGAATACCCTGGAAAGCAGTTCTTCGGAACGGGCCAGCCGTCTGGTGAAGCGTGAGATCAGCAGATAGATGAGCAGGGCCGAACCTATTACGAAGACGGTCCCTTTGACGCTGGCCAGGCGAATGAAAACCTGCAGGTCAGGCACAATGCCGGAAAGCAGCACGTCACTGCCAAAAATCCACAGTGAGCCGAACAGTGCATAGAGCAGGCTGATCCGTAGCGGTGTCAACAGTTCCGGCAGAGTTTTTATAATCTGGGCGGTAATACCGGTAGTTCCGTTCTGATGCGGCGCTCTATGGCGGGATAGGGCGCGCTGCGGGAATTCCATGATCTGTTCAATTGACATGGCGTTGCTCCTTATGAAAGCAACCTTAGCTGTCGCAGGTCACAGCAGCGTGACAGTCCTGAAAAACTTACATGGACAAACATGTCGCCGGTTTTGTTGCCCAGTTTTTTGTAATTCGACACGGAACCGTAATTATAAGGCAGTACGGTCTGCTCACAGAATAAGTCAGATGCATATTCAGGAGGATGTGACGGATGAAATTTGAATCTCTCGACGATTATTACGTATGGACCTGTGAATGGTGCGATTCGATCAACCGCACGCTCTGGGTGAAGGTTGCCCAGGGTGATGTGGCCTGCGGGGCCTGCCATCTGTGCAGCAGCCATCCGACATCGGGCATAGGGATTGAAAACCGTGGTGGCCGCATCATGGCAGGGCTGTATTAGACAGCAGTTGCAGGGGAGAAGGCAATGTGGATTATCCGTGTACTGACCATGCAAAAGCAGTTTGAGCAGCTTGACCGGCAAATGGAAAAACTGCGCAAACTGGTTGACCCTAAATCACAGGCCAACGGAGGCAGATCATGAAGCAGCTGCTTGAGCGGCACATCCAACCCCTGACTGTACGTCATCCCGCGCTGATGACGGTGGCGTCGGCAACGGCAGGACTTTTGCGCAACATGGCCATCAAGCTCTACCGCCCCCGTCACCGTCCCCGTGAACAGGCACTGTGGGAACGTTATCCCAGCCTCCCGGCGGTCCGCTGTCAACTGTACCGGGAGAAGTCGGCCGGTTCCAACCCCACCATCGTCATTGGCGGGTTTGTGCCGGATGCCACTGAAGCGGTGGAATTCCAGCGCCCAACCCTGCGCCGTCATGGTTCCATCTATTACCTGAACTTTCCCCGTAACGGTTTCAGTCAGGAACTGTTTGAGGGGCAGCTGGCCGACCTGATCGATGATCTGGCGCTGAAAGGGGAACGTCCGACAGTTATGGCAGTCAGCTTTGGCGCCGGTCTGCTGGTGGATTTTCTGCGTCGCGCCTCTGAGAGTATTCATGAAAAGATACGCGGTCTGGCGCTGGTCAGTCCGGTCCTCTGCACTGCCGATCTGATTCGTGCCGATGGGGAGCGTAGCGGCGGGGTGCGCATGCTGGAATCCAACCTGCGCAAAATCATGGGCGCCGACCCGGCAAAGGAACATGATCTGAATCGCCAGCTGGAGCGGGCACGGCGATGCTTCCAGGCGCTCTTTGAGGCGGGGGCGGAAAACAGGCCGCTGACCACCCGGCACCTTACCATCCGCAGCAGGATTTTCGGCGTACTGGAACAGACGTCCAATATTGGAGGATACGAACGGGTGCTGGCCCTGAAAAGATTTGCCGTCCCCGGAGGACAGCGCAGCATTTACAGCGGCCCCAGTCTGCTGCTGATGGCTGAGGACGAAGAAAGCGTGCTGGTACCGTCCTCTCCGACGCTCAGGCTTATACGCGACCATGATGCGTTACGGGCAATGCTGCCGGATGTTCGGCTGCGCAAAGTCTCGTCGCCGGATGCCGCTGACCCGGTGGCCCATGCCTCACTGATCTTCCACCAACATGCCTTCAACCCGCTGCTGGAGGATTGGCTGGAACGGTTGCACCGCCTTCCGCTCTGGGCAGTTGTCTGATGTTTGCAGCGCTCAATCCCCTGCTTCGTCTAGCGGTACGGATGGCCGCTGCCCCCCGTGCCCGCAGTTTTCATAATCGTGACCCCCTTGCGGCACAGCGCGCACTGCTGCCGTGGCTGATATCTCATGCAACAGCCACGGTTTTCGGGCAACAGCACGGCTTTTCGGCCCTTGTCGGCCTGTCGCCGGAACGCTTGTACCGACAGTATTGCCGCCAGGTGCCGATCCGTACCTACCGCCAGTTCTGGGATGACTATTTTGAACCATGCCTGCAGAACAAGCATGAGGGGAAAATGCTTGAGCTGCGCGATCTGACCTGGCCGGGCTTGATTCCCTGGTTGTGTGAAACCTCCGGCACCACGGCTCCCACAAAATACATTCCCTTCAGCTCCGCCATGTTCGCCGCCAACCGCCGGGCCGCTCTGGACATGATGGCCTGCTACCTGAATGCTGCGCCGACCAGTCAGTTGATCGGCGGCTCCATGCTCTATATGGCCGGCAACACCCGGCTGACTACCATGGGCAACGGTGTGCAGTCCGGTGACATGAGCGCAATTACCCTGGCGCAACGGCCCGTCTGGCTTAATCCGTTTGTTGAGCCAAAGGAGCCGCTTTCGTCGGCACCCTGGGAGGAACGGCTGGAGGGGATGACGCGTCTGTTGCTGGAAGATCGCCGGATCAAGGCAATTTCAGGGGTTCCACCCTGGATTTTGTTGCTGCTGAAGCAGGTTGAAGAACGCTCCGGCAAGCCGCTTACCGAAGCCCTGCCAAACCTGGAACTGCTCATTCACGGCGGGGCCAGTCTTGTTCCCTACCGTGACGAGTTCAGTCGTCTGTTCGGGGAGCGCGCTCCCGCTTTCCTCGAGTTGCTTCCCTCGTCCGAAGCGTTCATGGGCTTTCAGGTGCAGGGAGAACATGGTATGCGCCTGACCCCTTTCTATGGCTGCTTTTTCGAGTTTGTACCAATGGAAGAACTGGGCGACAGCGGGGAGCCTGCCGCTGATGCCGTTGCCGTGCCACTGTGGGAGGTTGTTCCCGGACAGCGCTATGCCGTGATCCTCTCCACCTGCGCCGGACTCTGGCGATACCATATCGGTGATACGCTGCGCTTTCTGGATACCGCTCAGTACCGGATCGAGTTTACCGGACGGGATAAGTTTCTGGACCGCTTTGAGGAAAAGGTGACACAAGGCGAGGTTGAGGCGGCGGTGGCGGCGGTCAACGCGCAGTTGGGGCTTGCGGTGCGGGAATTCATGGTGGGGCCGGATATCAGCGCACGGCGGCATTGCTGGGTGCTGGCCTGCCGCACCGGAAGCGGCTCCGCGGAGCTGGCCGCCGCATTTCTGGATGGCTCACTTATGGAGTCAAATGCCGATTATGCCGCGTTTCGCAGCCAGGGCCGGATTCATGCGCCGCAAGTGCTGCTGGTAGAGGAAGGTTTGATCTATCGCTGGTCAAAAGAGATGCGGGGTAAGCTGGGGGGGCAAAGCAAGATCCCCCATATCGACCCCACCCTGACCGGCGAGCTGGTGGCCAGCCTACGCGAGCTGGCATGGGTTAAAGAGGATTAAATGAATTCGTGGTGAATATCCTGGAACTGTTCTTCAAGTGAGAGAAAGGCTTTGACCAACTCCGGGTCAAAGTGGGTTCCGTCCCCCTCCAGCAGCATCATCCGCACTTTTTCGTGTCCATATGCCTTGCGATAGCAACGGTCTGAACGCAATGCATCGTAAAAATCAGCCACCGCCATGATTCGAGCCGGCAGCGGAATATTTCTGCCAACCAGCCCGTCAGGATAGCCGGTGCCGTTCCAGCGCTCATGATGGTACAGGGCGATCTCAATCCCCATGCCGATGAAGGTGTTGCCTGAATAGAGGTTGTAGACCTGTTGCAGGTTTTCCGCCCCAAGAATCGTATGGGTTTTCATGATCTCAAACTCTTCCGGGGTCAGCGAACCCGGCTTCAGCAGTATGCGATCCGGAATGGCCACCTTGCCGATATCGTGCAGTGGTGATGAGTGCTGAATGCAGTCCACAAATTCGGGGGTGATGTAGTGGCTGTAGGGTGAACCATCTCCCAGTCTGATGGCCAGTAGTCGGCAAAACTCCCGCACCCGTTCCAGGTGCGCGCCGGTATCCTCGTCCCGCTGTTCCGCCAGTTTTGCCAGAGCAAAGATGGTGGCCTGTTGGGCATCGGATATTTCCCGGACCTTTTTCTCCACCATCTGCTGGAACTTCAGCTTGCCTTCCAGCATGCAAAGATTTAAGAAAACAGCGATTCTGGCCCGCAACTCTTCAAAATGGAACGGCTTGGCGATGTAATCCACCGCCCCCAGGTGAAAAGCACGCATCTTATTTGCCGGGTCCTGGTTATCACTGAGCATGATCACCGGAATGTCGCGCAGGCGGACTTCCTGTTTCAGTTGTCGGCAGAGCTGGTAAGCATCGGTATCGGCAATATTGGTGGCCAGCAGGATCAGATCGGGCAGGTAATTACGCAGGGCGGAGAGTGCAATGGCGCCGGTGGGGAAAACCACCACCTCGTTGCCATGCACCACCAGCAGGGTATTTAACAGAGCAAGGGTTGCGGGATCATCATCCACAACCATGATTTTTGCTTTTTGAATCTGCTGCGCTGACCCAAGCAGCTTTGCATCCATTGTCATATCCTTGTTGTTGTCCAAGATTGCTCCAGACGTATAAAAAAAGCCCTTCCGGCTGCAGGGAAGGGCTAAAAAGCTAGACATCGCGATTTGCCCCCTCTTTGGCAACCCGGCTGTCCTCATGTAAGGATCCGTGGCTTTGCGTCCCTGGATTACTCAAGGTTTGCTCTTGAACGGAGAGGTAATGTAATTTTCATGCTGTAAATACACTCCTTTTACACCCCATGTCAAACCTTTAGTGCGTGCAATTTTTTGGTGAAATGTACGGTTTCACCAACCTTTTTCCCTTTCGTAACATGATTGTCACAAAGCTGCGTTAGCGTACAGCTATCTGAAGCAATCAAAACATGAAACACGACCCCAAGGAGGATGTACCAATGTTCAAGAAAGCGATTCTGGCTGCCTGCCTTACCCTGAGCATGGCCGCTGCGGCACAGGCCAACACGCTGGTCAAGATTGACGGTTCCAGCACAGTGTATCCCTTGACCGAAGCAGTGGCCGAAGATTTTCAGAAGATGAAGAAGGGCGCCATCAAGGTAACGGTTGGTATCTCCGGGACCGGCGGCGGCTTCAAGAAGTTTTGCCGCGGTGAGACCGACATTTCCGATGCTTCCCGTCCCATCGTGAAAAAAGAGATGGAAGCCTGCGCAGCAGCCGGCATCAAGTACATCGAACTGCCCATTGCCTACGATGCGCTGACCGTGGTGCTCCACCCCCAGAACAAGTTTGCCAGCACCATGACCGTTGCAGAGCTGAAAGCCATCTGGGAGCCTACTGCACAGGGCAAGATCATGAAGTGGAATCAGGTGAACCCGGCCTGGCCCGATATGCCGATCAAGCTGTTCGGAGCTGGCGCAGATTCCGGCACCTTTGACTACTTCACCGAAGCCATTGTCGGCAAGTCCAAGTCCAGCCGCGGTGACTTCACCGCCAGTGAAGATGACAACGTCCTGGTACAAGGCGTTACCCGCGACAAAGGCGCCCTGGGTTTCTTCGGTTACTCCTACTATGCCGAGAACACCAAAAAGCTGAAGGCCGTGGCCATTGCCGAAAAGGCTGGCAAGCCCGGTGTGCTTCCTTCTTTTGACACGGTGAAGAACGGCACCTATCAGCCCCTGTCCCGTCCCGTTTTCCTTTACGTCAACGCGAAGTCGGTTGACAAGCCTGAAGTGAAGGAATTTATGGAGTACTACCTTGCCAATGCAGGCAAGCTGGCAAAAGCGGTCAAGATGGTTGGTCTGCCGGACAAGGCCTATAAGCAAGCGGTAGCCAACTTCAAAGCCAAAAAGACCGGCACCGGCTTCGGCGGTGTGCCAGAAGTGGGTGTTTCTGTAGAGGATCTGCTTCAGCGTGAAGGCAAGCACTAAGGCGTTGATTTTTATTATAGCTGTTATTGGGAGGGGCGACCATTGGCCGCCTCTCCGTATTTTTTCATTCGGGAGCTTGCCTGTGAATACACCATCCAACCGACTGGCTTACAAACCGTTGCGCCACATCAAGGAACGGATTATCGAAGCAGGTCTTTTTCTGGCTGCTTTTATGTCCGTGGCCACTACCTTTGCCATTGTCGCTATTCTGGTTTACGAATCCATACCGCTATTTAAGGTGGTTTCTCTCTGGACCTTTCTGACCGATACCCAGTGGACGCCGCTGTTTGACGATGCCCATTACGGCATCATGCCGCTGGTGGCAGGCACCATGGTTACCACTGCCGTTGCCCTTGCCGTGGCCATACCGATGGGCACCATCATCGCCATCTACCTGAGTGAGTTCGCTTCGCACAAGGTACGGGAAAGTATCAAGCCGGTGCTTGAACTGCTGGGCGCTGTGCCAACGGTTGTCTACGGTTATTTTGCTCTGATTTTTGTGACACCGCTGTTGCAGAAGCTGATGCCGGAACTATCCGGTTTCAACATGCTTTCCGCCGGTCTGGTGATGGGGATCATGATTGTGCCCTACGTCAGTTCGGTGAGCGAAGATGCCATGCGGGCCGTGCCGATGCATATCCGGGAGGGTTCCTACGCCATGGGCTCCACCCGCTTTCAGACCGCTACCCGGGTGGTGGTGCCCGGCGCCTTTTCCGGCATTGCGGCCGCTTACATTCTGGGAATATCCAGAGCGGTGGGTGAAACCATGATTGTGGCGGTGGCTGCAGGTATGCAGCCGAACTTTACCCTCAATCCCCTTGAGCCGGCTGCCACCATCAGCTCCTACATCGTACAGGTGGCCCTGGGCGACCTGCCCCATGGCAGTATCGGCTACCAGACCATTTTTGCCGCAGGCCTGACCCTGATGTTGATGACCCTGGTGTTCAACGTGATTGGTTACTGGCTGTCACGGAAATTCCGGGAGGTGTACTGATGCGTTTTACCCTTCAAGAAATGCGGACCATGATCGCTCGCCACAAGCGCTGGGACCATATCTTTGGCCTGGTGGGGATGCTTTGTCTGCTACTGGGGATTCTGACTCTGGTGGTGCTGTTTGGTCAGTTGCTATTGCAGGGCATGGAGCGGCTGACCCCGGAGTTTTTTACCTCGTTTCCTTCCCGGCGGGCTGAAAACGCCGGTATCCTTTCCGCCTGGGTCGGCACGGTGGCCGTCATGCTGGTGACGGCTATGACCGCAGTGCCGCTGGGGGTTGCCGCTGCTGTGTATCTTGAGGAATATGCCCCGCGCAACTGGATGACCGCCATCATTGAGATCAACGTTACCAACCTGGCCGGTGTGCCATCTATTGTCTACGGTCTGCTGGCGCTGGGCCTGTTTGTGTATCAGTTCGGTTTAGGCCAGAGCATCCTCTCTGCCGGTCTGACTCTGGCTCTGCTGATCCTGCCGGTGGTGATCGTGGCCACCCGCGAGGCGCTACGGGCCGTGCCCGGCAGTATCCGCGAGGCAGCCTATGCGCTGGGAGCTACCCGCTGGCAGATGGTTTCCGGCCATGTGTTGCCCTACTCTTCGGCAGGCATTCTGACCGGTATGATCATCGGGCTTTCACGGGCCATTGGCGAGACCGCCCCGATCATCACCATCGGTGCCCTGACCTTCATCGCCTTTCTGCCCAATTCACCCGTGACCACGGATTTTCCCTTCATCTCCTTCAAATGGCTGATGGACCCGTTCACGGTAATGCCGATCCAGATGTTCAACTGGACATCGCGGCCGGAAGAGGCGTTTCAACTGAATGCCGCTGCTGCCGGTGTGGTGCTGCTGGTGATGACCCTGGCCATGAACGGCCTGGCCATCTGGTTGCGCTACCATCTCCGTAAAAAAATCAAGTGGTGATTCCACATACCAACCAGCATCAGGAGTTAGAGAATGACTGAAAAAGAGACCATACTCAAGGCCGAAGCACGGGACTTAAGCTTTTACTACGGCCAAGCCAAGGCGCTGAAAAACATCTCGTTGCCGCTATATGACAAAAAGGTTACGGCCCTGATCGGCCCGTCCGGCTGCGGCAAGTCAACTTTTCTGCGCTGCTTCAACCGGATGCATGACCTGTATCCCAACAATCACTATGAAGGCGAAATTGTCCTGCATCCAGATAATGTCAACGTGCTGTCCGACAAGGTTGACCCCATCGAGGTCCGCATGCGGATCAGCATGGTCTTTCAGAAGCCGAATCCGTTTCCTAAGTCGATCTATGAAAATGTGGCTTACGGTCTGCGGGTGCGGGGGATCAATAAAAAGTCAATTCTGGATGAGAAGGTGGAAGAGGCGCTGACCAATGCCGCACTCTGGAACGAGGCCAAGGACCGTCTGCAGGATCTGGCTTTCAACCTGTCCGGCGGCCAGCAGCAGCGGCTCTGTATCGCCCGCGCCCTGGCCATCGATCCGGAGATCATGCTTTTTGACGAACCCACCTCAGCCCTGGACCCGATCGCCACCGCCAGTATCGAGGAGTTGATGGACGAACTGAAATCCCGTTTCTCCATCCTGATCGTAACTCACAATATGCAGCAGGCAGCCCGTGTTTCCGATTACACCGCTTTTCTGTACTTGGGAGAGCTGATCGAATACAATGAAACCAAGAAAATTTTTACCAATCCGGATCGCAAGGAGACGGAGGATTACATTACCGGGCGGTTCGGTTGATCCCGACCTTTTATAAGCCCGAAACAAAATATATCAACACATTTATCAGGAGATACAATGGAACGAGAACATTTTAGCGCAGCCTATGATACGGAGTTGAACGACCTGCGCCAGCGGCTTCTGGCCATGGGTGGATTGGTGGAGGTGATGATCAACGATTCCATCAAGGCGTTGGTGGAACGGGATACCGCCATGGCAGAGCGGATGATCGCCATGGATCATGAAGTGAATGCCTGTGAGGTTTCCATAGATGAGAAGTGTCTGGAACTACTGGCCCGCCGTCAACCGGCGGCCCGCGACCTGCGCTTCATCACCCTGGCCCTGAAAATCGTCACCGATCTGGAACGGATCGGCGACCAGTGCGCCAATATTGCCAAACGGGCGCGGGAGTTGAATCAAGAGCCGCCTTTGAAGCCCTATATCGATATTCCGCGCATGGCCCACTGGGCCTCGGTGATGGTCAAGGAAGCCCTTGACTCCTTTGTGCGGTATGACGACACGCTGGCCATCAAAGTCTGCAAGGATGATCAGATGGTGGATGATCTGAACCAGCAGATCCAGCGGGAGTTGTACACCTACATGATCGAGGACCCCAGCACCATTAGCCGGGCCATGAAACTGACCTACATCTCCAAGTCACTGGAGCGGGTTTCCGATCATGCCACCAACATTGCCGAGATGGTGATCTTCATGGTCAAGGGGAAGGATATCCGGCATACCATCGCGTAGCCTGACAGTGGTTCCGACAAAATCGCGGCGTTTTCCTTTGGGGGAAGACGCCGCGATTCTATCTGTGCTTTCTATCATCTTGCCGTGTACAGCGCGGGACGCGCTGGAGTCGCAGTATCAAATGCCGCCCAGTTGGCGCAGCAGCGAGTCCGCCACTTCGATAACCTGTGTGTGTGCGGCTGCTTCCGGAAGCTGCGCCAGCAAGCGGTGATCCGGCGTAAATTGGTAGGTTGCCGGTTCCCGGCGAATAAGGGAGATGATGGTATCCGGCTGGACCATGGTCCGGGGGTGGAAGGTGATGGCGAGCCGTTTGCCCTCGGTTTCCAGTTTCTGAACTTTTAGCTGTTTCAGCTTGATACGCAGCCCCATGATCCTGATCAGGGTTTCCACGGTCGCAGGCTGGCGGCCATAGCGATCCGCCAGCTCGGCGCTGATCTCAGCCACCTCTTCGTCTGATTCGGCCTGCACCAGCCGCTTGTACAGCACCAGCCGCTGGTTGGTGTCCGGCACGTAGCTTTCCGGGATAAAGGCCGGGATGTTCAGGTTTATCTCCGGTTCACAGCGATCTTCAAGCTGTTCGCCTTTCAGGTTGGCGATGGCCTCTTCCAGTAGTTGCGTGTAGTACTCGAAGCCGATATCGGCCACAGCGCCGGACTGGCGCGGCCCCAGCATGTCTCCGGCACCGCGCAGTTCCAGGTCGTGGGTGGCGATGCGGAAACCGGCCCCCAGTTCGGTCAGTTCCTGAATCACCCGTAGCCGTTCCCGGGCGTCCTGGGTGATGGAACCGGTGCCGGGAATCAACAGGTAGGCGTGACCCTGCACCGTGGATCTGCCGATCCTGCCCCGTAACTGATAGAGCTGGGAGAGGCCGAAGGTGTCGGCCCGGTCCACCAGCATGGTGTTGGCGCGGGGGATATCCAGCCCGGACTCGATGATGGTGGTGGAAAGCAGCAGATTGGTCTCGCCATGCATGAACCCCAGCATCACCTTTTCCAGCTCTTTCTCGT
This sequence comes from Geobacter sp. UBA6151, assembly GCA_002423105.1. Classification (GTDB taxonomy): domain Bacteria; phylum Desulfobacterota; class Desulfuromonadia; order Geobacterales; family Pseudopelobacteraceae; genus Trichlorobacter. The sequence continues at coordinate 100,138 of DIUT01000018.1, read as the reverse complement.
TCATCTGGCCGTGGGCCACGGCTATACGGGCCTCCGGCACAAGTTTACGCAGCCGTTCTGCCACCAGACCGATGCTCTGCACTCGGTTGTGCACGTAGAAAACCTGCCCGCTCCGTTCCAACTCCAGCATGACGGCGTTACGCACCAGTTCGTCGTTGTCCCGCGCCACCACGGTTCTGATGGCCTGACGGTCCACCGGCGGAGTGTCGATGATGGAGAGATCGCGGATGCCCATCATGGACATATGCAGGGTGCGGGGAATCGGCGTGGCGGTGAGGGTCATGATATCCACGCTGGCCCGGTACTGTTTCAACCGCTCCTTGTCCTTGACCCCGAAACGCTGCTCCTCGTCCACGATCAAAAGCCCCAGGTCTTTGAAGGCCACATCCTTCTGCAACAGGCGGTGGGTGCCGACAATGATGTCCACCTTGCCCTGTTTCAGCCGTTCCAGAATCTCTTTCTGCTCCTTGGCCGAGCGGAAGCGTGACAATGCCTCCACCGTGACCGGATACTCCTTCAAGCGGTCCACAAAGGTTTCAAAATGCTGCTGGGCCAGGATGGTGGTGGGCACCAGCACCGCCACCTGCTTGCCGTCCAGCACCGCCTTGAAAGCGGCCCGCAGCGCCACTTCGGTCTTGCCGTAGCCCACATCGCCGCAGACCAGACGATCCATGGGCCGTGAATGCTGCATGTCGGCCAGCACATCCTGGATGGCGGCCAGCTGGTCCGGTGTTTCATCCCAGGGGAAGGCAGCTTCGAACTCGCGGAAGATCTCATCGGGCGGTGAGAAGGAAAAGCCTTGGGCTGCCTGGCGTTTGGCGTAGATTTCCAGCAGCTCTTCGGCCAGCTCTTCGATGTTTTTGCGGGCCTTGCTGCGGGTTTTTTCCCAGCCGCTGCCCCCCAGACGGGCCACCTGGGGTGCCGCCCCCTCGCCCCCCACATAGCGCTGCACCAGCCCCAGCCGGTCAATGGGCAGGTACAGCTTGTCCGCCCCGGCGTATTCCAGCAGCAGAAAATCACCCTCCACCGTGCCGGTCTTCAGGTGGTGCAGGCCGCGGTAGATGCCGATGCCGTGGTCGATATGCACCATGGCATCCCCCGGCTTCAACTCCGCCAGGGAGGCCAGAATCTGCTTGGTGCGCAGCACCGTAACACCGCTCTTGCGCCGGGTCCGTTTGCCGAACAACTCCTCCTCGGCAATGATGGCGATCTTCTGTTCCGGCAAACGGCAGCCGCGGGAGATAAGGCCGAAACCGATCACCACGCAACGATGCCCCGCAGCCATTGCCAGCGCTGCATCCAGCCCTTCTGCTGTGGCTTCGGCGCAGGGTAGTCGGTAGCCTTCCAGCAGGCTGCGCATCCGCTCGGCCTGGGTGGGTTGGTGACAGACGATGATGGTCTGCCAGCCCTGCTCCAGCCATTGTTGCAGCCGTTGTGCCAAGGGGCCGAGGGCATGCTGCCGCTCCGGGGAATGACTGACCTTCAGGTCGCTGTTTCCCTCGGAAAGCAGGGATACTGCCGATGCTGTCGCCAGATCGTCCGCCAGGGCCACCTGGGGGATCTCGACCCGCTGTAGCCGTTCCAGTGTGGTCCGGAGCTGTTCTGAGGAAAGGTAGAGTTGTGAGGGCTCCGGGTAGAGTCTGCCCTCATCCAGCGCCTTCTGCTCACCCAGGGCCAGATCGTGGTCCAGGCGCAACGCCGCTTCCCTGACCCGTTCCGGTTCAACGATGATCAGCAGCGGGTTGGCGAGGTGGTTGGTGAGCAGTTCCAGGCCGGGGTGGAAGAGTGGCTGCAGGTACTCGATACCGGCAGGCCAGTGGGCCTCCTGAAGCTCCGTTGCCAGATTGCGTCGCCGGTCCGCCGGGATATCCAGCTGGTCGGCCCGTTCTTTGAGGCGGGGCATGAACGCCTGCACGGTTCCACTATCCAGGATCAGTTCCCGCGACGGCAGGAGGGTCAGCCGTTCCATGTGTTCCTGAGAACGCTGGGACAGCGGGTCGAACGAGCGCATGCTTTCGATGCTGTCGCCGAAGAACTCAATCCGTACCGGTCGGGGCAGACTGGGGGGGAAGATGTCCAGAAGCCCTCCCCGGACAGCAAAGGAGCCGCGCTCTTCCACCAGCGGACAGTTGGTGTAGCCCATCCTGACCAGGCTCTCCAGCAGCTTATCCCGCTCCGGTTCTTCACCAACGGCCAGGGAGCAGGAGACAGCGCCAAGCAGCGAACGTGACAGTACCTTCTGCATGAGCGCTGTCACCGGCGCAACCACGGTTGCCCGGTCTTCGCGACTTACCCTGAACAGGGTTTCAAGGCGGGCGCCGCTGATGTCGGGATGGGGCGAGGCTGCCGCAAAAGGAGTGGCCTCCCAGGCGGGAAATGTGCAGAGACCGGCGGCGTCAAAGAAAGCCAGTTCCCGGATGACTTCATCGGCAGCAGCCTGATCATGGGTGACAACCAGCAGGTGCCGCTGGAATTGTCGGGAAAGCAGGGCAATGGCAAGGCTGGATGCTGCACCGTAACTGCCGGTCAGAACAAGCTGACGACTACCAGCGGCTGTTGCGGCGGCCAGTGTGGAAATAAAGGGGACGAGCCCCGTAAAAGGTGGGTGTGACATGCTGATCAGGGCTCGCTGTTCCGGGGCTTCTCTGCGGCGCTTCCGGCCTTGATCTTGGGTTTTCCCCCCTCAATCACCACCCGGAAGCGGATATTGTCAGTGCCAAGTTTCTGACTGAGTTCCGGACGTTGCCTGGCCAGGGTGGCGGCCAGTTTTTCGCGGGAGACGGAGGAGACCGGGAGGTTGCATTTTTTGCGAGCCTCCAGCAGTTCCTGATAGACCCGCTCCAGCTCCGGATCCGACGCTGTTGACCGTCCGGGCTGCTCTGCCCCGCGTCTGCCTTCCTGTTGTCCATCTCTGAGACGTGCCCGGAAGCGGTCGCGGCTGTAACGCCCCTCCTCTATCTCGCGTACGGTCTTGTTCCAGAGCTGACGATAGCTGCTCAGGCGGGCAATCAGATTGGTATAACGGTGCTTGTACATGGTGTTGGTGATGGGAGCATTGGCGTAGCGGCGGGCCAACTGTTCGACGTCGGCCAGCAGTTTCAGCGGTTCACGCTTTTCCAGGCCGATAAAGTACTGTTCGTACCGGGTGATCAGCTCGGTCAGGCGGGATTCCAGTATGGGGAGGTCTTCGGCAATGCCCATGTCAGCGTCTTCATCTGTACTTTCAGGATTGGAGCCAGAACTATAGGGATAAAATTTATCCCTGTAAAGCATTCAGACCATGATGAAAACTTGACGCCAAACCCTGTGGTGGCTATATAACAGTGTCAGTCATTTCCATGATTTCGGAAAATGACTAAGCCTTTGCTTTCCGGGAGTCTCTGTATGCCGGTACAAAATGCGCTGATCCTTGCTGCTGGCAAGGGAACACGGATGAAATCCGCAGTGGTGAAGGTGCTGCATAGCGTGGCCGGAAGGCCGATGCTGGGTTGGCCACTGTCTACGGTCAGGGAGGCCGGTGCTACGGCAATCGTGATCGTGGCCGGACATCAGGCGGAACAGGTTCGGGAGCAGTACGGCGCCGAATTTGATGTCCGGATAGCTTTGCAGGAAGAGCAACTGGGTACCGGCCATGCCGTGGCCTGCGCCATGCCGGCCTTGCAGGAACAGAATGGGGCGTTGCTGATTGTCTGCGGCGACACACCGCTCTTGACCGGCGCAACACTGCAACGGCTGGCCGCCAGCCACACGGAGTCCGGCGCTGCGATCACCGTCTTGACCGCCCGGATGGAAAATCCGCAGGGCTATGGCCGGATCGTACGCAGTGGAGATGGTCAGGTGCTGCGGATTGTGGAACAGAAAGACGCCTCTCCTTCCGAGCAGGGTATTGATGAAATAAATAGCGGTATTTACTGCATGGATCTGACTTTTCTCCGTGCCAATATAAGCCGGTTGGGCAGCGGAAACGCACAGAACGAATACTACCTGACCGATCTTGTGGAGCTTGCTGTTGCCGGACAGAAGGGCTGTAACGCACTGATGGTCAGTGACGCTCTGGAGATCATGGGAGTAAATGACCGTGTCCAGCTGGCCGAGGCCTCGGCAGCGTTACGAGCGCGCATCAATCACCAGCTGATGCTGCAAGGCGTGACCCTGATCGATCCGGCCCGTACCTGCATTGATGCCGACGTTGTGGTGGGCAGCGATACCGTAATCTGGCCCGGCTGCGTACTGCAAGGACAGACCGTCATCGGTCAGGGGGCGCTGTTGGAAAGCAATGTTCAGGTATCCAGCTGCCGGATCGGGGATCGAGCACATCTGAAAAACGGGTCTGTTCTGGATGGTTCGGTGATCGGCTGTGATGTAGCAGTTGGCCCGATGGCCCATCTGCGGCCCGGCACGGTGCTGGGCGATCAGGTAAAGATCGGCAATTTCGTTGAAACCAAGAAAGCGGTGCTAGGTGACGGGAGCAAGGCCTCGCACCTGACCTACCTGGGTGACGCCGAGATCGGCCGCGACGTGAATATCGGTTGTGGCACCATTACCTGCAATTATGACGGCGTTAAAAAACACCGCACCGTAATCGGCGACGGCGTATTTGTGGGTAGTGATGTGCAGCTGGTGGCACCGGTCACCGTAGGAAACGGCGCTCTGATCGCAGCAGGAACCACGGTAACAAAAGATGTACCCCCCGATTCCCTGGCCATTGCCAGGACGCCGCAAGTAAACAAAGAAGGCTGGTGTCTTAAAAAGCGGACCAATGACTGACCCAATCAGACCTGAGCATACCGGAACAATCCTGGTGGTTGAGAGCAATGTCCCCTTTGGCGAGTTGACTGCCGGAGTTCTGCGTGGCGCCGGTTATCGTTGCGAAACGGTTGTCAATGGCCAGATGGCGTTGGTGGCTCTGGGCGGAGGCGCTGTTGCCCTGCTGGTGCTGGATTACAACATGGCAGATATGTCGGTTGAGGATTTTGTCTCCGCCATGGGCACTGTCGAAAACAAGACCCCCTTTGTGATCATGGCTGGCCGGGACGATTCATTGCTGGCAGTGCAGATGATGAAGATGGGAGCAGGCGACTTTCTGGTCAAGGATGCTACCCTGCTTGACCGGTTGCCGTTGGTGGTGACGAGAACCTTGCAGGATGCAGAAACCTCTCGCAGGCTGCATCGTGCGACAGAGGCGCTCCAGGAGAGCGAAGCCAGGCTGGCCCGGGCCCACCGTATCGCCCGCATCGGCAGCTGGGAATGGAATCTGACCAACAACGGCATGGTTTTTTCCAATGAACTGTATCATCTGCTTGGCTACGATCCGGCCAACCCGCCCCTGGTCAGCATGGACTGGATTTACAGCAGGATCAATCCCGTTGATCTGCCCAATGTCCGTAAAGCTGTTTCCTGCGCCATTGCCGACGGGCGGCACCTTGATGTGATCTACCGCTTCAGAGTCGCCAATGACGAGGAATTGACCGTCAACAGCCAGGGAGAGCTTGTTGCCGATGATAACGGCAAACCATGCCGAATGATCGGCAGTACTCTGGACATTACGGCCCGGATGCGGGCTGAAGAAGAGATACGCAACCTGTCCAATTACGATAGCTTGACCGGTTTGCCAAATCGCAACCTTTTACAGGATCGCCTTCATCAGGCAGTCATCCATGCCTCCAGGACACAGTCGGTGGTGGGGGTGTTGTGTCTGGATCTGGACCGTTTCAAGGGGGTGAACGATACCCTGGGGCACCGTGCGGGGGATCAGCTTTTGCGGCTGGTGGCAGACCGGATGGCGGCCTGTGTCCGGGAAAGCGACACCCTGGCCCGGCTAGGCGGTGATGAATTCATGGCGGTGCTGACCATGGCGTCCGGCGAGGAAGGGATCAGTTCTGCCGCTGCCAAACTGCTGGGGATCATCGCTGAACCGTTCATTGTCGAAGGGGATGAACTGTACATTACGGCAAGTGTCGGCATCGCCGTCTACCCTGCTGACGGTCAGGACCCCCATACCCTGATGAAGTATGCGGATCTGGCCATGTACCGCGCCAAAGAACTGGATCGCAACAATTTCCAGTTTTATTCCAGTGACTTGAACGTACGGGTTATGGAGCGGATGATGTTGGAAAGTGCCTTGCGCCGTGCGCTGGAACGTGATGAGTTCAAGCTGTACTACCAGGCGCAGGTAGACGTGAGTACCCGTTCCATTGTGGGATTTGAGGCTCTTTTGCGCTGGTTCCATCCGGATTTGGGACTGATTTCTCCGGACAAGTTCATACCGCTGGCAGAAGAAAACGGGCAAATTCTTGCCATTGGTGAATGGGTATTGCAGAGCGCCTGCCGTCAGGCTAGCAACTGGCAAAAGGCTGGCCTGCCTGCTGTCAGAATGGCGGTCAATCTTTCAACCCGCCAGTTTCGTCCCAATCTAGATCAGACCGTATCGGCCATACTCCTGGAAACCGGCCTTGCCCCCCGTTATCTTGAGCTGGAGATGACCGAAAGCATCCTGATGCGCAATGTGACCGAGAATTTGACGTTGCTCAGATCGTTAACCGATATGGGCTGCCATCTTTCCATTGACGATTTCGGTACCGGCTACTCTTCGCTGGCCTATCTGAAGCATTTCCCCCTGGGACGACTCAAGATTGACCGCTCCTTTGTGCGGGACATCACCACCAATCCCGATGACCTCGCCATTGCCAAGATCATCATCGACATGGCCCGTACCCTGCGCATGCAGGTGACTGCCGAAGGGGTGGAGGATCAGGCCCAGCTGAAGCTGCTGGCAGGACATGGCTGCACCGAGATGCAGGGCTTCCTGTTCAGCCGTCCGTTGCCCGCAGACAAGGCGGAACTGCTGCTGCGTAACGGACTACCTGCGTAATCAATCCCTCTTACAAAAGCCCCACCGCATCAGCCCGACACTGCTTGCAATGCCGCATCTGGCCGATAATCCGTTCGTTCTCATTGCGCACCTGATCCAGATATTCGGTTGTGGGTGCCGGAATATGGGCAAGCTCCGCCTGAGGGATCAACGGCATGACATTCATGACAAATCCGCCCATATCCCTGATCCGTTCGGCGATCAACGGGATTTCACGGTCATTGACACCGGGGATCAGCACCGTGTTGACCTTTACCACCAATCCCAGCTGACAGGCCCGCTGCACCCCTTCGTATTGGCTGGCCAGCAGGATTTCAGCTGCCTCCATGCCGCTGTAACGACGGCCGTGGTACCATATATGCTGGTAAATACGGGCGGCAGTTTCTGCCGCAACAGCATTGATGGTGACCGTCAGGGAATGCAGTCCAACGCTGGCAAGGGTATCCATTGATTCGGGTAACAGCAAGCCATTGGTGCTCATGCATTTCATCAGCTGTGGAAACTCCTCGCCGATCAGACGGAATGTCTCAAAAGTCTGCTGATTGGCCAGGGGGTCTCCCGGGCCGGCGATACCGGCCACGCGCATGGTGGGGCCAAGAATCGGTGAAGCCATGACCTCCCGCACCTTTTCAAGGGCCTGCTGCGGCGTCAGCAGGCGGCTGGTGACGCCGGGGCGGGATTCGTTGGCGCAATCATGCTTGCGGGTACAGTAACCGCATTTGATATTGCAGGCCGGGGCCACCGCCAGATGCATTCTGCCGGTTTTGTGATGACCGCCGCCAAAACAGGGATGTCCCTGCACCTTCTTCATCTGTTCGCAACTGCTTGCCATGGTAAACTCCTTTCCAAAGAAAACGGTATCCGCAGGAGAGCACTCCCGCAGGTGCCGTTGCCTGTGCTGGTGTCTATCAGGCATAGAGCGTGCCAGTTTGCAAAACTGTCTGATATCTGAGAGTTAGAAATGAAGTGCCTGCTGATCTGCTTATTTTGTATTCAGTTTTTATTTGGTGGGACAGGCTGTTAGATGAAAGCTTTGGCAGAGTAGAGGAAAGCGCGGTGAAGATCTGATACCCACATCTGCTCTGGTCTGGAATTGTTTCAAGGGCGGACAATTTTCTCCGTCCGCCCTGCCTTCAGTAACAGAAGTAAGTCGGTTCTGAATTCTTAATCGGGCTCACAAGCTGTGTGCTGGAGAGTTCCACAATTTTGCAGCCGTATGAAAATACGGGAACAGTCCTTGCTTAATGACAGTGCATGATCCTTCAGCTTGATATGAAAGAACTTGTTGACCGGGCCAAAGCTGCCTTTGTGGGTTTGGCGGTGGGTGATGCTCTGGGCGCCACGGTCGAGTTTTTGACGGCGTCAGAGATTGCAGCCAAATACGGTGTGTTCAAAGAGATGATCGGCGGCGGCTGGTTGCGGCTCAAGCCGGGTCAAGTGACAGACGACACCCAGATGGCGCTTTGTATCGCCCAGGCCGTACGTAAGGCGCAGGGCTGGTCGCCGGAGGCCATTGCCCACGAATTCGCAGCCTGGCTGAAGTCAAGGCCTGTTGATTGTGGTGACACCTGCCGTAAGGGAATCCGCGCCTTCATGCTCCATGGAACACTGGAGACGCCATACAACAAGTGGGATGGTGGCAACGGCGCTGCCATGCGCATGCTGCCTGCTGCCCTGCTGTCACTACCTGATGCGGAATTGATGAAGAAATATGTGCTGGAGCAGGCGCACATCACCCATAACCAGCATCTTTCCGATGCCGCCTGCATCTGTCTGGGCAGCCTGACGCACCTGATTCTGCAGGGGTTCTCAAAATCCAGACTGCGCCGGGAGGTTGACGGCCTGACCGCCCGCTTTCCTTCATTTACCTTTGAGCCGTACCGCGGACTTGCCGGGGCTTACGTAGCCGACACCATGCAGACGGTGTTTCACTACTTTTTCAAGGGTAAAAGTTTTGAAGAATGTTTGGTGGGAACCGTAAATCAGGGGGGAGATGCCGATACCACCGGTGCTATCTGCGGCATGTTGGCCGGCGGCTATTACGGCATGGAGGCGATCCCCGGGCGTTGGTTGAAAAAGATGGACAAAAAGCTGCTGGCAGAGCTGCAAGAGCATGCGGAACAACTGGTGCTGGCCAGTCCGGCTTTCCGGCAGAATCAAGGGAGTTGGGGCGGGAGTCGCGGGTTTTAATACGGTTATATTAGTGCTCCCTGGCCGCCAGCAATTCCTCAGCCAGCTGCGCCAGACTGATGCGCCGCCGCATCGCTTCGCTGCGCATGCTGCGAAACGCCTGTTCTTCATTTAACAGCTTGCGTGTCATCAACAGCCCCTTGGCCCGTTCTATCAGTTTGCGCTCTGTCAGGCGCTGTTCAAGCTCCGTAACCTGCTGGCGAAGTTGAGCTACCCGCATGCGGCCTGCTTCAGCTTGTAACAGGCTTAAGTTGACTGAATCCGGTGTTGCTGGAGTGCTGAGAAAAGCATCATATCCGGCGTTTGCTGCCGCTTTTGCCAGCGCTCCATTCCAGTTGTCCGCCGCCAGAATCAGTGTACAATCAAGTTTATTGCGCAACTGTCCGGCGAGATGCAGCCCTCTGACATCCATGGGGTTGTGGAGCATCAGGATGCTGTCCGGGAGTTGCTCAAAGGCCGTTTCCAGTAGGTTGTCCGGTGCGCTGCAACAGCTGGGATGATGTCCGGCCCGGCGCAACTGATTCTCCAGGGCGGCAGACGACATTCCATCCGGACACCAGATCAGTACCTTACGTGACAGGTCATTTGTCGCAGGATTCAGGTTCATACAGAGTTCTTAGCAGAAGCCGTGCCATTTAGCGGGAGAGAACAATATTTTCCCCTGTTGTTCTTGACCAACAAGGTGGTACACTTTGCCTATGACATGCGGGAAGAAAAAGCGCTTGTCGGCATACAGGCAGACCTTGTACAGTGTCTGTTCAATCTGTTGCCAATGCCCGCAATAATGCCTGCTACAGAAATCATCGTTACCATCTAAGAAGGAGATGTTCCTGTCATGACGAGCATTCCACAGCTTTCCGAGCTTGAAATACTGTATGTGGAGGATGAGCCGGTGGCGCGTATGTCAATCGGTGCCTTTCTGAAGCGGCAGGTGGCCACGTTGCATACGGCTGAGAACGGCAAGGAGGGGTTTGAACTGTTTGTCACCCATCGTCCGAAGGTGGTGATCACCGATCTGGAGATGCCGGTGATGAACGGCATGGAAATGATCCGGCGGATCAGGGAGGTGGATAACGGTACGCCAATCATCATAACCACTGCCTACGATGATGAGGCCCATCGGTGCGATCAGGCTGACCGGGTTATCCTGAAGCCGATCATCTTCAATCATCTGCTGCAGCAGGTCACGGACTGTCTGACTGAACGCAGACAAAGCTGACGATCAGAGCTTTTGGTCTCCTTTAAGTTTTTGTAGCGCTTCAAAAGGTTTGTTGCCAAACTGAATGTTAGCCGGAGCGGGTGGAGTCTGTTCCGGCTTTGCTGTTTCCGCGACTGCTGTTACCTCTTCATCAGGGCTGGTTTCCAGTCCGTTCCCGCCAAAAAAATAGAGATTATACAAGCGGTGATGGCCGGTCCAACGGCTTCCCTGGGCCGTTTCTTTGGAGATGTGGGAACGGATGCCGTTGATTTTCGAATCCATGTCGTCCAGATAGTGCAAAATAGTTGCCTCAAGGGTTTTTGGGCGTTTGGGGGATCCGTATTCATACTGGCCATGGTGCGACAGCAGCATATGTTTCAGCAGCATGGCCAGATCACGGGGAAAACCGGGTACCTGGCCAATCCGTTCCTGCAGCATCTCCATGCCGATGCTGATATGCCCAATCAGGCGCCCTTCATCGGTATACTCAAACGCCCGGTTGTAGGAAAGTTCCGCCACCTTGCCCAGGTCATGCAGCAATGCTCCCGTGACCAGCAGGTCCCGGTTCAGGTCCGGGTAGAGTGACACAACGGCGTCCGCCAGCCGCACCACTGATAACGAGTGTTCAAGCAACCCCCCCAGGTAGACATGGTGCATCCCTTTGGCAGCCGGAGCCTTGCAGTAGCCGGACATGAACGATGTATCGGCCACAAAGAGCTCCATCAGGCCCGATAGATGCGGGTCGGTCAGTGAGCCGATCACCTGTCGAAGTTCTGCCAGCATCTGATCCAGCGGTACCGGTGACACGGGCATGAAATCTGACAGATCAACCCCGTCTTCCGCGAGCTGCCGGATATCTTTGGCCACCACCTGCATCTTGCCCATATACAGCGATGCCGTACCGCGGATATGCACAAAATCTCCCCGCTGAAAGACCTTGTCCAGTTCGTCCACCTGCTCCCAGAGCTTGCCATCCACTTCGCCGCTTTTATCCATGAATTTCAGGTTCATGTACGGCTTGCCGTTCTTGGCTACGGCCAGGGTTTTTTCCTTGACCATGAACGGGGAATCAATGGTATCGCGGTCTTTCAGCTCTGCAATAAATTGTTTGGGCATGGCGGCTCTTTTCTGTCGGTTCTTGGGCGCTGAGAGTAATGCGTTACGGTACTTCTTCGATAACCTGTAATTTGATCCTGCCGATCAGGCTGACCAGTGGCGCCAAGTCTGCTGGACCATCTCCCTCAAACAATGCCAGATGGGAGGCGTCGGCTTGTATCTGGTTAAAGGTGGGATCCACCGCTTGCCAGCGTCCATCAACCCAGCTTTCCGCCCAGCTATGGTAGAGAAAGCCCCTGCCGTTCTGGGTCACCAGACCGGAGACGAAACGGGTCGGAATGCCGCTTGCCCGGGCCAGGGCAGTGTAGAGACGGGCATGGGTCTGGCAGTTGCCGCTGCGTTTTGCCAGGGCGTTCATGGCGCTGCCATTGTCATCAATACTGTCCTCAAGCCATCTGGCTGTCCAGTCCACCAGACTGGCTATCTTTTCCTGGATGCTTCCCCGGTCCTTTGTAAGGTCAATGGCATGTTGCACGATCTGCGGCGCAGCAGATTCAATCCGCTCTGATGGTTGCAGATACATGGCTGACGGAGCAGCCGCTGCAGACAGCGGCGCATGATGCAGGCTGCCGGTACGGATGGTCAGGCTGCCATTTACGCGTTCCGTAGTCTGGGGGCTGCCAGAGAGCAGCGGGAGTCCATCACCATACCCCTGGATAAGCACCGCGAGGCCTCCCAGCTCCGCAACGGGCCGGGACAGTGGGGGAGTTGCCCGCACCATGCTGAAGTCATAAATCAGATCCTTTTGAGAAAGGGCAACGCCGCTTACCAGGTGGGCAAGTTTCTCCGGTGTTTCGGCCCTGGTTATCACTAATCCCTCCCGCACCGACTCCAGCAGGGTGTTGCCTGAGCTGTCCACCCAGATATCGTTACTGACAAAGGGATAGAGATCGTTTTTAAGGTGTACCGCCATCTGGCCGTCCGGGGTCTTTCCCTCTCCAAGTAGCGTAATTTTAACCTCTTTAATCCTGACCTCTTCCGGATCAAAGGTCCGGACACGATACTGCCTGCCCGGGTTGCCACCGCGCAACAGCGGCAGCATGTTCAACACTGCTGCCGGAAATAGCTCTCCCCGGGACTTCAAGAGGCGTTCCGTAATCTTGCCGTCAGCCTCACGTTGAATCTGTAGGCCAGCGGCGACAATTTTGCCGGACAGACGTGAACGCTTGCCACCAAGGGTTTGTTCCACTTCCAGGCTTTTCAGTGTCAGGGATGGGCTTACCAGATAGGTCTCCCGGGAGGTTGCTTCGCGGCTGAAGCCCATGATCTGCATTCTGACGCTGCCGTCCCCTTCAATGAGATAGCCGCCGTCCGGCATGGCGCTGATCCGTAGGCGGCTGAAGCCCATGTACTCGTTGTCCACCAGAATACCGAACCAGCGTTCACCAAGTGGTGCAGATGTGATGAGTGACGCGGCAGATGCCGGTACGGCGATTGCCAGGAAAAGAAAAAAGGCGGCCAGGGCCGCCCTGCTGCGAAGCAGGTAAAACATGTAGGGTATCATGCAACTTCCTGTTCAGAATAACCTGAATCATCGGTATGTAGTGGCTTGCAGCTGGCCACAGCTCACGTCAGGTACTGCAGCCGGGATCGTTAACGATTACGCAATTACGTCCTGACTCCTTTGCCCGGTACAGCGCGTCATCGGCACTGCGCAACAGGTCGTCAACATCGTTGGAATCAGGTGCAGATATACTGGCAATACCAAAACTTGCTGTTATCCGTTCACCGGACAGGGAACCAGCAAAGCGAATTCCCTGAATCGAAAGCCTGACCCGGTCAGCAACATTAAAGGCTTCCTTCAGGCTGGTGTCCGGCAATACGGCCACAAATTCCTCGCCGCCGTAGCGGGCGGCAATGTCATAGGTGCGCAGTTCGCGCTGCAGCAGTAACGCCACTTTTTGCAGCACCACATCTCCCTGCAGGTGGCCATGGGTATCATTGATCCGCTTGAAATGATCAATATCCATCATGATCAGTGAAATGCTGCCGTTGTGGCGCTGCCCCCGCTGCATTTCCCGCTCCAGTGCTTCCATCAGGTAGCGCCGGTTGAAAAGGCCGGTCAGGTGATCGGTGTTGGACAGCTCCAGCAGCAGTTCATTGGTGCGCTTCAGGTCGTCCTGCAAATGCTTGATCTTCAGGTGGACCTTCATGCGCGCAACCAGCTCTTCGGGGTCAAAAGGCTTGGTCAGGTAGTCACAGGCTCCCTGGTCGAGCCCCCTCAATTTCAGCTCCCGGTCATTGTTGCCGGTCAGGATGATCACCGGAGTGTCTGAAACCTCCGGCCGTCCTTTGAGCATTCCCAGGAATTTGAAACCATCCATCCGGGGCATTTCCAGATCGCACAGCACGATATCCACCGGTGAAGCCAACAGCTTCTTGAAACCTTCCAGGCCATCTTCAGCTTCATAGTAGCGCGAAAAAAGATCGTGGGCCTCAAGAATGCGGATTATCTTCTCGCGGACAGCAACGGAATCGTCAATGATCAATACGCTGTCAGCCATGGCGCGTTCTTCCCTTCCATTACCGTCAGAAAATTTATAACAGCGGTTCCCGGCTTAACTGTTTCAGTTCGCTGATTGTTGCTGCGTAGTCACTGCTGCCGAATACGGCGCTTCCGGCCACCAGTACGTCCGCTCCGGCATGGGCTATGCGGGCGATATTGGAGGTCTTGACCCCGCCATCAATCTCAATCTCTGCCGTGCAGCCCCGCAGATCCAGCATTTCCCGCAATGCCCTGATCTTCGGGATGCAGGATTCTATGAAACTTTGACCGCCAAAACCGGGGTTGACTGTCATCAACATCGCCATGTCCAACTCTTCAAGGATATGTTCAAGACAGTTGAGCGAGGTGGCCGGATTCAGGGAAACCCCGGCTTTTTTACCAAGTCCCTTGATTTGTTGTATCAAACGGTGCAGATGATTGGTGGCTTCGGCATGCACGACGATGATATCGGCTCCGGCTGCGGCAAAATCAGCCACATAGCGCTCCGGCTCGACAATCATCAGATGCACATCCAGCGGGAGTTTTGTAACTTTCCGGGCAGCTTCAACGATCAAGGGACCGATGGTGATGTTGGGAACAAAACGGCCATCCATGACATCAATGTGGATATAATCGGCGCCGGCAGCCTCCACGGCGCGGATTTCATCGCCCAGACGGCTGAAATCGGCTGAAAGTATTGATGGAGCTATCTTTTTCATGGAGCAAGCCTTGTAATGCGCACGGCAAAAAAGCCGTCGGTGTTGTGCCGATGCGGCCAGAGGCGCAGGATTCCTTCTGTAGTCTGTAGAGCGGAAGCCTCCCCTGAAACGGGCAGACCTTTTTCTACCACAAACTGCCTGTTGTGGGAAAGAAAATCCATGAGCACCGCTTCATCTTCCAGAGGGCTGGTGGAACAGGTGGCGTAGACCATACTGCCGCCCGGTGCCAGCAGTGTGGAGACACGGGCAAGCAGCTGGCGCTGCCGCGCTGCAAAACGTTCGAAATCAGCCTGTTGCAGACGCCATTTTGCTTCAGGATTACGCCGGATCACCCCCAGGCCGGAACAGGGTGCGTCCAGGAGAATCCGGTCAAATTGTTCGCCCTTGAGATAGTCAGGGCTGGATGCGTCGGCAACCGCGGTCTGGACAAGCGTGATACCAAGACGCTGCGCTGATTCACGGACCAGCGCCAATTTCCGTTCGGTCAGGTCGGTGGCAAAGATGCTGCCCCGGTTTTCCATCAACTGTGCCAGATGCAGGGTCTTGCCGCCCGGCGCGGCGCAGGCGTCCAGCACCCGCTGGCCGGGCAGAGGGGCCAGCAGATGGGAAACCAGCTGTGAGGCCTCATCCTGGACCGCAAAAAAACCTTCATTGAAGCCGGGAAGCCCGGTTACTGACGGATGGCCATCCAGCCGTATCCCCTCCAGAGCGTAGCGGCACAGTTCGCCGGATACGCCTGCTGCGCTGAAAAGCTCCAACAGTTCACTACGCGTGATGCGCAGGGTATTGGTTCTGACCGTCAGTGGAGGCTCCTGGGAGGAAGCGGCTGCCAGGGCCTCAAGCTCCTCTTCCGGCAGTTGTTCTTGCCATTGTTCCAGTAGCCAGCGGGGTACGGAATGGGCCGCGGCCAGATGGCCGATCCTGTCTCCGGCCCGGTCAGGCAGGGTCAAACAGTCTTTTTTGCGCAAGAAGTTGCGCAATACGCCGTTAACAAAGCCGCTGGCCCGGGGCAGTACCAGCTTGGCAAGTTCCACTGCTTCGTGGACTGCCGCATGGACCGGTATCCGGTCAAGGAAGAGCAACTGGTACAGTCCCAGCCGCAGTATCTGGCGTAACGGTTCTTCCAGTCGCTGGAGCGGCTGGCTCAACAGTTGTCCCAGATAGTGATCAATTGTTCCCTGACGACGGAGCACGCCAAAAACCAGTTGATTGTAAAGCCCCCGGTCAGGGCCGATCAGGCTGCCTCTGGATAGTTCGCGGTCAATAAGCTCATCGGCATGGAGCGTGCTGTCCGCAAGGAGTGACAGAGTTAAAAAAGCTGCATGACGGGGGTTTGAGGGATTGGTCTTTGCTGGTGATTTCTTTTGCATGGCAGCACCATAATCCTGATCAGGCTTCTTGGCAATAATCTTCCAATGAGGTACGTCTATTGCTGAAGCAGAAAGAAACAGCTATTGTTTGCGTCGAGATGTTTGAAAAACAGTGGCCAAAGGCACGCAATTGAGTTCTTCCGAAATAAATCCCGGCACGCTGCGCTGGCGGTTGTTCTTCACCCTGGCGCTCATGTATATCCTGGTCTACTTTTACCGGGTCTCCCTGGCGGTGGTGGCAGGAGATCTTTCCCGTGATCTGTCGCTCTCGCCGGAACAGTTGGGTACCCTGGCCGGTATTCTGTTCTATGTCTATGCCGTGGCCCAGATCCCCCTGGGGCCCTTGATCGACCGTTTTGGCGGGCGGCTGGTCATATCCTGCTGCGGTCTTTTGACGGTTTGCGGCGGTTTTCTTTTTGCCCAGGCCCGGACCTTGGAGATGGCCATGGCAGCGCGGGTGTTGATCGGCATCGGCACCGCCGCGGTGTTAATGGCAACCTTTGCCATTTTCAGTCACTGGTATGACAAGCAGGAGTTTGGCCGGATATCGGGGCTCATGGTTGCTGCCGGCAATCTGGGTAATCTGGCTGGTACCGCACCGTTGGCGCTGCTGGTGGGGTTCAGCGGTTGGAGAGGGGCCTTTCTGGGGATTGCCGTCCTGCAACTGCTGGTAACCCTGTTGGTATTTCTGAAGGTGCGGGATACTCCGCCCGACCGTGCTTCAGATTTGACGCCAGAGGTTGGAGAAAATCTGCCGGTACGACCTGGTATGTTCGACGCATGGAAGATCATCGCGCGGGATCGTTCCTTCTGGTTGCTGGCTGCTGTTTCTTTCTGCTGGTACGGAAATTACCTTGCGGTACAAGGGTTGTGGGGAGGGCCGTACCTGACTGAAGTGCTTGGACTGACACGGGAAGGGGCCGGTGCCATGCTGATGTGGACCTCAGTTGGCTTCATTGCCGGTTCGGTGCTGATGGACAAGGCAGCCAGGCTGCTGTTTCATTCATACAAATGGGCGCTGATTGCCGGGCAGTGCTGCCTGCTGGTATTAATGACCGGCTTTCTGGGATGGCTGGACGGTCTTTCCCGGCCGCTGCTGGGTATCTATTTCTTTGCTGTTGGTTGTGCGGTTTCCAGCGGTATTATGATCTATCCGATCATCCGGGCGTCGTTTCCGGTTTCCATCGTGGGTACGGCACTAACCTCGCTCAACTTTTTCGTACTGATGGGGGCTGCGATGGCCCAGCAGGTAATGGGGCTGGTGGTGGAGCGGATGGGGGGCTACTCACCGCAGGCGTTTCATGTCGCCTTTGCCGTGCCGGTGGCAGGGCTGCTGGCGGCAATCCTGCTCTACCTGTTTGCCCGGAACTGTCCCGCTGGTTGAGGTGTGCAGCAAAACAAACCACAACAAAAAAAGGACCTGCTTTCGCAAGTCCATTAAAGTATGGCGCGCTTGGAGAGATTCGAACTCCCGACCCCCAGATTCGTAGTCTGGTGCTCTATCCAGCTGAGCTACAAGCGCAAAAAGCTCTGTTACAAGTGGCGGAGAGAGAGGGATTCGAACCCTCGATACCGGTTGTCCCAGTATACTCGCTTAGCAGGCGAGCGCCTTCGGCCACTCGGCCATCTCTCCAAAATCATAAAGACGCAAAATATAGAAAAAGGATCTGATTTGCAAGCATAATATGCCATGCCGATAGAGCAAAAGCTGTCAGCGTGCTTTTTTAAGGTCCGTCAGAATAAGTTTTGCCGCAGCTTTCAAGGTTTCAAAAACCCCTTCGCCCGTGGCTGCAGATGCTTCAAAATCCGGAACATTGGTAAGATTAAGCTGGGAACGCAACTCATCCACCGGAAGCACATTGGGCAGGTCACGTTTGTTGTACTGGATGACAAAGGGGAGTTTGTCAAGATCGTATCCCTGTTCCGTCAGATTTTCCCGCAGGTTCTCCAGAGATTCAATATTGGCATCCATGCGTTCTTCCTGCGAATCAGCGACAAAAATAATCCCGTCGACCCCTTTGAGAATCAGCTTTCTGGATGCGTCGTAAAACACCTGTCCGGGTACGGTGTACAGATGAAAACGGGTCTTGAACCCTTTGATTTCGCCCAAAGCCAACGGCAGAAAGTCAAAAAACAAGGTGCGTTCAGTCTCTGTGGCAAGGCTGATCATCTTGCCCTTGGCTTCAGGTGCCGTTGTGGCATAGATATGTTGAAGATTTGTCGTTTTGCCGCAGAGTCCCGGGCCATAATAGACAATTTTGCAGTTTATTTCACGTGAAGCATAGTTGATAAATGACATCGTGGGTACACCCCAAAGAGCACGCTAGCTGAATAAACTATCGATATCGTCATCGGTGATTTCTGCGAATGGACATGCCGAATCGCCACTTTTGGAACGCTCATCGGCCTTTTGGGTAAGTCTGTCAAAGATCACCGAGAGCTCTTCAGATGCCTTTTTCACCCTCAGACGCACAAGGCCCAGTGAAGAGCGGTTGTCGAACAGTACCACAAGGATAACCCGTCCACCGACAATCGATATGTGCAGATTGTCATTTTCGCCTTCGTGGAAAAGGATTGAAAATTCTTTTTCACCGATAAGTTTTGCGAGTCCCCCGGTAGCCGCTATGTTTCCTGCGGTAAGGGAGGCAAGGGATGTGGTGTCGAAACGGTCTGTTTCGCCTACCCCGGAGATGAGCTGACCGTTTTTATCCACCAGAAAGATGACTTTTGAGTTGGAATCATTCAGAAGTCGTTCAATGACTTCATTAATTTCCTTGAATTCCTCGTCGTACATGACCATCTGGGAGTTGGACATGCCTGTCTCCTCTTTTTTCTGGCTCACAATACAGTAGCAGTAACTGTGTCTATAACAGAAGAAAAACAGGGACACAAGCGCATTTCTCGTGACTGATGCAAGCAAGCTCAGGTACAATGCTGCGCCGGGAACGACCCTGGACAGCCCGTAGTAATTCTGTGTTTGCCACAATTATGACCAGTAAAATATGGTAGTTACCCACGTGGAGGAATTGAATGGAAGCGTTTGTACCAAAATGGATCGCATGGGAGACCACCCAACAATGTAATCTCAAATGCGTTCACTGCCGTTGTTCTTCAGAGATGACCTCTTCCAAAGGGGACTTCACCACTGAGGAAGGAAAACAGTTGCTCAGCGATATTGCAGATTTTTCAAAGCCGGTTGTCGTGTTGTCCGGGGGGGAGCCGCTCCTTCGCCCGGATATTTTCGAACTGGCGGAATACGGAACGTCTTTGGGACTCAGGATGTGTCTGGCAACAAACGGGTCGCTGGTAACCGACGAGGTTTGCGAAAAGCTGAAAAAAGCCGATATCAAAATGGTTTCCCTGTCACTGGACGGGTCAACAGCTGCTATCCATGATGATTTCCGCCAGTCACCCGGCTCGTTTGAAGGCGTTGTCAGGGCGGCAGAAACCCTCCGTAGAAATGGTCTGAAATTTCTGGTTAATTCATCATTTACCAAGCGCAACCAGCATGATATCGCACAAACATTTCATCTGGCAAAAGCCATGGGCGCAACCGCCTGGTACATGTTCATGATTGTGCCGACCGGCCGCGGTGAAGAGATCATGAATGAGCTGATATCGAAAGAGGATTATGAGGAAATTCTGGAATGGCATTATCAGCAGGAAAAGCTGGAAGACGACCTGCTGATGCGGCCGACCTGTGCGCCGCACTACTATCGCATTGCTCCCCAACGGGCCAAGGAAGAGGGTATTTCATTCCAGCGGCGCTCCTTAAGTTTTTCCACCGGCGGTGGCAAGGGTTGTATTGCTGCGCAGACCATCTGCCTGATCGATTGTTTTGGTAACGTCAAGCCCTGCTCATATTTTCACCGGGTAGCGGGTAATGTGAAAGAAACCTCTTTTCAGGAAATCTGGGAAAATTCTGAAATATTCAAGGATTTGAGAAACTTCAAAGAATATAAGGGGAAGTGCGGTCAGTGCGAGTTTCTGAATGTCTGTGGCGGTTGCCGGGCACGGGCCGATGCGGTTTACGGGGACTACATGGCCGAAGAACCGTTTTGTAATTACGTGCCCATACGCTGTAAATAATGTAAAACGCCGTCTGAACAAGCACTGTTCAGACGGCGTTTTCAGTTTAAGATCTGTTTTTCAGAAATCAGGCGGCGCAGCAGCCTCCAGCAGAACAGCCAGCTGGCTTGGGAGCATCGGTTTTGGGGCAGTAGCCCGAATTGAACCAACCGTCACCTTTCAGGCTGAAGGCGGTCTGGGAAATCATCTTTTCTACGGAACCACCACAAGCCGGACACTCGCTGGCCGGAGCATCGGAAAATTTCTGGCGTAATTCAAATTGGTTGTTACAGGATGTGCAACGGTATTCGTACATTGGCATGGGGGACAGCCTCCTCTTGTATTCATATACTGTAATAATAGTTATACGAAGTCTGGTTTGTCAAGAGGGCGCAAAGGGCAGAGAAAGAGAATAGGATGGGGTTACCTGAAACCGGCGGTCTGCGCCTGATACTGAACGACCTGCACAAAACGCACGGCAAATTCAGTGCTGCACTTGCCACAGACCAGAATGAACGCCTTGCCGTTCTTGCCTTTTTCCACGGGCAACTCATGCTTATGGCTGCAATAGGGGCAGCCAGCGGTAACGCTGGCCTGGGCAGCAGGCTTTGCCTCCGCTTTTTTGCGTAACTGTGAAGCTTTGGCCGGAATTTGGGGAGCAGGAGCGGCGATTGGTGCTGGTGCTGCAGACGGAGTGTTCACTATTGTGCGCTCCTTTTTCGTTCGTGTAGGACGCGGCATTGCTGCCTCATCTGACTCAGCTTCAGGCAGTTCGCTGTATGACGGGAGCACAAGACCCCGCAGTGCTCTTTTCCATACGTTCGGCAGGGTGCTTTTGGCATAGCGGATGGTTCTACCCCCCTTCATCAGGGCAGCGCCATCCGCTATGACATAATAGCGTTCACGGTAGTGCACCAGGATTTGATTGCCGATTACGGCGGCCTTGATACCAGACGACATTTTGTTGTCAAGCCAGAATGAAACAGCATCGGCCATGGTATTCTCTCCGTGCGGCATAGCGTCAGAGACTTGGCAAGCAAGCCTCAAGCCTGTTAAAGCCGGAATCTCCCCACTAGCAAAGCAAGTTGTCCGGAAATCTGCTGAAGCTCAGCAACCTCTCTGGCTGCTTGCTGGGAGCTGTTTTTGTTTTTATCCGCTTCCCCTACGATGCGATGCATGTTGTGGCTTATGGCATTGGTGGTGGCGGTCTGTTCTTCCGCTGCCGTTGCAATCTGGTTGATCTGGCTGGTCAGGTCCGAAATCTGCGACAGAATTTCCTCCAGCGCCTGGCCGGAACGGGCCGCCTCATTGGTGCCCTTCTCCACGGCAGTTACGCCGGCTTCCATTGAGGCAACGGCGGCAGCAGTGTCCTGCTGGATCACCTTGATCATATCGGCGATCTCCTTGGTGGCACGGGTGGTTCGTTCTGCCAGCGCCCGCACCTCGTCGGCCACCACGGCAAAACCGCGCCCCATCTCTCCGGCCCGCGCCGCCTCAATGGCAGCGTTCAAGGCAAGAAGGTTAGTCTGGTCGGCAATATCTTCGATGGTACCGATGATCTGGCCAATCTGGTCAGAGCGGGAACCCAAAGATTCAACCGTGCGAGCGCTTTCCTGCACCCGGTCGGCAATGGCTCGAATGCTTGAAACCGCATTACTGACCACTTCTGAGCCGGATTGGGCAGTTGAACAGGTGTTGTTAGCGCTTTCGTAGACCTGGGTGCAGCTCAGGGCAATACTATGTGAGGTGGCGGCCATTTCTTCAATCGCCGTTGCAACGGAGGCGGACTGCGAGCCGATCTCGCCTGAATTGGTGTCAATCTGAACGGTAACCCCCTGCATCTGTTCAGACACGGATTTCACCTGCCGCGTCGCCCCCTGCACCTGGGAAATGATGCCGTGCAGCTTTTCCAGAAACTGGTTGAAGGTACGGGCCAGGTTGCCGGTTTCATCTTCGCGTTCCACCGGCAGACGGATGGTGAGGTCTCCCTCGCCACTGGCCATTGTCTCAAGCGTTTCCTGCATACGGTTCAGCGGCCGGACAACACCGCGGCCAACCGAAGCGGCAAGAATAATGGCAAATATCGCCAACACCAGAGTTCCGCCCAGCAGACTCCACATCATTTTCTTGACCTGGGCAGCAACATCGTCAACATAAATACCACTGCCCAGCACCCAGCCCCACGGTTCAAACTTCTTGACGTAGGAAAGCTTGAGATACAGTTCACTGGTGGTGCCTCCCCCCTGTTTCGGCTTGGGCCACTCGTACATGACAACGCCGTGCCCGGCCCGTGCCGCCACTTCAGCGAAGGCCACAAACAGGTTCATGCCGGACAGTTTTTTCTCAGGCCCATCAACACCGTCCCGCATGAGGGTGGCTTTATTGAATTTTTGATCGTCCAGCACCTTGCCGTTCAGGGCAGGCACCGTGGGATGCATGATCATCGTCGGCGCCGGTTTGCCCATATCATTGATCCAGAGGTATTCCTTGCCGTCATAGCGCAGCTTTGAAATCTGGGCAGCGGCCAGCTTTTGCGCATCGTCCCGGCCCAGCTTTCCGGATTTTACTTCGGATTCATAGGTTTCCAGAATGCCCATGGCCAGCTCGACGATATGCCGGGTGGCAACTTCCTTTTCTTCCATCAGGTTCTTCTTGAGATAGGGCAAAACGTAGGCGAAGAATCCCACCAGGATTGCCAGCATCGTCACCAGAGAAATACTGACGACTTTCTTCTGGATTGACCAGTCTCTGTAGCGTTTCATGAATCGTTCCTCTGCTTTTCATAATGTCTGAAAGTAATCCGATCGCTTTCAGCGTACTTAGGGACTCGGAAATTCCAACTCCCTTATTTTACAGTTCAATTCCAACCCGTGCCGACACTCCGGCCCGGTAGTAGTGTTTAATCTCACACATTTCCGTCACCAAATCAGCGGCGTCAATCAGGCGCTGGTCGGCATTGCGGCCAGTCAGCACCAGTTCAACCGCTGGTGGTTTCAGGCGGATCAGTTCCAGTACCTGCTCCAGATCCACCAGGCCAAAGCGGGTTGCGCCAAGCAGCTCATCACAAACAAATAGATCATATTCGCCGGAAACAAGCAGCTCCTGCGCATGGGCCAGCGCTTCCTGGGCCAGACGGCGGTCTTCACTGATATCCTTTGTATTGACCCAGCCGGGACGCCCGGTCTGGATAATGGTGAACAGCGGCTCCAGTTTTTCGGCAATCAGTTGCTCACCATAGGGACCGCCACCTTTAATGAACTGGAAAAAGCAAACCTTCAACCCTCTGCCGACAGCCCGCAGCGAAAGTCCCAGGGCCGCGGTGGTCTTGCCCTTGCCGTTCCCCGTATATATCTGGACTGTTCCCTGTTCAAGCGCCATAGGCACCGGCCTTTCACTCATCCAAAATGTTCGTACAACAGCTCTCTGACTATCAATAGGGAAACGAAGCCAATTGTATACTCAATTTGTCCGTTATCAGTCAAGCCCCTTGCCCGCGTCAGGATTACAGGTATACTTGCCCCCGCACCCCATCACCACAGCGAGGCCCCAGATGAAACCATCCAGCAGGCAGAACCCATCGGGAACCAGTAATGTCAAAAATGTTGCTGGCAACACGGCGTGGCTGCATCAACAGATGTCGCCCTACTTCTTTCAGGCCATGGCGGATGAGCCTGAAGCCATGGCCACCCTTGCCCGCGAGTTGGGTACACTCGGCAAAAACCGGCGGCTTATTCTGAGTGATCGTGAAAACCGCCTGATTCTGGCCTGTGTTGACCGTCCCGGCTCACTCTATGCCTCAATACAAAGCATCCCGGTAAACGCCCTTTCCTATGCCATGTTTTCACATTCCGAAGGGGTGCTACCTGCCTGTGAGCAGGGATTGGAAGTGCAGCGTTTCGAGTTCGAGCGAAAGCCGGACAGTATTATCGGACAGGTAGCCACTACTGTTGTTCCAAGCCGCCTGCAACGCGCAGTCATGCAAGAACTCTCAGGCATCGAGCCTGGATTTGATCGGGCACGAGCGCTGAAGCTGCTGAAGATCCTCTGGCTCAATAATCCGGAGTACCTGCGTATCTCGCCAGCTAACCGGATTGCACGGCTGGTATGGCTCTTTGGCCAGGGCAACGCACACGGTGGGCTTTTCTTCAACCTGAGTCAGTTTGAACAAGGCGGGCAGCTTGAAACACGGGTGCTGTTTGCCGTAGGCAACCCGCCTCAGGATGATTTCCTGCTGCAGGTGGCGGAAGTGTTCAACCGCCTGAACATCGGTATTCGCCGCGCCTACTGCCTGACCATCACCAATGGCATCCATCCCTATTTTCTCGGTGCCTTCATCGTCAGACACCGGGCTGGCGAACACCTTGCTCCCGGCAGTGCCCTGGCCACAACGCTGGAGCGGGAGTTATGCAACACCCAGATCCTGGCCAACGACTGCTACACCTACCAGGAATGGGTCACTGAAGGGGTCATGGCCGGTGACGATGCAGCTCTGGTCAACGCCTTTGTGGCCTTCTGCCATACCAACCTGGCCCACAATCAACCGGAGCGTTTCGGCCGGGATGATGTGGAAAGCGCCTTTCATACCCATCCCGAAATGGCTTGCCAACTGGTCAAGCTTTTCCGGGCCCGGTTTGACCCCGGCCTCGGCGACCGCGACGCGCTCTATCCGCAGTTGCATGCTGAAACAGCGGGTCTGGTACATGACTACAACACCGGCCACCGCTGGCTTGATGAACTGCGCCGCACCGTCTACCGTTGCTGCCTGTTGCTGATTACCCATACCCTGAAGACCAACTTCTTTGTGACGGAAAAACAGGCTCTGGCTTTCCGGCTTGATCCGGCGTATCTGCGCGAACTGGGGCATGAGTTTACCGCCGATCTGCCTGAGACAACACCGTTCAGGATTACCTTCTTCTTCAGCCGTTTCGGACAGGGCTATCATATCGGTTTCTCGGACATCGCCCGTGGAGGATGGCGAACCGTCATCGCCCGCAATCAGGATGATGCCGTCACCTCCGCCAATACGCTGTTCCGCGAAGTGTACGTGCTGGCAAATACTCAGCATCTGAAAAACAAGGATATCTACGAGGGCGGCTCAAAAATGGTGGTAACACTGGATGCCACAGATCTGACCGCCAGCGACGATGATCGCGAAACCTGCCGCCTCTATAAACTGCAATACGGCATTGCCAATGCCTTTCTGGACATTTTTACCACGCGAGACGGCAGAGTGGTTGACCCCCGCATCGTGGATTATTACGGCGATGACGAACCGATCGAACTGGGGCCGGATGAAAACATGCATGATGGCATGGTGGAAGCCATCGCCTCCCTCTCCCGCAGACGCGGGTATCTGCTGGGTATCGGCATTATTTCCAGCAAACAGGTGGGGATCAATCATAAACAGTACGGCGTTACCTCCACCGGCGTCATGAGTTTTGCCGGAATCGCCATGCAGGAGACCGGTATCGATATTAGCCGGGACCCCTTCAGAATCAAGATGACTGGCGGACCGGCGGGCGATGTGGCCGGCAACTGCCTGCGGCTGATTCTGGCCAAATGCCCACAGGCACAGGTGGTGCTGGTACTGGACGGCACGGCAGCAGCCTTTGATCCCCTCGGCCTGAACCGGGAGGAACTGCAACGNNATTCTGCTGCTCAGGAGCGGCAAGCGGATGGACGGCCTGAAGGAGTTGCACCGCCGTTTTGAACGTTTGGCAGACGGCTCACTGCTGGAACAATGGGTGGCGCTTGACGATTTTTACCGTGAATACGCAACCATGGTTTTTCGCGTTGAGGCGGAACTCTTCATACCGGCCGGTGGACGCCCCGAAACCATTGACAGCAGCAATTGGCAGCACTACCTGCTGCCCGACGGCACCCCCTCGGCACCGGTCATCATCGAGGGGGCCAACTCCTTCATCACGCCGGAAGCCCGGACAGAGCTGCAACGCAAAGGGGTGATCCTGATGCGGGACGCCTCGGCCAACAAGTGCGGCGTCATTTCGTCATCCTACGAAATTATTGCCAACCTGCTGCTGTCGGAACGGGAATTCCTCCAGCACAAGGAACGCTACGTTGGTGATGTGCTGAAGATTCTTGAAAAACGGGCCGCCGATGAAGCACGCCTGATCCTGCGCCGCTACCATGAGTGTGAAGGCACACTCTCCTATACCGAACTTTCGGACCAGATCAGTCAAAACATCAACAGTTTTTACCACCGCTTGTTCCGCTTTTTCAGCCAAAGGTCAGAACTCTGCCTGCAACAACCCTTTAAAAAAGCACTGCTCAGACATCTCCCCGCCCTGCTGCGGGAAGAGCCGCAGTTCAGAAAGCGGATCAGCAGATTGCCCGCAAAATACAAGGCTGCCATTCTGGCTGCTGAAATCGGGGCCTCATTGGTCTACAGCGGTAACCGGGACCTGGATTTTGAGGAAATGGTGCGGCGGCACCTGGCCCGTATGGACCGGACCGGTGCTCTGTAATGCTGAAGGGTACTGTCCGCAGCCGGGTACTGATTCCGCTTACGCTCACCTTTGTCCTGCTGACCTCCGTATTTGTGTACACAAGCTACCGGTTACGCATGGAAGAGTATGAAAATCGGGTTCAGCACCGTTACAAACGGGTGCAAAGCGCTCTGACAAGCCTCGTTGACAATCACACAGACATGATGTCAACCGCTATCGCATTCATTTCCAGCCAGGAGCGTTTTACACATGCCATGCTGGCAAAGGACCGGCAAGCGCTGCTGAAACATGGCACAGCAGTGTTTGAAAACACATTGGAACGTCAGCAGATTACTCATTTCTATTTTTACGACAAAAACGGAAATATGGTCTTACGGGTCTATCAGCCTGAAAACAAAACCGCTGCCCACACCCGCTATACCAGACAACAGGCCATGAACAGCGGGAAGCCGTTCTCAGGCCTGGAACTGGGCAACGGCGGAACCTTTACCCTGCGAACCGTCCATCCCTGGATGGTTGACGGACTGTTAATCGGCTATATAGAACTTGGGCAGGAGATTGACCATATCCTGCAAGAGCTTAAAGTCATAACCGAAGTAGACTTTATCATCTTGATCAACAAAACGCGTCTGGATCGAGCTGCCTGGGAAACAGGGATGCAACTGCTGGGACGCCACGCCGACTGGAACCTGCTGAGCGATAAAGTAATTATCGATCAAACCATTCCTCTGCCTGCTCCTGTTGCTGTCAGATTTGCAACGGCAGGAGCGGTTTCGGAACAGCTTGGCGCCATTGTGGAAACAAACGGAAAATATTACCGCTCGCTCTCCTTCCCCTTGCGAGATGCAGCCGGACAGGTGGTGGGTGATTTTGTCATGCTGCGCGACCTGACGGAACAAACCAGAGCTTTCCGAGCGTTCATGCTACAGGTCGTCGCCTTCAGCCTGTTGTTATGTGGGGGATTATTCGGTTTCGCCTACCGGGTTCTGGGCAACGTGGACATGCAACTTGCCGAGAGCCGCAAGCGCCTGAATGAAGAGTTAGCCAAACAGGCGCAGACCAACCGGCAACTGGAATGCGAAATTGCGGAACGCAAAGATGCCGAGGAGCGCCTGGTTGAATTGAACGAGCATCTGGAACAGCGAGTACAAAGCAGAACAAGCGAACTGAATGGCCTGAACAAGGCCCTTGAAAACGCCTACAAGGATTTACAGGCACAACAGGCTACCATTGTGCAGCAGGACAAGATGGCCTGTATCGGCCAGTTGGCGGCAAGTGTCGCCCACGACATAAATAACCCGATCGGCTTTGTTACCGGAAACCTGGAGGTTCTGGAAAGCTATTGGAAAAAGATAGCGCAGTTCGTTGCAGCCCAGCACGATGCGTTGCGTTCCTGTGCATCAGAGCAACAACTGGCTGAAATTGAACAGTGCCGCCAAAAACTGAAGGTTGACTATGTGCTTGATGAGTTCAATGATGTCGTAACAGAGTCGCTGGAAGGAACCGAGCGGGTTAAGAAGATTGTCTTGAATCTGAAAGGGTTTTCCCGGCTGGATGAACCGGAAGCCCGCCAGGCCAACATCCATGATTGCCTGGAGAGCACGCTCGGTATCGTCTGGAATGAGCTGCGCTATAAAGCCGACGTCAAAAAGGAGTATGGAACTATCCCGGAGATATTCTGTTACCCGCAGCAGCTCAATCAGGTATTTATGAATCTTTTGATCAATGCATCCCAAGCGATTGAGCAGTGGGGGGAAATCACCATTACAACCTGGTCGGATGCGGCAAACCTCTTTGTAGCCATCAAAGACACCGGTTGCGGTATTCCTTCCGAAAACCTGGAGCACCTGTTTGAGCCGTTTTTTACCACCAAGGGGGCGGGAGTCGGCACCGGGCTCGGCTTATCCATCGTTCATGACATTATCCAACGTCATCACGGTGAGATTGCGGTTGAAAGCGAGCTTGGCAAGGGGACCGTATTCACCATCAGACTATCGTTGCATGGCCTGGAGCCAGAGGCGCACCATGGCTGAAACCATCCGTGTGCTTTGTGTGGATGATGAAAAAAACATTCTCAATGTCATCCGCAGACAGCTTGATGACGATCATTTTGAACTGTATCAGGCACTGACCGTGGAGGAAGCGCTGAAAATATTGCACACCAGCCAGCCGATACAGGTGGTGCTGACTGACTACCGGATGCCGGGCAGCAACGGGATCGACTTTCTGCAAACAATTGCCCTGAAATGGCCCAGGACGGCAGGAATTATCATTTCCGGGTGTGCCGACACCCAGACAGTAGAGCAGGCGCTTTCCCTCAACCCTCTCATACGTTTTATCGCCAAACCCTGGAGCATGGAAGAGCTGAGGCAGGCCGTGGTTGACGCCGCAACAGCAGCGCTTATGCACTCCGAAAAAGGAACACCATAAACATGGAAACATATCGAGTTCTTTATGTGGACGATGAGTCGTCATACTGCCGCCTGTTTCGCCGGAGCATGGAGGACGATGAGCGACTTGTGGTCGAAACTGCCGGTAGCGGCAGGGAGGCGCTGGATATTCTCAAGGGGTTCCCGGCAGATATCGTTCTGACCGATCTGCTGATGCCCCAGATGGACGGTCTGGCTTTGCTGGAAGCGATCCGCCAGCAGTATCCCGACATCTTTGTGCTGATGCTCACGGGCGTGGATTCAGCAGACAAAGCGGTACGGGCGATGAAGGCAGGCGCCTACGACTACATTCTGAAGCCGCTGGATATGGCCATGCTGCGCAAGCAGCTGGAAAAAATAATGCATCACAAAAAACTGTTGAAAGACAACTCCGGCGGGCCCGATGATTCGTTCTGTTTTACCAACATGGTTGGCAGAGACAAAGCCATGCTGGAACTGTTCGACAAGATTCAACAGGTGGCCCGCACCGATTCCACCGTACTTATCAATGGAGAAAGCGGCACCGGCAAGGAGTTGATAGCTGAAGCGATCCATCTGGGTAGCCTTCGCAAAGACAAACCATTTGTGCGGGTAAACTGTGCCGCCCTGACCGATACGCTAATCAACAGCGCTCTGTTCGGCCATGAGAAAGGGGCCTTTACCGGCGCTGCGGAACGCAAATCCGGCTTGTTTGAAAGCGCTTCCGGCGGCACCATATTTCTTGACGAAATCGGCGATATTCCGATTCATACACAGGTTTCATTGCTGCGCATTCTGGAGTTGGGCAGTTTTCAACGGGTCGGCGGCACTGAAACGATTCGGATCAACACCAGGGTCATCTGCGCCACCAATAAAGACCTCTCGGTTGCCATGGAAAACAAGGAGTTTCGTGAAGACCTCTACTACCGGATAAATGTTGTTTCACTGACAGCGCCGCCACTGAGGACGCGCAGGTCTGATATCCCGCTTTTGGTAAATTACTTTCTTGAACGCTACTGCAGCAAAACAGGAAAGAAGATATCCGGCATCAGTGAGTCTGCCATGTCCTTGCTCTGCAAGTACTCCTGGCCGGGAAACGTCCGGCAATTGTCAAATAGCATCGAACGCACCGTTATTTTTTGCCGGAAACGCCAGATTCTTCCCGAACATCTACCGGAAGAAGTGCGCTCTGCTTCAAGAAACGATTTTCTGCTTACCCTGCATGATAGCAATATAGCCTCTGCCGAGGAGTTGCTGATCCGGGCCATACTGGCAGAAAAAAACGGACATTTGACCCAGGCCGCACAGGCGCTTGGCATTTCACGTGGCACGCTGTACAGCAAAATGGTCAGATACGGCATCAACAAGCCATCTTAAACAAAATCATGCAGGCCTGATTATTACCACTGGCATAACCCCTTGTATTACACGAAGTTACGCGTAATTATTCTGACCTCAACCCAATCTCCGCCCGATATTGAACAAAATATCGAATTCAAACTTATTCTTTAATATTAGCGTGTTAGCGCTTCACCCACCGACCTTCATGCGGCTGCTTTTGCCGATTTTTAAACAAAAACGAAACTTCCCGCAACCTATACTGATGCAACAAACTGTTATTGCTAGCTTATTTTGCGAGGCACGCCTATTGCATTTATTAATTTTATTGGAATGGATGCTGCTGTAACTATCCCCGCTCGGTTTTCTAACAAAAATCGGCTGTTTTTTGGCGTCCAACAGGCTTTTTATAGCGGCGGGGAACCAAATTTTTTCAAAGGGGATTGCAGCTAACGTCATCCCGCTAACCTGAAAACAGACCACTACGAAAGGAGATAGAAAACAGCACGTGATCTGCTGTCATGTCGCTTGTCAGCCTGCACAAAGACAGACAGCAAATGAAAAACGGTAAAATGGCATAGTCAGAACCCACTGTAGAAATCAAAATGAAAAGGAGATTCACCGTATGCAAACCAGTTGGAAAAAAATGTGTCTATTGGTTGCTGCCTGCGCAGCACTGATGCTGGGCGGCTGTGGCGAGGACGGCAAAGATGGCGCTGCTGGTACGCCCGGCACAGATGGCAAGGACGCTGGCGTTGTTGTCAAGGTTGCTGACCTGACAGCGGAAAACATCAAGACTCTGTCGCTGTCCGGCACGGTTACCAAGGTTTCTATCCCTGATTCGGGAAAACCCGAGGTTTCTTTCAAGATAGCCGACAAGAGTGGACGTGGTGTAACCGGACTGACCGGCTATCTTGCCCGCTTCACCATTGCCACCCTGGTACCGGGTACCAATGGCGCTCCTGACGAGTGGTTGAACTACTTGCAGAGAAAAACAACCAGTGCGGCAAACGGCTGGCCCACCAGTGACGCTGGCGGTAAGCTGACCGATAACGGCGACGGCAGTTATCTGTATGCATTTGATACAAGCATCAAAAAAGATGTCCCCCACACCAAGACCACGTTCCACCCTGTGGATGTTGCCTACGTGCCAACCCAGACTCACCGCATCGGCTTTACCATTGACGGCCAGCCTGCCGGTGCAGTGGCGCGTATAACGACCCTTCCTTTTATTTATGACTTTGTACCTGCCGGTGGAACACCGACCGTTTCGCGGGAAGTCACCAGCAAAGAAGCCTGCAATACGTGTCATGATGATTTGACTACCGTGCTGACGAAAAGCGGCGGAACACACTCCAGAGGACGTGGTGATGTTCGCTTCTGCGTCATGTGCCACACCAAGCAGGGTGGAGCTCTCGAAGCCAACACGGCCTCAGTAAACGGCGCTTTTCCTGACCCATCAAAATCAGTACAGGTGGCTGACAACGAAATCATCGGCTATTTCCCTAATATGATTCACAAGTTCCATATGGGTAACAAGCTTGCCAAGACCGGTTACAACTTCTGGGGCGCCAAATTCAATGAAATCAAGTATCCGCAGGATATCAGAAACTGCCAGGCATGCCATAGCAGCTCAGCACAGGCTGATAACTGGAAAGCCAAGCCAACTCGTCAGGCGTGCGGTTCCTGCCATGACGATGTCAACTTCGCAACCGGTGCCAATCACGTCACGGGTGGCCCTCAAGCAAACGATCAGCTCTGCGCCATGTGCCACACGGCAGCAGGCATCACTGCCTATCACCCAACCAAACTGCCGGCAACCACCAATGCAGCGCTGCGCACCATGAGTGCAAAAATAAGCGGCGTAACCGTTGATGCAAATGGCGGTGTTACGGTCAAGTTTACGGTTACGGATGGCAATGCTGCTGTTACTGATATGACCAAGTTCACCAAGCCGTCATTTTCTCTGGTCAAGCTGGTAAAAGGGGCTGACGGCGCCTACAAGTGGGTCAGCTACACTGCCAACTTTCGTACCAAAGACCCAGCCATGGCACCGGTACTTCAGGCACGCACTGAAAATACCGGCACGCTTACCGCCAATGCAGACGGCAGCTTTAGCTACAAATTCAAGCTTGCGAACGGTTCCACTGAAGGCGATATCAGAACCATTGACCATGCCCATAACGCTTCTGCAACGAGCCTGGTGCCTGCCACCTATACACCGGCCAACTGGCCGCAAGGGCCCAACGTTGTTGCGTATGAGCCGACCAAGACACATCGTGTGGCTATGACCTTCCAGAAAGTTGGCACACCAAATGTTGACGCCAACAACACCTGGTTCGACTTTAAACCGGCTGGTGGTGCCGTAACAGAGACCCGCAACATAGTTACCATGAAAAACTGTGCTTCCTGCCATAACAACAAAAAACTGCACGCCGCATATGAAGTTGAAGTTTGTGTAACCTGCCATACACAGGACACCAAAGATTCGCTGACCGGTCAATCCGTTGACCTTCAAACTCTCGTGCATAAACTGCACATGGGCAAAGATCTTCCCAGTGTCAAGGCAGGCGGAGAGTACCGCATCAACAGCGCAGCCGGCGGTTCCCACGACTACACAAAACTTGGCTATCCCGGCATCATCAGCAACTGCCGAGTGTGCCACGTTGAAGGGAGCGGAGCCCCTTCCAATGCTGCGAACTGGCGTACAAACCCAACCGCTAACGCATGCATCACCTGCCATGACGGCGCATCCTCAGTAGCACACGCTGCACAGAATGCAAACTCATGTGCAACCTGCCACAGCAGCGGCAGAACTGCTGGGGCTGATGTAGCGCATCAGTAGGTTTATCATCACCTCCGGTCAGACTGCATGTCTGACCGGAGCTATTTAAAGATTTCATGCCGCCTGCATTTGCAGGCGGCTTTTTTGATACTATCACCATGCATGGAGACTGGTTGGTATGTTCAGCCGGTATTGACTTTGCCTGACGAATCGGAATATGGTACTAATCAGTTAGCCGATTGACAGCGCTTTTACCGCAATCCACCGTATTCCAGAGATAAAGGAGTCACTCATGTCACGTTCAAGCGATAATGCTGTAACAACTGCTATTCTTGCACTTACTGCCGGAGCTTTGTTTGGAGCAGTTACTGCGCTTCTGATGGCGCCAGCTGCGGGCAATGAAACCAGACGCAAGCTTTACGGGCTTCAGGAGAATGCCACTGATCGCCTGAAGCGCTACGCTCAGGAGGCCCGCCAAAAGGTTTCAAAAGGAGCAAAGGGAGAAGATTTGCAGTATGATGGCGGCGACGCCTGGATCTGATCGAGCCACTGCACCATGTGAAAACGGCCCGGTTGCTGACAGCATTCGGGCCGTTTTTTGTCTAAAATCCCGCCATAAACATCGTTTTACAGAACTATTACATTTACAATTTTTCGTCCCTGCTATGCTACCCCCAACGTTTCATAACCGGGAGGTTCATGATCATGTTTCGCATCGGCAAGCACGAGGCCCGTTTTCCTCTGATACAGGGTGGCATGGGGGTACGCATATCAGGCGGCAATCTGGCCGGACATGTGGCGAAATGCGGTGGCGTCGGGCTGGTGGCAGCAGCAGGCATCGCCATGAACAGCGTCTTTTATAACGGCAAAAACTTTTTTCAGGCTGATCTGGAAGCCTTCAAGGAAGAATTGCGCAAAGCCTACGCCATAGCGCCGGATGGTGTCATCGGTGTCAATGTGATGGTGGCGCTGTCTGATTTCGAACCCCTGGTCAAAGCGGCAATTGAAGGAGGAGCCAAGGTAATTGTCTGTGGCGCCGGGTTGCCGCTGTCACTGCCGGAGTTGACCGCCCATGCTCCCGACGTGGCCCTGGTACCCATCGCCTCCTCAGTACGGGCTGCCCAACTGATCGCCCGCACCTGGGAAAAGCGCTATCATCGTCTGCCGGATGCTGTTGTTGTTGAAGATCCCGATACTGCCGGAGGACATCTGGGAGAAAAGCTGGAGAATATCGCCACCGGCGACTATGACCAGTATGCTACCGTGAGGGCGGTCAAGCAGTTCTTCCGGGACGAGTATCAGGCCGAAATTCCGGTGATTGCAGCTGGCGGCATCTGGGATCGCAAGGACCTGGAAGAGGCATTGGCTGAAGGGGCAGACGGCGTGCAGATGGCCTCCCGCTTTGTCTGCACAGAAGAGTGTGACGCCGATCTCGCTTTCAAACAGGCCTATCTGAAGTGTAAAAAAGAAGATATCGGGCTGCTGATGTCACCGGCCGGTCTGCCGGGGCGGGCGATCCTGACCAATTTTGACAACGTTCGGCAGTACGATCTGGATCAGCATACCGTATGCCGGATGAACTGCCTGAAAAAATGTTCCTACAAGGAAAGTGGCGAACGGTTCTGCATTGTCAGCGCTCTGGACCGCGCCCAGCGCGGTGACGTTGAGAGCGGTCTGGTTTTCTGCGGCACAAACGCCTGGAAAGCAGATCATATCGGTACCGTACAGGAGGTATTTGACGAACTGTTCGGCTAACGAACAGCTTGCGGGGCACGCGGTTCAGGCCGTGAACAGGTCGGAACCCTGGCGGATGAGCCGCTCCATGTTTAACGGACTGTTGAACAACCTGTTAATAGCTGCGGATAGGACGGTACAGGGTATCGCGTTCCACCGGCTGCTTGCCCGCCATGCGGATCAGGTGAATGATCCGTTCCTTGCTCAGGCTTTGGGGCGAGGCCGCACCGGCGTCATGTCCGATTTTTTCGTCAATCACCGTGCCATCCAGGTCATCCACGCCAAAGGAAAGCGCCACTTGGGCGATTTTCTCCCCCAGCATCACCCAATACGCCTTCAGATGCGGAATATTATCCAGAAACAGACGGGCAATGGCCAGCGTCTTCAGGTCGTCCAGGCCGGAGGTACCCTTTACGTCCAACTTAAGCGGCGAATTTTCCGGTTGCCAAGCCAGAGGAATAAAAACCTGAAAACCACCGCTTTCATCCTGTAATTCCCGCAGCAGCGACATGTGCCGCACCCGGTCTGCATGTTTTTCCACATGGCCATACAGCATGGTACAGTTGGTTTTCAGACCGGCGTGGTGCGCCTGGCGATGAATATCCAGCCAGCGCTGACCACTGATCTTCTCCGGGCAGATTCTACGGCGCACCTCTTCCACCAGAATCTCCGCTCCACCGCCGGGCATGGAACCCAGGCCAGCTTCCATCAGCCGTGCCAACACCTCTGCAATGGTCAATGAGCTGCCGCTGGCAAACCACTCCAGTTCCACCGCCGTAAATGCCTTGATATGCAACGACGGGGCAGCCAGCCGGATTTCTTTCAACAGGTCAAGGTAGAAATTGAACGGCAGATCGGGATGCAGGCCACCCACCAGATGCACTTCGGTTGCACCGTGCCGCTGCGCTTCAGCTGCCCGCTGGACCATCTCCCCAATTGCCAGGGTATAGGCATCCGCAGCATCCGCAGTGCGGGAAAAGGCGCAGAATGCGCAACGATTGACACAGATATTGGTGGGATTGATGTGGCGATTGACGTTGAAATAGACATTCCTGCCGTTTAAGCGCTCGTTGGCCAGGGCGGCAAGTTCGCCAATGGCCAGCAGATCACTGGAAGCGTACATGAAAAGGGCGTCCGCCTCGCTGAGCCGTTCTCCGGCGTGCACTTTTTCGCTGATTGTGGTAAAAGAAGACATGCTCACAGCATACGGCAAGAGCCGTAACGGCGCAAGCAGGAGATACAACCAGAAGGAGACCTTGACAATGACCCCTGCAATACAAACATTTTTCACCTCAGCAGCCTTCGGCGTGGTTGGCGCATCGGAGGACCGCAGCAAGTTTGGCAACAAGGTGCTGCGCTGCTATCAGGAAAACCGGAAAAGCGTCATTCCGGTCAACCCCAAGGCTGCCAGCATCGAGGGAATTCCCTGCGTAGCTTCGGTGGCCGATCTGCCGGACAACGTCAACAGCATCTCCGTGATAACACCTCCCCTGATAACGGAACAGGTGGTGGAAGCCGCCATTACCAGGGGCATCCGCAACATCTGGATGCAGCCGGGCGCCGAGAGCGCTGCGGCAGTTGCGCGCTGCGAAGCAGCCGGGGTGAACGTGATTGCTGATCATAGCTGCATACTGGTGGTGCTTGGATTCAGAGACCACTGATTTCCGGCTGCAGATGCTGTACAATGACGACGACAACAGTTTGTCGCAGGGATGGATGCCATGGAACGAAGCAATCAGATCGGCTGGGCCCAGGTACGGGCCGGTGTTTTTATATTGATTACAATGGTCTTGCTGGCAGGGGCAATCCTGCTGATGGGCCAGAAAACCAAGCTGTTTACCCCCACCAGCCCCCTTACGGTTACCATTGACAACGTTATGGGCTTGAAGGTGGGCGCTCCGGTCTGGCTGGCCGGGGTGGATGTGGGGGTGGTGAAGGATATCAATTTCAAAGACCCGCGCCAGAGCAACGAAGTGCAGATTGCCATGGAAGTTGACCGGGAAGCTTTGAAAAAGGTGGGGCCTGACTCACGCATCACCATCAAGACCCGCGGTCTGATGGGCGAAAAGTATGTGGACATCATCCCGTCGCAACAATATCACGCAATACCGGGGAACAATTTCCGCGGGCAGACCGTGCATACCCTTGATGATGTGGCCCAGAAGGCCGGTGTCACCTTTGAAAAACTGAACAGTATCGTGGACAGCGTGCAGGCCGGCAAGGGCACCCTGGGGATGCTGGCTACCGACACCACCCTGTACAGTAATGCCGTCAAGCTCTCCGGCGAATTGAAGATTCTTGCCGCAAACATCAACAATGGCCAGGGCACCCTGGGCAAGCTGGCGCGCAGCGGCGAACCGTACGACAAGTTGATGCAGATTTTGTCGCGGGCCGACCGCACCTTGCAGGATATCCAGGACTCTGACGGTAGCCTGAACCGCCTGATCTACGACAAGACCCTGTATACCAAATTGGTCTCCTTGGCAGAAAAGAGTAATCAGGCGGCAGACGATGTGCGGGAGTTGAACCGCAAGCTGACCTCCACTGACAACACCTTCGGCATGTTACTCAATGACCGGGAACTGTACGACAAAGGACTTTCACTGCTGACCCGGGCGGACAACTCCATGAAGGATATGGAGACTGCCACAGCAAGGCTTAAGGCTGGCGAAGGAACCGCTGGAAAGCTGATTAACGAAAAAGAGCTGTACGAAAAACTGAACAAGGCCGTGGATGCGCTTGATGCCCTGGTGGTGGACATCAAAAAGAATCCGGGCCGCTATGTAAAATTTTCACTATTTTAGGAGGAAGCCGAACAAATGAAACCGATGCAGTATGTTGTTGCCGTCATATTGGTGCTCTGCTCGACCCTGCCACTTAGAGCCGCCGGACTTGAAGACAAGGTTGTTGAACACACGTTGAAAAATGGCTTGACGTTACTGATGGTAGAGCGTCACACCTCGCCGACGGTTTCGGCCTGGATCCGCTTCCGGGTCGGCAGCGTTGATGAACGCAGCGATGAGCGGGGGATTGCTCATCTGCTGGAACATATGCTGTTCAAAGGGACAAAAACTCTCGGCACCAGGAACTATGCCGCTGAAGCGCCACTTCTGGAAAAAATCGAAGGAGTGGCACAGCAACTGCTGGCAGAGCAACGCAAGGGAAACAAGGCTAATGCTGCTGTTGTCAGGAAGCTGGGGCAGGAGCTGGCTGACCTGGAAAAAAAGGCACAGCAGTACGTGGTAAAAGACGAGTTCTTCGATCTGTACGCCAGAAACGGCGGTTCCGGTTACAACGCCTTTACCAGCAGGGATGGCACCACCTACCTGATTTCGCTTCCGGCCAACAAACTGGAGTTGTGGGCTGCCATTGAGTCAGACCGGATGCGCAACCCGGTGCTGCGGGAGTTCTATACCGAGCGCTCCGTGGTCATGGAAGAACGCCGCCGTTCCTATGATGCCGAACCCGGGGCCAAACTATGGGAAAACTTTCTGGCCACCGCCTATAACGCTCATCCCTACGGTCAGCCGACCATCGGCTGGATGTCCGATATCGAAAACCTTTCCCGCACCAAGGCGGAAGGGTTTCTACGCCGCTTTTATGCTCCCAACAACGCTATCATTGCCGTCGTAGGCGACATTAATCCCAAACAGGTGATCGCCCTTGTGGAGAAGAACTTCGGTGACCTGCAACCGGGCACGCCGGTGCCGGACGTAGCAACCCGCGAGGAAAAACCCCGTGGTGAACGGCGGGTTGAGGTAATCGGCGATGCCGAGCCGGAACTGTTGCTCGGTTTCGGCAAAACCGCCATGGGAGAACGGGATGATGAGGTTTTTGATGTGATTTCAGCTATTCTGGGGCAGGGTCGCACCTCCCGCCTCTACCGTTCACTGGTTCTGCAACGCCAGATTGCCACCAGTGTTTCGGTATTTACCGCGCCGGGCAACCGCTATCCCAATCTCTTTCTGCTCCATGCCACGCCCCGCGCCCCGCACACGGTGGCGGAGGTTGAAAAAGCGCTGCTGGAGGAACTGGAGCGACTGAAGAAGGAGCCGGTTACCCCCCGTGAATTGCAACGGATACTGAACAAGCTTGAATATGAAGAGGCCCGCCGGATGGGAACGAACGGGGGCCTGGCCCGTAATCTGACGGAATACGAAGCGGTTACCGGTTCCTGGCGCTTTCTGACTAGCTACCGGGCAAAGGTGGAAAAGGTGACGTCAATGGATATCCAGCGGGTCGCCACCAGCTACTTCACCCGTGAAAACCGGATCGTGGGCACACTACTGAAAAAAGAAAAAGGGGGTGAGTCGAAATGAGAACCTGGCTACGTACCATCACACTCATCCTTACCCTGACATGCCTCGGCGCCGCCTGGACTGCGCAAGCGGCTGATCCGCGCACCATGCAGTTCCCGCCGCTTGATTTCAAAATCCCTAAAGCAGAGCGGGTGCTGCTTACCAATGGCACACCGGTCTACTTGCTGCAGGATCACGAACTGCCGATTATTACCGTTTCGGCCATGATTCGCACCGGCTCAGCCTATGACCCGGCAGAGAAAAGCGGCCTGGCCGCACTGACCGGCAGCCTGCTGCGGGCCGGTGGCGCTGGAGAGCGCAATCCCGATCAGTTGGACGACTATCTGGAATTTATGGCTTCATCCGTGGAAAGTGCCTTTGGCGTTGACAGCGGCACCGTCAGCATGACCACCCTGACCAGAAATCTGGATCAATCACTGGCCGTCTTCAGAGATGTACTGTTTGCTCCACGCTTTGATGAAAAACGGCTGACCGTGGCCCGCCAGCAGTTGCAGGAGGGGATCCGCCGCCAGAATGACGACCCCAAGGAGGCGGGCGACCGTGAGTTGACAAAGGCGATCTATGCCGGACATCCGCTGGGTGTTATGCCAACTGAAGCCTCGGTTGCGGCACTGAGCCGCCAGGACCTGATCGCCTTTCACCGTCGTTTCGTAAGACCGGACAACCTGATCCTGGCCATCAGCGGTGATTTTGACCGGGAGCGGATTGTAGCCAGCCTGAACCGCTTGGTCGGTTCGGAACGTCCGACCAGCGTCCTCGATCTGCCTGCCATACCGTCCGTGCCAGTGAACTTCAGGCAAGAGGTGTTGTTTATTCCCAAGCAGGTCAACCAGTCGGTCATACGCTTGGGGCATCTGGGAATCACCAAGGATGATCCTGATCTGTACGCCGTGCGGGTACTGGATTTCATACTTGGCGGCAGCTTTACTTCCCGCCTGATGATGGAAATCCGCACCAACCAGGGGCTTGCCTATCATGTGGGGAGCAGATTTGACGTGGGCCGCCGTTTCACCGGCAGCTTCAGCGCTGAAACCGAGACACGCTCCGATGCCACCGGCAAGGTAATCCGCCTGATAACCTCAATCATTGAAGGCATCCGCAAAGAACCGGTCACTGAACAGGAGATCAAGCTGGCCAAGGAATCAATAATTAATTCATTTCTGTTTGGTTTTACATCGCCTGCCAGCATTGTCAGCCAACAGGCCCGCCTTGAGTTCTACGGCTATCCAACGGACTACCTGGACCGCTACCGTGAGCGGATTGCCGCACTTACTCGTGAAGATCTGCAAAAAGCCGCCAAAAGGCTTTTGCGTCCTGATGCGTTCAAGCTGGTGGTGGTGGGGGATGAAAAAGGATTTGACGTGCCGCTGAACCAATTCGGCACGGTAAAAAAGGTGTTTTCTGACTGAACTCTCAAGTTTTTTTCTGTGTCATCCGAAAGCATTAATAATGGAGGTGCGGATTATGAGAATTGAATCAGGGACACAGACAACGGTTTCAGGAGTTTCGGCAACCAGCCGCGCAAGCGCAGCCGGACGCACCCATGCAACCCAGGGCAGCCAGGCTGTTCAGAGCCCGTTTCAGGTGCAGTTGACCAATCTGGTGGACAAGCTGTCCGGCGTTCAGGCATCAAGCGGCGATATCCGTCCGGAAAAAGTTGCCGATATTGGCAGCAGGCTGGCCCAGGGCAACTATTCCATCAGCGGCCAGGATGTTGCCGCAAAGATGTTACTGGCCCTTCAGACATAGACGACAGACCAGACCTCACTTTTTACATCCAGGAAAGCCCTGCCTTGTTATGTACGGCAGGGCTTTCTGCTGTCAACAGCCTTGCACGCGCCTGTCAGTCATGCTATTTTTACAAAGTTTTTTATTAACATCTATTTTTGCAAAAGGAGCAACTGTGAACACTCGAATTTTTTTAAACCTGACCATGATCGCATTAACGACTCTGGTTTTGACTGCCTGCCAAGGCAACAACAGCACTTCCGGACCTGCTGTTCCCAGCAAGGACGCCAAAGTACTGGCAACTGTGAATGGTGTAAATATTACCAGTGACGATTTTGACCGTGAAGTGAAAGCGCTGCCGGAGTACATCCGGGCCATGGCTGACACTCCCCAGGGCAAGAAAGAGATGATGGACACCCTGGTAATGCGGGAGCTGATCCTGCAACAGGCTGCCAAAGACGGCGTGGACAAGAGTAAAGATGTTGAAGAGAAGATGGTTGAACTGAAAAAGCGGATCATCGTTGACACCTATCTGAAGAAGAAGGTGGAAACAAGCGCCAAGATCAGTGATGAAGAGTTGAAGAATTTTTATGAGAAAAACCTGGATAAGTTTAAGGCCGACGAGCAGGTCCGCGCCAGCCACATACTGGTAAAAACCGAGCAAGAGGCCAAGGATCTCCTGGCTCAGCTCAAAGGCGGAGCCAAGTTTGAAGAGTTGGCCAAGACCAAGTCCGTGGATTCATCCGCATCAAAAGGCGGTGATCTGGGCTGGTTCGGCAAAGGCAACATGGTTCCGGTATTTGAAAAAACTGCCTTTGCTCTCAAGGAGGGAGAAACCTCCGGTATCGTCAAAAGCGAGTTCGGCTATCATATCATCAAACTGACCGGCAAACGTCCTGCCGGAGCACGACCTCTTGAAGAAGCCAAAGAGCAGATCAAGGCTGCCTTGTTGCCGCAAAAGCAGCAGCAGGCGTTCATGCAGTTGAAAGAAGAGTTGCGTAAAGGAGCCAAAATCGAGCTGAAAGATCAAGCTCCGGCACCTGCACCGGAAGCTCCGAAGCCCGCAGCTCCAGCTGCTGCCCAGCCAGCAGCTGGTGAAAAGAAGTAAGTGCACTATGCCGGGAGTGGCAACTCTGTCACTCCCGGCACCCTTGAGGTAACAGTGATGCTCGTGCAGCTTGTATGTTCAACAGTATTGTTTTCTCTGCTGCTAATCCAGAGCGGCTGCGCTTCAAAACCGGATCTGATCGTTGATAAACCGGTCTTGCAGGCTCCACAAAAACTGGGAGAGCCGGTTCTGCCGTTGCTTTCGCCAGGTGCTTCAAGGGTGAACGGCATTGCTGCGGTCGTAAACGACGAGATTATTACCTTCCGCGAAGTAATCCGGGAAGCCCGCCCTCTGATCAATGAAGCACAGAAAAAAGAACTGCTTGACGACAAGGCACGCCGCACATTGCGTGCTACGGTGCTGGAACGTCTGATCGAAAAACAACTGACTGACCAGAAGATAAAAGAGCTGGGGATCAAAATCGGTGATGACGAGATTCGCCAGTCAGTTGAAGATGTCAAACGCCAGAACAACAATATGACCCAGCAGCAGCTCGAAACAGCCTTGCAGGCGCAGGGTTTCAGCTTTGCCCAGTATGAGGTTCAGATTCGCGAGCAACTGGAGCGCCTGCGCCTGGTCAGCATTGAGGTCCGCTCCAAGGTTCATGTGTCAGACCGTGAAGCAGAAGTTTATTACGAGGCCAACAAACAAAAGTACGCTGAAGAAGAGCGCTTCAGGGCCCGCCATATATTCATCAAGGTTGACGAAAAAGGCCCGCCTGCCGAGGTGCGCCAGGCCATGAGCAAAGCCTTAAATCTGCTGCATGAGGCAAAGAGCGGCAAGGATTTTGCCGAGCTTGCCAGGCAGTACTCGGATGATACCGGCGCAAAGAAGGATGGCGGCGATCTGGGAACATTCAAGCGTGGAGAGATGCTTGCTTCGCTTGAACAGGCCATCTTGCCGCTCAAGCCAGGTGAAGTCGGGGAGTTGGTTTCAACCCCCTCCGGACTGCACATCGTCAAACTTGAGGAACGCTCAAGCAGTGTGTTCAAGCCGTTTGAGGCGGTCAAGGCGGACATCATGGAACTGCTCTATCGCAAGAAACAGGATGAACGTTTTGCCCAATGGCTGAAGGAGCTGCGCTCAAGGGCCAGTATTCAGATCAAGGATGGTAGCGGGATTATTTGAGACCAGACACATCTGGTATTTTGTTGAAAGACAAAGCCCCCGGATTTCTCCGGGGGCTTTGTGCGTTCAAACAGCATATATATCAAGTCCGTTTGGGCAGGTACTTGAGAAACTCTTCCTGAGTCAGCTGTTTTTTTCTGATCAGATGTGCAATTTCCCGGCTTATCGCCTGCTTTTCCCCGTCCTTCATCTCCCCCTTGCAGAGAACGAATACCGGCATGTTCCTGCTGTAGGGGAACAGCCTGAACTTTTCAAGCAACTCAAAAGCGGTCATATCCGGAAGATGCAGGGAACAGAAGGCAAGAAACTTGGGATGCAAAGAAGCAAGAGCCATGGCTTCTGTGGCGGTATAGCCATTGACCACTTCATAGCCTATGGCAGTGAGCGCCCTGGCCAGGCCCTCATCTCCGGAACGCGTTACCACAAGGGCTTGCAGGTCCCAGGTTTCAACATCCTCCGTCAGCCCAAAAGCGGTCAGGCGGTCAGCGACATACTGAGGATCAGTGGGAGTTACAAAAAAACCGGCCACCGGGAAAACACCTCCCACCTTGCCGGTTTCGCTGAGAAACACCGGCAACACCGGAATGTTGCGGGTTGCAGCGTTTCCTTTGATTTTAAGCAACAACCCCCAGCCATCTGCGGCATGGGGCGAGATATCCAGGACAATGCCAATAGGACGCTCGCATTCCGCTTGCAACAATTCATCATACGATCCCATGCAGGTACAGTATCCTGCTGCAGCAAGATAATCCCGAATGATCTGCTCACGCCCCGTTCCCGGCGACACTCCCATAATCCACAGATACCGCTGCCGCACCGCTTGCCGGGAAACGTCACTCATGATTAGCCTCGCACCACCGCCCGTTTTTTCATTCTGCCGCCCATTGCCGCCATCTGGTGTTTCTGAAGCTGCCCCACACTTTCAAGATGAAACTGATACCAGGGGTCGCCAAAGCTGCGCATCTTCACCTTGCCGCCTGATGTCAGGTTTTCTATGTTCTCGGTAATATGCGGGTCGCCGGGCAGTTTTTTGAGGCCCCGGTTCAACACTGCAAGGGCTTTGGTCTTATCAGCACATTCTTCGGCAAGACAATAGGCATACAGATTCCATAGTAGTGACTCTTTACCGTTCCACTGCACGGTCTTCTCAAAGGTCTTTTCCATCATATCCCGCTTCTGACGCTTCAGGTAGCAGATGGCCAGCATGCCCATGGCAACCCAGTTTTTGAAGAATGCCTTTTCGAGATGGGGAAACGCATTGGAAAAATCGCGCTTTACATAGTAGGCCATGCCAATCTGCGAGTTCACCTGTTCACTCAGATATATCTGCCAGGGAGCATAGCGCAAGGCATCCTTCATGCTGCGTATCGCCTTTTCAAAGCGCTGCCCCTGCAGATCTTTCGCTGCCAGTTCCAGGATTGTCATGACTTTTTTCAGGATAATTCGCGATGTCAACACAAAGGCAGCCGTGGCAATAACCAAGCCGACAATCATGGACCACCACCAGA
This sequence comes from Geobacter sp. UBA6151, assembly GCA_002423105.1. Taxonomy (GTDB): domain Bacteria; phylum Desulfobacterota; class Desulfuromonadia; order Geobacterales; family Pseudopelobacteraceae; genus Trichlorobacter. The sequence goes on along the minus strand of DIUT01000018.1, from coordinate 55,598 downwards.
CCAGTTTTACCACCATGGTTGAAATGAGTACGATCACCGCCCCAAGGGCAGCGCACAACAGGATTGAATACATGTATCAGAACCTCGTGGATAGAAGTGGGAACGTCATCCTTTGGGATTTTTAGAGCGCGTGGCGCCACCGGCTACCACCAGACGTTTTCCGGGAAGCAGCGCACCCGCATCTTTGCCTTTCAGATTGTTCCATGCTGCCAGTAACGCTGCCGGAACCTTGAATCTCTTTGCAATGGCAAATAGGGTATCACCCTTGCGGACAGTGTAATAGCGCACTTCCTGCCGTACCGTTGTGCGTCGCCCTTCCTGGCCAAAATCAACGGACTGCCGGGCCGGGACAACCAGAGTACGACCGGCAACGGTCTGTTTCCGGCCAAGTCCGTTCAGGTCAGCCAGTTCGCCTGTTGTAACACCAAAACGCCGGGCAACCGATTTCAGGGTGTCCTTGCGTCCTGCCCTATAGCGGGCATACAGGGTTTTTTCGGTATACCACTGCTCCATGGGAATCTCGGCAATTTCGGCTTCAAACCGTTTGCCGGTCCCTTTGGGAACACGCAGTTCAAAATCAGGATAATTGGGGGGAGTACACCAGTGTCGCAATGAAGGGTTCAACTCCATGATTGTCTGAACCTTGGTGCCGGTAAGTCGGGCAATCAGCTCAAGGTCGGTACGCCCCTTAATGATAACGGTATCCGATTCAATAAGCGGCATGGCGGTTACTTCTGCAAAGCCGTATTTGGCGGGATCTTTGGCAATGATGGCGGCGGCCAGCAGCTTGGGAACATATTCTTTGGTTTCACGCTTCAGGTACGAGCCCTTGGACAACTCCCAGAAATCGCTGGTATCGTACTTGTCCATGGCCCGCATAATCTTGTTCTCACCGGCATTGTACCCTGCGGTTGCCAAATGCCAATCACCGTTGAACATGCCATAGAGATCCTTCAGGTACATGGCTGCCGCAACCGTCGCCTTGACCGGATCCCTGCGTTCGTCAACCCACTGATCTATGCGCAGCGAGTAACGCCTGCCGGTAGCCGGCATAAACTGCCATGGCCCCACCGCGCTGGCTATAGAACGGGCATGCAACCTGAAGCCGCTTTCAATCATAGCAAGATACACCAGCTCTTCCGGCAGTCCTTCCCGGCGCAGAACTTCGTGCATCATCGGCAGGTAACGGGTTGATCGCTGCAGCCAACCTGCAAAGGTAGCGCGGCCTTTTGTCTGAAACAGGGTGATAAAATGTTCCACTTTGTCATTTAAAGCCAGCGGCAGATCAGCCGCAGGAAGGTCGTCGTCCGGCAGTTGCAGTTCGAGAAGAGGGTCAACAGTACGTTCTTTGTGCAGTTCTTCAAGGGTAAAGAGATTGCTTGTTGCAGAAGGGGGTCCCGGAACAGCATCCTGCCCGGCATTGCCGGCCACAGCCTGCGGCTGTATCAGTTCATGCAGCAGCGACTGCACCGGCTCACCCGCCTGAACAGGCAGCACGGTTGCAAGCAGCAGCAACATCAGGAAAAGAAACTGGAACACAGAATTGGTCCTCATGATCAGTATGACAAACAGGTTCCGCAGTATAGACGCTGAGCTTCCCAATGTCAAATCGGAGCACATGAAACAAAATCCGGCAGCGGCTTACCGATCGGTAGCTTTTTGTTGACAGCACACACCGGCTTCGCTATATCTACCGACCGGTAAGCAATGCCCTTCCGGAAGGCAGACATGGTAACTCCAGCCCCTGAAATCACTGATCACTCGACACAGCAACGCTTGTTTGATGCTGCCTTGGAGCTGTTTTCCCGCAAGGGCTACGCGGCTACCTCGGTACGTGAACTGGTGGAGGTGGCCGGCGTCAGCAAGCCGGTACTCTACTATTACTTCCGCAACAAGGAAGATCTCTATCTGGCCCTGATCCAGAACGGTCTTGTTGAATTCCATACAACCGCCGAACGTTTCAAAACTTCTTCCGCTCCGCTCCGCGAACGGATTACCGGCTACTGTACGGGACTGCTGGATATTTTCATGGCCCGGCTGCCGGTGGCCCGACTGATCTACGCCATCTACTACGGCCCTCCCCAGGGTGCGCCACCGGTGGATTTCGACGCCTCGTTCAGCACCATGTTGCAGGATGTTGCCACCATGCTTCAGGAAGGTATCACCACAGGTGAACTGGCCGGGATCAACGTGGAGGATGCAGCCTGGAGCATCGTCTCAATCCTGAATACCACCATGGAAGAACAGCTCTGTCACAGCGACCGGCCACGACTGGACAGGGAAAGCCTGCAGCGGATGCTTGCGCTGCTCTTCAAAGGAATTGACCATGACTAATTCACTACACATCCTCATGGCAGGAATCTGCTGTAGTATCCTGCTGTCCGCTTGTTCCGGAGAGAAAAAACCCGTTGAAAAACCGGCAATCAGCGTTGATCTGGCCTTTGTCGTTGCAGCGCCGGTGCAGGATGGCATTGAGGTGACCGGCTCGCTGGAGCCCAAGTTCAGCGTTGATGTCAAGACCCAGATTCCCGGCCTGATTAAAGAGGTCCATGTGACCCAGTGGGTACGGGTCCGCAAAGGACAACCCCTGGCCCGCATCGATCTGTCCGAGACCGAAGCGCAGGTAAAACGGGCCGAAGCCTCGATTGCCGCGACAAAGGCGCAACTGGCCCAGTCGCAGGTGGCGCTGAGCCGCGCCGAACGGGAGGAGGCCCGTTCCCGGAAACTCAAAGAGACCGGCCTGGCCACCCAGCAGGCGGTGGATGATGCCCGCACCGAAACCGAAGCGGCAAAGGCCCGACTGGAGGCTGCCCAAGCCCAGATCAGGGTAGCTGAAGAGGAGACCCGGCAGGCCCGCGCCCGGCAAGCAAAGGGGCTGGTTGTTGCGCCGATGGATGGCGTGGTGGCGCTGCGGGAGGTCAACGTGGGTGATCTGGCCAGCGATGCGGCGGCAGGCAAACCGATCTTCCGCATTGTGGACAACCGGATTCTGAACCTCACGGTTACCGTACCTTCGGCAGACTCTGCCAAGGTCAAGACCGGCCAGCCGCTGGCTTTTACGGTGGACTCCCTGCCGGGCCAGACATTCCAAGGCATGGTGATGTTTATCAACCCGGAACTAAGCGCCGCTGACCGCTCTCTGAAAGTGATCGCCGAAGTGAAGAACCAGCCGGAACTGCTCAAAGGAGGGCTGTTCGCCAAGGGGAGGATCATCACCGGCAGCCGCAGTCAGGTGCTCCAGGTGCCCCGCTCCGTGCTGGGGAGCTGGGACAGCATGGCCCGCACTGCCACCGTCTTTGTAGCCGATAACGGCATCGCACGGCAGCGGACCGTCAAGACCGGTGCGGCCAGCGGTGAGTTGGTGGAAATTGTGGAGGGGCTGAAAGCCGGAGAACAGTATGTGGCCAGAGGCGGCTTTGCGCTGAAGGATGGCGACCGGATTGTGGTGCAGGCAACAGGAGCGGCCAAGTGATCCTCTCCGACCTGTCCATAAAACGTCCGATCCTTGCCACCGTGATGATGCTGGCCCTGGTGACGCTGGGTTTCTTTTCCTACAAGCGGCTCTCGGTGGAGATGTTCCCCAATGTGGAGATGCCGGTGATCTCCATTGTCACCAAATATCCCGGCGCTTCGCCGGAGACGGTGGAACGGGAGGTCTCCAAGCGGGTGGAGGAGGCGGTCAACCAGATCGCCGGAGTCAAGCATGTCTATTCCTACTCGCGGGAGTCGGTCTCCACGGTGGTGGTAGAGTTCCGACTGGAGGAGCGGATCAATGAGGTGGCCCAGGAGGCGCGGGCCAAGGTCAGCTCCATCCGGGGCCAACTGCCCAAGGAGGTGGAGGAGCCGATCATCCAGAAGCTGGACTTCAACGCCATGCCTTCTGCGGCCATTGCCGTGCAGTCCACCTCCCTCTCCCTTCGGGATCTTACCACTCTGGTAGACAAAAAGATCAGGAAGCGGTTCGAGAGCGTGGCCGGCGTAGGTAAGGTGGAACTGGTAGGCGGTGCCAAGCGCGAGGTGAATGTCGAGGTTGATCCGGTGCGGCTGGATGCCCTGGGGCTGGGGATCAACGATCTGGTCAAGGGGTTGCAGGGAGAAAACGTCAATACCCCACTGGGCCGGATCAACAAGAACGGCACCGAGTATCCGCTGCGGATTGAGGGTAAGCCGGAGCATACCGACGAATACCGACAGATGGTCATAACCCGCAAGAACGGCAGGCCGGTGACCCTGGGTGAGGTTGCCAAAATTACCGACGGGATAGAGGAGCGACGCAAGCTGGCGCTGATCAATGGTCAGCCAGCCATCGGCCTGGATATCTACAAGCAGTCCGGCGCAAACCAGGTGCAGGTGGTGGATAATGTCAAGAAGGTGATTGCCTCAGTGCAGCGGGAGCTTCCGGCAGGGGTGACGGTGCAGCTTGTGCGTGATGGCTCCATCATGACCCGCCACTCCCTGGCCGATGTGGAAGAAACCCTGATCATCGGCGGTGTCCTCACGGTATTGATCGTCTTCCTGTTCATCAACTCCTGGCGTTCCACGGTAATCACCGGCATCACCCTGCCGATCTCGGTCATCTCCTCTTTCATCGTCATGAACGCCCTGGGCATGACCCTGAACGTGATGACCCTGATGGCGCTGTCGTTGGCTATCGGCCTGTTGATCGACGACGCCATCGTGGTGCGGGAAAACATCGTGCGGCATCTGGAGATGGGCAAGGACCACATGGAGGCCTCCCGTTTCGGCACTGCCGAGATCGGCCTGGCGGTCTTTGCCACCACCATGTCCATCCTGGCCGTGTTTGTGCCGGTGGCCTACATGCAGGGGATTGTAGGTAAATTCTTCTTTCCCTTTGGTATCACCGTCTCTTTCGCAGTGTTGGTGTCGCTGTTTGTTTCGTTCACCCTTGATCCGATGCTTTCCTCCCGCTGGCATGACCCATCCATATGCGGGGCAAGCGCAAAGGGATCGCCCTCTGGCTGGAGCGGTTTAACGACTGGTTCGATGCCACTGCCGACCGCTATCGTGGGCTGATCGCCTGGGCTCTGGGGCATCGGCGCAAGGTGATGCTGTCGGCAGGAGTAGCCTTTATCGTCGGCCTGGGGATCATGAGTACCCTGGAATCCTCTTTCATGTCCAACGAGGACAAGAGCGAATTCCAGATTTCCATCCAGACCGCGCCGGATGCCGGGATAAAAGAGACTGAGGACCGGCTGCGGCAGGTGCTGGCCCAGGTAAAGGATATTCCAGAAATCAGCCACACCTATGCCACCATCGGGGCCGGAGACAGCGGCACGGTGCGGGATGGTCTGCTTTACGTAAAACTCAAGGAAAAGTCTGAGCGCAAGCTGGGGCAGTTCGAGATTCAGCGCCAGGTGCGGGAACGGCTACGCTCCATCTCCGGCATCACCTTCTCTATTGAAGAGGTGGGCGGGGTCGGTTCTGCGGCCAAGCCGCTCGGTGTCGATATCAAGGGGGATGACACTGCCCTGCTGAAGAAGTACGCGGCGCAGATGAAGGAGGCGATGTACACAATTCCCGGCATTGTGGATATTTCCGCCACCCTGGAGTACGACACCCCGGAATACCGGCTGCGGGTGGACCGGGAGCGAGCGTTATCCGCCGGAGTATCCAGCAATGATATCGTGACGGCGCTCTCCACGCTGGTGGGAGGCACGGCGGTCACCAGCTATGAGGATGAGGACGGCGATGCCGTTGATCTGCGGGTACGCCTGCCGGAAAGCTTACGCCAGTATCCGGCCCAGATCCGTGATCTGAAGATCACGGTGCCGGACGGAAACGGGGGCACCAAGTTGATCCCCTTGGCAAGCGTAACAACCGAGCATTCAGCAGCATCTCCCACTGAGATCAACCGCCGCGACCTCTCCCGTCTGGTCACAGTCTCTGCCAACCTGGACAACCTGCCCGCAGGCACAGCAGTGAAATTGGTAACTGCTGAAGCCAAAAAAATCAGTATGGAACCGGGTTACAGTATCGGTTTTTCCGGCGAATCCGAGGATATGGAAGAATCTTTCCGCTTCATGTTTGAGTCGCTGATCCTGGCGGTGCTGTTCGTCTACCTGATCCTGGCAGCCCAGTTCGAGTCGTTCTTCGAGCCGCTGGCCATTATGTTTTCCTTGCCGTTGTCTATTGTCGGCATGGCCGGTATGCTCTGGTTGACCAACGACACCATCAACATCATGTCGTTAATTGGTCTGATCATGCTGATGGGGCTGGTGACCAAGAACGCCATCCTGCTGGTGGATTACGCCAAGGTCCTGCGACGACGGGACGGTCTGCCCCGCACCGAGGCGGTAATCGAGGCGGGCCGGACCCGATTGCGCCCCATCGTCATGACCACCCTGGCCATGATCTTCGGCATGCTGCCGCTGTTCCTGGGGATCGGCGCCGGTGGCGAAGGCCGCGCCCCCATGGCCCGTGCCGTGGTGGGGGGCTTGATCACCTCGTCACTCTTGACCCTGATCGTGGTGCCGGTGATGTACACCTATCTGGATGATTTCAGTGTCTGGCTGAAAACAAAATGGGGTGGAAAAGGCCATGTCTGACTTCACCCCCACCATACTGCTGGACTCCTGCGCCGAGGGCGATTTCGGCCGTTCCTGGCGTTTTTCCGGCCATGTAACCACCTTGCGTGCAATGACGCCGGAAGAGGTGCAACCGGTGCTGGCCGAGGCCGAGACAGCCACTGAACAGGGTCTGTATGTCGTCGGCTTTGTGGCCTACGAGGCGGCTTCCGCGCTCAACCCGCATCTGCCCGCTCTGCCGCCTCGACCGGGGCTGCCGCTGGCCTGGTTCGCCCTGTTCAGGGAGCGGCATGCTGCGGTGGCCGGGAGTGAGCCGCCCCACGGTGAAGGCCCGGAGCTGTCGCTTGCCGCCACACTGGACCAGTCAGCCTACACCGATACTGTTCAACGGATTCACGCTGCCATTGCCAGGGGTGAGAGCTACCAGATCAACCATACCTTCCCGTTGCAGGGCCGCTTTGACGGCGACCCGCTGCACCTGTACCGGCAGCTTCTGCAGAGCCAGCGCCCGGCCTTCGGCGCCTATCTGGACACCGGCAGCCACACCATCATCTCCGCCTCGCCGGAACTGTTCTTCGAGTTGCTGGATGGTATTGTGGTCACCCGTCCCATGAAAGGCACCGCCCCACGCGGCCGCTTCTCAGACGAGGATCGGACCCTGGCCCGCGAGCTGTGCCGGTCCCCCAAGGAGCGGGCTGAAAATCTGATGATCGTTGACCTGCTGCGCAACGACCTGGGGCAGGTGGCCCGCACCGGCACGGTACAGACCGAACTGCTGTTTGCCTGCGAGTCCTATCCCACGGTTCATCAGATGACTTCCACCATTACGGCCCATCTGAAAAACGGGTGCGGTCTGGTTGAGCTGTTCCGGGCGCTGTTCCCCTGCGGTTCCGTCACCGGCGCGCCCAAGCGGCGCAGCATGGAGATTATAGCCAGCCTTGAGCAACAGCCCCGCGGCGTCTATTGCGGTGCCATCGGCCATCTGGCCCCCGGCAACGAGGCAGCCTTCTCGGTGGCGATCCGTACCCTGCTGCTGGAGAAGGAGAATGGCAGCATCAGTATGGGAGTGGGCAGCGGCATTACCTGGGATGCGCAGCCGTCTGCCGAATATGCCGAATGTCTGGCCAAGGCGGCATTCCTGACCACAGCGCCCGCCCAGCGCTTACTTGAATCCCTGTTACTGGAAAATGGCCGCTATCCTTTGCTGGACCGGCACCTGGACCGGCTCTGCTGGTCCGCCTCCCGCCTGGGACATCACTGCGACCGGGCCGTGATCAGAAATGCCCTGCTGGCCCACGGGGACGGACGCTTTGGCCGGTATAAGGCGCGTCTGCTGCTTTCCGCCGACGGAACGGTGCAGATCGACTCCGTACCGCTTGAACCGCTGGCGCAGCCGCTGCGTCTGGCAATGGACCGTCAGGCGGTGGAGCCGGATGATCTGTCGCTCTTTCTGAAAACCGATCAGCGGCAGCGCTATGAAGAAGCCCGCCAGAGGCATCCTGAGGCTGACGAGGTGCTGCTGCGTAACAACTGCGGCGAGCTGACTGAAGGCAGTTTTACCAATCTGGTGCTGAAGCTGGACGGCAGACTGGTGACGCCGCCCCTTGCCTGCGGACTGCTGCCCGGCGTGATGCGGGAGGAGGAGTTGCGTCAGGGTGTTATTGCCGAGCAGGTCCTCTACCCGGCTGACCTTGAAAAAGCCGAAGAGATCTGGCTGATCAACGCGGTGCGCGGCTGGTTGCGGGGAGTGCTGATGGAAGGAGTGGAATCTTGATACGAATTTGCATGACCTTTTTCGCCGTACTGCTGGCAACCCAGGCCCTTGCCGCGCCACGGCTGCTGACCCTGGATGAGGCCCTGGCCATTGCCGCGGATAAAAACCGTGACATCCTGAAGGCCCGAGAATATGCCAACTACGTGCAGGGCAGATATGTGGAAGAGCGCTCCGTTGCCCTGCCCCAACTGGCTTTGAACGGCGGGTTCGGCTACTCAAAGGATGACAGCACCAAGGCGCTGTACGGCAATACCTCGCTGCAGGCGAGCCGTACCGTTGATCTCTCCCTTTCCCAGCCGCTCTATACCTGGGGCAAAATTGGTGCTGCCATCCGGGCTGCCGAAGTGGGGCTGCAAACCGCTGACCAGCAGTTGCGGCTCTACCGTCAGACAGCCCTGCGCGACGTGGCAATCGTCTTTTACGATCTGCTGCTGGCAAAGGAGTTACAGCGCCTGGCCCAGGAAAATCTGGCCCAGAAAAAACGCCATCAGCAGGAGGCCCACCGCAAATTTGAAGCCGGGGTTGCCACCGATTACGACATGCTGGCTGCTGATGTGGAGGTGGAGAACGCCCGACCGGAAGTGATACGTACCGCCAATGCCATCCGCACCACTACCGAAAAATTGCGTTTTTTGCTGGGAGCGGAACAGGAGCACTTTGATGTTAGCGGTCGTATCGAGGTTATCCCGGAAGAACCACCTCAATTTGACGCGGCGCTTGCCGTCGCCCTGGACAAACGCCCGGAACTGGCCGACCTGCGCCTGCGCATCGGTATCTACAGAGAACTGGTCACCATTGCCGCTGCCGACGACAAGCCCCGGCTTGACCTGAAAGGGGCTGCGGGCTGGCATCAACTGGAGTTGCGGAACAACGGCCTGACCACCCGCTCCGACGGCCCGGCATGGAACCTCGGGGTCTATCTTTCATTTCCGTTCTTTGACGGATTGAAGAGCAGCGGCAAGACCCAGCAAGCCAGAAGCGACCTGCGCACGAAACAGATAGAAGAGTTGAAGCTGAAAGACAGCGTCAGCCTTGAACTACGCACCGCCCGTTATGCCCAGATCGAATCCGCCGAGATTATCCGCGCCCTGTCCGGCACGGTGCGTCAGGCGCAACGGCTGTTACACATGTCGGAAAAGGGCTTTGAATACGGCGTCAAGACCCGCCTTGAGGTGGATGATGCCCAGACCAGCCTGCTGCGGGCCGAGAGCAACCTGCTCCGCGCCATGCGCGATCATCTGGCGGCCAAAGTCACCATGCAATGGAGCATGGGGGTACTGGGGGAAGAGCAATAGCGGAAGCAGAAAAATTTGTCTGCCAACCACAAATTGACGCCACCAATAAAAAGCATTAGAGTTGCAACCTTCTGATCCGGCATACGAGGTAATTATAGCTATTGCGCATCCATATTGCTGTATATGGGAGGTCGCTTGACAGCACAACGAGCCATACAAACACTCTACCTTGACACCAATATTTACAACCGTCCCTTCGATGACCAGTTACAAGTCCGAATCCGGCTGGAAACCATAGCCATATTTTCCATACTTCATCATATCAAAAGAGGGAACTATCTTCTCTTGTGGTCGTTCATAATAGACTTTGAAAACAGTCTCAATCCCTATCAAGACAACCGCCTGGAAATCATCATGATGTCGTCTCTTGCCGGACAATGGGTTGGACCGGATGAGCAAATTCGGGAACTGGCGCGGAGGTATGAAAAACAGGGGATCAAACCAAGAGACGCTCTCCATCTTGGCTGTGCTGTTCATGGTGATGCCGATTATTTCATAACATGCGACGATAAATTGGCAAAAAGGGCAAAACTGATGCAACTTCCCATTAAAATACTGAATCCCGTAGATTTTACGTATTCCCAGGAGGTGCCGTAATGACACGACTTGCAAGTGATGCAGCAATACGAGAGCGCGGACTGAAGGTACTTTACAAGCATCTTGGCGAAACGGATGCCATCCGATTTCTTTCGCAGATATCCACAGAAAAGAAGGACTATCTGAAAGCACAGCACAAACTGTTTCATGGGCTATCGGTGGATGAACTGTATGATAGTGCAGCATACCACTGTGCTGAAGATGGAACAGAGTACAATGGAAAGCACTAAAGCCCTTAACTTCGCTTTGCTAAGCTGCTACCTTTCCACAGAGAGCGGTGAGAGGAGTTAAAGTGGTAGAAAAGAATTTGTTGTTCGCACTGCTGGGTTTCTTTGCTGGCCTTATGGGTATTTGTTCCGTCAGCTTGCCAACAAGACCGAGGCATGGACGACGAAAAACTGAAGGACACCATCACTACCCACGGCCGGAGATTTTATCCCACCCCACCCACCGCAATCCCCCAAAAACCTTGACCTTTTCATCATTGGCATGCTAAAAATTACGTTTCAAATTTCCTGATATTACGAACGAAGGAGAAACAACATGGAACGTACTTTTGCAATCATCAAGCCTGACGCCGTCGAGCGCGGACTGACCGGCAAGATTCTGGACCGCATCGAAGAGAAAGGCTTCAAGATCGTGGGCATGAAGAAGATTCACCTCTCCCTTGCCCAGGCCGAAGGCTTCTACTATGTCCACAAGGAGCGCCCCTTCTTCAAGGATCTGTGCAGCTTCATGTCCCGTTCACCGGTGGTGGTGCTCTGCCTGGAGAAGGAAAACGCCATTGCCGACTGGCGCACCCTGATGGGCGCAACCAACCCGGCCAATGCGGAAGCAGGCACCATCCGCAAGGATTTTGCCAAGAACATCGAAGAGAACTCTTCCCACGGTTCCGATGCACCGGAAACCGCTGCCTTCGAAATCCCCTACTTCTTCAACAGTTTCGAGCTGGTGGGTTAGCAACTGCTGAAACGGCCCCCGACACTGGGGGCCGTTTTGCTTTCATTTCCCATGAACAAGACCGATCTGAAAAATCTCTCCCTGCCGATGCTGGAGCAGTTCCTCCAGGGCCAGGGCAAAGAGCGCTACCGCGCACTCCAGCTTTTCAAATGGCTGTACCAGCAGGATGCCACTTCCTTTGAAGAGATGACCAATATCTCCAAAGTGCTGCGGGCTGAGCTGGACCGTACCGCTTTCATCAGCAACCTGGAGCCGGAGGCGGTGGAGGTGGGTAGCGACGGCACCCGCAAGTATCTGTTCCGCTTCAGTGACGGCAATGCCGTGGAAAGCGTGCTGATCCCGGACGAGGATCACAACACTCTCTGCATCTCCAGCCAGGCCGGTTGTGCCATGGCCTGCGCCTTCTGCCTCACCGGCACCTTTCACCTGACCCGCAACCTGACCACGGCCGAGATCGTCAACCAGATCATGGCGGTGCGGCGGGATGTGGAGGTACGCAACATCGTGATGATGGGCATGGGAGAGCCGCTGCACAACCTGGACAACGTGATTCCGGCATTGCAGATCATGCTGGACGGCAACGGCCTGCAGATTTCCAACCGCCGCCTGACCGTGTCCACCTGCGGACTGGTGCCGGAGATAGAACGTCTGGGCCAGGCGGTGACCATTAACCTGGCGGTATCGCTGAACGCCACCACCGATGAACTGCGCGACCGGATCATGCCGGTCAACAAGCGCTATCCCCTGGCCTCGCTGCTGGCGGCTCTGAAGCGCTACCCCCTGCCGGGTAACCGCAAAATTACCATTGAATACGTGCTGCTGGGGGGATTAAACGATACGGCAGAGGATGCCAAACGGCTTGTGCGGCTGTTGTCCGACATCCCCTGCAAGATCAACCTGATTCCGTTCAACCCCCATGAAGCGGCAGATTTCAAGCCTCCCACCAGGGCGGCCATCGATTATTTTCACAAGTACCTGCTGGACCGCAACTTTACCGTGATTACCCGCAGCAGCCGGGGAGATGATATCTCTGCGGCCTGCGGCCAGCTGAAAGGGCGGCTGGAACAGAAAGGAACAACACCATGATCAGTATCGGCGTCATCGGCGGCAGTGGTCTGTACGAGATGGAAGGACTGGAGCAGGTTGAGGAGACCACGCTTGAAACTCCCTACGGTGCCCCGTCCGATGCCTATATCAGCGGCGTTCTGGAAGGCACCCGGCTGGTATTCCTGCCCCGCCACGGCCGGGGGCATCGCTACCTGCCGTCGGAGGTCAATTACCGGGCCAACATCTACGGCATGAAGATGTTTGGGGTGGAGCGGATCATCTCCGTTTCCGCCGTGGGCAGCCTGAAAGAAGCGATCAACCCCGGCCATATTGTCATTCCCGACCAGTTCATCGACCGCACCAAGGGGATTCGCAAGGACACCTTCTTTGGCGAGGGGATTGTCGCCCATGCCGGTTTTGCCGATCCGGTCTGCGGCTGTTTGTCCGAGACCCTGTTCCAGGCCGCATTGTCGGCAGGGGCGGTCACCCACAAGGGAGGCACTTACATCTGCATGGAAGGACCGGCCTTTTCAACCCGGGCTGAATCGTTCATGTACCGCCAACTGGGGGGCGACATCATCGGCATGACCAACCTGACCGAGGCCAAACTGGCCCGTGAGGCGGAGATCTGCTACGGCACCATCGCCCTGTCCACCGATTATGACTGCTGGCACGAATCCCATGATGATGTGACCGTGGAAGCGATCCTGGAGATTATCCACAACAACGTCGCCATGGCCAAGAATATCATCCGCCATGCCGCGGCCCCTGCGGCAGCGAAACGCGGTTGCTGCTGCGCCACGGCTCTGCAAAACGCCATCATTACCGACCGCTCGCGGATTCCGGCGAAAACCATCACCAAGCTGGGTCCCATTGTTGCCCACTATTTCAACCAGGGAGTGTAATTGTTATGGGAATCGTCGTTGTCGGCACCGTTGCCTTTGATACCGTAGAAACCCCCTTCGGCAGGGGAGAAAACGTATTGGGTGGATCAGCCACCTATTTCGCCACCTCGGCCAGCTTCTTCAGCGACGTCTCGCTGGTGGCGGTGGTGGGCGAGGATTTTCCCGATGAGCACCTTGCTTTCCTCCGCTCCCGCGAGATCAACCTTGACGGCCTGCAAAAGATACCGGGCAAGACCTTCCACTGGAGTGGCAAGTATGGTTATGACCTGAACGAGGCCCAGACCCTGGACACCCAGTTGAACGTGCTGATGGAGTTCAATCCCGAACTGCCTGCTGCCTACCGCGATACTGATGTGCTCTTTCTGGCCAACATTGACCCGGAACTGCAACTAAAGGTACTGGATCAGGTTAAAAGCCCGAAATTGACCGCCTGCGACAGTATGAACTTCTGGATCTCCTCCAAACCGGAGGCGCTGAAAGAGGTAATGAAGCGGGTGGATATCGTGGTGATCAACGAAGGCGAGGCTCGCATGCTGACCGGTGAGGCCAACCTGGTCAAGGCTGCCCGCCAGATCATCGCCCTGGGCTGCAAGCGTCTGGTGGTGAAGCGGGGCGAGTACGGCGTGCTGATGTTCACCGCTGACACAGTCTTTGCTGCCCCGGCCCTGCCGTTGGAAGAGGTGTTCGACCCGACCGGTGCCGGTGACACCTTTGCCGGTGGCTTCATGGGTTATCTGGCCAACACCGGCGATCTTTCCGAAGACGGATTGCGTCAGGCGCTGGTGTTCGGTTCCGTCATGGCTTCCTTTAACGTGGAGGATTTCAGCCTGAACCGCATGAAGCGTCTCACCTATCCGGAGATCGAGCAGCGTTACCGTAGCTTCAAGAGTCTTACCAGCTTTCGGGATCTGCAGCCACTAGTCTAACAGCAGCTGAGGTTTCGTTGACAAGCAGAAGCGTATCTGCTAGTTTTTACAAGCTGTTACGCGTGGTTATCAACTCTGGAGGTGTACAATGCGTTGTAGGGTCTTGCTGCCGGTTCTGCTGCTGCCCGTTTTAGCGGGATGCACAACAACCTCTACAACCGGCAAGCCGGCTGCCTATCACTCCCAGATGGGAGTTTCCTTCCTTGAGGAACGCAACTACACCGCTGCCCTGATTGATCTGACCGAAGCGGACAAACTTGATCCCAACAATGCCGAATTGCAGTACAACCTGGGCCGGGCACTGACCGGCAAGCGGCGGCTCGATCTGGCGGAACAGCGCTTTCTGCGGGCCCTGGCCCTGCGTCCCAACTATTCAGAAGCCCGCAACGACCTGGGAGTCATCTACCTGGAGATGGGGCGCTGGGATAACGCCATTCAACAGTTCAAGGCTGTCAAAGACGATCTGTTCTATCCCCAGCACGATTATTCCGTCATCAACCTGGGTCTTGCTTATCTGGGAAAAGGTGACTACGACAAGGCGCTGGAAGAGCTGGAATCTGTCCGCAACAGTGCTCCGCGGAATCCGGTGGTCAAAGTGGCCATCGGCCGGGTGCGCTTTGCCCAGGGCGATACTGATCGGGCGTTGGAAGAGTATCGCAAGGCCCTGGAAATTGCGTCGAATTACGCCAGCGCCCATTTCCACCTGGGGCTGGCGCTGATGAAGCAAAGCAATCTGGTGGCAGCCAGGACGGCGTTCAAGGAAGTTGTCAAAATCACGCCTGATTCTGAACTGGGGCGTACATCAATGGGCTATCTGGATCTGCTCAAGTAGGAGATGGCAATGGATACCAGCCATGAAGAACCGCTCATGACAGAAGGTGCGCCTGCTTCTCCCGGTGAGCTGCTGCAACGTTGCCGCGAGTCCGCTGGACATAGCCTGGAAGATGCCGCAGAAGCCACAAAAATCAGTAAAACCTACCTGCGTGCGCTGGAAGGGAACCGTTTTCACGAGTTGCCCAGCCCGGCCTACCTCAAGGGCTTTCTCAGAATATACGCCAGTTACTTGAAATTGAACGTTGACGAACTGTTGGATATGATCGCTGAGGACAGTGCCGTGGAGAGCGGGAGCATTGCCGAACCACCACCGGAAAAGTCTGGCCGACCTCTGATACAGCATGCACAGCGCTTTGCCCTGCCACTGGTACTGTTGGGGGCGCTGATTCTCTCAGCCATAATTTTGCAGCCCACCATCCAGGAAACACCGCTTAAAACTGAAGCCACACCGCCGCAACAGCCGCAGCCAGTTCCGCAACAAGCGCTCCAGGCAACCAACTCCAGCAGTTCAGCCCAGAGCGCCACGGCAGTTCCGGCCCCCGCAACTGAACCAGCCCTGCCACATCCGGCTGAAGAGAGCGCGACGCCACCACCCCAGCCGCAACAGCCGACAAGCGGTTTTGTGGTGCGGATGAAGGTTTTGAAAAACGGTACACTGACCGTTACCATTGATGATACCGTATCCCAGAACTATCAGTTGACCGCCGGTGACTTGATCGAATGGAAAGCGCTTGCCAACCTTGCACTGGATCTTTCCGACGCTGGCGGTGTGGAGCTGGAGCTGAACGGCAAACCGGTCAGGCATGAGGCGGTGCCGGGAAAGTCAGCCCACCTTGTGTTGGGAGCGGAAGGCATCCAGCTCTGAAACGGTCAATTCTTGACACCTGAAGGCTCGTTTTACCCCCATAGCTGATCCTTTCCGTTATCAGAATGCCGCGTTACACGCAGATGCCGGAGGTGTTGCCCCTGCCTCTTGACAGCCCGCAACTCCATGCTAGACTTTCTCCAGCATAACCAGATAAGGAGCAAGTCATGGCAGCAGAGCGAGTGAGACGTGTGCTGGTGGTGGATGACGAGGAAAATACCCGTCTTGCCCTGACACGCCTGCTGTCCCGCGAAGGTTATCAGGTCCGTACCGCCTCGAACGGCAACGAGGCACTGTGTCAACTGCGGAATAATCCGGCAGAACTTATCATCACCGATCTGAATATGCCGGAGATGAACGGCCTCACCTTCCTGCGGGAGCTTAACCGCGAGCATCCCATGAGCAATGTGATCATGATCACCGCCTTTGGCGAGGTTGAATCCTACCTTGAGGCCCTTAATCTGGGGGTCTTTGAATACATCAACAAGCCGATCCGCTTGGAAGAACTGAAAAAAGTGATGGGCAAGATTTTCCCGGATACACTTTGCGAACCGAGTCCTGAAAGGAGAAACACCATATGAAACGCTTCAGCACCATTTTGCTTGCCACGGATTTTTCCGATACTTCCCAAAAGGCTGCTGAGTACGCCATGGATCTGGCACGCACCTTTGAAGCCCACCTGCTGGTACTGCACGTGATCAATGAGCCCGTAGACCTGCGGGGATTCTACGCCCCCCATATCTCCTTCGAGCAGCTTGAAAAGGAGATTGAGAGTGGAGCCGCCCGCATGCTGGAATCTTTCTGCAAGGAGCGGTTCGGTGAATACAGCAATTTCGAGACCGCCATAACTACCGGTGTTCCCTTTGAAGAAATCCTGCGCATGGCCGAGGAACGGACCGCAGACCTGATTGTCATCGGCACCCATGGACGAACCGGCCTGGATCATCTTATCTTCGGCAGCACTGCGGAACGGGTTGTTCGATCCGCTTCCTGTCCGGTCATGACTATCAGGGTGCCGGAACGCTGAAATACCTGCCAGGTGCGGAGAACGGCCACGATGAATGCAGAGCAGACGGATGTTTCCACCACGATTGTGGTCATTGATGATGAGCCGGAAATCTGCCGACTGGTTGCCACCCTGTTGACCGAACGCGGTTATCTTGTTAGCACCACCGACACCGCCACCGAAGGCCTCGCAATGGTCAAACGCTGCCAGCCGGATATGGTCCTGATGGATTACATGCTTCCGGACCAGGATGGTGTAACGCTTTTAAAGGAGTTGAAATCACTGTCACCGGACTGCTCGGTGATTATCTGTACCGGCGGGGGCAGTGAAGAGATCGCCGTTAAACTGATGAAGGCCGGGGCATCCGAGTACCTGCTCAAGCCGTTCAACCCCAGCATCTTTGCTGAGAGAATTGACGGCGTCAGGCGTCTGCGCTCCATTGAACTGGCAAACCGTGCGCTCCAGCAGGAACGGGAGCGTCTGCTACATGAAATCGAAGCATGGAACCGCGAGTTGCAATCCCGTGTCCGGGAAAAATCCGAAGCACTACAGCACGCCCAGTCAGAAATCGCCCAGACGGAGAAGCTGGCCGCCTTAGGGTATCTTGCCGCCGGTATGGCCCACGAAATCCGCAATCCACTCAACTCCATTTCCCTGTTCACCCAACTGCTCAGCCAGGGGATCGACGACAGTGAATCGCAGGACTACCTCGATAAAATTCTCAAGGAAGTAGACCGGATTGACGGTATTATCCGTCGGCTGGTGGAGGCTGCAAACCGGCGACGGTCGGCAGCCCAGGAGGTGCGAGTGGAACAGGTGATCAAGGAGTCATTGGCGATTTTCACCCCCCAGGTGGAAGCCCGCCAGATCACCGTAGCATTTGACTACCCGGACCTGCTGCCCAGCATTAAGGCAGATCCAACAGAGCTGGAACAAATCTTTACCAATCTGTTTCAAAACGCCCTGGAAGAGATGGGAAAGGGAGGATGTCTGACCATCGGCCTCAATACATCAGAAAACAACATTGAAATACGGGTTTCTGACAGCGGCGGCGGCATCAGCCCTGAAGACCGGGACGCCATCTTCAAACCGTTTTTCTCCACCAAAAGCCGCGGCACCGGCATCGGCCTGCCGGTGGCGCAACGGATCGCCCGCCTCTACCGCGGTGAACTGTCAGTGGAACAGTCTTCTGCTGCCGGGACCACCTTTCTGGTCAAATTACCCGCAGGATACTGACTTCCGGACAGCCCCATGCCATTACTCCTGCGCAATCTGACTCTGCTTCCCGGCGAAGACGAAGCACGCCTTACTGTCCTTGCTGCCCGCATCATCGGACGCAGGCCGACCGATCTCCGCAATCTGCTCATCGTGCGCAAAGGGGTTGATGCCCGCAAAAAACCGCGGGTGCTACTGGTATATACCGTCTCCTTCGGTCTTGACGATGAAGCGTCATTCTGGCGGAACAATGCCGGAATTGCCAACCTTGAACGTCTGCCGGAAACTCCGCAAAACACAGCCCGCTCCATGCAAGCTCATGCTGTGCAGCCTGCCTGCTCCGTTCCCATCACCATTGTTGGCATGGGACCAGCCGGTCTTTTTTGCGCACTGCGCCTGGCACACCATGGCCTGACCGCAACGGTACTGGAACGGGGTAAACCGGTGGAAGAGCGGATTACAGACGTCTCCCGTTTCTGGCGTGATGGCATCCTGAACACTGAAAGCAATGTTCAGTTTGGCGAAGGGGGTGCCGGTACGTTTTCCGACGGCAAACTGACCTGCCGCCTGCGCGACCCCAACAGTTCCTGGATACTGGAACAACTGGTTCGCTTCGGCGCACCGCCGGAGATACGCTATCTGGCAAAACCCCATGTGGGCACCGACCGGCTGCGGACTGTGGTGGCTGCGCTGCGTGCATATCTGTTGCACGCCGGTTTTGATATCCGCTTTTCGACCCGGCTGGATGGGATTACCGCCAATAACGGCCGCATAGCAGCGGCCCGTCTGGCCTCAGGAGAAGAACTGCCCTGCCAGCATTTGGTTCTGGCCATTGGCCATAGCGCCAGAGACACATACCGGATGCTGGACCAGACCGGAATACGTCTGGAACAGAAACCATTCGCCATCGGACTGCGGGTCGAGCATCCCCAAGCGCTTATCGACCGGATCCAGTACGGTACACCCCATCCCGCCCTGCCAAAGGCTGATTACGCCCTGACCTACAACAATACCCAGACAGGCCGAAGCTGCTACTCCTTCTGCATGTGCCCGGGGGGTATCGTTATCGGAGGATCGTCTGAAGCCGGGCTGGTGGTAACCAACGGCATGAGTAATCTGGGGAGGGATTCAGGACTGGCCAACAGCGCCCTGGTGGTAAATGTACGGCCCGATGACTTTGACGGCCCGGACCCGCTGGCCGGAGTCCGATTTCAACAGCATTGGGAGCGGTTGGCCTTTGAAAGCGGAGGAGGCGCCTACCGGGCACCTGCGGCCAACCTGCTGGCCTTCCTGGGAACCGGCAGGGGAGCATCTTCTTCAAGTTATCGTCCCGGTACCGTCGAGACGGACCTGGCCGTTCTGCTGCCGGAGTATGTAACAACAACCCTGCGGGAAGGGATTGCTGCCTTCGGGAAAAAGCTGAAAGGTTTTGTTACCGCCGAGGCTACACTGACCGGTGTGGAAACCCGCACCTCCGCTCCGCTGCGTATTCTACGTGGAGAACACGGTCAGTCACCATCGCTGGGGGGGCTCTATCCCGCTGGAGAAGGGGCGGGATATGCAGGTGGAATCATGAGCGCTGCCCTGGATGGGGTGCGGATAGCCGATCTGATTGCGGCACAGGTTACAGAAACACCGGCAACCGCTCAGTCAACCGGATCGCCTCCGGGGTGACCTTTGCCCGGTAGGCCAGCGCCTCGACACCGTTTTTTACCGCCTCCCGCAACAGGCGGCCATACTCCGGGTCAATGGTATCCGCCGGAGCCACACCGGCACCATCACCCCGCTGCACAGTGAAAAAGATCACACCGCGATCGCCCTGCGCCACCACCTCCATCAGCTCCCGCAGATGCTTCTGGCCCCGTGTAGTAACCGCATCGGGAAAGAGCGCCTGGCCCCCCTCCACCAGTGTCACATTTTTTACCTCAACGTAGCAGCGGCCTCTGCTCCCTTCCAGCAGCAGATCAATCCGGCTTCGTTCAGAGCCGTAGCATACTTCACGGCGGATAGTTTCATATCCCTGCAATTCGGCAACAGTGCCATCGGCAATGGCTTCTTCTGCCAGCCGGTTGGGCAACATGGTGTTCAAGCCGACCCAAAAACCGTCGATCTGTACCAGTTCCCAGGTATGGGCCAGCTTGCGGTTGGGATTGGGACTTACGGAAAGCAGAACCGGAGCTCCCGGCAGATTGCAGCCTTTCATACTGCCGGAATTGGGACAGTGGGCTGTCACCACACTGCCGTCAGGCAACTCGATATCAGCCAGAAAGCGTTTGTAGCGCCGGATCAGGACGCCGGGAGTCAGTGCTGGAAGCTGCATGGCAGGACGGAACGGTTCAATGGGATTTTCGTTGGCTACCCGCCGGCAGCAGATCAGGCGATGGCGCGCCAAGATGGTACCCCTGCCCGAAATCGATCCCCAAATCACCTATTGCCCGGAACAGCTCTTCATTTTCAATGTATTCAGCAATGGTCAGAATGCCGAACTCTTTTGCCAGCACCGCCAGTGTTTTGACAAAGGCAAAATCCTTGGTGTCTTTTAGCATCTCACGGATAAAATCGCCGTCGATCTTGACGTAATCAATGGGCAGCCGCCGCACGTACTGGAACGAAGAGAACCCTGCGCCAAAATCATCTATGGCGAACTTGAACCCTTCCAGTTTCAGCACCGTCACAAAGGTTTCCAGCAGACTGACATTGCGTACCGTCTCCCGCTCGGTCAACTCAAAAACCACCCGGTCATGGGCAATACCGTAGGTGTGCGTCAAGCGGATCACCGTGGGGATAAACTCCTGCATGATCAGTGATCTGGGCGAAAGGTTGACAAAGATCATCCCTTCATAGGACTCCATCTGCATTTTTTCGAACAGCTTCTCCATCAGGATACAGTCCAGCTTAGAGACGATCCCCAGACGCTCGGCGGTTTCAATGAACTCACCAGCCGGCATCATTTGTCCGTCCACCTCGATCCGACACAGCAGTTCGTGACAGATAATTTCTCCGGTTGCTGCGGACACGATGGGCTGGAAATAGGGGATGACCCGTTTCTCTTCAATAGCGCTGACCAGCATTTTGGAAAGCTCGCTGCTCTTTTTGAAAACATGCACCACATCATCTTCAGACGGGATCAACACCTGGTTTTTACCGCTGGACTTGGCCTTGTAGGTCATGTTGTCGGCAAACATGAACAGGTCTTTTTCATTGTCGGCATGCATCGGGTAAACCGCCATGCCGATGGAGGCGGTTCCTCGTACCGGCGTGCCATCCGGCGCCGCAACAATCATCAACTCCAGCGCATCCTTGATCCGGGAAGCCACCAGAAACACCTGCTCTTCATCGGCCTCGGGCAGCACCACCGAGAATTCATCGCCGCCGTAACGGGCCAGGATATCCCCTTTGCGCAGCGCGCCGTGAATGACATCAGCCACCTTGATCAGGAACTTGTCACCAAAAATGTGACCGTAGGTGTCATTAACCTGCTTGAAGTTATCCATGTCAATGACCAGCAGACCAAAGCTGTAGTTGTGCCGTTCGGCCCGTGAGATTTCGTACCCCAAAAGTTCCCAGAATATGCGTTGGTTGAAGAGGTTGGTCAGCGGGTCGCGGGTGGCGTAGTATTCCAGTTCACGGGTATACTTGTAGATGGCCTTGATGGAACCGACCACATTCAGCATGGTGGTCAGAATACTGTCAATCACCAGGCAGCGGATCGGGTCCTCTGCAATATTGGTCTGCACACCGATACCCACCACACCGCCGATCCGTGGATTTTTCAGCAGCAGCGACTTGGTCTGCATCTCGATTTCCGTGGCATTCAGATCAAAGGGCTCGCCACGCAGGTCAGCCACCGTATGCACGATACTTAACGAACTATGCGCGCCCAGTTCGCTCATCTCGCGATCTATCCTGCTTCTCACAGTCGCTTCCATCAGCAGGGTGGTTTCCATAGTGGGCGGAGACTTCCAGAATATCTCAATGTCATACAGCTCTTCATCAACCTGGAAAACACAGAACAACGTGAAAACCGGCATCACCTTGTTCAACTCCAGCAGCAGGTAACAGACCCGCTCCTTCCAGTCCTTGATGGAATCACTGGTAATAATGAAGCGCTCCAGTACTTTTATCTCGAACTCAAGCATCTCCTTGCCCACAGCAACTGATCGGATGCGCGCCACCAACTGTCCGACTTCACCGAAAAGCTGGTCGAACTCCAAAAGCCCCACCTGCTGGTCGGTCATACTGAGTGTGGTCAGATCGTCCATCTGGTTGACCGTGGAGACCTTCTCACGCAGCAGTTCAAAGGCAGAGCTGACATGGCGGTTTATGCGGCGGGAAAGAAACCAGGCCATCAACATCGGCAATGGAGAGAGTAGCGAGAAAATACCGGCAACCTGCTTGAAAATAGCGTCATGTGTTGCGGAAAGACTGGATTCAACCTTGATAACAGCCAGTACGGACCCTTCGGTGACCGTGCGGTGGCATTGCAGGCATTCTTTTGCTGCAACCATGGGCGTGTAAATCAGCAGAGACTCACCAGTTCGTTCTTTACTGGCGACACCGCTGGAAAACGCTTTCTGCACGTTGGAATCTGCCTCCTGCTGCTCACCGGGCTCAAGGGAGTCCCAGGAGAGATGGTGGTTACGATACAGATCAATGGTGGTGGAAGCTGGAAGAGATTCCCGGTAGCGCTCAAGCAT
The DNA here is from genome assembly GCA_002423105.1 of Geobacter sp. UBA6151. Taxonomy (GTDB): domain Bacteria; phylum Desulfobacterota; class Desulfuromonadia; order Geobacterales; family Pseudopelobacteraceae; genus Trichlorobacter. Next base: position 32,932 of record DIUT01000018.1, on the reverse strand, counting down.
CCCATGCAACTGTTTACCGTTCCAGCCCTCCTGCATCAGTTCCTGAAGGACACCGAAGGACTGGCGTGAAATCGCAGCGGTAAACTCAGAGACGGTACGTCCTTCCTGATGTAGATAAAAAACAAGCGCTACGCCGAACACCACCAGAAAAGTCACCCCTGACACAATCAGGCTGGATATGATGACAAAGGCTTTTATTGAGGGGCTTTTTATCGATGAGGCGGAACTGGCTGAAAATTTCAAGGCATAGCCCCTTCCGGGAACAGAAGTACTGGAATGGCGTGCTAAATCCGGGCAAAGGTGCGCCCTAATTTATGGAACAAATACATGGCTGTCAACTGCAATCCAATGAGAATCCTCAAGATCCGCCATGATTTCCAGCAAGCCGGGCAGCTGTATGGATTGCAGCCTTCATGCTTGCGCTGGAAGCCGTGCCGGTTCCTGCCAGATTGTAGGCTGTGCCATGATCCACAGACGTGCGGATAATCGGCAATCCCAGGGTGATGTTGATGCCGTCGTCAAAATGCCGCATTTTCAAAGGTATAAGCCCCTGATCGTGATACATGGCCACCACCGCATCCCAGGGCGGCGGTTCCTGCACCGCAAAATAAAAGAACGTATCGGCTGAAAATGGGCCCTCAACCCGCAAGCCATCAGCCTGCGCCTGATTGATGGCCGGTCTGATGAATCGTTCTTCCTCCACACCGAACAGCCCTCCTTCGCCACAGTGCGGATTCAGCGAGAGCACGGCGATGCGGGGATACTCCCGTCCGCATAACGGCGCTACTCCTGTGGCCGTAACCCGGATGGTCTTCAACACCTGTTCAGTGGTAATCAAGCGCGGCACGTCGACAAGCGCCTCATGGATGGTCACCAGAGCCACCCGCAGGATGTCGCCAGCCAGCATCATCACATAGTCATCAGAGCGGCACAACTCCGCCAAAAGTTCGGTATGGCCATGATAGTGATGTCCGGCGCGGTTCAGCGACTCCTTGCTGATGGGCGCGGTGGCCATGGCTGCCACCGTACCGGTCAGGCAAAGTTCCGCTGCCCGGCGGATGTAACGGTAGACTGCGTCTCCTGCCCGCTCCGAAGGGGTGCCATAGCCCATGTCTGACAGGTCAAGGTTTGAAAGGGGCAACAGGGGCAGGGTTGCAGGCTCCATCTCCGCTGCCTGTGCCGGAGCATCCACCAGCGACAGCGTAAGTCTCGAACCACAGACTGACAAAGCCCGCTCCATGGCCAGCCGGTCTCCCAGCACCAGCAGGTCTGCCCGCTCTCGTAGTGATGGCTCTTCCAGCGCTTTGACGATGATTTCCGGGCCGACGCCGCAAGGGTCGCCCATGGTTATGGCTATGAGTGGTTTATGCATATATCCTCAGTTCCTGGGGCCTTCGAGGTTGGATCCCTCGGGGTCTTTTTCTTGATGTTCCGGCCAGATTCGGATAGTTTGCTGGTGGCCATATTTTACAGGAGCAATCATGTCTCTTACGTTCCACCCAAAACCGGGGATGGTTCTTATCTGCGACTTTACCACCGGGTTCAAATCCCCGGAAATGGTCAAGCGACGTCCGGTAGTGGTCATATCGCCACGGCCACGGCGTAAAACCCAGCTTTGTATTGTGGTTCCACTTTCGTCAACCACGCCAAATCCGGTAGAGCATCATCACCACTGTCTTGAAGCGGCTTCACTGCCAGGGCAACTTGCAACCGTACAAACCTGGGCAAAGTGCGATATGCTGGCAACGGTATCACTTGACCGGCTGGATCGCGTCAAGATGGGAAGAGATGTCAAAGGGAAAAGGCTTTATGCCAATCACTCCGTAACCGATAAGGATTTCAAGGCCATTCAGCAAGCAGTACTGGCTGCATTAGGTTTGAAGGCGTTGACACCGTATCTGCTGTGATGTAGTATTTAATCGTTCCCGATAACTCGGGCTTGTGAGACTACCGCAAGGTAGCAGCCCCTTGGCTACGCGATAACAAGCTGCCAAGGGACTTGAATAGGGCCTCATGCTTCACGGCATGGGGCCTTTGTCATTCCCGCTCACTTTCCACCAGCATGGCCAAGTTCAGGAAGGTTCTAAAGTCAAGTATGTCTAATCGCGGGGTTTTTGATATGTTCCCGAAGTATATTTCGGGAACATCCATCTCCTTAAGAACAGACTTGAACGATTTTAGCCTGTTACCCTTGATAACCCGTACCAGTTCATCTTCATATTGGGAAAGGTAATTTTCTACCGTGCGCAGGGTCACCTCAAAGAAATCAGCTACTTGTTCTTTAAGCACCACCGTCTTTCCCTCAAATGGAATACCGGTGATATGGGTGGCTTTCTCAATTTCCTGAAGTGCGTATGGATTGTTGAGGATGTTCTGGCGATGAACCGCAGAATTGGTCAGGTCTTTGCCCATTACTCTTCCCCCCACACCCGCGCCAGGGTGTTCTGAATCTTCTTTTCAAAGCGGGCAATTAGCTCACGGTTGGCGTTAATCAAGGTCTGCTCGGCCTCGATCTGGGCGACGATGGCTTGTTGGGTTTCTAAGGGCGGGAGGGGGATTGTTGCTTCATTTAAGCTTCTAATCGGAAGTTGAGGTTGTGCCGCACCAGAAACAATAGCTTCCTTTTGTTTTTGAAAGTTTTCTGATTGAAAGAAATGAAAAAGATAACTGCTTGAAAGTGTTGTAGTGTCTGGACGGAAAATCAGCATTCCAGAGTTAATTCGTACATGATCAAACTCAACTGATGAATCGTAGAGTGCTGTGTTACCTACAGTTCCGCGTGTCGTTAACAATACATCTCCGCGCTCTAGTTTACCTTTACGCAAGGCTTGATCTTTCTCGGTACTTATAAATTCTAATTCATTGAACTTGAATCCGTCGAATCGAACGTTCTTCGTGTTTAAAAAAAGACAGTGCCCCGAGGGTGAAAAATCTTCTTTACTTGGGTAGTTTGTGCCTCGATCACCATCGATGATTTTAAAAGGTGCATCTTCAAACGTTGAAATTGGCCACTCAGGATCAATAGGAATATGCGGGCGGTAGTTATCAAGGACAGCGCGAGCACCATTGATGACTTTCTGGTAGCCCTCAATCTCCGCAACAATCTCCTTTTGAACATCCAGCGGCGGCAGGGGGATTTGAATTGCTTTCAAGTCAGAAGTCTTCACGCTGGCCTGATTGACTGCCTTCTGAGCAAACGATTTTACAGTGTCGATAAATCGTTCTGTCTTGAAAACGCGGATTGCGTAGTGTGGGTCGATGCGTGACTTATCTGGAACCAAGCGAATAAGGTTAATTCCATGAATAACATCGTTAATGTTATCTGGAAAGATGGCCGTTTTTCCAAGGTGATCGTAACTGTTGATGTGACTTAATAGGATGTCTCCAGGCTGCAGAAACAATTCGGGCTTTACTTCGTCATTAGTGAATTTTGTTTTTTCAAGATTAACCGAACCGTCCGCTATGGTCTGAATACGCGAAACGCGGTATTTCGCCTTTTCATCTATTTGGGTAACATTCACACCATTGCCAATCTTTGTAAAAACCTCCTCTAGCGAAATGAGGGGAAACGTTGAAAGATTGACCACTCCCTCTCTATACCGCTCCCCACTCAAGTTATAATCACCATTGGCTGCAATTTTCTCTTTCGTGACAATCATGCCAAATTTTGGTTGCAGGTCTTCTGTAGGTTGTTGACTGCGAAAAGCATGAAGATATTCTGCCAGTTCTGCCTGCACCTGCGTAAGCTGTTCTCCATCCGTTGCCCGCCGTTGCGCCCCAAGGCCGAAGCCATCATTTTCAACCTTAAAGAAGGCTATGGTGCTGGTCTGCTTTGCCAGGGATTTATCAAGGATCAAGATCGAGGTTTTTACCCCGGAATAGGGCTGAAATACACCGGCAGGCAGCGAGATAACCGCTACCAGCGAGTTCTCCACCAACATTTTCCGCAGCTCTTTATACGCTGTCTGACTCTGAAAGATGATGCCTTCAGGGACAATGATACCAGCGCGTCCAGTCGGCGTCAGGTGCTCTGCCATATAATCCACAAACAGCACTTCACTACGCTTGGCCTGTATGGAGAAACGCTTGTGCGGTTTAATGCCACCTTTTGGAGACATAAACGGCGGATTGGCGAGGATCACGTCAGCAAACTCATTCCAGCGATCTTCAGAGGTGAGGGTGTCGTATTCATAAATATGCGGATCAGTGAAGCCATGCAGATACAGGTTCACCAGAGACAGACGAACCATATCGGGCGAGATGTCATAACCTTTGAAGTTGGTGGCAAGCCGTCCCTTTTCATCTGGGGTAAGCGTGCTGTGGCCTTTGGCATCGGTGTTGGTGCAAAGAATATGCTTCCAGGCAGAGATAAGAAAACCGGCCGTACCACAGGCAGGGTCAAGGATCGCCTCGCCCTTTTTTGGGGCCATTATCTCAACCATGAAATCAATAATATGGCGTGGGGTGCGGAACTGCCCGGCATCCCCCTGTGAACCAAGCACAGAGAGCAGGTACTCAAAGGCATCACCCAACCGCTCGGAATGGTCATAACTGAACTCATCAATAATCTTGAGAAAGCTCTTCAGCATTTCCGGGTCACGATACGGCAGATAGGCATTTTTAAAAATGTCACGGAACAGTGCTGGAATACCGGGGTTCTGCGGCATGGTACTGATACCTTCACCATACAGACCGATCAGCTCATGGCCGCCTATCCCGGCGCTCATCAGCTTGGCCCAGCCATAGCGGGCAAACTCGCCAGTAAAGAACTTACGCTTGCCTCCCAACTCCTCGGCATCGGCGTCCATGTCATCCATGAATTTGTAAATCAGGGCAATGGTAATCTGTTCAACCTGTGATTTGGGGTCCGGCACTTTACCTACCAGAATATCGCGGGCGGTTTCTATGCGGCGTTTGGTGTCTGTATCAAGCATGGAGATCCTTTATTATTACATTGATGGGCAGGATAGACAGGATTAAAGACAAAAGTGTTCAGGTTAAATAAAAACACTCTCATCCTGTCTAACCGTGTTCAATTTTGGTTTTCTGGTAAAACGCTTGTACTCAAGCTTTGAACTGCCAAAGTTAATAAGAATACCTACTTCAATCCCGGTAGCATTCAAATAATTTATAATCTGAGCCTGGTGTTCAGGTGTGATAATTTTAGCTGTTTTTAACTCTACAATCACCTTCTCTTCAACAAAAAGATCCGCATAAAAGTCACCAACAGATTTGCCCCTGAATATAACATTTATAGGGTGCTGCGATATAACAGCCAACCCTTTTTGCCGTAAAACCAAAAGCAGCGCTTTTTCATAAACAGATTCAAGAAAACCTGCCCCAAGCTCGTTTATAACTTCAAAGGCACAGCCGATGATGCTTTTAGTAATCTGTTCATGCTTCAATCCGTTATCCTGTCCATCCTGTATATCCATGTAAAACGTCCTTTAGCTGAACAGTCTCTTTATGGGGCAAACTGATTCAAGGAAACATAGTCCTTGATGTAGTTGGGGATGATGGAACGATACTGCATTGGCACAGCTTTTAAATCACGCATCGAGAAGATCGAATTGGTGGCAAGGTCGGTGTACTCTTCAAACTCGATGATGTGGCGAATCTGGTCGCTGGTGACGTATGCCTTGAAGAAGTTCTTTATGGCCGGGATAGATTCAGCCTCCTGTGGCTTGAAATCTGCGACAAATTTGGAGAACTCTTCTTCCAGCAGTTCATCTTTGGATTTAAAGCGGGGGATCAGCCCGAATATCTTTTCAAGGATTTCACGCAGCCCAAGCCGACGATCTACCGCAGCAGCTTTACGTAGCTTGTCGAGGGTGTAGAACTCATTGGGCTTGTCAAAGACTTCGCGGTTGACGTAATCAATCACTTTATCCCACTGACCAGCTTCTACAGCCTCCACGATGGTTGCATTTTCCCGAATCGTGTCCTCGAACTTCTCGTAGAACATCCGGTCAATTTTCATCCCCTCATAGCCGACCGCCTCTTCCTTAATGGTGGCGATTATGTCAGCGCCAAGGTGTTCGTAGGTGGAAACCTCTGTGCCGGTGTCATCGCCTCCGTCATCACCTTTTGCTTTGCCTTTTGGTTTCGGCAGCTTCAGGATTTCATCGTAGTTGTACTCTTCTTCAAAATATTCACAGTTGGCAAAGAAGTCGAACAGCTTGTAGGAGGTTTTAAGGGGCTGTTTGACCAGTTCCTTATGGCCATCATCAAAAAGCTGCTCAAGGAAGTTATGCTTGCGCGTACCCCGTCCCTTGATCTGGATAAAGTCTGTTGGCGAGAAGATCGGGCGAAACAGGCCCAGGTTCAGCAGATCAGGACAATCATAGCCGGTGGTCATCATGCCGACGGTNNCAGAGCCCAGCAGGTTGTTGTTGGTAAAGTTGATGGTGAACTGCTGGGCATCGCTGATCTGTGAGGTAACCTGCACAGCAAAGTCAGACTGGTATTTGCCGGGGAACATCTTGTCAGCCATCAGATTCAGAATCTGGGCAATCTTGCCAGCATGGTTCTGGCTGACAGCAAAGATGATGGATTTACCTATCTCGCCACTGACCGGGTCGCGCAGGGCATGTTCCAGAAAGGTTTTGCAAAAGAGCTGGTTGGTTGCATCGGCAAAGAAACGTTTCTCAAACTCACGCTGTTTGAAGGTCTCTTTCTGATCCTCTCCCTGATCATCCTTAAACTCGACCACAAAGCCATCATCCGAAAGTAGTTGGGTGGTGATCTCGCTGCGGGCATCCACCACCGTCGGGTTGATCAGGAAGCCATCCTTTACGCCATCAAGCAGAGAATAGCGATAGGTAGACTGACCGTCATCACAGCCAAAGGTGCGGTAGGTATCAAGCAGCAAGCGCCGCTCAAACTCGCGGGGGTCTTTGGTGGTGGGCTTACCCTTCTCAAACTTTTTCAGGTAGTCACGCGGGGTAGCAGTCAGGCCCAGCTTGTAGCCGATAAAGTAATCAAACACAGCGCGGGCATTGCCGCCAATGGAGCGATGGGCTTCGTCGGATATGACGAGATCAAAGTCGGTGGGCGAAAAGAGTTGCTGGTATTTATTGTTGAAGAGCAGCGATTGTACGGTGGTAACAACAATCTCTGCCCTGCGCCAGTCATCCCGGTTCTCTTTGTAGATAACGGTCTGGTAATCGTTGGCAAGCACCTTGCTGAACGCCTTCTTGGCCTGGTCTTCCAGTTCCAGACGATCCACAAGAAACAGCACGCGGCGGGCATTGGCGGTACGCAGAAAGAGTTTTATGATTGCGGCAGAGGTAAGGGTCTTGCCTGTTCCGGTGGCCATCTCAAACAGAAAACGGTCTTTGCCATCCTTAACCGCGCATTGCAGGGCGTATATGGCTTTCTTCTGGTAGGGACGGAGAAAGCGCAGGCTGTTGGCTTCGATGAAACCAGGTCGTTCCGCTTCATTCTTCCAGGCAACCTCAGCAGCATAGCCGGGACGCTGCGTAAGTACGATGTAATCATCGTCAACCAGTTCCTCAACAAGCCGCTTGGGATCAGGAACCGTTTTCTGGTAGCCGCTTACAGATGTTGGAGTCGGGAAGGTGGTGATAACGTGGGGATTGCCGCGTTCCAAGTCCCAGAAGTAATGCAGGTTGCCATTGGAAAGAATAACGAAACGGCAGTTCTGGGAGCGTGCGTACCTTCGAGCCTGTTCCTTGCCCACCAGCGGGTTTTTGTCTTCTGACTTTGCCTCAAGAACGATGAAAGGAAAGCCTTTCTCATTGAGCAGCAGAAAGTCGATAAAGCCGTTCTTAACGGTATCGAAGTTCTCGCCAAGCGCATCAATCCTGGCAGTGGTAAGTTTGACGTTCGGTTCAAGTACGATGTTGGCCTTGCCGGATGCATCATCAAAAAAGCGCCAGCCTGCTTCTTCAAGCAGCTTGTTGATCTTGATGCGGGCTTTGGCTTCTTTAGAAAACATACTGTTGCATCCTCTTATTTACGATTGACTGATAATCAAAAAACCACCACCCCCTCATTGAAAAAAGGAGGGGGCCGGGGGGTGGTGCTCTTCCTATCCATGATCATTACGCGGCTCCACCATCTCCGCCACCGCCAGGGTGACATTTTCAGATTTGACTTTCTTCAGCAACAGACGGTCATTGCCCGCAGCCAGCAGGGCAGCCGGCTCTGCAACCCCTGCGGCACCGATTGCGGCCAAGGCATGTTCAGAGGGAGGCGACGGGGTGCGGATGCTGTTTAACTGTTCGCTTTCAAAACAGAGCAGGGGGGCGGAAAGCCGCCGGGCGAATTCAATCAGGCCCGGCTCATTGCGTTTGGCGGCGGCGGTGGCCACAATACCAACGCTGCGGGGCGACAGGAAAAGCCGCTTCAAATGGCTCAGCACAAATTCTTCAATCTCATCAGTCGGAGTACTGCTGTTGCAGCCGATCCCCAGCACCAGATTGCGCGGCCGTAGAATCAGCAGGTTGTCCGGAGTGCTCTGCGGGGGAAGCTGGCGGTTGGTAACAAACAGGAACCCTTGCGCATCGGATTTGATGGCATGGGCGAAGGTTCCGAAAAAGGAAAGTCGGCCTGTGCCGTGGAACCAGGTGCGCACCCGGTCGGTCGGGTCAACCACGGCAATGGGCTGGTTGTCCAACAGCAGGCTGTTCAGCAGCTTGACCCCGGCCAGATTGTCGATCTCCCATCCCTGCTCCTTGGCCAGCAGATCAAAGGAGGGCAGTCCATTGGCATCGGTTGCCGTGGTAATTACCGGTCGCGCTCCCACCAGCCAGGCACAGCGGCGGGCCAGTTCATTGGCTCCGCCCAGATGGCCCGAAAGCAGCGAGATGGCAAAACTTCCGGCGTCATCCATCACCACCACTGCCGGATCGCGGTCCTTGGCATCCAGCAGCGGAGCCACCATCCGTACCACGATACCGCTGGCCATGATGCAGACCAGATCGCTGCCTTCCCGCCAAAGTCCGCTTAAGCATTCCCGGAGATCGTCAAAGGGCTGCGCTCCCTTGCCGGCCGCGCCATGAAATTTGCGCAGCACATGCAGAGTACAACCGGGAAGTCCTCCGGCAAGCCGGGCTCCCAACTGGGCTCCGTTACGGGTTATGGCGAGTATCGCGGTCGGCATGGTATGGTCTCAGGCAACAGTTCCTTCGCGGCAGCCATGGCTGAAGGTCTCATCGTACAAAAGCGAGCGGGCTTTCATCCCCTGACGCCACGCACCCAGCGCATCCCCCACCAGGATCATCGCCTGCTTGGTGATGCCCGCCGACTGCACTTTACCAGCAATATCGGCCAGACAACCTTCCACAATCAGTTCGTCAGGCCAGGTGGCGCGGGAGACCACCGCCACCGGCGTGGCAGCAGTATAGGCGCCGCCCGCCAGCAGTTCCTGCACCATGGTTTCAATCATCCCCACCGACAGGTAGAGCGCCAGGGTTGCGCCGTGGGTGGCCAGGTGTCTCAACGCCTCCCGCTCGGGCACCGGCGTGCGGCCCTCCATCCGGGTAATGATGATGGTTTGCGAGACCTCCGGCAGGGTCAGTTCCTGCTTCAGCGCGGCGGCAGCGGCAAAAGCGCTGGTAACACCCGGCACCACCTCGTAGCCGATCCCCAGCCGGTCCAGCGCCTCCATCTGCTCCTGTATTGCGCCGTACACCGAAGGGTCGCCGGTATGCAGGCGCACCACCTTTTGACCAGCGGCAACGGCATCCAGCATGACCGTTATGATCTCGGTCAGTGCCATGCCGGATGAATCATAGATCTGCGCCTGACCGGCATAGGTCTGCACCAGTTGCCGGTCAACCAGACTTCCGGCGTAGATGACCAGTTCCGCACCGCTCAGCAGATTGGCCCCACGCACCGTAATCAGATCGGCGGCCCCCGGTCCGGCCCCGACAAAATAGACGTTTCCCTGTTTGTTCATAGTGGCGGAAATGTACCACAGCAACGCTGAAAAGAGGATGGGGTTTTTGCCATTTGTGCGACCATGAGTTATGGCCGGTGTAAAACAACTTGCATGGCCCCATTTTGCCACTATACTTTCCCCCTAGAGAGGTGAACACGATGCAATTGACTAAACAGGACCTGCTCCTTTTGCTGCAAAACGAGCCGGAAGCCCATCATTTTTCAGGATTACTGCGGGCATTCGGTGGCCGTCATATCAAGAACGAACTGAAGCGGCTGGTGGAATCCATGGTAAGCGATGGTGAACTGACCCGTCTGCGCGGTAACCGCTACACCCTTCCCGGTGCGGACAGTACCGACACTGTGCAGGGCAAGATCTCAATCCACCGGGACGGTTACGGCTTCATAGCAGCGGAACAGGGCACTGATGATATTTTTGTTCCGGCAAAGTCGCTGGGCGGCGCGCTGCATGGTGATCTGGTCTCGGCCAGGACTGAAGCCAGCCGCGGGCGGCAGGGCAAACGGGAGGGACGGGTGGTTGCGGTGTTGCAACGGGCCAACAGCCGGGTGGTGGGCCGTTTTCAGCAGACCGGCAAAGGAGCGTTTCTGATACCGGAAGAGCTGCGCCTGAATACCAGCTTCCTGATTCCTGCCAAATCCGTGAACGGCGCCGTGGACGGCCAGCAGGTGGTGATCGAGGTGACACTCTGGCCGACCGGGAGACGCCCGGCTGAAGGCAAAGTCATTGAAATCCTGGGCTGGCCCAATGATCCGGATGTGGAGGTGCAGACCGTTATCCGCCGCTTTGAGCTGCCCCACATCTTTGAAGCGACCACACTGGCCGAGGCGGAAGCGGTCCCAACCCAGATAGGCAAGGACGACCTGAAAGAGCGGGTTGACCTGCGCAAGCTGCCGACGGTCACCATTGATGGCGAAACCGCCAAGGATTTTGATGATGCGGTGTCATTGCGGACCGAAGGGGAAGGTTTCAGGCTGTGGGTCTCCATTGCCGATGTCTCGCAGTACGTTACCCCCGGCTCACACCTGGACCGGGAAGCCTATCTGCGGGGTACTTCTGTCTACTTCCCCGACCGTTGTCTTCCGATGCTGCCGGAACGACTCTCCAACGGCATCTGCTCCCTGAATCCACATCAGGATCGGCTGACCATGACCGCCGAAATGCTGTTCGACGGCAAAGGCACAATGCTTGAGTCTCGCTTTTACTCCAGCGTGATCAAGAGCGATGCGCGGCTGACCTACACCCAGGTTAAAGGGGTGATTGAGGACAATAACCCGCAAGCGCTGGGAGAGTACCGCGATCTGGCGCCGATGCTGCTGGAGATGAAAAATCTGGCCCTGGCCCTGATGACCATGCGCCGTACACGGGGCAGCATTGATTTTGACCTGCCGGAGCCGGAAATCATCATCGGCCTGACCGGCAAGACCGAGGCGATCATCCGCAGCGAGCGCAATCTGGCGCACCAGTTGATCGAGGAGTTCATGCTAGCTGCCAACGAGGCGGTGGCCCGTTTTGTGACATCGCGGGAGCTGCCCTTCATCTACCGCATCCATGAGCCGCCTGCCCCGGAAAAACTGGCAGCCTTCCGCGATTTCCTGATCCCTTTCGGCTACACCCTGGAGATGCTGGGGGAGAAAGTGCAGCCCAATGCCCTGCAGGCCCTGATCGACTCAGCCGAGGGCAAGCCGGAGGAACGGATGGTGAACTACGGTCTGCTGCGCTGCATGAAGCAGGCCCGCTACAGCGGCATCAATCTGGGGCATTTCGGCCTGGCCTCCGCCTGCTACACCCACTTTACCTCCCCCATCCGTCGCTACCCGGACCTGATGGTGCACCGTTTCCTGAAGCTTGCCCTGGCAGCACAGGAGCGTCCCCTTACCCGGCAGGAGCAGCGTCGGCAGGCGGAGATGGCCGAGTCGCTGGCCGAAGCAGCGGAACATACCAGCGGCCGGGAACGGGTGGCCATGGAAGCGGAACGGGATATCATCGAACTGAAGAAGCTACAGTTTATGCAGGGAAAAATCGGCGAGGAGTTTGGCGGATTCATTGCCGGAGTGGCCGGTTTCGGCTGTTTTGTGGAGCTGACTGAACTGTTTGTGGAGGGGTTGGTGCATCTCTCCACCCTGACCGACGACCGCTACGTGTTTGAGGAACAGGACCACTCCCTGCACGGGCGCAGCAGCGGGCGGACCTTGCGCATCGGCGACCCGGTAAAAATCCGGGTGGTTGCCGTCAATCCTAAAGGACGGCGGATCGAATTTGCATTGGTCTCCCACGCTCCGGCCCAGCGGCCGGACAGCCATCAGAACCAGGAACATACCGGCGAATACTACCCCAGAATCCCGGTGCGGGGGAAACGACCGCAGGTAAAAGGTGCGCCGTCATCTGCTCCGAAAAAGAAAAACCAGGGAAGAACCGGCGGCAGACGGCGGCGCTGAGTTGCGCCGTCTGGCCGTTCTTCTCTGGTTCCGAGCACCTGATTGATAGTTTAACAGGTTGTTGAAAGCCCAGGTTGTTCAAAAATAGCCAGATCGTCGCACCCGGAGAAAGCCCCGCGGAGGCGTAGCAGCGCTACGCCGCACAATTTCGCTTGCGAAATTGGACCGCGAAGGCGCCCGAAGGGTGAGGCCGCAGGCCGAAGTCACAAGGTGGGTTTCGAGGACGGCGGCGAGATGGCTGTTTTTCAACAACCTGCTAATAATCGTCAGAAGCGCCGCCGCCGTCAAAATCACCGCCGCCGCCGGAAAAACTGTCGTCTGACGATGATGAACCGCCGCCACCGCCGCCGTAAAATATGGTCGGACCGCCCCCCCAGCCGGAACCGCCGCCACCACCTGATGCATTGAACAGCCGCATCAGCAGGCTGATCAGAAATCCGGCTACAGCGCCCAGAACCGCCAGCAGCCCCAGTTTCCAGAGCGCTGCGCCCAACCCGACCCCTGCGGCAAGCGGCAGGGCGACTCCCCCGGCCAGAGTTCCGGCAGTCCTGGATGACGAACCGACTACTGCGACAATCACGACCCCCACCACCAGCAGGACAATAAAAAGGGTGTACGGACTGTTCTTTTTCTTTTTGGCTGTTTTCTTGTCCGCCGGAGTAGCTTTAAACTCTCCCTTTGTGGCATCCATGATCGCCGAAAGACCGGCGGCAATACCCCGATCGTTGTCTCCCGCCTTCAGGGATGGTGCCATGACATTGCGAATGATCTGACCGGCGGTGATATCCGGCAAAACCCCTTGCAACCCGGTTCCAACCTCAATCCTGATCTTGCGCTCCTTCTTGGCAAGGATCAGCATCACCCCGTTCCCCTTGTCCTTCTGACCGATCTTCCAGGCATCGGCCACCCTGATCGCAAAGCTTTCGATGACATCCCCTTCAAGGGAGGGCACGGTCAACAGCACAACCTGGGTTGTCGTTTCCTGTTCAAAGGCGGCCAGTTGTTTTTCCAGGGTGCGGGCAGCCTCCGGCGAAAGCATGCCGCCATAATCATTGACCCGCCCCTTCAGAGCCGGGGCTTCCAGCGCCAGCGCCGGAAGCCCCAGACCAACTGACAGGAGTGCTGCAATCAGCAACGTCCGGAATTGACGCAGTATGACCGCCGTGTATCGTGCAGACACCTAGAACTTCACCTTCGGGGCAACCTTCGCCCCTTCTTCTGCTTTAAACGGTTCTTTGCGCTTCAAGTGCAGCAACAGGGAGTTGGTCAGACTGTTGGGGAAAGTACGGATGCTGGTGTTGAATACCTGCACCGTTGCATTGTAACGCTCACGGGCAACGTTAATCCGGTTTTCGGTGCCTTCCAGTTGCTTTTGCAGATCCAGAAAGTTCTGGTTGGCCTTCAGATCCGGGTATCGTTCGGCTACTACCATCAAACGGGAAAGCGCTGATGACAACTCCCCCTGATTCTGTTGGAACTTGGAGAGCGCCGCCGGATCGTTGATAGCCTCTTTGCTCAACTGCATGCTGCCCACCCTGGCGCGGGCCTCGGTAACCGCCTTGAACGTGTCGGCTTCATGCTTGGCATAGCCCTTAACCACTTCAACCAGGTTGGGAATAAGATCGTTGCGACGTTGGTAGGCTGACTCAACATTGCCCCAGGCAGCAATCACCGCCTCTTCATTGGCCTGCATGGTGTTGTAGCCACATCCGGACAACAGCCCCAGCAGCAGGGTTGCTGCAACTGCAAAAAGTATCCGTTTCATTGAAGAGCCTCCTTTAGATGATGATGGATGGTGGTGTTTCAGCATCATTGTCACAATACCTGATTTTCATTGCCGTCAACAACAGGTTGCTGATGAGTGGTGTAATATTTGCCAGAATCAGCGGAATATCCCGGATCAGCACACCGTACACCAGCCATAACCCAACCCCCACCGAAAGTAACAGCGGCTGCCAGATGGACAGATCCCGGACATGGCGGCTGCGCCAGGTTTTGATCAACTGTGGCAAGGAAGCGATACTGGTCAAAAGCCCGGCAACAAGGCCGACCCATGTGGGATTCATGCTGACTTCTTTCTGCCATCGAAATTGTTTGCAGCCCAGTCAATCTGGGAAAAGATACCGCGCAGCACCGCAATTTCCCGGCTGTCGAGACCTGATCTGAACAGAATGCGCCGCAAACTGCGCATAATATGGTCAGGGTTCTGCGGGTTGAGGTAGCCGATTGAGAGCAAGGTGGCCTGTAGATGCGCAAAGAGCGGCTCCAGTTCACTGGAAGGAGCCAGCGCCCGCTCACTGTCGCTGCTCTTGACAGCAGAGCAGTTGAACAGCTCGTAGCAGAAGATAAGCACCGATTGCGCAAGATTCAAGGAGCCGTACTCGCTGCTCGAAGGAATTGTCGCCTGCAGTGAACAACGGGACAGCTCCTCGGTGGTCAGCCCGTGATCCTCCCTGCCGAAAACCAGCGCTGCAATGCCGCCAGAGCTTTGCAGCACCATCTCCGCAACCTGAGGCGGTGTCATCAATTCCTGACGGTATTTTCCGGTACGACGGGTGGTGGCCACCGAAATACTGGCGTCTGCCAGAGCCGCTTCAAGAGATGGATAGACCTGAGCCTGTTCCAGTAGATCCCGTGCTGAAACAGCGAATTTGAGGGCTTCCGGGTCGAAACGATCACAGCCGTTTACCAGCCGCAGACGGGAAACACCCATATTTTTCATGGCCCGGCAAACCATGCCGATGTTCCCCGGTGACTGGGGCTCAACCAGTACTATGGCGAGAGAATCCGATGTAGCGTGCATCTTTCAGTGAATTCCTATCTGTATGCAGACAATGTGCTTGATAGCTAAGTGGTACTGTAATTGTTTGCCGGTGTCAAAAGGAATGTCGAAACACGACTGCCCACCTGAAATACCACCATATTTCCACAACATACGGATTGACAGAGAACCTGTCGTCCCGTATGGTTACACGGCTGTTTTGGTCGTTTTGTCCTTCAGGACGTATGCATAACGGAGTAACCCGTGGCACACAAGGAAACACTCATAGCCGACGCCCAGAAACTGCTGCAGAAAGGGCAGATGGATAAGGCGATCAAAGGATATCAAGAAGCAGCAGCCCTCGACCCCGGCGACATCAGGGTACGGCAGCGTCTGGCGGAATTGCTGGTACGCGCCAACCGGCTTGAAGAAGCCCGCGCTGAATTTGACGCGGTAGGAAAAAATCTGTCGGCAAACGGTTTTTATCTGAAAGCGATTGCAGTCTACAAACAGATTGAACGGCTCTTTCCCGATGATATCGGCACAGTGCTGACCCTTGCCGATCTGAATCAGCGGCATGGCCTGCTTCCCAATGCGCTGGCAGACTACAAACGGGCTTATGACCATTATGAGGCTGCTTCCAACCCGGTTGAAGGAGCAAAAGTTCTGGGTTTGATGCAGAAGGCCGACCCGCAGAACGTCAACATCAGGCTGAAACATGCCGAAGTGTTGTATCAGGCCGGCGACCGGGATGCCTCACTTCAGGCCTTTAGCACGCTGGCCGGACTGCTGATTGACCGGAAAGACAGTGCTGCATTTGCCCGGCTTGCCGTAAAAATGGGGCAGATGTTTGAGGATCAGGACGGTTTTACGGCCAGGATCATCAAGGAAAAGATCACCGCTGGCGGGGCGGAACAGGCGGTCCAGATTCTGCAGGCTCTGCTGAAGGAAGCGCCGCAGGATATTACCTGCTGGCGGCTGGTGATTGAAGCATGTCATCGTCTTGAGCAGTGGGAACGCCTTAAGATGGCTTGCCGTCACCTGATACAGCTGTACCCTTCCGACATTATGCCACGTGAACACTTGATTCGTTGCCTGTTGCGGGAAAACAGCACCGATGACGCCCGTCGGCTACTGTATGAATATGAACCACTGTTCCGTGAAGCAGGCGCTCTCCGGATACTGAAGGAGCTGTATCTGGAACTGGATGCGCAAGCAGCGGTTGATGCGGAACTTCTGCGCACCATCGTCCGCGACTGTGAAGCTGCTGAAGCTGCCGCCAGAGCCGATCTGGCTTCAAAACCGGGCGCCTCGTCCGATCTCCCGGCTGTTTCGCCAGCCGCTTCAGCTTGTGCAGACGCTGTTGACGAGGAGGATGATGTATTTCCAGCCTTACCTGTCTGGGACGATCAACCGGCAGAAGAAGAAAAAGCGCATGAAATAGTGCTGGAAGGAACTGTACCTGTAGTTTCGGATACTCCTGCCACCGTCTCCCTCATGGTTGACACCGGCGATGTTGTACGTGCCCTGGAGGATGATCCTTTCGAAATCGAAGTCGACCTTGATGACGGCCTGGAACCGGATGCTGCCGACAGTCGGACCCACTCCGGAGAAGACTGGTTTGAAACGGTCAGCGGTATTTTTGAAACGATCCGGACTGATGCCGGAGCAGTTAAATTCGGCGGGGAGCTTGAAAGCGCCGACTATCAGTCACACTTCGATCTAGGGCTGGCTCTCCGCGAGATGGGCCTGTTTGATGACGCCCTCGCAGAGTTTCGTCAGGCTGCGGCTGAACCGTCCCGCAGGATCAGGTGTCTGGCCATGCAAGGTGCCTGCCTGCGCGAAAAAGGGGAGGCATCCATCGCGGAAAATGCCCTGCGCACGCTTTTGGTTTCACCAGAGCTCACCCCTGAAGACGAAGCGATGGTCAAGTATGAGCTGGCGCTCACTCTGCAGGTTTTGGGCAACAATGATGAGTCGGTACGGTTACTTGAGGACGTTGATCAACTCTGTCCCGGTTTTAGGGATGTGACGTCACGCTCAACGGACACTGCCGAGACGGAAACACCCCATGGCCTGGACTTCAGCGATGACGATCTGTTAGACTTTGATCTGAAGTGATGATTTGGAGCGGGCGGGTCGCCCGCTCCAAATCAAGCGTTTGCAACTTAGAACATTCCGGGATTCTGTGCATCCACAACGGCAATCGCCGCCATTTTCACGATATCCTCCACGCTATCCCCCCGCTGCAGGACATGCACCGGTTTTTTGGTACCCATCAGGATCGGTCCGATCGCCTCACCACCCCCCAGACGATGCAGCAGTTTGTAACAAATGTTGCCGGAGTTCAGGTCTGGGAAAATCAGGATATTGGCAGGTGATTTCAACTTCGAGAAGCCGAAGCCTTCCAGCAGTTCCGGCACCACCGCCGTATCTGCCTGCATTTCACCCTCGACGATCAGTTCCGGCGCCCGTTGTTTAACGATCTCCACCGCCTTCTTGACTTTCAGCGCCTGCGGATGATTAACGGAACCGAAGTTGGAGAAAGAGAGCATGGCGACCGACGGCTCGATATCCAGCATCCGCACCGTGTTGGCGGCCAGGATTGCGGTTTCGGCCAGTTCCTCCGCCGTGGGATCAATGGTCACCGTGGTGTCAGCCAGAAAATACACCCCTTTATTGAACACCATCATGTAGAGACCGTGAACACTTGCCAGGCCGTCCTGCTTGCCGATTACTTCAAGTGCCGGACGGATGGTTTCCGGATAGTGAGCGTCAATGCCGGACAGCATGGCGTCGGCATCGTTCATGCGCACCATCATGGCGCCAAAATGGTTACGGGATTTGCGGCGAATAACCCGCCCAGCCTCAGTCAGTGTGACCCCCCGGCGCTGCCGCAAACGGTACAACTCCTGGATATAACCTTCAGAATACTCCGACGTGTTTGTGTCAACAATCTGCGTGCCGTTCAGTTCAAGCCCCAGCTCGGCAATCTTTGCAGCGATCTTGTCGGCATCCCCCACCAGAATCGGGTGGGCAATTTTTTCTTCCACCAGGATCTGGGCAGCCCGCAGCATCTTTTCATTGTCCCCTTCAGGGAAAACGATCTTTTTGGGATCACTCTTGGCCTTGTTGATGATAGCCCGCATGATCTCCTTGGATTTACCCTGGGTTGACTCCAGATGCTCGATGTACCTGTCCATATCTTCAATTGGCTGTCGGGCAACACCGGTTTCCATGGCAGCCTGGGCAATTGCCGGGGCGACATGCAGCAGGACGCGGGGATCAAATGGTTTGGGAATAATATAGTTCGGGCCAAAGACGAATTTTACGTTCCCGTACGCCTTGCTGACAGAGTCGGGCACCTCTTCCCGCGCCAGTTTGGCCAGAGCATGGACAGCAGCCAGCTTCATCTCTTCGTTGATACAGGTGGCGCGAACATCCAGAGCGCCCCGGAAGATGAAAGGAAATCCCAGGACGTTGTTGACCTGATTGGGGTAATCGGAGCGGCCAGTGGCAATGATGACATCTTGACGTACCGCATGGGCATCTTCCGGGGTGATCTCCGGATCAGGGTTCGCCATGGCAAAAATGACCGGATTGGGGGCCATGCTGGCCACCATCTCCTTGGTAAAGGCGCCCTTGGCAGACAGACCGAACAAAACATCAGCCCCGACAGCCGCTTCTTCAAGGGTGCGGAAGTGGGTATCGGCTGCGAACAGCTCCTTGTAGGGATTCATTCCCTCAACACGTCCCTTGTAGATCACCCCTTTGGTGTCACACATGATCATATTGTTGGGCTTCACCCCCAGCGCAATTGCCAGTTTGGCGCAGGAGTTGGCCGAAGCTCCTGCTCCGTTGACCACGATACGGATATCTTCCATTTTCTTGCCCACCAGCATCAGGGCGTTGATCAGCGCTGCCGACGAGATAATGGCAGTGCCGTGCTGGTCGTCATGGAAGACCGGAATCTTCATGGTTTTTTTCAGCTCTTCTTCAATGTAAAAGCATTCCGGAGCCTTGATATCCTCCAGGTTGATGCCGCCGAAGGTGGGCTCCAGCAATTGGCAGGCCTTGATGATCTCATCCGGATTTTCCGTATCCAGTTCAATGTCGAATACGTCGATATCCGCAAAGCGCTTGAACAGAATCCCCTTGCCTTCCATAACCGGCTTTCCGGCCAGAGCGCCCAGATTGCCCAGACCAAGCACCGCGGTACCGTTGGAAACAACCGCCACCAGATTCCCCTTGGCGGTATATTTATAGGCATCCTCAGGATTGTTCTGAATTGCCAGACAGGGTTCAGCAACCCCCGGAGAGTAGGCCAACGACAGATCTTCAGCGGTCTGGCACGGTTTGGTGGAAATAACTTCGATTTTGCCTTTACGGCCCATGGAATGGTACTCAAGAGAATTTTTGAATTTTGCCATGAAATACGCTCCTTGAAATTTAGTTTCGCTAAAAAATAGTTAATATTAATGGGGTATAGCAGAATTGTTTTTATTGTGGCTAAAGACAATATGCTTCTTATCAGTATACTGTCAAGTGGTATCCGTTCCGCACTATTTTTTTCAGCAGCAGCGGATGTTGTTGCGATGAAAAGGCGTCTATCGTAGACTTTCGCTGCTGACTGTATATATATATAACTATCGAGGCGACCATGGCCAATTCCGACAGAGCTTACATAGGTATTGATATCGGTGGAACGAACCTGCGCGGAGCGTTGGTAAACGCTGAAGGCGTCATTGTCAGCCGTTTCCGCACGGAAAGCGCCATAGTCCATGGGGCAGCCCCGTTCCTGAAGCGTCTGGAGCTGCATATCCGGGAAATGCTGGCGGCTGCTTGTAATGCTTCGCTTGAGGTAGCGGCTGTCGGCATGGGGATACCGGGGCTGATTGACCGCTGCGGGACAATACGCTCGTCGGTCAACATGCAACCGCTGGACGGGGTCAATCTGGCACAAATTCTTTCGGAACGGATCGGCCTGAAGGTCCACTGCGGCAACGACGCCAACCTGATCGCTTTGGGAGAAGCCCGCGCCGGAGCCGGACACGGGTTATCTTCCCTGATGGTCGTCACCATCGGCACCGGCCTGGGCAGCGGACTGATTCTTGATGGACAACTCTGGAACGGTTCCGGAGGGTTTGCCGCTGAATTCGGCCATCTGACTCTTGAGCCGGATGGTTGGCCGTGCCCCTGCGGCAACCGGGGATGCCTGGAACAGTATGTTTCAGCATCCGCACTGAGCAGATATGGCGGAGGCAGCACACCGGAAGAACTTGCCCGTGCCGCACAGCGGGGCGATCAGACCGCCCTGCTGGCGTTTGAGCGTATGGGTGAATGTCTTGGAACCGGATTGGCCAGCCTGCTGAACCTGCTCAATCTTGAAGGTATTGTTATCGGCGGCGGTGTGTCCGCCAGTTTTGATCTGATGGCTCCGGCCATCCAGCGTACGTTGTACACGCGAACCTTTCCTCAAATATCGGCAGGAGTCCAGTTGCGCAAGTCCCTGCTGGGCGATGATGCAGGGCTGTTGGGTGGCGCGATGCTGGCAGCGGAAATGAAATGAACAACAAAGGAGTAGACAACCATATGAACACCGCTCTTCTGATCATGGCCCACGGCAGCCGTATTCCGGAAGCCAATGACGCAGCACGGGAAATAGCCCGGATGGTTCAGACCATCACCGAATTTCCCATTGTGGAGGTGGCTTTCAGGGAACTGCATGAACCGGGCATCCAGCGGGGAATTGATGCCTGTGTTGCCCGCGGGGCACAGCGGATCCTGATGGTTCCTTATTTTCTTTTCATGGGAGCCCATGTATTGCACGATCTGCCGGAGGAGATTTTTGAGGCGAAAAAACGTCATCCTGACCTGATCATGGAAATGGGCCGCCATCTGGGAGTCCATCCCAAGCTGGCAGAAGTAGTGGCTGAGCGAGTGGAAGAAGCACTGGCGGAGAAAGGGTGGAACTAATATGGATTCTCGCAGCATGAAACCAGAGGAGATCGAGGCAACGTCATTCAGCATCATCGACGAGGAGGCCGGCAACCATGATTGGCCGACAGACCTCTGGCCGGTAGTACGGCGGGTCATCCACACCAGCGCTGACTACGAATATCTGCAGAGTATGGTGATGACGCCCGATGCCGTGCCGGCCGCCGTTGCCGCACTGCGGGCCGGTCGGCCAATCTGCACCGATACTACCATGGTTCTTGCCGGGATTCGCAAGGATCTGGCCGCAGGTTTCGGTTGCAGCATTTCCTGCAACGTGGCAGCTCCCGATATCGCCGAAGAGGCCAGGAGCGAAGGGGTTACTCGGTCCGTTGCCGCAATGCGCCGCGCCTGCCGTGAAACTCCCGATGCCCTGTTTGTGATCGGCAACGCCCCCACCGCACTTTTTGAACTGCTGGAACAGATTCAGCGCGGCGGCTGCCGCCCATCCCTGATCATCGGCCTGCCGGTGGGCTTTGTGGGAGCTGAAGAGAGCAAGAACGCGCTGGCCACCGCTGACCTTCAGGCGCCATTCATCACCAACATGGGGCGCAAAGGCGGCTCCAATGTTGCTGCCGCCGTGGTGAACGCGCTGCTGCTCCTTGCAGCGGAGGACTGATGGCCAACATCATTCTGCTGATTCTCTGTCTGGTGGCAGGGATGGTGCTGTACCGGACCGGACGTTTTCCGGACAGCACACCGGCGGCCTTGAACGGCTTTGTGATCCACATCTCGCTCCCGGCAGCAGCAATACTGCATATTCATTCCTTAAAGCTTGACGCATCGGTCATCTTCACCGCACTGATGGCCTGGATCTTATTTGGCCTGGGCTGGCTTTTCTTCCATCTGGCCGGAAAAGCCCTCAGTCTGCCCCAACGCACCATCGGTGCCCTGGTGCTGGTGGGAGGGCTGGGTAACACCTCCTTTGTCGGGCTGCCCATGATTGAGGCCTATTATGGCCGTGAACTGCTGGGGGTCGGTATTCTGGCCGATCAACTGGGCACCTTCATGACCCTTTCCACACTGGGAATTCTGGCGGCGGCCCTCTATTCATCAGGCAATGCCTCACCACGCCAGATGGCCCGCAAGGTACTGTTGTTCCCACCCTTCCAAGCTCTGGTACTGGCTCTGCTCCTGCGTCCGGTTCCATTTCCGGAATGGACGGTTACGGTGCTTAAGAAACTGGCTGACACCATTACCCCGCTGGCCCTGGCTTCCGTGGGCTTCCAGTTGCGCTTCACCACACTGCACGGGATGCGCGCCAGGCTTGCGCTGGGGTTGGGCTACAAGCTGCTGCTGGGACCGCTGCTGATTGCCGCGCTGTATCTTGGCCTGCTAGGACTCAGGGGAACCGTCATCCAGGTCACCATTTTTGAAGCCGCTATGGCGCCGATGATCACTGCCGGTATCATCGCCATGGACCACGATCTGGACCCGCCGCTGGTCACCATGATGCTGGGAATCGGCATTCCGCTCTCGTTCGTCACACTGCCGGTCTGGTCACTGCTGTTGCGGGGATTCTGACAAGGCGCGACGCACGGTCAACATCGCAGATTTACGGCATTATCCCATTGATTTACCTGCCTGAAGAGAATACAATCAGTTGTACTAAGGATTTAGTAGTATGGCGTAGGTGGCGGTCATGATAGCTTCCGTCGTATCAACATACCTGACCTCGGTTCAGCCTGATTCTGCTTCAACCTCTGCCAAAACGGAGGCTGCTTCTCCACAAGCGCCACAGCCCACGCACATCGACAAACCGGCTACCGCACAGCCCGCGCAACCAGACACTGTAGATATTTCCAGCCAGGCGCTTGACCTGAACAAAACGCTGAATGAGCAGCAAAACCCCACGGGAGCCGTCCAGCAAGAGCGCAAACTGCAGCAAGAGCAGACGGTCACGGAAAAGAGCCCGTACGAAGCAGCGAGAAAGCAGTATCCACCGTTCATGGGAGATACCGAGGCATTGAAGCTGCTCAAGCAGACCGCACCGGCGCTTTATCGTGAAGTATTGAAAATGATCGTCCCCCCGCCTGCCAACTTGACGTATTCAGACAGGCAAATCCTGGACGCATCAAAGTAAAGCTGAAACAAACCCCGCTTGAGAATGGGTTGCATACCGACCGGACAACGTTGCACAGGAGGTGGTTATCATGTCAATCAGCCAGATTTCACCCAACAGCCTCACCGCTACGACACAGTATTCCAATCCCTATGCCAGGACAACGGAAGCTGCCGCGGCCAGCCTGCAACAGGACAAGCAGGACGCACAGAAGACAACAAAAGCCTCAACAACCGATACGGTGACCATCTCTCGCCAGGCGCTGCAGATGATTGCCAATAACAATGACAGCAAGGCGGAAGAAAGCAGGGAGAACACTGACCGGAAACGTGACGAGGCGGCACGCGCCAGACAGTGATTATTCAACAGCCGGTAATGAACAACGGGCGTTCCGCTTTTTCGGGACGCCCGTTGCCTTTCTAAGCTTTACCTTGCAGCGCCACAGCAACTGCCACAGAAGCACCCACCATCGGATTGTTCCCCATCCCCAGAAATCCCATCATCTCCACATGGGCCGGTACTGACGACGATCCGGCGAACTGGGCGTCAGAATGCATCCGGCCCATGGTGTCGGTCATGCCGTAGGAGGCCGGTCCGGCAGCCATGTTATCCGGATGCAGGGTACGACCGGTGCCGCCGCCGGAGGCAACGGAAAAGTATTTTTTGCCCTGTTCCACACATTCCTTTTTGTAGGTTCCGGCCACCGGATGCTGGAAACGGGTCGGGTTGGTGGAGTTGCCAGTGATGGAGACATCCACCCCTTCCAGGTGATTAATGGCCACCCCTTCCCGCACATCATCAGCTCCGTAGCAGCGCACCCCGGCCTTCTCACTCTTGGAATAGGCCACTTCCCGCACAACCGCCAACGTGCCACCAGCATAGTCAAACCGGGTCTGCACGTAGGTAAAACCATTGATGCGGGAGATGATCTGCGCCGCATCCTTGCCCAGGCCATTCAGAATTACCCGCAGCGGTTCAGTGCGGGCCTTGTTGGCCGAACGGGCCAGACCGATAGCCCCTTCTGCTGCTGCAAACGATTCATGTCCCGCCAGGAACGCGAAACATTTTGTCTCCTCCGACAGCAGCATGGAGGCCAGATTGCCGTGGCCGATCCCCACCTTGCGGTCTTCCGCCACCGAACCGGGGATGCAGAAGGCCTGCAACCCCTCGCCCAGCGTACGGGCGATATCCACCGCCTTGCTCTCACCTTTTTTCAGGGCAATAGCTCCCCCCAGGATGTAGGCCCAACAAGCATTTTCAAAGCAGATTGGCTGGATACTCTTGACAATGCCATAGACATCCGCCCCCCTTTCTTCACAGATGGTGCGGGCCTGTTCCAGAGAGGCGATACCGTACTGCTTCAGCACGCTGTTTATCTTCTCAATTCTGCGCTCATATCCTTCAAATAGTGCCATGACCGTATCTCCTCTCTAGTCGTGCCGGGGGTTGATGGTGCGGCTGGCTTCCGCAAAACGGCCATAGCTGCCGGTGGCCTTGGCCAACGCCTCATTGGCATCCATTCCCTTGTGGATCATCTCCATCATCCTGCCCAGATGGACAAACTCGTAGCCGATCACCTCAGCATGGTCATCCAGGGCCAGTCGGGTCACATACCCCTCCGCCATCTCCAGATAGCGCACCCCTTTGGCCTTGGTGCCGTACATGGTGCCCACCTGGCTGCACAACCCCTTGCCCAGATCCTCCAGCCCGGCCCCAACCGGCAGGCCCCCTTCGGAAAATGCGGTCTGGGAACGGCCATACACAATCTGCAGAAACAGTTCCCGCATGGCCGTGTTGATGGCGTCGCAGACCAGATCGGTGTTGAGCGCCTCCAGAATGGTCTTGCCGGTCAGGATCTCGGCGGCCATGGCAGCGGAATGGGTCATACCGGAGCAGCCGATGGTCTCGATCAGCGCCTCTTCAACAATTCCTTCCTTTACATTGAGGGTCAGCTTGCAGGCCCCCTGCTGGGGCGCGCACCAGCCCACGCCGTGGGTCAGACCGGCAATGTCCTTGATCTCTCTGGCCTGAGTCCAGCGTCCCTCCTGCGGTATCGGCGCAGGACCATGATTCGGTCCCTTGGCCACACAGGTCATCTTCTCAACTTCCGTCGAATAGAGCATTGATACCTCCTTGTCATTTAGACACTCCTCAAAACCCGACACTCTTGGAATTAGTATAGCGAAGCTTTCTTCATTGTCATCTCAGTCTCGCTATTCAGCAGTAGATCAGTCACATAAACAAAAAACTCCTGCCCTAGGTTTAAAGAGCAGGAGTCATCAGCTTTTGCAGCGGTTATGGCGATCTCCATCGCCAAAATGTTTGTCAATACAATTACTCCATCACCGCCACTGACTTGATCTGCACCCAGACCACCTGCCCAGGTTTCAGCTCCAAAGCTGCCACTGAGCGCCGCGTGATCCGGGCCAGCAGTACCGAGCCGCCGATTGCCACCCGCACCAGAGCGTGGGCCGGATGGTCATCATCACCGATGGCCTCAACCCTTCCCTCAAGAATGTTGAGGATGCTGGTCTCTTCCTGGGCTTTCAGGCAGAGACTGACTCCGCTTGAAGGAACCCGCAGCCGTACCTTTTTGCCCGGCACAATGCCCCGGTCCCGCGCCCAGAGACTGCCGCCGTCGAAGGAGACCTTCACCAGACTCCACTGTTCGTCCCGCTCTGTCACCACCCCTTCCAGCACCACCGCCCGCTTTTCCCCCAGTCTGATCGGCAAGTCCAGCCAAGCCAGGGTTTCGGCCAGCGGCCCCCGGGCCGTGACCCGGCCAGCATCCATGGCCACCAAATAGTCGGCCAGACGAGCCACCTCGTCCGGAGAATGGGTGACATACAGTACTGGAATCTCCAATTCGTCGTGCAGTCGCTCCAGATAGGGCAATATCTCCTGCTTGCGGGCCAGATCGAGGGCTGCCAGCGGTTCATCCATCAAAAGAATGCGGGGGCTGACTGCCAGTGCCCTGGCAATGCCAACCCGCTGGCGCTCGCCGCCGGAAAGGCGGTCCGGTTTGCGCTCCAGCAGGTAGCCGATTCCCAGCAGTTCCACCGCCTGATCCAGGCTGACCTTCCGCTCTGCGGCAGCGATCCGTTTCTGGCCGTAGCGCAGGTTGTCCAGCACACTCAGGTGCGGAAACAAACTTGCTTCCTGGAACACATAGCCCAGCGGCCGCTTGTACACCGACAGGAAGGTATGCTCGTCCTGCCAGATATCCCCTTTGAATGACAGAAACCCTCGCTGCGCGCGCTCCAGCCCGGCAATACAGCGCAACAGCGTGGTCTTGCCCGAGCCGGAATGGCCGAATATGGCGGTCACGCCGCGACCGGGCAACTCCAGATCAAG
>DIUT01000018.1:5629-6271 GCA_002423105.1 Geobacter sp. UBA6151 | reverse complement strand
GTGTCCAGCGGCGAAGCCCGCAGCGTGGCGGCAACCTCCAGTGGTCGGTCGCCTATTGATTCAAAGGCATTCTGTAGTGGCTGCACCATAAACGGCAGCGAGTAGAAGACCGACGCCAGCACCAACCCCCAGAAGGTAAAGGGCAGGGGATGGACCCCCAGCCAGGCGGTCAGCCAGCCCACTGGTCCGTTGGGCCCCATGGTCAGCAACAGATAGAAGCCCAGCACCGATGGCGGCAGCACCAGCGGCAGCGCCACCATCGCCCCCAGCGGCCCCTTGGCCCAGGAACGTGTACGGGCCAGCCACCAGGCCGCCGGAGTCCCCACCAGCAGCAGGATCACGGTAACAGTGGCGGCCAGCCGTACGGTCAGCCAGATGGCCTGTATATCGCTGTCCGAGAGTCCCATTGTGCTATTTTCCTACTGTCTCACCAGGCAGTATAAAGCCGTACTTGGTCATAATTCGTCTGGTCTCCTTTGAGGTCATGTAGCCTGAAAACAGTTTTGCCAGCGGTTTGTCGGCAGCCCGTTTGGTAATGATGTACCCCTGCTCCAGTGGTTGATGCAGGTTATCTGGAATCAGATAGTAGCCACCTTGTTTGGAGAGCATGGGGTTCAACGCCAGGGCAAGTGCAATGATCCC
>DIUT01000018.1:0-5594 GCA_002423105.1 Geobacter sp. UBA6151 | reverse complement strand
TTTTCCCAGAGTTTGAGCGACTTGAGCGCTTCTTCCGCCCGCTTGCCATAAGGGGCATGTTTAGGGTTGGCGATGGCAATCTTTCTGATTGCCGGATCAGTCAGGTTCTCCAGGGTCATCTTTGCTGCATCCCTGCTGTTGCTCCAGAGAACGATCCGTCCCAAAGCATAGGGGATAACTTCAGAAGCAGCAAGTCCGCTTTTCGCCAGTTCACGGGGATAGTGGATGTCAGCGGAAAAATACATGTCATATGGCGCGTTGTTCTTTACCTGGGTAAAAAACTTGCCGGATGATCCGTAGATAACTTCCACCTGATCCTTTGGATGGCTCTTGTTGAAGCTGGCAACAATTTCATCCATGGCAAACTTCAAGTCAGCAGCAGCGGCGACCGTGATTTTTTCGGCATGGGCAACAGTGGTGGAGAAAAGCAGGAACGAGGCCAGCAACAAGGTTTTGAACAGTTTCATAGTTTAGTTTCCTTTCAGGTATGCGCTATGTTTTTGATTGCATAACGCTATGCAAAAAAATGTGGCTCTGCTGCCCCGCCTCAAGCGGTTAACTGACGCCGATAATAACGCTGGAGGCCTTGAACAGTGCAAATGCCTTGCCGCCTGCCTTCAGGCCGAGCCGGGCAGCGCTGTCATGGGTAATCACGGCGCTTACGGTGTTTTCGTTGCCGATCTCCAGATCAACCTCGGTGTTGACCGGACCTTCAATCACTTTGGTGATGGCGCCGTAGAAGATGTTCCGGGCGCTTACTTTGGCATTTTCCAGGTCAGTGCCGATGATGATGGAACTGGCCTTGATAATGGCGTAGGCATCCATGCCGATACTCAGTCCCAGATTATCCACCGCCCCGTTGGTTACGGTGGCCACCAGTGGGATGCCGCCTTTGAGGGCAAGGGTCACTTCGGCATTCACTGCCCCTTTGGTGATGCCGGTCACTTTGCCGGCAAAGGTGTTGCGTGCGCTTACTTTCATGCTGATCCTCCTTAAGAATTGATACAGACTGTCGGTGTCACCGAGCCTGTCCTCCAGATTGTGCAGGAATTTGCCATGCTCTTCCTGGATGGTTTTGTACTGTTGTACAATTTTCTTGCCTTCAGCCGTGAGGCTGGTGCCGCCGCCCCCCTTGCCGCCGGTCAGCCGGTCTACCAGTGGCTTGTCCGCCATATTGTTGATGGTGTTAACCTGGTCCCAGGCGGTCTTGTAGCTGATCCCCACCGCCTGCGCAGCCTTGGTAATCGAACCCAGTTTATCAATCTTTTCCAGCAGGGCGATACGGTCCGCTCCCAGAAATTTGTTGTCGGCACGATTCAGCCAGAGGCTGGCATCAAGGGCGATGCTGTTTTTATGGCATTTCATTCGTGTATGCTCCGTTGCATGGAATAACCGGGGCGGGCCGCCATGAGGTAGTCGGGAACAAGCTGCCCCTGCGGCGGACGAGCCATGAACAGTTCAAGAAATTCGCTCTTGGTCACAATTCCGGCAATATCCGGTTTCGCCTGGAGACGCTTTAAATCAGCAGGACTGGGATCGTGCAGCCCGGCATATCTGGCCGACCAATAGGTGTAAATGGCCAGGCCGTCCAATGCGCTGACATCGATAAGTCCGGCCAGCGGAGTAATCGCGCCACGCCCGACAATTGCCGGGGTGAATCCTGATACCTTGGTAATACGATGGTTAAAAGCACCAGCATACTGACCGCAACAACACTCAACGCCACAAGAAGCCCGATGATGCCGTAGTCAACTGCGCTCTTCAGCCATTCCATCTATCCATCTCCAGTCAGTAAATGCGGCCATACATTCCGTTATATACAAAAAAACATAACGGAATGTATGGTAAAGCCTGCCGTTGTGTCAATAGCTATATAACGATGGGGAAAAAATCAGACCGTACACATGATCTGGCGTACCAGATACTCACCACCGATAACCAGATATTCCCCTTCCCCCTTCAGCAGGCTGGTGGGTAGCAGGCGGTCAAAAAAGAAGATTTTGGTCAGCGGCACCCGTGTGGTCCAGACTGTGGAACCGAACTCCCAAGCCCGCTCTTCCTGATCGGTAAAAGAGACCAGGTTGTTCAACCGCACGATCTGCTCCCGCTTGCCGATCTGCTCCACCAGATCATGCTCGGAGGCATCGTAGGTGCCGCGATAGAGATCAAGCCACAATTGACCGCCATACTCCCGCTGCAGTTCGTACTGGCAGTATTCATAGAGCAGATCAAACTGGGCGTTGATGGCATTGGTCCGTTTGCTGCCCCGGGTACGGTCCAGCACATAGCGGTATTGAGCCTCCGATTCACTGCCGCTGATCCGGCCATTGTGAAAAACCGGGGAAATGCCGATACGGGATTCCACCCAGCTTTTCAACACCGCCCCCTCAACCGAGTTGCTGTCCATCATCCACCCTTTAAGAAAGCGCAGATAGCTGTTGCGCAGGCTTTTACGGGCGGTGTCGGTCTGCCCCTGTTCATGGTGCAGGGCAAACTTCACCGACAGGTAGTCACTGAACAGCTGCCCCCGTTCATCGCAGTCGGCAATGCTGTCCAGCTTGTTAAACAGGAAGTGGTTGGCGGAGCGCACCCCCTGGATCTCCAGGGCTTGCGGATTGTCGTTGTAGTGCCGCGAGGCGATGACCCAGGGGGGCAGGTTGCAGTGATTGAAGGCGGTGCTCGACATTGAGGCAACCTCGTGTTCCTGGTTCAATTTGAAGCAGAAAGTTTCAGTATAGTTTTGCCACTTCCTTCAACACCTCTGCAACCGCTCCCGGTATGGTCAGCAGATCGATTCCCAGCCGTTCCAATTCTTCACGGGGCGCATCACCGATCATGACGGTCACCACTACTCGGCAGTCTCCCAGGCCTGCGGCAATGGCAGACAGCTTGTCCGGCATCAACCGGTGATCCGGTGGCGCCTCGGCACAATCTTTCATCTTCTGCACCGTCGCCGTAAACTGCTCCGGGGTCATCTCATGCATCGAGGCAGACCAGTTACAGTAGGACGGAGATGCAAGCTCCCGCACCAGCCGCAGGTCGCCATCGCTCACCTCATAGATAAGGAAGCGCTCGGCCTTGCCGAAATGCTGGTTGATGGTGATGCCGTCTGTTGAGGTTACGGCGATCAACATGGTTTTCTCCTGTAGGGGCACTCCTTGTGGGCACCCTGGGTTTGGGCGGGCACAAGACCCGCCCCTGCAAGATCACAATGACACCGGCGCAAAGGTGAAACATTTCTTTGAACAGGTCTTGCCGCAGGCCTCGCAGCCGATACAGTTACCGGCATTTTCCACCTTCATGAACATCTTGGCCGAATCATCCTCATCCAGTTCTTCAAAAGCCAAAACATTGTGGCTGCACACCTTGAAGCAGCGGCCACAGCCGATACAGATCTCTTCATCAATGGATACGATAAACTGCGGGGTCCATTCCTGCTTGTTTTTGGTTAAACCGGTAATGTAGGCCATTTGGCACCTCCTGTGTTGGGATGCGGCTTTTCCGCAATCTCGTCGTTGCTTTTCGGAATGCCCTGTGCGCCATTCCTCAAGCGCCTGGAGCTTATCGAAAAAATCCACATCGCTTTGTGTGGTTGAAATTTTTGTTATTCTTCAAACGATACCGCTTGCCCCTTGTTCATCGCCTTGCGCAGCCAGGGAGGCGGGTCGCCCTGCAACACTTCCTGAAGTTTCTCCACGGTTTCCTTGAGACCCACTTCTACAGTGGTCTTCATGGGATGGATCTTCCGCGCAATCAGCTTGGCTGCCGCCGGGCCTCCCACCTGCATGGTGTAGACGATGGCGCAATCGCTCAGCAGCTCGGCGCGGGCCGCAATCCGGTCCTCCTCGTCACCGCCGTGGGCGGTGACCACCACTGTTTCCAGAAAAGCAGCTTCATCAGGCCCGACCTCCCATATCTGGAACTTCTCGCACTGGCCGAAGTGCTGGTCGATGGTGATGCCGTCGGTGGTGGTAAATGCGATTTTCATGGTCTGCCTCCTTTGTGAAAAGCACACAAGCGGGTTAGCACAGATTGTGCCAACAGGTAACATGCTGTAAATGCAGATATTTGCTTGATGTAAGTATCGCGGACTGTTTGTTTATTCAGCAGACGGGTGCGGTAGTGTGCAACTCCTGAGAGAGACGCCTCGCCTCCTTCTCTGAAGCGGGGCTTTTTCTTTGACCGGGTATTCCTTTGAGGTTATACTGCGGGCATGGCATGGGAGATCGAATATACCGACGAGTTCGGTGAATGGTGGGAGACGTTAACTGAGAGCTGTCAGGATGATCTTGACATCGTTGTTGATCTGCTTCAGGAACGTGGCCCTCATCTGGAGTTTCCTTACAGTTCCGGCATAAGCGGCTCACGGCTTGGCCATCTGCGAGAACTGAGGGTACAACACAAAGGTTAGCTCTATCGTATCCTGTATGCCTTTGATCCTCGACGCACGGCGCTTTTGCTGATTGGTGGCTGCAGGACAGGGGATAGCCGCTGGTACGAGAAAATGATTCCGCTTGCAGACAAACTGTATCAGCAGCATCTCTCTGCATTGGCAAAAGAACGAAAGGAATAATTATGGCACGTCCATTCAGCGAATTACGGGCTAAAATGTCACCGGAACGGCGTGAACGGAACCATCAGAAGGCGATGGATCTGCTTGCCCGACTGCCGCTTAACGAACTGCGCCATGCCCGGCAGTTGAGCCAGGAACGGCTCGCCGGTGTGCTGCATGTCAAGCAGGCCAGCATATCCAAGCTGGAGCGACGCGCCGACATGTACATCAGCACCCTGCGCAACTTTATCCGTGCCATGGGGGGCGAGCTGGAGATCATCGCCCGTTTCCCTGATGGCAGCGTCCAGATCAACCAGTTTGAAGAGTTGGAAAGTGAGCAGCACTGACAGATAAGCTTGTGATCTTACAGAAGGTCTACGCCGGTTTTACTCCACCTCCAGCAGATACCCCCGCCCGCGCAGCAGGGACAGCGTTGCCGCGGCATGCTCCTGACCTTTGGTTTCCAGCACCAGATGCACCTCGGTGCAGCCCAGACCCAGCCCCTTGGAGCGGCGGTCATGGTTGATCAGGTTGATGTTGGCCTGAGCCTCGGCAATGTCAGCAGTCAGCCGGGCAAGGGAGCCGGGCAGATCCTGCAGTTGCACCCGCAGCTTCAGATAACGCCCAGCAGCCAAAAGCGCCCGCTCCACCACCACGGAAAGGGTACGCACATCGATATTCCCCCCGGAGAGCAGGCAGACGATCTTGCCATGCAACACTTCAATGCGGTTATTCAGCAGGGCAGCCAGGGTAACTGCTCCGGCCCCTTCCACCAGCAGCTTGCTTTTTTCCAGCAAGGCCACGATGGCCAGGGCGATCTCCTCCTCCTCCACCAGTACAATTTCATCCACCAGCGCACGGATGATCGGCATGGTCACCCGGCCGGCGGTCTTGACCGCAATGCCGTCGGCAATGGTCTGGGCCAGGGGGACGGTGCAGGGCTTGCCGCTCTTCACC
Source organism: Geobacter sp. UBA6151 (assembly GCA_002423105.1). Taxonomy (GTDB): domain Bacteria; phylum Desulfobacterota; class Desulfuromonadia; order Geobacterales; family Pseudopelobacteraceae; genus Trichlorobacter. The sequence goes on along the minus strand of DIUT01000018.1, from coordinate 85 downwards.
GCCTGGTACATGCTGGGCGCCGAAACGGTCTCGACACCAATAATCCGTACGTGAGGATGAGTCTCCTTGATGGCCGTGGCGATAC
>DIUT01000064.1 GCA_002423105.1 Geobacter sp. UBA6151 | reverse complement strand
TTGCGTCGCTCGCCGGTACGCCGTCTGGCTGCCGGTCAAGCCATTGCCTGAACTCGATTATCAGCTTGCAGGAATCGAAACAGCGGGCCTTGTAGTCTTGTTCGTCGCAATCCCTGCATGGTGATTTCATATCCGGGGGCCTCGCTTCACCTTGTGCTGCTGGTGGATTTCTTTGAAATACTTCGCCACGGTTTCCCCGGTGATCTTCACGCCCTCGGCTGTTGAAATAAGACTTGCTATTGATGCCCAACTTGTAGGGTTCTTGCCCTTCCTCATGGCCTTAATGCTGGGATAGTATTTCTGCATCAGTTCAACGTGTGACAGTCTGCGGCCTGGCTTTGATCCCTTCATGTCCTGCTTTGGCAAGATCATGCCCTTGTCGAACGGCACCGCTGGCACGATCTGCGGATATATCCGGTGGCCGCAGTTGACGCACTTGATGCAATCGGCGGCGGATAGTTCGGCAACGTCGCCCTGATCTGGCTTCATTTCGTCTTGAGCGGTATGCAGGAACCCGTTGCATCTTGGGCAGGTCATGGCTGTACTCCCTGGTGTCCAATTGCTGAACAAATCTGCTTACGGGTGATAGAAAAGTGGTTGCAGTTCTGGCACCTGTCTATATTTTCTAAGCTCCCGCTGTAATCAAGACAGTTTTCTCGATCAATAATATTCCACCCCTGTTCAGGACATTTGAAAACCTGGTTGCCTTTCGTTTCTATATTTATTGCTGCGTTTTCACTGATAAGGTTCATGTCGTTAAGCCTGCGCCATGACTTATCAGCCTTGCCATTCTTTTCCGCATGGGCCGCAATCTGAAAAAGCAAATTCTCTCTTTTAGCTGTTTGTGAGTATATTCCTATCAGTGTGTCAACTTTTGCGAGGTCTACCTCTCCTGTTAGAACTTTCCTCGCGAGATCTCTTAACTCTAACAACTCTTGATTTATTAAGCTCATTTTTAAGTATCCTTTCAGTGCGTAAAATATAATATGCGTTTGCCATTTGATTTTCATCTATAAAACCGTCAGAAAACAATCCTCTAATAGTTCTAACTCTTTTTAATTCAGGGTGATAAATGCAATCATCAAATATAGGCATAAATTTTATACCTAAATTAGTGTCACCACATGACAACCTTTTTTGATGGAATCTTTTGTTTATGACTTCAATTGTGGCTTTATCAATAAGACCGATTTGTCTTGATACAATACGTAAATATCTTTGGTATATCTTATCCACTGGGATATGCATCGCTTCACGTGGATACTTAACTCTTAAATAAGTAACTAGACTCGCCAGTCCATACCTTAAAAAATCTTTGTGAATATTTTTGTCACACTCACAACAGTGCGGCTCAATACAGCCCCTATCATCTTGATAAAAACCACATGGATGCTTGCCAGCCCGAGGATCAATAATGTTGCCACACTCACAAACAAACCATTTGTCGCCTTTTACCCGTTGCACAGTTCATTCTCCTATGCAGCGGTCAGCATGGGCCACCTTTGAAACTGCCGTTAGGTGGTCCAGCGCCCACATTTGCTCATGACTTGGCGACTGCTTGCGGAAAGCCTGCGGGGCGCCGTTGTGCTTTGCCTGATTGTCAAGCGTCCGGTCGATAGAATCAGCGCACGACACAATCAGCGCAACAATGATGCAGCAGATACCGACCAGCGCGGCCAACGTGGCAATCGGGTTGCTGTCCCTGATCGGGTCGCTTTCCATGCTGATAAGCTGGTTGCGCTTTGATTTGTAGTCAGTCATTTCCTGGCCCTCCTTCGTCTGTTCTCTTCGATCATCTTCTGGTGGTTCCGGCGTTTCAGTTCGTCCAGGTCCAGCGATGCGGCGTATTGAGCGTCCAGCTTGATCGACTCGGCACGTTGCAGCCGGTCGTATACCGCGTCGGCAATGGCGTTAATGTCGTCACGGTCCAGGGTCATTACGCGGCCTCTTTGAACTCACCGGACTCGATAGACTTAGCCAGCCGCTTACGGATGTAGTCCACGCCCTTCTGGTACACGACTGTTTTGAAGCTGACGTGAGTTGACCCGTCCGGCTTGTTGTAGGTCGATTCAATTACCCGGAAATATCCGGCGTCGATGTACCGCTGATATGGTTGGTTGTTGTCCTGCAAAATGGATTTGTCACGAAGGAATGAAAAAAGGCGGGTCCGGCCAATGCCGCAGTTCAGCACCTTTGCCACGGTGCCAATGTCTACGGCATCACTGCTGCCGGTTACGGTGTCGAAGAAGTCAGCCTTGGGCTTCATTTCGGCAATCAGTGCGGTCTGGTGATCAATCAGCTTTTGGGCTTCAATGACCGCCCTGGCGATCAACTCTTGAGGTTGCATTGAATATCCGCCGGTCTTGCGGATGGATGGAAGGACTTCTCCGGCTACCCATTTCTGCATAGGTAATGCTGCCGGTTTGTCGCTACGGTTGAGGAAAAAGAATAGTCCCGGCTCTGAAAGTGTAAGCATTTCCTGCTTACCGCCTGGGGTGTGTATCGGATGCACACCCTTCCAATCGTCTGGAACATGGCTGAAAAGTCGTGAAGGGTTGGTGCTGTAGCCAAGCACCTCTGCAACGTCTCCAGCGACAAAGAATAATTCTCCGTCAACGTCGATGGTCCGCACTGTCAAGCCGTGGTAGTTGAAAACTGCAAGCTGCTGTGTCATAATTACCTCGCTGTGTTTGTTGTCGCCCTCTGGTCAGTTCCCGCTGCCAGGGGGCTTTTTGTTAAGCGGCTTTTTCCAGTGACTCGTAAACAAACTGCCTAACCAGCCCTGCTATGGTCTGGCCCCGTCTTTCGGCTTCCTTCCCGATCTCTGCCAGCTTTTCCTCTGTGACCTTAAAAGCGATGGTCTTTGACTTCCCCATTTGCCCCCCCTTTCCCCTTGCGGCATTATCAAAACTTGATAACTGTTTACCAGACAGCCGTTCACCCTGTCAAGATAAAATTTTGCCGAAATATGATAATTGGTAATTTTTTGTAATTGTGCTATCTTTCAACTTGTTGAATGTGATTGGACGTTTTGGGCACAAAGAAGGCCCCCATTGCTGGGGGCCAAACACAACTCCGAGGACGGCGGGGCAGGACAAGGAGGGAAACTACCCGTTACGATGGCCGCCCTTTCCGGTTGTGTAAATCATCAGGTTCTAACATCCATAAATGTTCCGGCGTCACCCTTGCCAGCCGGTCTGGCCTGAACAGGCCACAACCGGCTTTTGTAAAACACCACGCCACAAGCTCACTACAAAACCAGCTGTCGTCCTCTTGCCAATCACGGCGCAGGATGAATGCCCACAATGCGGTCCAGTCGTAGGGCTTGCCGATCTGGCTGGAGGCGGCGGCGATAACGGCGGCNNCGGCCAGCGGGGTGCGGGTAACGCCGTGCAGGGCGTGGGCCTGGATGATGGTATCGCCATCAACAACGCTCACATGACTCCAGCGGCTCCAGGTGAGCAGCCGAATCAGCCAGCTAAACGGGCTGGTGGTGGTGCTGAACAGAACTGCCACGGTGTTATCCACAATGCACCCCCTACAGGGCTGCTAATTCTGCCAGGCCCGAAACCACCACCCTCTACAGCCCCAGCTTCGCTTTCTCTCCACGCCCCCAGGCCCGGCACTCTTCGACATAGGCGTTGTACGCAGTTGTTTCGTCGCTGGGTGCGATGCGCAGCATTTTGATTTCGTCGTCTACGCTGTAGCGCTGGCGGATCATGTCCACCACCCGCTGGTTGATCAGCCATACATGCGGGCTGGCAACTTTAATGCTCTCCCGCAGGGCGTCGGTCAGCGTTGCCGGTTGAACCGCTATCTCTGGCGGCTGCGGTGGCAGTGTGGATGTATCGGGCAGAAACACGTAGGTTGTGCCGTCAACGGTGGCTAGCTCTTGCCCTTGCCGCTCCATGCCGCTTTCCGGCAGGAGTATTTCAACCGTTCTGATGTCGTCGATATGTTTCCGGTAGCTGTAGATCATGTAATGTCTCCTTTTACAAATACAAGGCGGAACGGAAACCCACA